>CALVAR010000005.1 GCA_944325575.1 Candidatus Gastranaerophilales bacterium | reverse complement strand
CTCGTGTGTGTAGTAAGTAAGTGTAGGTTAGTGTGGTAGGTCAGTGTATGTAGTATATGTGTTAAAAAATCTTTTCTTTCTTTAATTCTCTTTTTATCTCTCGTATATATATAAAGTATTTACAAAAGAAATAATTGCCTTTTTGAATCAAACAAGACAATTATTTTGTAATGTTTCTTAATATTTAACCGGTATTCTCTTTTAAATAAAGGGTTTATCCGTATTTAGCAGCGTGTTCCCACACAGCTTTTATACGGATGCAGGTACTCGTATCTTTGTACGTTTGAACGATAAAGATTAGATGCATCAAACAAAGACACCTGTGCCCAGGTTAAAGGCGTATGTGTACCCGGTACAAACTTTATTTTGTCCTTTGTATCGGTAACTGCCTGATATGCTTCCGGAACCTTAAACGGAGGACATTTCTTTCCGTTTGCTTTATATGTGTCTTCACCCGTTATTCTTGCATAGGCTCTGTTTATATATTCTGTTTCTTTTTTCAGTGCATAGTCCAAGAGTTTGCGGGTTTCATCATCACTATAGCCGTCTTTGTCAATCTTATCAAACAAGCTCTGTGCAATTTTGCCGTATGCTCTTGAAAGATCACTCACCATAAACCATTGTGCTTCGGTTTTGGGCGGAAATTTTTTCGGAGACGGATTGTGCAGAGGTTTTTCATAATCTATATCAGAGTTCATATAAAGATAAGTGTCTCCCGTATATCTCAAAATACCGTTATCTCTCACTATTTCTTTTGATCTTGTTGTAGGTGTTTCAAATTTTTTGAGTCTTGCAAATACTTTTTTTGCATTTTTTACAGGATCATCATCGAGTTTTTCTGTTGTAAATATAAAACTCATTGCCCCGTCATAGCGTCTTTCTGTAGGAAATTCCCAGGAGCTGTTTGTTCTGATTCTGTATTCTCCCAATTTGAGCATATCTTTTAAGACCTTTTCGTCTTTAAAAATTTCACCGTGTTTAGCATTTAAAAGTCTTTCCCTGACTTTTAAGATATCTTCATTTTCCGTCGGAAGATACATGAGACTTATTAATTTTCTAAATGCTTCATTTATTATAGCAACATCGCTTGATGCCGTTGAATTAAATGTTTTTTCTTCCCAGGCTCCTGTATCTTTTGCATAAGGATATATAATTTTTGTCAGGTATGCAGTTGCGTTTGCCATAGATTGAATGGCTTTATCGGATATTTCATCAGCACTTTTGTATCCGTAATCCTCAAAACCTTCAATTCCGTCCGTTATCATGTCACACATAGACTGCAGATATAATCCCATTGAGTCCAAACGTGTTCTTGCATACCATTTGTGAGTTATATTGTTTTGCGGGTTAAATACGTGCCCTACACCGTTTTTTGCTGTGTTTGCCCAATCATGGTTAAGTTCAAACTGCAACGGGTCATTTATAATCCTGTCAAAGGCTCTTTGCTGTTTTGCATAATATTTGGATAAATTTTCCATCAACGGTACGCATATTTCCGGATTAGAATATTTTAAAAGCGGCATAAAATTGCAGCTGTCAGTTACCCATACAAGTTTTGACATAAGAGGATTTTCACCGTCTTGTATTGCACTTGTCTGCACAAATTTTGTTTTTGGATCAATATTAATATCAAAAACTCCTTTTTCTGCAGCATAGTCAAAAAGCTTGTCAAATGTTTCTGTATAGTATATATTTTCTAATCTTTTAGCTATTTCTTTATTGTGTACGGGAATTTTATAATCGCCAAAATCCTTTATTTCAGGTTTATAATTGTCAAAAACTTCATGAGATTTTTTATTTTTAACAGTACTTACTTTACCGAAAGAAACTGTATCATACGGCATAGGCTTTGTTGCATATACATTGCCATTTTGATTATGCAAGCCGGTATTTTTTGCATTTACTTTTTTAAACGGATAAAATCCGATTGAATTTATAAACATATACTCTCCTTTAATTTCCTTTTATTTTAAAACCGTTCATAAATAAATTTGCCGGTCAGGATGAAAATTGTTTACAAATATATATATTCATTGAAAACGCTCTCTGTTAATACTACTATCAGGATATGAATATAAACTATGAGTTTGAAACAATAGCTGCTATAGCTACACCGCTTGGAACCGGCGGTGTCGGGATTATTCGTATCTCCGGAGAAAGAGCTTTTGAAATTACGGAAAAAATGTTTTCTTTGACCATAGACTGCAACAAACATTTTAACGCCGGAAAGATACACCACGGATGGATATTGGACAATGATAAAAAAATAGATGAGGTTATAGTTCTCCCGTTTAAATCGCCAAACAGCTATACCGGCGAAGATGTAATAGAAATCCAGTGCCACGGCGGTCCTAAAGTTGTAAAAAAAATCCTTGATTTGACTTTGCAAAACGGAGCAAGACTTGCACAAAAAGGAGAATTTACAAAACGTGCGTTTTTAAATAAAAAAATGGACTTATCTCAGGCAGAGGCTGTCTTGGATATTATCCATGCAAAAACGACTGACTTTGCGCAAAAAAGTGCAAATAATCTGTCCGGTGTGCTTGCGCAGCAAATTAAGAATATAAAATCTTCTTTATTTACTTTGTATTCACGTATAATTGCTGCAGTGGATTTTCCGGAGGATGTAAGAGAACCAGAGTATTCATATTTAGAGGAAGAATGCAGAAAAAATATTGACAATATAGACAGAATTTTAAAAAATGCAAATGCCTCAAATATCATGCGTCAGGGAATAAAAATTGCAATCGCAGGATGCCCGAATGCCGGTAAATCTTCTTTGTTTAATGCATTACTGAATCTTGAAAGGGCAATTGTCACGGAAATCCCCGGCACAACAAGAGATGTTATACAAGAATCCGTTGATATAGACGGGATACCTGTTACACTTATTGATACTGCAGGTATCAGAGACAGCAAAGATGTTGATAAGGTCGAAGCAATAGGAATTGAATATACAAAAAACTGTGTTGAAAATGCCGATTTAATACTGTTTTTGTTTGATTGGAGCAAGGGTTTTGATGAAAATGACGCTTTGATTTATGAATTGATTCAGGACAAGCCGCACATAAAAATTGCTACAAAGGCTGATATTGCAGAGGTTCCTAATCCGGAGGCCATAAATATTTCATCAAAAACGGGGTATAACATAGAAGAATTAAAAGAAAAGATTAAAGAAGCAGTAATTGATAAAGATTCCATGAATACGGAATTTGTAACTAATCAAAGGCAGGAAGAGTGCCTTAAACAGGCCAGAGCTGCCTTAAATAATGCATTCATCGCAGCGAATAACGGAGAATTGCAGGATTTAATTTCTATAGATATAAAGGCTGCTTTGATTGCATTAGACGAAATCACCGGTGAGGTTATCACCGATGAAATCCTTGAAAATATTTTTGAACATTTTTGTATAGGGAAATAGCGGATTTTGTGCGGCTGTGGAGTCGAACGAAGTGAGCGAACAGCCATGTGAACAAGGTTGTTGGAACGGAGAAATTTTAGAATAAAATTTCGAAATGGAATACAAAACCTTGAGAACGCCAATAATCCAAGACAGCGGATTTGCCTTCTTTTCTTAGCGAGCTGAGGCGAGCTAAAGAAAATGGCGTCACGGATATACATAGGATTTTTAAAGCTGTAAGGGTCTGTAAATAGTGACCGGATGAGCAAAAGATATATGCGTTGGGCAGGTATGCCCAACCTACATTACTTAGAATGACGATTATCTGTCATCCTGAGGAGCGAAGCGAGCTCAGGATCTTACCGATTCTTTGATAACACATCAAGTTTGTAAGATTCTGAACACAGTAATATTTTTTGCGGCAAAGCATGTTTGATACTTCAGAATGACATTTAGATTCTTCTCCCTCTCACAAAACGATACTTAATCGTTTTGTTCGGCAGAGTGCTCAGAATAACCAATTACAGTCATTCTGAGGCTTTAGCCGAAGAATCTGTTTATTATCTGTCATCCTGAGGAGCGAAGCGAGCTCAGGATCTTACCGGTTTTTTGATAATGCATCAAGTTTGTAAGATTCTGAACATAGCAATCTTTTTGCAGCAAAGCATGTTTGATACTTCAGAATGACATTTAGATTCTTCACCCTCTCACAAAACGATACTTAATCGTTTTGTTCGGCAGAGTGTTCAGAATGACATTCATTTATCGTCCTGAGACTTATTGCGTTGGGCAAGTATGCCCAACCTACAACTTTAAGAATGAGGTGATATATGCGTTGGGCAGGTATGCCAAAACTGCAGTCTAAACCTTATGAACGACAATAATCCGCTTATCTTACGCTGTCCACATAATTTCTTGCACAGTCAAACATTGCATCAACAAGACCCTGATTTGTCTGCAGGTTCATTCCGGCTGTCTGGAAAAGTCTCCGTGCTCTTTCTTCCCAGTAGGGATAGATTTCTTCTTTACTGATATCCAGCACCTGCGCTATAAGCGTTAACTCTTTCCAGTCCAGAGGGATAGGTCTTGCGCCTCTTAAGATATCGACGATTTCAACACGTTTTTTTCTCGGAAAACTTTTTAAAAGCTGTACTGTTGAAATACCTTTGTCTTTTTGTTTCTCTCTTAAAAATTCTATAGATTCATCAAGCATAATCGGTTCCTGAGGAATTTTGTATTCCACAAATTCTTCCGGCTCAATGTCCATAACGGCGGCAATTCTTTCAAGAGTAATCCCTCTTGTGGAAAACGGAATAGCATTATCTATTAAATTGTAAACATAAGACAATGTTACACCTATCATTTCTGCAAAATCTTTTTTGTGAAGATGATTAGACTCTAAAAAATTTGCAACCTTTTCACTGCTTTTTAAATTGACTATGGCTTTGCTTTTGGTTGACATTAGTCTCCTCCGTCCCTAAAATATTAAATATTTGGAAAAGTTTTAAAAATTGTGTTTTTAATTTAAACTCACATTATATTGATAAACGGTTTTTAACTTTTTGTTATTGGTTAAAAGGACGTAACGCTTGGAGTAATCTTATTTTTTGATAAACTTAAAAGATAATTTTGATAGAAAGTAAAAAATGAAACTGATTACAGGTTTGGGCAATCCGGGAGATAAATATAAATTTACACGCCATAATGCGGGTTTTATGGTGTTGGACTACTTGAGCTATCAATGGAATTTTGATTTTAAATTCGAATCTAAATTCAACGGGGAAATATCAAAAACAATCGTTAACGGAGAAAGCGTAATATTTTTAAAGCCGCATACTTTTATGAATCTTTCCGGACAGTCTTTGATAGCTGTTATGAATTTTTTTAAGATACAAAGGGAAGATGTACTTGTTGTTTATGATGATATAGCGCTGCCTGCCGGTACAATACGTTACCGTGCAAAAGGTTCTGACGGAGGACATAACGGAATAAAATCCATTATACAGGTTCTGGGCGGAAATAATAATTTTGACCGTCTGAAGGTGGGAATCGGTCCGCAGCCGAATGTTCCGTCAGAAGTCTATGTGCTTCAAAATTTTACACAGGAGCAGCTTGATATACTAAAACCTGAACTCTCTAAAATAAAAGACTCAATAGAAGTCTATCTGGCTCAAGGCATACAGGCTGCACAAACAAAATTTAATTAGTATTTATTTTTATAACCGGAGTGAATGAGGATAGAATATGCTTGATACAATTTTAGGACATTTAATAGCTTTTATCGAACACGTTATTACTGCAATGGGACCGTTAGGAATAAGCCTTTTGATGGCGATAGAGTCTTGCAACATTCCTCTGCCGAGCGAAGCGATACTTCCTTTTGCGGGCTATCTGGTTTCAAAAGGTGTATTTAATTTCCATGTTGCAGCGTGGGCAGGTGCTTTCGGCTGTGTAATAGGTTCCGTTCCTTCATATTATCTCGGATATTTCGGCGGCAGAACATTTGTAGAAAAATACGGAAAATGGTTTCTTGTAAGCAAAAAAGATCTTGAAGAAGCGGACAAATGGGTGGAAAAATACGGAGACTGGGCATTTTTTATATGCAGGATGCTGCCCGTGATAAGGACTTTTATTTCACTTCCTGCCGGTATTTTGAGAGCAAAAAAAAGATTCTTTTTTACGTTTACTTTTTTAGGCTCTTTAATCTGGAGTTATTTCCTTGTCTATGTAGGTGTAAAAATGGGTCAGAATATGGAAGCTTTTAAGCATATATGGCACAAGTTTGATGTCGCTATTGTGGCTGTATGTTTTGTGCTTGGCATTGCGTATTTGTACAAACACTTTAAACATCTGAAAGATTAAATTAAGAATATATCAAGGTATACATAGTCTATACTGCGTATGTTTGTTGACATTTTCCTGTTTAGCACACTACAATAGATAGTTGAATAATAGCGAAATAAAGGAGAATAATTATTAGCAAAGGTTTTTCAGGCGGTAAGGATGCAGCTTTAATTAACAGAAATATCAGATGTAAAGAAGTAAGGCTTATAGGCAGCGAAGGCGAAAATTTTGGAGTAATATCAACGGCTGAAGCTCAGAGAATGGCTGATGAAAAAGATTTGGATTTGGTTGTAGTTTCTCCCAATCAAGAGCCGCCGGTTGCTAAGATAATGAACTACGGCAAGTATAAATATGAAATGGAAAAAAAGGCTAAAGAAGCCAAGAAAAAACAGCATACCGTAGAAGTAAAAGAAATTAAAATCAGATATAAAATAGATGTTCATGATTATAATGTAAGAATTAAAAATATTAAAAAATTCATTTCTCAAGGTGACAAGGTAAAAATTGTGATTATGCTCAGAGGCCGTGAGATGCAGCATTCAGAGCTTGCTTTTGATTTGGCTAACAGATTTCTTGCAGATCTCGAAAATGAACCGATTAACGTAGAGAGAAAACCGGCAATGGAAGGCAGAAACCTTGTAATAATTCTCGCACCGGGAAATTAGATAAAATTAATTTAATAATAAAAAAACGGAGATTATCTCCGTTTTTTTATGCGATATTGTCCTCTTTTTCTTTAAATCGTTTGTATGCTTGAGAGTTTATCTCTCCGCCCACTAGCAAAATCAGTGAAGTATAGTAGAGCCATACCATAAGCATTACAAATGCACCGATTGAACCGTAAACCCTGTTGTATGTGTGAAGATTGTTTATGTATATAGAAAAACACCACGAACCGAACATCCAGCACAGGCTGAAAAAGAGTGTACCGGGCAGTGAACTTTTGCTTTTTAATTTATCCGAACCCTGCCATGCAGGCAGAAGAAAGTAGTTTAGATATGCGGTTACGTATAGTGCAATAAATGAAACAAACCATCTTCCGATTAAGAAGATAATGATTGTTGCATTGGAAAAGTTAATAAAGTTTAGCGCAAATTGAAGAATTACTTTACCAAAGATTATAAGGTTTACCGTTATAAACATGAAAAATATGTTTACAAACACCATTAAAACAGAAATAAAACGTGTAACAAGAAGGTTTCTGTGTTCTTCTATTCCAAGGGCTCTGTTCATTCCTTTTATGATACAAAAAATCGCATTTGAGGAGAGAAAAACAGTTACACAAAAACCAAACACAGCCATTAATCCGCCATGTTCAAATATAATAACTTCGTTTAAAACTTCTTTGATTAAGTTGACGGAATCAGTCGGCGCAACGGAATCTAAAAAATGCATAATAGGCATAAAAAGTGATTTTTTACCGAGCATTGTAAAAAATGACATCATAAACAGCATAAACGGGAATATTCCTATTGCAAACCAGAATCCCATTTCTGCTGCCATACCGAGAAAATCGTCAATGATAATACGGTTAATAAGATTTTTTAAATATGTAAAAGTAGAGTCTAATATTTTCATAAAATTACTATTTCAAAACTTTTTTTATTTCTTCAAGCAGTTTGCTGCAGGCTATATCTACAGGCTTTCTTATTGTGCATCCGGCTGCAAATGTATGTCCGCCTCCGCCAAATATACCTGCAATATTGCTTACATCAATTGTTTTGCTTCTCAGGCTGGCTTTGGTTGTGTTTTCATCAACTTCTTTTAATACAAAAGAAACTTCTGTTGTTGCCATTCTTCTCAGTTCTTCCACTATACCTTCCGTATAATCATTTTTAGCGTGGAATTTTTCCATATCTTTATTTGTGATTAATACATAAGCAATTTTATTGTTGTTTTCAAATTTTGCATTAACCATGCAATGAGCGTGCAAAAGCACCATATTTCTGGGCTTTGATTCATAACAATATCTTGAGATTTCAGCAGGATTTGCCCCGCACTCAATAAGTTTAGCTGATTTTTGAAGAGTTTGGGCTCCTGTATTTTCATATCTAAAACCGCCCGTATCGGTTAAAAAGGCTGTATACAATCCGGCTGCTGTATCTTTGTCAATGTTTATACCCAGTTGTTCTATTATATCAAACAAAACTTCTCCGGCACAGCAGGCGCTGCCGTTTACAAAATTGATATCACCGTAGCCGTTGTTTGTTTTATGGTGGTCAATATTGATTCTGATATCGGCTTTTTCAAAAATCGGGAGCGAATCACCCATTCTGTCTTTTGCTGCAATATCAACCGCTATTGCAATGTCGTAAATCTTTTCTTTAACATCAGATGGTTTTTTTGCCTCATTTATAGATGGCAAAAATTGATAAATTTCAGGAATTATGCCGTTGTATACCATATCCGGCAGGATATTGAAATTGTTTTTTAATATCCTGTACAATGCACACATTGTTCCCAGAGTATCTCCGTCAGGATTGACATGAGAAATTATTATAATATTCTTTGCTTTTTCTATCGTTTCTTTAAATGATTTGCAATCCATAGAGATATTATAATATAAAATCTGATATACATTTGTAAAGATATGGAAAGTAAATAATGGACGCTATATTTCACGGTTTTTTAACTTTATTGAACTTATTTTTAATTGTCGGATGCTGTGTTGTGTTTACAAATGCAGTCGAGCATCTGGGCAAAATTTATAATCTTAATGAAGGTGCTGTCGGCAGTATACTGGCTGCTGTCGGCACGGCATTGCCCGAGACAATAGTTCCTCTGGTTGCGATTTTGGGTGCTTATCTTGCACATACCGATGTTAATGTGGGTAAGGAGATAGGTATAGGCGCAATTTTGGGCGCTCCGTTTTTGCTTTCTACACTTGCAATGTTTGTGACTGGGGTCGCTGTTGTAATTTTCTGGGCTATGGGTAAACGTGAACGTAAGATGAATGCAAATTATGTTGTAATGTTTAGAGACTTAAAATTCTTCTTTTTCAGCTATACGCTTGCTATTGCAGCGGGATTTATTCATATTCCGGCAATAAAATATGCATGTGCAGCAGGTCTTTTTATTTACTACGTTGTATATGTGTTTAAAACTCTTAACTGCTCTCATTCCCAGTGCGGAGAAAGCGCTGATATAGAAGAGCTTTTATTTGAAAGGATTTTTAAGAAGTATAATACGTTTCTTGTATGGCTGCAGGTTGTAGTATCAATAGGCGCATTGATTTATTTTGCACATTTGTTTGTGGGACAGATAACATTTTTTGCGGATTTATTCAGTATCAATCCTCTTGTTCTCAGTCTTATCCTTGCTCCTATTGCAACTGAGCTTCCCGAGAAATTTAATAGTGTTTTATGGGTAAGCCAGAAAAAAGATACACTTGCTCTTGGCAATATCACCGGAGCAATGGTGTTTCAAAGCTGTATTCCTACGGCAATAGGTATTTTGCTTACACCGTGGGTATTCGGGATGGAATCCCTGATAAATATCATACTTGTTTATTGTTCGACAGTGCTTTTGTTTATAAATCTGTATCGTGACAGACACTTCAGCGCACACATACTTGTAACCTGCGGTATATTTTATTTAATATATCTCGTTTACATTTTCTGGAAACTTATATAAGCACATGAAAAATTTTCTTTTTGGCGTTGGGCAGGTATGCCCAACCTGCAGACTTCAGAATGGCAAATCACTGTCATTCTGAGGGAACAAAGTGACCGAAGGAGCTTTGCACAATAGATTCTTCGGCTAAAGCCTCAGAATGACGGAACTGTGTCATCCTGAGGGCAAAGCGAGCTCAGAATCTTACCAATTCTTTGAGAACACATCAAGTGTGTAAGATTCTGAACACAGCAATATTTTTACAGCAAAGCATATTCGATGCTTCAGAATGACAGGTTTTGTTTAGTTGGGCGGGTATACCCACCTGCAATGCCGCTATATGATTCCTGAGAGACGGACGGGTATACCCAAACCGCCTGTGCGCTTATAGCTTTTGCTTTAGAAGACACAAGTTTGGGTTGAACAAAATTATTTTGCCACACGCCCCCACCAGCGGATTTCACCTATAACTTCAAAGTCATAATCACTACATTTTGAAAGATCGATTTCAAAACTCCTGTATTTTGCATTGTCTGACACAACAACAACAGTGTTTGGCGGAATTTTTTGGAGTCTTTTTGCATAAAGCTGGTTTTCAATCCTCACACAGTATATTTTTCCGTCGTAAATTTCTTTTTTGGAATGGTCTACAAGCAGGCTGTCTCCGCCTTCTATTGTCGGCATCATACTGTCCCCCTGTGCAAAAATCATTTCCAAATGACAAGTATTTCCGCCCAGATCCCTTGCAAGCTGTTTACTTATTGAATATGTGGCAGTTTGGCTTTCATTATATACAGTAACACCGTATCCCATACTTGCCGATACTTCTCCCCTTACCGGTATAGAGATACAATCTTCATCATCTTTTGTATTTAATGCATTGTACTTTGCAGTTGCAAGATTTGTGCCGAAAAAATCATTAATGCGGTTTAGCTGTTCGCAGGTAAGCTCTTTGTCTTTAATTTGATTTGCATATTGTCTTGTAACATTCATTGCTTTTGCTATATCGGTATAGCTGATTTTCTTTTTTAATATACCTGTGAGTTCTTCTATAACCTCATATAGTTTCATATCTGCTCCCTTAATGACCTTATATATTTCCGCTTGTTATTTACGATTATAAAATATTACTTGACATTTGTAAAGTATGTGCGTATAATAAAATTGTTGCCACTGAGATATTTATTTTAAAGAGAAGGTTAAAAAAATAGCCTGACCCCCGAGATCAGGCAAGATATATACTTCTCTTTTAAGATAGCACAAATATTTTTTTTAGGCAATTAAAAGAAGTTTATTATTTATATTAAAGCTATACAGGAGGTTTAGATATATACTTACAAAAATTGAATAAAGATATATACAATACAAAAACTCTTCTTGGCATGCTCGATATTGCGTTATCGCTTCTTGCGGAAAACAATATATGTTCTTATTGTAAAATTTGCAACTGCAAAGACAGCAGATGCAGTGAAGAAGTTTTTTGCAAAAATTTTTTATTTGAGGGGATTTTAAAAAGAACCGGAGTGAAAATTTCCGGAACAATATTGCGATAAATGACTTTGTTAAGCGGGACTTTGTTAAGGGGTGACTAAATATCCTGCCTTTAAGATGGTGAACGTGCTGAATCGAATTGTTTAATAAAAAATTACGATACATACACTCCCGATGACCGGAAGGTCTTCAAACCATGACTGCGGGTGTAATAACTTTTTACCGCTACACCCGTTTTTTTTAATATAACCCCTCTGAGAGGGGCCTCACTTGTAGAAGAGGTACACGAAGTGCGAATGGCGCCGAGTCTAAGATTTTACGGAAGTGACCCCACGTCCTTGTTACGGGTGCCCAGGTTATATATCCAATATAGTACTTGTTTATTGCACCCGTTCAATAAGTTGTCGGGGGCAGTTGACTATATGAAAATTGAGAGGAAAAATAAATGGTCTTAACAGAAGAAGAAACAGCCATTGCAAAGTTTGTTGTAAACGGCTTAAAAAATGTGGAAATAGCAGAGATGATGGGTTATAGTGAGGCAACTGTCAAAAAAAGACTCACTGTAATTTACAAAAAAATGAATGTGTTTAACAGACTTCAGTTAATTACAAAATTTTTATCCAAAAAGAATATATCCGCTCAACCATAATATGTTAAAATTACAAAAGATGTGGAGCATTTATGATTGATACGGTAATTTTTGATTTGGACGGTACACTTTTATATACGCTCGAAAATTTATATAAAAGTACAAACTATGCATTGAAAAAATGCGGATATAAAGAGAGAACAATACAGGAAGTAAGAAACTTTGTCGGAAACGGTGTGCAAAAACTTATAGAAAGAAGCCTGCCCGGCGGGGCTGATAATCCTGATTTTGAAAAATGTCTGGCTGTTTTTAAAGAGCACTACAGCAAAACAATGGAGGATGACGCAAGACCGTATGACGGAGTGATACAACTCCTGGACAAATTGAATACTGACGGTATAAAATGCGCTGTTGTTTCAAATAAATACGATTCTGCCGTAAAAGAATTGTGTAAAAAATACTTTGGCAGCAGAATTTTGACAGCAATAGGCGAAAGTCCGTCCGTACATAAAAAGCCTTCACCTGATACCGTTCTTGAAGTTATAAAAGAACTCAATGCCCAAAATACGGTATATGTAGGTGATTCGGAAGTTGATATACAAACTGCCCAAAACGCAAAAATCCCCTGTATAAGTGTTACATGGGGTTACAAGGATATTGATTTTTTGATTCAAAATAATGCACAAATTCTGGTTAACAATACAGAAGAACTTTATTGTGCAATAAAAACGCTATAGCTAGCTTTCCGGTTCTTTGTACCAGAGAAAAACATCAGGAATGATGCAGTTGCTTTTACCGTTCGGGAAAAATATGTCCTCAAGTTCATGTTTTTCTTTGTTTAAAAGAACCTCGAGATACTGATTTTGTCTGATTAAAACAGCGATCTCTTTATCATTTTCAGATGTATTAACACTTTGTTTTTCCAAAAATTCCAGCCTCATTTTTATTTTTCTGCGGCAGGATTTTATTGCAAGCAAAATATCGTCAATGTTTTTTATTGTATCAGTGTCATTATTATAGATTAGTTCAAGTCTGAAATAATCAGGTTTTTCTGAAAAAGATGAACCCATATAGATACAAACACCTCTTTATACAAAATCACTACAATATAATAAAAACAATAAATATATACTAATTTCATATAATATATACATCGTTACAAAAGTTTAAATTTATTCTCCAAAAGAAGGCCTGTTTACTTGATTATTAATATTCCTTGTGTTTTTATAGTATTGAAAAGGACATTTGTCCGGCGCGATTAATCCTCTTTCTAAATTGTCTTACGGCTGAAGACACGCGCTATACAAGATAAAACTAAAATACAGGAGAATAATACCGTATGGTTAAAATCAGATTAAAAAGATTGGGCTATAAGAAAAACCCGACATACAGAATTGTTGTTATCAATGATTCACAAAAAAGAGAAGGTAAACCTATCTGTGAATTAGGTCACTATAATCCTAAAACAAAAGAAATGAAACTCGATAAAGCAACTGCTTTGGACTGGATTTCTAAAGGTGCAAAACCTTCTGAAACTGTTCAATACCTCATCAACAACTGTGATGATGAAGGCAAATTGATTTATAAACAAAAAACAGAAAAGAAACTTTCTAAAAAAGCTCTTGCTAAATTGGAAGCAGAAAAAGAAGCAAAAGCTCAGGCAGAAGCAGAAGCTGCACAGGCTGCATCTGAAGCAGCAGAAGCTCCGGCAGAAGAAGCTCCTGCGCAAGAAGAAGCTCAGGCTTAGTTTATCCGGCTTGTCCCTGTCAGGCAGGATGAAAATAAAAGTTTTTTTAAACAGGGGAAAAGAACACTTATTAGCCGCTTTGATTTTTCAAAGCGGTTCTTTTTATTTAATATTAAATAATTTTTGTAATCTGGATTTATGGGATTTGTCACGATAAAATAAAAATTATGAAAAAAGTTTTGATAACGTTACCGAATAGTATTGCCGGCACTCTTATCCTGAAAGGATATAAGCAGGGGTTTAAATCAAACGGCTGCTTTGTGCTGGAAAAAGATTTGCGCGAGCTTCAAACAGATGATATAAAACGTTTTAAACCGGATATAATATTCGGTTATGATTATGGTTTTTTATTTGGTGATAATAAAGAGTTAACACAATATATTCTTGAAAATAAAACTAACTATGAGCTTGTACATTATTTTGCGGATGAGCCAGAGGGTAAATATGCCGTTGTAGACAAGCCGTATCTTTATGAAGAGTTTAAGAAAATCGGCGCAGTTTCTTATATGTGGGACAGGAATTTTGTTGATAAACTGCCAAGGTGTTCATATCTGCCTCTTGCAGTCAATTACAAGGCTTACCGTCCGCAAGAAGCAAAACACTATGATATTTCTTTTGTTGGTCGTCCGCTTACAGAGAAAAGGCAAAAAATTCTTGCCGCACTTATACGCACATTCAAAGATAAGTTAAATATTTTCTGTTATGAAAAACATTTTTTACAGAGTCTTGATGATATGAGAGACAAGCAGTTTCTTAATGAAAAGGAGCTAGATATCTATAAAAGTGCATACAGAGGTTTTTTAAAAACTGAACAGGAACTTGCAAATGTCTATTTTAATACGACAGTGAATATAAATATTACGCTGCAGGGCAAGTCCGGCATGAACTATCGTGTTTTTGAGGTGCTTGCATCAAGAGGCTTTTTGCTCACCGATGCAATGGAGGATGTGGAACGTAACTTTATTGTTTCAAAGGAATTGGAAGTTTATAAAAATATAGATGATTTACTGGACAAGACTTCTTTTTATTTGAAGAATCCTCAAATTGCGCAAAAAATCGCAATTATAGGCTTTGCAGACGTAACAAAAAGCCACAGCTATACTGCAAGAGCAAGAAAAATTTTGGACAATTTAAAGTCTGAATAAGATTTGTTGTATAATTTTTTCATTGATAAACAAAAACGGAGTTTTTTATGAAAGATTTGCCTTCATCTGCACAGTCTGCCATTGAGTACGGGGTTGTTGCACTGCTTATTGTTATAATAATTGCAGGTTCATATAAGTTATACAAAAACTGGACAGCACCGGAACCTGTAAAAACACAGCAGGCTAATATGTCTAAGAGCAAAAAGCTTTTTGAAAAACCCTCGAAAGAGCTGTGCTCTTATGTCACAAAGCAGTGTGCCAGATATAATCAACAGTAACTATTTTTTCAGATAGTCGCTGAATTTTTTCTTATGTACTGTATATCCGCATCCTTTGTGCAATTCGGCAGGATAATTGATTTTTGGCAGAGGGTATCGTTTGCACATAGCAAGACGTTTGTCGTAAACGGAACAGAGTCCTTCTTTTGTCACATATTTGCAGGCAAAGATAAGATTTCCTTCATCATCTGTACCTTTTATATAAAATCTTTTGTATGCAGGGTACAAAAACTGCATTATCTTAAATTCTTTCGGGGTATAAGTGTCAAAACTGTACATATAATTGCAGCATTTTCCGCACTTTTTGCATTCTCCGGTAATTTCGTACTCTATTTTTTCGGGTACAAAATATGAAAGAATTTCATAGTAAATTGATTTTAAAAAATCTATCATAAGATAATTTTAACATGTATTGATAATATTTATTATGTAAGAAGTTGTCATCCTGAGGAGCAAAGCGAGCTCAGGATCTTACCGGCTTTGGATTTGTGTATCAGACTGGTAAGATTCTGAACACAGCAATATTTTTGCAGAAAATCATATTTAATGCTTCAGAATGACATTTGTTGCGTTGGGCAAGTATGCCCAAACCTACCTCCCCTCGTTTGCAGTTATTCAAATAATATTTTGTAATTCATTTCGCAAAAGGTATTTTAAATATTCAATTTATTGCTAAAATCTTTTCTCAAAAAATTGATAAATAAATAGGGAGCAGATATTTTATTTTAGAGTGACTTAAAATCCTACCCGCAAGGGCGGATTTTTCGGAACGAAAAAGTAAATATCCTCTGCTTATTGCGTATAATAAAACCGTTCAGGATTTTCTTCACGCTTGGTACTGTCGTTCGCATTGCTTCGCTTGCGCTCACTTCGTACCTCGCTCACCGGACTGTGTCCGTTCGGTCACTATTTACAGAGCCTTACAGCTTTAAAAATCCTATGTATATCTGTGACGCCATTTTCTTTAGCTCGCCTCAGCTCGCTAAGAAAAGAAGGCAAATCTGCTGTCTTGGATTTTCTTCACGCTCGGACAGTTTCGCCTTTTGTGCTTTGCACAAGCCGGCTCAATATCCTCGCTATCCGGACTATCTCCCGTCGGTCGTGTCGTCCGTCCGAAAATCCGCTCTTGGATTATTGGCGTTCACAAGGTTTAGTATTCCATTTCGAAATTTTATTCTAAAATTTCTCCATTCCATAAACCTTGCTCACATGGGCAGCTTCGTGCCCGCACAAAATCCGCTACATAATAAATATTATCAATATATTAAATGATTAGCCTTACAAGGGTTGATTATATATTTTAAAGTGATTTAATATAAACGCAAATGCAAATCATTTGCATTTATTTTGTGTAATTAATAAGGGATAAAATATGCCTATAATGCCTGTAACACCGATTAAAAATAACCTTAAAGTTTTTGGAAAATATCTTGATCAAACTGCACTTGTAGAAAAATTGTACAATGTCATGCCGCCTGTTTTGACGGGTATAGCTGCCGGTTATGGAATTTATGATACTTTTCAAACACCAAAAGATAAAAGAAAAAATCAGGCAATAAAAAATGCTTCGGTTCTTGGGTTTACCGTTGCGTCTGCTTTAATTGCGACCAGAGGATTAAAAATCAAGGGAAAACAGCTCTTTGAAGGGATTATTGAACTGCCCGAAAAAGATACCGAAGGTCTTATAGATGCAATTTCTAAACCTGTCAGTGAAAAAGCCAAGAAACTTATTAAAAAAGTTCAGGATGATAAGATTTTAAAATTTAATGAAGTTAAATATCTTATGCAGGAATTTAAAGAAAAACTGAAAGATGAAAAACTTATCTCTAAAGTTATACCTGATGCGGAAAGCGAAGCTCCGTTTGCCGATTTATTAAAATTGTCATGGCTCGGGCTGATACCTGTGCTGGGTGGTATAGCAGGCGGTGTAGCCGGTGATAAACTTGCAAAAGAGGACTGGAAAAAACAGTTTCCTGACAAAATAAAAGAGGGTACTTATCAGTATTTGAATAATATTGCTTTATGTAATGTGGGCGCAGGTCTCGGGGCACTTACGATGAATGCTTTTAATGTTAAGTCAAAAACAGCAAGATTTGCTGCAATGATGGCCGGAGTTCTCGGTGTAGGGCTTGCTGCCGGTAATGCAATTGCAAATTTTGTCGGAAAAAATGTAATAAATCCCATTTTTGATAAAAAAGAAAAATCCTACAAAAAATCAATAAAAGAAATGTTTAAAAACTTAAATTCGGAAAGACATCCCGAAGCGCTGGATGTCAGTCTGCATCTTGATGATGTGGCATCAGTAGGTTTTGTTTCCGGATTAAAATGGATAGGTCCTGTTCTTCCTATGTTATACTCTGTTTCTGCATATCGTGCGGGGATAGGGTATAGAAACGGAAAAAACGTCTGAGGCGACTCCCTTGTGGAAGTAGTACACACTCTGCCAAATAAATATGCCGATGACATATTTATGAGAGGTAGCGAGGACGCATAAGCATAGATATAGCGGAAGTGACCCCATGCACTTGTTGCCTGTGCCGGACTTGTTGGTAAAAAATGTACTTGTTTATTGCACAGGTTCTTCCGATAGTCGGAGTCAGTTGACAATATGAAATTTCTTAGACAAAAATATTAAGATTTATAAACAAAAGTATGAACTTTTGGATTTTCCTATAAAGTTTTAAGATTTATATGCCGATAATAAAAATACGGAAGTTAATAGGAATGAAACATGACAAAAGAGAATGTGAATAAAAAAGAAGAAGGAGTATCGGTTTTTTCCAGAAGTGCAGAGTTTTTGGACGATGATCCGCTGGAAGAAATTTTTGCACTCAATCTCGGTGACTTTTTGACAGAACATTTAATATCCGAAGATCTTGCGCAAAAAATAAAAAAGCATGATATTAAGGACAAAGCTGAAAGTCTAAAAAAACAGCTTGCAGAACTCATTTCTATTTATTCTATAAATAATACTCTCAGTGTTCTCGGGTTTACAAATAAAGAAGACTATATAATATACAATTCCATTGCCAAAACCATTGTGCAAATGATTGATGCAAAAGCATGCCATATTTTTCTTGCAAATGAATATGCCATTGGAATGGAAAACGAAGAATCGGGTCTTGTGCTTGTTGGGTCGTCTATTTCTCCTGATGAAGAGATTAATTGCGATGATCCGAATCTTATTCATGTACCTATGCATTACGGTACGGAAAATGCCGGATTAATTATGATTGAACCAAGACAGGGGCGAGAACTGTCAGATGAATTTATAAAACTTATAAAAGTAACAGCAAAACTTTTTGCTATATCCATGATGCTGCAAAAACTCACGAATGAAACATCAAAAGCAATGTCAGAACCTGATGTGACAAGCACTGAATTGCAACATTACAGAGCGGAGTTGACTGCTGTAATAGGCGATCTCGGAGAAGAACAACAGAACTTTGTCGAAATGCTTGCAAAAGCTGTTGACGCAAAAAGTGAATTCCATAACAACCACTCACAGCATGTTGCTGATTTGTCCAAAACAATATGTGAATACCTCGGACTAAATGAAAAAACAAAAGATTTGATATATTATGCAGGTCTTTTACAGAATATCGGAAAAATTACAATACCGGAAGAATTATTTAACAAAAAAGAAAAGCTTTCCAAAGAAGATTGGGAAACACTTCAAAACCACCCTAATATAGGTGTAAGCCTTCTTATGAGTATAAATTTCCTTTCGGAAGTAATACCGTATATTCACTATCATAAAGAAAGATGGGACGGACGAGGAGAACCGGAAGGTCTGAAAGGCTACAGTATTCCTCTCGGTTCAAGAATCATAGCAATTGCGGATGCATATTGCGCACTAAGAGAAGACCGTCCATACAGAAATGCAAAAACGGAAGAAGAATCCATTGCGATTATTAAACAAGAATCCGAAGAAAAATGGGATCCTCAGTTAGTAAACGCTCTGGAATGTCTTCTGGCAGAAAAACAATAACAGAAGACAGAAATACATCTGATATTTTCCCCACAGAAGAGAATTAGAATGAAAAAGTTTTTAATACTTTTAATAGCAATTCTTATGCTTGTACCGGCAGCAAGTTTTGCTGCGGCAAAGAAAAATAAAGTCGGGTATATGACAATTACCTACGAAACCAGGGACAATTTTGTAATTAAATCAAAACTGTTTTATCCCGCACAAAAAGAAAAGGTATACCCGATAGTTATAATGCTGCATTCTATAGGATATTCAAGCGATTATTGGGGACTGATTGTAAAACAATTTGTGGATTCGGGAGCTGCAGTGCTGCTTGTTGACCTAAGAGGTCACGGGCAAAGTATGTATGATTCGAATTTTAAAATACGCTCGTGGCAATATTATACCGAGAAAAATTTTGCAAAATATCCTGAAGACATAGCAGAAATTATTAGTTACATAGGAACAAACTATAAAAATATTTCGACCGTAAACTATGCAATTGTTGGTGCGGATATTGGCGCAAATACGGCTGTATTAACAGCTGAAAAACTTGTTAATAAACCTAAATGTCTGGCTTTAATTTCACCTACGCAGAATTTTAAAGGGCTTTATATTCCCATAGCTATGACAAACCTCGGTAAAATTCCGATACTGTCTATGGTGAGTGTAAGAGACAATTATTCATATAAAGAAACTAATTTTTTGAAAAAATTTGCACAGGGGAGTTTTGTAATAAAAACATATCCGGCAGGCGGTATGGGGATGCTTATGCTAAAAGCAAATCCGTCAATGTCATCTGATATAGTAAACTGGGTTTTGCCAAAAATAAAATAATTTTCATGACTTTTATGAAAAAATCATTAATATAGAGGAGACAAAAATCTCATCCATATTGATGATTTTTTGCGTGAAATCTTTCACAGGCGGTTAACTTATACCGTAATTGATAGTATAATCGTAATTAACGAGGCAGGAAAAACTTTAAATGGATTTTCAAAAAATACTCGAAAATAAGCCATTACTATATGGGATAATAGGGGGACTCGTAGTCGTTATCGCACTGTTTATAACAGTGGGTCTTGTTGTGTCTTCTAATAATTCCGGTGCCCCGAAAGCAGTAAAAGAAAAAGTTATTGATAAACCGCTGGATTTGCTTACAACGGACAATCTCGGTAAAGCTATAGAAATTCAGGCTCTTCTTGCAAGAGAAGGCATTACTGCAGAAAGACGTCTTGACGGACAAAAATCAATTCTCTATTTGCAAAAATATACTATGACACAAAGGGACAGAGCGCTTCTTGCAATTGTTAAAAGCGGGCTTGTCGATCAGAATGTAGGTCTTGAAATATTTGATAAAGGTGATTTTACCTCCACAAAAGAGGATAAAAGAATCAGGCTTACCCGTGCAATAAACGGTGAATTATCACGCTTAATCAGAAAAATTCCGCCGATAGAAAATGCCTCTGTTTTTATCTCTATACCGGAGCAGGTAATGTTTGAGCAGGATGAAAAGCCTGTTACTGCTACGGTACAACTTGTTATGCCAAGCGGCGATAAGCTTGACAATATGAAAGTCAAAGCAATAAGAAACTTGCTTTTAGGTTCCGTAAACGGACTTGAGGCAGAAAATATTTCTATTACGGATACAAACGGTAATGTATATGATTCCATTGCATCTGCGGATGACGATATGCTTGCAAAACTGGAGGAAAACGACCAGTACATGCAGGCAAAAGTAAAGACGCAGCTTGATAAATTAATAGGCAAAGGCAATTATGCCGTTACGGTAAGTACATACCTAAGACAGGCACCTATGCAAAAAGATGCCATAGACTTTGATCCTACAAAGAAAACTTCTTTAACGGAACAAACTTTCTCAGAAGGTCTTGGAGACCAGACAAGAGATACAAATAAAGGTATAAGCGCGGTAAGTGTATACCTGCCAAACGGCTTACCCGCAAATAATGCCGATTCGGCACAAAACAGAAGCTACTCAAGAACAGCAAGAGAAACACAGTACGGAGTACCCAAAATACAAACCAGCGAGCTTGTTAAACCCGGTACTATAGAAGATATTTCTATTGCTGTTACATTAGAAGAAAGCTCTATTCCTGCCAATATGACTCTGGAAGAGTTAAAAGAGCTTATTGCAAGAGCAGCTTCGCCAAAAGCAAAAGCAGAAAATGTAGAAATTGCATTTTCTGACTCGGTTGATCCTTTCCTTGCGGGGGATAAACCGGAATCTCTGCCAAAACCTGATTCCACAGGTAATCCGTGGTGGATAGCAATTGCAATGATTTTAATCGGCCTCGGTGTCGGATTAAAATTCCTCTCTGACAGAGTTAAAAAAGCTCAGGAACGTCAAAGAGAAGAAATCGAAATGCTCAGAGAAAAATCCATGGATCAGGAAAAACAGCTTAGAGATGTAAATCTTAAAGCGGCAGAGCTTATTGAAAAACAGACCCAGCTTGCTCAGGGTATGCTTGAGCAAAAACAGGCTGCCGCAAGACCTATTCCCGAGTTAAACACAACACTTTCTGATCTTGCTGCAGAAATGGAAGGACTTGATGATGAGGATGTTGCGGAACATGTAAAAAGCTGGATAGAAAAAAGTTAGCTTGTGTGAAAAATTGGATGGCTTTCAGAAGTGAGAGTCCGAAAAGCCTAAGCCGAGGTGGAGCCCGTAACGGTTCGACGAAGGTCGAAGCGGAAAGGCGAAACACACTATACAACCGGAATTAAACTGGAGAGATGAAAACTCGACACTAACAAAAAACTAACAGGGGGAGCATACATTGCCAATAGAAGGTTTTGATTTTAAAGCATTTGCAAGAAGCCTTGCCGAACAGGTGGGTCCGGCATTGCCGCCTGATATTGCAGATGCTGATAAACAGTATATTATAAATATTGTGCACAACTTTTGCTATATGGCAGGTGAAGCAATATCCAATGATACAACAATTTCCTTTAATGCCGATCAGGCGAGTATCGTCACGCAGTTTATAGGCGAATGGGCATTTCACAAATCTATAGATATTATAAGAAGCGGTATAGACCCGCAATTTAGGGACGGAATTTTACAAAAAATTGCATTTACAATATTTGAAATTGCCAAAACCGCAATAATAAAAAATATGCCGCAGGGCGATATGATTGCAGTAGTAGAATTCCATGTAAAAAAAGCATACAACGAAGCTCTTGAAGAACTTAAAAGCAAAGGTGTACTGAATGATGAACAGGTAAAAGAGGCTCTGTCTCATTCCAACATAGATGAGATGGCACAGCAGGCGGCTGCGCAGGAGGCTGCCGCTCAGGCAAACGGAGCTTCTCCTTCGGAAGGTTACAGCGCACCTCAGAACGATAACAAAATTTTAAAACTCGCAACTTTTGCAATTGTGTTGAGACATCTTCCTTTTGAAAAGAGACAGGGGCTTTTAGAAAAATTTTCTCCGGAAGAAGCAAACACTTTGAGAGACTATGCAAATATGGAAGATCTTGAAAACAAACTGGATCCTGCTCTTGTTGCAAAATGCCTTACGGAAATAAAAAGCTCTCTGCCGCAGCCCAAAAAGCTCAATAAAAATAAAGTGTACAAGCGCTTATATAATATTGTAAAAAATTCGGATATTTCAAAAATTTCCAATATGATGAATAAAGAAAGACAAACCGTAAAAATGTTTGTAACAGAGGCTGCGCAGGGCAGTGTAAGCTGTGATTTGCCGCCGAGAATTGCTGATATAGTATGCAATTATATTGAAGAAAAATTTAACAGATAATCGGATGTTATTAACGGATGATAATAAAAAAGTATAATCAAAAAAAAGTTGTAAAACCCAAAATTGAAGAAGAACAGACTGTCGAAGAAAAACAGCCTGAGATAGTTGAACCTGTTCAGCAAGAGCCTCAAAAAGAATTAAAAGAAGATACGTCAGATATTTTTGCCGGATTTAATTTTGATGAAATTGATTTTAACCAGAGAGCTGAAAGACGAAGAGGCGACAGAAGAAGAGGCTACAGAAGAATTGATGACAGAAATCTTATCTCACGAGCACAGCAGGAAGCCATAATGATTAAAGAACAGGCTTCTAAAGAGGGCTTTGAAAAAGGGCTGGAAGAAGCACACTCTGCTGTTAATGATTTAAAAGATTCTCTGGAAGAATTTTTTGAGTACAAAGAAGAGTTATATGATGAAATTTCCGGAGATATTTTAGACATAGCACTGAAAGTTGCGGAAAAAATCATAAAAAAAGAAGTTGAGACAGACAAGTCCGTACTTGATGCAATTGTGAAAGATGCATTGAAAAGCCTTGCTAAAGATGAAAATAAAATTATACTTAAAGTAAATCCTACAGATGTTGAATATACAAAAGAAATAGTTCCAAAACTTTTGTCTTCCGGACAATTTGAGGCTAAAATCTATGTAACGGGTGACAAAGAAGTTGACGAAGGCTCGGCAATCATAGAAACATCAAACGGAATAATAGATGCAAATATTGATACTCAACTTGAACTTATAAAGGAGGCATTTAAACAAATCTAATGGCAGGAGCACAAGGTTCAAACTCGATAACAGAACTCGGTCTTGCAGCATTCGTTGTAGTGCTGATACTTATCCTGCTTATAGAAATGCCCAACTGGGTTATAGACTTTTCAATTGCATTAAACATTACTCTCGGTATCGTGCTTTTGATGATATCATTATACATACAAAAACCGCTTGAACTTGCTGCATTTCCGTCCATTATTCTTATCGGTACAATGTACAGACTTGTGCTCGGTATTGCATCAACAAGATTGATTCTTGCAAAAGGAGAAGCAGGCGCTGCTATTCACGCATTCGGAACATTTGTTACCGGCGGTAACATGGTAGTTGGTGCTGTAATTTTTATTATCATTACAGTCGTACAGTTTATGGTAATTACCAAAGGTGCCGAACGTATCGCAGAGGTTTCCGCAAGGTTTGCACTGGATGCAATGCCAGGTAAACAAATGACTATTGATGCGGACTTTAACGCAGGCTTGATATCACCTGATGAAGCAGTAAAAAGACGTGAGGATTTACAAAGAGAATCAGCTCTGTTCGGTTCTATGGACGGTGCTATGAAGTTTGTAAAAGGTGATACAATGGCCGGTATTATCATTGTAATCATCAACATTGTCGGCGGTTTATGTATAGGTATGCTGCAACAGGGAATGCCTGCTGCAGATGCCGTTCAGAAATATACCGTATTAACAATAGGTGACGGTTTGTCTTCCCAGCTTCCGTCGCTTTTAATGGCAGTATCAGCAGGTATCGTAATGACACGTGCATCTGCCGCAAGCCCGAGTTTGGCTGCTGATGTTGCCGGACAGATTTTGAGCAAACCTATGAGTTTGTTCTGTGCTGTTGCATTCCTTCTCTTAATTGCATTTACCAGCCACTGGACCGGACTGCCGTTTTTCCCGTTCCTTTTATTTTCTATAGTAATTATTATTGCAGCATTTTCGGTACTTGTTAATCAGGATGTACAGGCACAGCTCGGACAATTGGAAAATGTTAAGCAAAATATGCAGGATCTTGTTAATCCAAATAAAATGTATGAACGTTTGGGCGTTGATGTTTTGAGCCTGCAGGTAGGTTCAGGATTGCTGCCGATAGCGGATCCGGATCAGGAGGGTCAGTTGTTGGCCAAAATCGCCGCATTACGTCAGCGTGTAACTGACGAGCTCGGATATATTATACCTAACATAAGGATTATGGATTCATCGGCCTTGGATGCAAATGAGTATCTTATATCTATCCGTGGAAATAAAGTTGCAAGCGGTTTTGTTTATCCGGGAAAATTGATGGTTATTGCGGACCAGTGGGATGCAACGGGTAAGCCTACACCTGCGGATTGTATTGCCAATATTGATCCTACATATCAGGCCAATGCATACTGGGTTGATCCTTCGCAGATTGACCCCAATGATCATTTGACTGCCGTGGATTCTGTCGATGTAATTGTAACTCACCTTCAAGAATGTGTAAGAAAATATGTTGATGAGGTTATGACAAAAACCGATGTTCTTAAGCTCATGGAACTTGTTAAATCTCAAGACCCGACACTTGTTAATGACCTTATTCCAACAATTATTTCAACAAGTGACTTGAGAAAAATCTTTGTTAACCTTATCAGAGAAAAAGTCTCTATAAAAGATATTATCTTTATTTTTGAAAGACTTTGTGACTATGCAAGATTTTCAAAAGAGCCTGATATTTTGTCAGAACGTATAAGAGCTGCACTTGGCAGACAGATTTGTTTGACACATTGTACTGAAGATAAAATACTCTATGCACTTACTCTTTCCAGCGAATGGGAAAAAACACTTGATGACAGCTGTCAGAGAACAGAGCTCGGTACAATGTTCCTTCTGAACCCGATGCAGGTACAGGAGTTAATAGAGACAACAGCTTCCACGCTTATGAGAGCGCATCAGACAGTTGGCAGGCAGCCTGTAATCCTGTGCTCTCCAAGAATCAGGCTTCCTTTATACCAGCTGCTTGAAAGACATATTCCAACAATCGTTGTAATATCTTACAGTGAGTTGATTACGGATATCAGGGTAGAGGCTGTTGATACAATCGGTGAAATGTATGCACCTGATTATCAGTAAGTTTTTGAAAGGGGGTTTTAATTTTCATACCTGATACTACTATTCTACACCACCTATACTCAACTTCAGGCTCGCAACTCGGCTGTTACACAGCCTCAAACACACTCGCCTTGCCGTTGTTTCGTTAAGGTGCTGTAAGAATTTCCGTATATGGTATTCAAATCAAAACCCCCTTTGTTAAAATAGATATTACTAATTTAGGCGTGATTAACACATGCCGGCATAAAATTTTAAAAGAATCACAGGAAAATATGGTAGAACAATCAACAGAACGATCAATTGAATATATGAAAAAAAGGGCCTTTGAAATCATAGACTCTACGCCTATGTACCAGTATAAAGGCTCTGTATCAAAACTTTTGGGTCTTACGGTAGAGGTAAAACTGCCGGGGCTCAAAATTGGCGATTTATGTTTTATCGAAACATGGGAAGGCGAAAAAAAACCCGCAGAGGTAGTTGCGTTTAAGGGTGACACCGCACAGCTTCTTTTGTTATATGACGGTGCAGGCATCGGTCAGGGGAGTCTTGTTTCCACAACTGGTACACCGATTATGCTGCCGGTTGGGGATTTTCTTCTCGGCAGGTTAATAAGTCCGATGGGAGAACCTATTGACGGACGGCCGCTTGATACATCAAATGCTCAGATGGTATCTATAGACGGGCCTGCGCCGAGTCCGTTTGACAGACCTATTATTAATACTATGTTTTCTACCGGAGTAAGAGCTATAGATGCAACGCTTACAATGGGTGCCGGACAGCGTATGGGATTGTTTGCGGGTTCCGGAGTAGGTAAAAGTACCATGCTTGGTATGATTGCAAGAAATTCCGATGCTGATGTGAACGTTGTTGCGCTGATAGGAGAACGCGGCAGAGAGGTAAAAGAGTTTATTGAGGACTCTCTTGGTGAAGAGGGTATGAAAAAATCCGTATTGGTATGTTCTACCGGAGATCAGCCTCCTTTAATCAGGCAGAAATGTCTTCAGGCGGCAACTTCTGTATGTGAATATTTTAGAGATCAAGGGAAAAAAGTATTTTTAATGACAGATACCGTTACACGTTGTGCAATGGCAGGACGTGAAGTCGGTCTGTCAATCGGTGAACCGCCGACAATGAAAGGGTACCCTCCATCAATATTTTCATGGCTGCAAAAAGTTCTTGAGCGTGCGGGAAACAGCCCGAAAGGTTCTATAACCGCTCTTTATACAGTGCTTATGGAAGGTGATGACATAAACGACCCGATAGTAGATACCGTGCGCGGTATTACTGACGGACACATTTTCTTGAGCCGTAAAGTTGCTGAGATGAACCATTATCCGGCTATTGATATTCTGGGCAGTATTTCGCGTCTTATGTCCGCAATTGCTACACCAGAGCATAAAGAAGCTGCTGCCAAAATGAGAAGAGCTATGGCTCTTTACAGAGAGAACAAAGACTTAATCGATGTAGGTATGTATGTTGCCGGCTCAAACCCAAAACTCGATATAGCGATTGAAATGATGCCGCAGATTAATGCTTTTTTACAGCAGAGAGTTTCTGATTCCGTAAGTATGGAAACCACTATCAGCACGCTTATTCAAATGATGTCACCGGTGGATATATAAATACGGCTATACTCTTCCGTAGATATCTTCGAATCTTACAATATCATTTTCATCAAGGATATCACCCTGCTGTATTTCCAAGATTTTTAACGGTTCATCATAGGGGTTTTGTATAGAATGTTTTTCTTCAACGTCTATATCAACACTTTCACCCTTATTAAGTTCAAAATATTCTTCACCTTTTAAAATATAAGCTTTGCCTTCAAGCACAACCCAGTGCTCATTTCTGTGATGGTGAAGCTGTATACTGAGTTTTGCACCGGGATTTACATAAATACACTTTGTCAGAAATCCGCAGCCCTCATTCAACACTGTATAATAGCCCCATGGTCTGTATACTGTTTTGTGATTGTACTGTGTAGAGTCTTCTCTCTCTTTAAGATGACTTACGATTTTTTTCACATCCTGTGATCTGTTTCTGTCACAAACAAGGATAGCATCCTCTGTTTCCACAACTGCAATATCCTTAAGTCCGATTGTTGTAATCAATTTTGATGTGGAGTAGACAAGAGAGTCCTTGCTGTCAAGGTCAACAACATTGCCCATAATATAATTGCCGTTGTCATCAAGCTCCGATATTTCGTAAACCGCTTCCCAAGAGCCGACATCTTTCCATTCACACTCCAGCGGAATCATTGCAAGCTTTTTAGTACTTTCCATAACAGCATAATCTATGGAAATATCCGGCATTTCTTTAAATTCCTGATATGGTATGGTCGGTGTTTGAGAAGATATTTCCGCATCTTTGATAATATCGTAGATACTTCTTTCATATTTTTTGAGTTCCGCCATCATAACAGAAGCTTTGAAAGCAAACATTCCGCTGTTCCAGTAATATTTGTCAGAATCAACAAATTCCTGTGCTGTTTCAAGATCCGGTTTTTCAATAAAAGACTCCACTTTTAATGCATCCGGAGCAATTGTTCTGATTTTTCTGTTATTTTTTGCTCTGATATATCCCATGCCGACATCGGCTCTGTCCGGTCTTACACCAAATGCAACAATATAACCTTCCTGTGCCAGTTTTATACCTTCAGAAACGGCCTTGCAGTATTTTTCGTTGTCGGTAATAAGATTGTCGGAAGGCACTGTTACGATTATTGCATCTTCTTTGATATTTTTATCCTGCTGGAGTTTTTCAATATATTTAATAGCAAGCGCAATAGCAGGTGCTGTATTTTTGCATTCAGGCTCCGTGATAATACGGTATGTGGATTTTCTGCAGAATTTTTCCTGCATTTCTTTTAACTGGTTTTTTACCTGATTTTCCAGTTTTATATTGGTAATACTCAGGATATTCTTGTCATCTATACAATTGACAAGTCTAATAAAAGCGGACTGAAAAAGAGTGTAATTATCTTCTATTTTCATAAGCTGTTTTGGATGCAGCTCTCTGCTCAAAGGCCACAATCTGCTTCCTGAACCGCCCGCTAAAATAACCGCATAAATATTACCGACTGCCATAAATACTAACTCCTGAAATTATCATCTAATCTAGTGTCGCAGATGCCGCCGGCTGTCTTGAAATCAGACACTTCGGAAAACTCAACGTTTTCCTTCGTAGTGGCACTGGGTTCGGCGTTGCCTCACACGGCGTGCCAGTCTGATTCCGCTCAACGCAGCCGGCATTGCTCACCTTTGACTTCTTTTGCCTGAATCTTTGATTCAGTGCAAAATGTCTTCACGTACAGTGAACAAATGACACTCAAAAATTTTGCTCACGTTCCTTATCGCAAAATTTTCTCGGACATTCTTTATTAAAGTATATAGTAATCAATGATTACATGAAAACCTTAAAACATTTTTAGGGTGACAAAACTTAATATTTTGTACAGTTAACTAATCATATTAACAAAAAGAGAAAAACAGATTTTCAAGTATAAGCTGAGGTTTTATATAAGCATCCGTTTGTTTTTTAGCCTGTTGAACAGACATAATATCCTTTTTAATTTTTTGTATAAGCAGTTTATTTGCAATGTTGCGTTTAATCATACCTGCAAAGTAATATTCCATACAATCAAGCACATAATCCTGTTTATACCCCCGCTCATCCATAGCAGTTATAAGGTTCTGTACAATATTCAAAACATTTATCTTCTTTATTGCAGGATAATCGGCAAGTATCGGGGTTAAAAATTCGGTATCATAGCTCATTGCATTATAAGACGGCACATAAAAACACTGAGATCGGGAAATGATTGTTTCTATAATATCTTCTTTGTCCTCTGTTAAAAATAAAAACAACGTTCTTTCCGGAGGTTCTTCAATGGATTTTAAAAGAGAATTGGCAGAAGCTTCTATTAATACATTGCGGTTTAATGGCCGAGGAATCCACATATCTTGCGGGAACTTGAATTTTAATCCGTCAAATTCGGCAATATGTGTTGTTTCTATATTAGAAGGCTCTGCAAGCTCGGAATCACAAAAAATAAATACTCTGTAATAGTCGGATGAATTTACAAGGCTGTTATTTATCATAAGGGTCTGTTTTATTGAAATAACCTTGCTTGATGTATCATCAGACGGCTTGTTGTCGTTTTTGGAAATTGTTAATACAGCAGGATGCTGATTGTTTCTTATCCAGTTACAGTTTATACAGTCGCAATCAGGAGCACCGTCTTTCAAACAATTCAGCTGTCTTGCTATATCCAGAGCCAGATAGTACTGTGCAATACTGTCCTGTCCGTATAGCACAAGAGACTGTGCAAAACTGCGTTTTGTGTTTTTTAGAGCAGTTTCAAAGTAGTTTGTAATATATTCAAATTTTCTTTTTAATATCGGATTAAACATAATTTATCCAAGCAATGCCATTTCTACGGGTAATTCATAAAAAGAAATCTCGCCCGTTTTTACTCTGTATTCCGCTTCCAAAAGATTTTTTCTTATTTGTACCAGTCTGTCCATAGGTACATTTCTTAACTTTTCCAGCTGTTTTTTTACAATAAATTCGTTCATATGATTTTTTAGAGCAATTTCTGCAGCATTTTTATCCACGGAGTCAATTTTTATTGCGGCAAGTCGTGAAAAATTTGTCTGCAAAACTGCCAGAATTTCCAGATAATGTTTGTTTGTACATAATTTTCCGAATTCTAAAAGTGCTTTATCCTTTTGTCCTTTTAAAATATAATCCGCAAGTGCGAAGATATCCTCGCTAGATGTACAGATATTCTGGATATGTTCTTTTTTTATCATTTTTTCGGGGTAAACAGCAAGCTTGAGTTTTTCAAGCTCATTGTCTATTACTCTAAGGTTTGTTCCAAGCCGTTCAATCAAGAATTGCACGGTTTCTGATGACATAATCAAATCTTTTTTCTTAGACTGTTTTTGAATCCACGTTGCAAGCTCTTTTTGATACGGCTTGTACTCGGGAAACTCCGTGACGGACGCATATTTGGAAATTATCTTATAGAGCTTTCTTCTTGTATCGATTTTTTTTGTGCTTTCTCTTTCTATCCTGCAGACAAAGACAACATACAGGCTCTCAGGCATTGTTTCCAGAATTTCTTCCAGCTGTTTTAGTTCTTTATCATCAAAGCTTATTTTGCCTTTTGTATCAAAAAAGTATTTTTCACAGTTGATGACACATAAAATATTTCCGAACATCAAAGAAGGTGTGCGAAGAATATCGATTAATTCCTGAAATTTAGGATTGTCATATACCCTGTAATTTGTGGATATAAAAGCCTTGTCCACAATTTTTGATTTTAGCTTTTGAAGCTCGGATTCAATATTAAAATCTTCCTGTCCGTAGTAAAAATAGAGCATAGCTATATTTTATCACAAGCGGTTGGAACTTGCGATTAAAGCTTTATTTATTAATCCCATTATAAATGATTTTACAGTTGCCGTTGCGCTTGCCATTATAAAAAATATGGCCGTCAATGTATCTGCGGAATTAAGAACGGTGCTGTTTTTATATACGATTAAAGAACTCAAAATAAGACATCCGCAATAAAATAGCGCATGTTTTGAAATATTCGGTATTATTGATGCTAATTTGAATGTAACTTTTGATACGGAACCCAAACGGCTCAAAAACAGCCATGAAATAAAAAATACCGATAATACACTCCAGCCTATATACCTGCTGTAAAAAATAATCTTGTCCGCTATTAATTTATCAACTTTAAAATGTTTGTAACAAAAAACAAAAATCGCTGTCATTATTGCTGCAGAGATAATTGTAGTTATAAAGAAAAACAGATTAACTATTATTCCAGATTTAGCAATTATGCCCGTATCTTCTGCAGGTGCGTTTTTTTCGTTCTCTGATTGTTTCGCCATATCATCGATATTTGATTGTTTTTGAGCCGTTTGTTTTGTTTTCAGGTCTATTGAATTATTTAAGTATAATTCTTCAATACTTTCTTTCCATACTTTATTAACATTGTCTTCCACAGCTTGCAATATACTATTTTCGGGCAGTTCTTTTTTAACTCCTTTTTTTGCAATTTCAAAAATTGTAAAAGCAATCTTTGAAAGAATAGTTTCCCAGTATTCTTTTTGAACATTGGATTTTATAAGATCAACAGCTTTGTGAAAAGACCATTCTGCAACAACCTGAGAGATAAATCGAATATTTTCTTCCGACAAATTCAATTCATTATCATTATTTAAAGCTTCGTATGCTTTACAGGTATAGTCATACAAATTATTTGCAATAAAGTCTTTTTCTTCTTCGGAAAACTCTTGAGGGATTAGATCATAGGATTGTGACTTCATTGAAGCTGCAAATTGAATAGCATCATATTTTTCTGTTGACATAAAAATTTCCGTTGATAAATACTACTAAATTATAAATTAGTTATAACAGATTCAAATCATTTAATTGATTTAGTTTCAAAACCACATAAATCGGATTATAAGTAAGAGCGACCTTCGTTCCGGAAGAAAAATTTTTTCTGTAATATTCTTCAAAAGTTTTCAATTTAGATATAGTCCAGTTTAAGGTTTTTATGCTGTTTGTACCGGAATATTTTATGTGTTTTAGAACATCTAACGGTGTATCAAAATAAAGGGTCTCCAGATTTTCTTCGTAATTAATAATTTCAAAAAAATGGGAACATTTTTCTTTTAACGTTTCCGTTTTTAAATAATTAAGCGCAACCCCCGTCGTCTGCTTTATTTCTTCAAAATTTCTTTCGCCAAAAGTTGTAAATGCAAAATATCCGCCGCTATTCATATTATTTTTTATTTTGAGCAAAAGCTCGTCTGTATCGTATATCCACTGCATTACCGCATTTGAAAGCACAAGGTCAAAATTTTCTTTGATGTTTATTTTTTCAATATCACCGGGTAAAAATTTTACATCTTTAATAATATTTCTTATACAAAATTCAGACTCTTCTATAATATCGTTTGCATAGTATTCTTCAAAATTTATCTCATTCAAAATACTTTTAGATAAAAATCCCGTGCCGACTCCGAATTCAAACACCTTATCAAAATTATTTCCGCAATATTCAAGAACTTTGCCCACAAGACGGTGTGCCATTTCCTTTTGTATCACGGCAGAGTTGTCGTAAGTGGCAATACTTTTTTTAAATCTGAATTTTACAAGATCTTTATTTATCATAATATATCTTCAAGTCTTTCATAGTTGTAAAACGGGAAATGCCCTGTCTCGAGCTCTATTATATTATTAACGCCAGCTTTTTGCCAAAAATTCAGCTGATTGCGTGTCGGTACACAACGATCATGTTTTGCAACGTATATTTTGTCAAAAGTTTTTTGAGGTACCGGAATTTGAGGGACATATTGCTTCATACCGAGCAGCTCGTCCGTGCAGCTTTTTGCACTTCTTTTCGGCAGGTGATGTTCAAAAATTTCAAAATGTTCACCTGCTTTTTCCCCGCCAAAAAGCCTTTGACGAAATTTTACCACGGACGCTGAGTCCATTTTTTCCGTCAATTCAAATTGCCGTACGGGTACACCGTATTTGTCATCTACTGGCATTAGTGTTCCGTTGATTGCAACACGCTCATCTAATTCTAGATTCTCGGGCAGTTTTGCGATTGCTCCTGCATAAACTCCGTATGAAAATGATAAAAGTTTTACGCTTTTGTACTTTGAAAAATCAAACTCCGGAAAATCCGGGCTTGTATAGTCGTAGACATACAAAATGTCACTGTCGTTTTTCATAACGGAAAAAGGGGCTTCGTCCATTCCCCAGCCGCAAAAGAATAAAATTAAATTGTCACTGTTGTTGTTTTCTAAATATAGTTTCATTGCTTATTAAAAATGATTTTTATTCTATTTACAATTTTTATTATATCTCAAGCAGTTTTATAAAAAACTTGTGTATTGATACATGGATTATCTGATTTGTATCAAATAACCTCTGTTTAATTTTGAAATTATGAAGTAAACTAAAAATATGGAAAGAAAAAGATTACCTGATTACCTAAAAAGAGGAATAATAGATACGGAAAAGACAAAACTTGTTCGTTCGATTTTAAAAAACAAATGCCTGAATACGGTATGCGAAGCGGCAAGATGTCCGAATAAAGCAGAATGCTATGCCAAGAATACCGCAACATTTTTGATTCTTGGAAATATTTGTACAAGAAACTGCCGTTTTTGTAATATCTCAGGAGGCAAGCCTGAACCTTTGGACAGGTCAGAGCCATATAAAGTTGCACAGGCAATAAAAGAACTCGGGCTAAAGTATGCGGTCATAACATCCGTAACCCGTGATGATTTGCCGCTGCAAGGAGCGGATATGTTTGCTCAGGTTATTGTTGAAGCAAAAAAACTTGCACCTGATATAAAAATAGAAGTTTTGACGCCCGATTTTGAGGGTATAGATGACTTGATTGATATTGTTGTTGATGCAAAACCTGATGTATTTAATCACAATATAGAAACTGTAAAAAGGCTGTATCCGAAAGCAAGACCGCTTGCAGGATATGAGCGTTCGCTTAATTTTTTAAAACATATAAAAGAACGAAATCCTTATATGACAACAAAATCAGGGCTTATGGTCGGTCTTGGCGAAACATTAGACGAATTAGGCAAAACTTTTAACGATTTAAAATCCGTAAATTGCGACATAGTAACGGTAGGGCAGTACATGCAGCCTTCCAAAAAACATCTTGAAGTGGAAAAATATTATACTGATGATGACTTTAAGCAAGTTGAAGAACTCGCACACAAAGCAGGAATAAAGCACATCATCGCCTCCGGCCTTGTCAGAAGTTCATACAAAGCATTTGAGACTTTTGAAAATATTGTCTAAAACGGCTTCGTTTGTAATCAAGAGTATCATGACATATACTGCAACTCGCCTACATCTCAAGCCAGTAGTGGTGCACACTCTGCCTCTTAAATTACCGGTGTCATATTTAAGAAGTAACGAAGCCGCATAAGCATGAATTTTGCTAAAGTGACCCCTTGCACTGTCTTGAAATCAGACGTTCGGGAAAAGCGTGGTTTTCCCTCACAAGGGGCGTTCCTTTCAGTCAGCCCCGTCAGATTTCGCTGTTGCCTGTGCCCGACTTGTTGATAAAAACGGACTTATTTATTGCACAGGTTCAAGATGTAGTCGGAGTCAGTTGACAATATGAAATATAGTTTATTTTAAATAGTCTTTTATTCCTTCAAGAATTGAATCAATCAACTGATTTTTAAAGTTTCTGGAATTAAGATTAGCGACATCGTCTTTATTCTTCAAATCACCGGTTTCTATTAAAACGCCTGGAACAGGCGAAGATTTTGTGCTGCTGGAAGATAAAACACCTAAAGATTGTGCTTTTTGATGAGTAATACCTTTAAACCAGCTGTGCTCATTAAGGTTGTTCGTTATAACCGAAGCTAGTTCGCTATCTTCTTTATCAAGTTTGCCGCGTTTATTTGCAATCACATAGATTCCCCTTTTGCCTCCGTTTGAATTGCTGTGCAAACTTACAATAAGATCTATATGATTTTTATTTTGTATTTCTCTGATTGCTTTCATGGCACTATAAACAGAACCCTGTACATAGATAACTTTTCCGCCTTCTTTATTTATTTTTTTAACAAGGTCTTCGGCAATGCGTTGATTTACTACCCATTCTTCCAGTGCCTTACCGCCGTTGCCTATAAAAGTATTGGTTTCTACATTCGGATTTTTTTTGCTCATAACAGCATTGCTTGTGCCGGGGTCAAAGTTTACATTTAATTTTCCGTTAGCTTCTTTTTTGTTCATTGCACCGCCATGGCCGGGATTTATAATTATAGTGTGGCCGGAGAGTATACCCTTTCCGGTTGGATCAAAAGTTTTTACATAAGCTTGTATATTTCCGTTTTTATCTACCTCGGGCAAAGGACGTTTAACATATCTAAGTTGTCTTTTTGCTGTTTTTTCCCAGTCAGCGTATAGCGAATTTACTGTCCAGTCGGTTTTTTCACCGTTCACATAAATATTATCAGATTTATCTTTTGTTATCTGATTTCCGGAATTCTGTGTTCTGTCTTTAGCTTTTACTGTTGATTGTTCGCCGAGCTTTCCGTCATATAAATCAAAAGCAATATTTTTGTATTCCGACAAAACATTTTCATATACTGCTTGGGACATTTCGCCTCTGTTTTTTTCCGCTTCCAAATATTTAAGCCCTCTTTGATAGACTGCATTTGCAGAATCTTTTACAACATCGGGCATTCCGTTTTTAAATATTTTACCGGCATTTGCAATATTATATAAACGGCGTTTGCTCAAACCTGCTGCCGGTTTATGTACTTTTTCGCCTTTTGCATTTGTTACAACAGAGTAGTCCTGTGTAAGGTTTGCAACTGCCGTAGGATAATCTTGTTCATTAAGTGCATCGCATAATGCTTTGTTGTCGCTTATTGCACCGACACCTTTATTAAAAGCAAGATCTATTACTGACTCTTTTAAATGTGCAGGCATATTTTTGTATGCATGTTCATTTATTACCGTTTGCAAATTCAAATCCACATCCAATAGATCCTGTGCAAGCAATGTGTATATTTCTTTGTCGGAAAGAGTTTTATTTTTATAAAATTCTTTTTCTTTACCTTTTAAAAGATGACCTATGCCTATAGTCTCGTTATTATTTCTGTCTTTATAGACGGTATCGTGTTTTTCTTCAATTTCGCAAAGAAATTCAATATAGTCCTTGTCCAGACCAAGCATTTTTGCAACATCTTCAAGAGTTTTTATATTTTTTACAGTATATGATTCGGGGATAATCAATGTATCGCCCGGGAAAATAACGGAAGTTTTGGTCATAGCATTTTGAGAAAGAAGCCTTCTCAATGATACATTGTGTTCCTTGGCAATAGAGTATGGAGAATCACCGGATTTTACCCTGTAAAAAGTCATATCCCCTTTATCCGTATACATTGCACGATATGTAGTATCCGCAGGAGCGTCAACAATTACTATTTCATTGGGATTAATATTATTTGTATTGCTGCTGCAGTTTTTGACTATACCGAGTGTCGGCAGCAAAAATAAAGCTGCAATAGCACCGTTTCTTATTTTAGGGAAATTGCTTATATCAATAGGCGCAGTTGCCGTTTTTCTTGTTTTTTGTTTACTTTTATCTTTATTTTGCGGTATTCCTTTAAAAGATAATTTATTAAAAGATACGTTCATTATTTCACCTTCCTGTTTTCTAAAAAAACATTGGACAGTGAATATTGCTAAAGTTTTATTAAACAATTACAAAAGTTTATAATTATTTTACACTTTTTTATTTTTAATTTAGAATGATATTAGGACGGTATGGCTTTAAAAAGTGGGTTTAAATTGGACATCAAGACAAAAGCTGCTATAAGAAAAAGTTTGTCGGAATATAACGAACTTATAGAAACCATTGCAAAAATTGAGTTTAAAAAGCTTTCTTCTTCATATTTAATAGATTTTTCAGAGCTTGTAAACATCGGTACACAGGTTGTACATCATTTTTGTTCTACTACTGATATTACAAATTACAATAACTCATATATCTCTACCGCAATCAAATGGGCAATAAGAAACGAAGTCCGCAGAAGATACAAATGGTATTCGCAAAAAACAAAACAAGATACGCATTTGACTTCGGAAGAAGCACAGGAAGCCAATAATGATATAAGAGAAGCCATTTACAAAACAATTCTTTCAATTGACGAAATGGCAGAAGCTGAAAATCCAACACAGATTAAAGATGATGCACGTACACCGGAAGAACTTGTTGCTTTTAACGAAATGAGTGCGGCAATAAAAGAAGCTTTAAAAAAATTGCCGCAGCGTGAACATGATTTAATCGAAGCAAAGTTCTTTCAGGACAAAAAGCTGAGAGAACTCTCCGATGACTTTAATATATCACCGTCACGTATTTCAAGAATTATACAATCAGGTTTAAATAAAATAAGAAAAGAACTGGAAAAAAATAATCTTGTCTAAGCAAATAATGCTTTTACAAAATCGTCAGAATCAAAATCTTTTAAATCTTCCATCTTTTCACCAACACCGATTAACTTTACGGGCAGGTTCATTTCCTTTGCAATAGCTATAATTATGCCGCCTTTGGCTGAGCCGTCCAGTTTTGTCAAAGCGACACAGGTCAAATTTACACATTCCGTAAATACCTTTGCCTGCGACAACCCGTTTTGTCCTGTATTTGCATCAAGCACAAGAATCGATTCTCTTAAAGACTCAGGTGCATTTTTATCAATAACGGATTTGATTTTTGAAAGCTCCTGCATAAGATTATACTTATTTTGCAATCTGCCTGCAGTATCTACAAGAATCACATCATAATTCTCTGATTTTGCCTTTTTTATTGCATCAAAAACGACAGAAGCAGGATCCGCACCGTCATTGCGAACAATATCCGCACCTGCTCTTTCACTCCATATATTCAGCTGTTCCTCTGCCGCTGCACGGAAAGTATCACCCGCTGCAACAAGAACCCTTTTGCCGTATTGTTTGAATCTGTGGGCAAGCTTGCCGATAAGTGTTGTTTTGCCGGCTCCGTTGACACCGACTATAAAATATATGTTTAATTCATTTTCTTTATAGTTTAAAATATTCGAACCCGCAGCATTTAATATACTTGCAAACTCATTTTGCAGATATTCCCTAACCTGAGACGGCTTCATATTATTTTGTTTTCTTAGTTTGTCGACTATAGAAGAAGCGGTATTTACGCCCAGATCTGCTTTAATCAATAGTTCTTCCATGTCATCCAGTATGAACTCATCAAATTCTTCTTCCTGCTCAACATGCTGGATAACATTTCCTACAAGAGACTGAGAAGTATTTGCGATTGTTTTTTTCAAAGATTCAAAAGTAAGAGAAAAAATATTTTTTTTCTCTTCCTGCGTCTTTTCCTGTTCCGGGATATTTTCACCCGATTTATCATCTTTTTTCTTAAAAAAATCGAACATTATTATAGTACTTAAATTTTTTCTTTATCTCTTGCTTTTTTTTCATCAACAATTTTGCCTAATATTCCGTTGATAAAAGAAGATGAATCATCTGTAGAATATTTTTTAGCCAGCTCTAAAGCTTCATCCACAACTACTTTAACAGGGGCTTCGTCAATAAACAGAAGCTCTGCTATAGCTATGCGCAAAATATCTTTGTCTATTTTTACAAGTCTGTCAATATCCCAGCCGTGTGCAAATTTTTGAATTAAAGAATCAATCTCCTGCGAATGTTCTTTAAAAGTATTGGCAATTTGAATTACATAATTTTTCACATCACCCGTATGCTCAAGCGCAGTCATTTCTGCTATTTCTAAAGCTAAAACAACTTTTTCGCTTATATTCAAAAGTTCCTCGAGTCTTCCTCTAAGATCTGAAGTCATAGGAAGAGCAATAGGAATGTTTGTAGCATGCATCGGGCGGTTAAGATTTTCCGGGTTTTCCGCTTCATAAGTATCTACATATTCCTTCATTGCATTGATTGCACCTACGGAAACTTTTAATTCATCAATAGCATTATTGGTGAGAGTTCTCACGGATTTTAAGATAATATCTTCAAATTCCGCCTGGTTGTATTGCGCTATCTTTTTATCAAATTGAGAAAATAATATTAAAGCCAGTTCTCTTGCAGCTCTTCTTGCTTGCATTTGTTATTCCTTTTTTTATCTTTTACTTATGACTATTATAGACATAAAAAAAGTTTAAATAAAGAAATTAATTTCATATTGTCAACGGACACCGCCTACTTCTTGGATTTAGATTCATTAGTCAATTTTACATTTCTAAAAAACTGCTCGGCAATAATTTGAGAATATTTACCGCTGTCATTGGCAGATACCATAATTTTATTCTTACCGTCCTTATCAGATACAACGGAAATCATGCCACGCAGCTTTTTTACGGGCAGATTTGTAACCTCCGCTTCAAACTGAGCATACGGAACGGTTTGCCCCATAGCTTTCATTGTACCCTGTTTTAAAATTTTAAAATTTTCAACATGGACATACTGATATGCCAGTTTTTCATTTATTCCGTCAATCTTTTTTTTTAACTGTCCGTTTTTAAAATCATCTTTTGTAAGCTTCAATGCCTTGCTTTCATTGACAACAGCAAGCTTTTGTCCGGTTGCCTCATGATTTGCAACTACTGCACGAAAGCCAAGAATATTAGCAGACTTAGACAACTCATACTCATCCGGAATAGAAGAAAAATCAGCAACATCTTTACTTTTCTCAATCAAAGACTCCTGAGTCGGTTTTTCTCCTATATGAAAAGTTTTTACCATCCAGTCCCAGCCGCCTATTGCTCTAAACCCTATCACGGCAAGAACAATGATTGCTATTTTTATTATTAATTTTAAACAGCCCATTACAGTCCAAACCTCTTGTAAATTGTGTCAATATTCCTTAAATAATACTCCGAATCAAAGCAGTTTTCAATTTCTTCCGCAGTTAAAACTCCCGTGACGGAAGCATCGTTATAAAGATTATTTTTAAAATCTCCGTCCTGTTTATTAAAAGCAGATAAAGCATTTCTCTGAACTATCGAATATGCTTCTTCTCTGGAAAGACCTTTCTCTGTTAACGCAAGAAGAACTCTCTGAGAATAAACTATACCGCCAAAGAGTGTTGTATTTTTAAGCATATTATCTTTATGAACAACAAGTCCTTCCACAACTCTGTTAAATCTGTTCAGCATATAATCGATAAGTATGGTTGAATCAGGAAAAATTATACGTTCAACTGAACTGTGAGAAATATCTCTCTCATGCCAGAGCACAATATTATCCATTGCCGCCTGTGCGTTACTTTTTACAACTCTTGCAAGGCCGGATAAATTTTCGGAAGATATCGGATTTTTTTTGTGAGGCATTGCAGAGCTTCCCTTTTGTCCTTTTTTAAAAGCTTCTTCAACCTCAAGAACTTCTGTTCTTTGCAGATGTCTGATTTCTACCGCACACTGTTCTATTGCGCTTGCAATCAGTGCAAGTGACTGCAAATAATATGAATGGTTGTCCCTTGCTATCACCTGAGTAGAAATTTTTGCCGGTGTTAATCCCAATTTTTTGCAAACAATCTGTTCTATTTCAGGAGATATATTGCTGTATGTACCGACCGGTCCTGATATTTGTCCTTGAGCAATTTCTTCCTTTGCAATATCAAAACGTTTTTTTACCCTTTCAAAATGATCAAGCCAGCTTAAAAGCTTAACCCCGAATGTCATCGGCTCTGCATGTATACCGTGTGAACGGCCTATACAAACTGTATTTTTATGCTCAACGGCTTTACTTTTTATTGTTTCAATAACTTTATTAAGGTCATTTTCTATAATTTCCGAAGCTTTCTTTATCTGAAGAGCAAATGCAGTATCTATAACATCAGAACTTGTCATCCCCATGTGTATAAATCTTGATGCATCACCGACATTTTCATTCACATTTGTCAAAAAAGCAATAACATCATGTCCGACTTCTTTTTCAATTTCATCAATTCTCTCTATACTGAATGAAGCACGCTCTTTTATTGTTTTTAAATCGTCATCACTTATTTTGCCCGTTTCGTTATAAGCCTCGCAAACGGCAAGCTCAACCTGTAAATAGAAACCGAATTTTGATTCCAGTTCCCACAAATCTTTCATTTCTTTTAAACTGTAACGCTCAATCATAACTGCCTTTCGAATCTTCATGTTGTCAACTGACTCCGACTACTTAATGAACCTGTGCTATAAACAAGTACATTTTTGCCAACAAGTCCGGCACAGCCAACAAGTGCATGGGGTCACTTCCGCAAAATGCTAGACTTGGCGTCACTCGCCCTCCGTGTACCACTTCTACAAGCGAGGCCGCCTCAGACAAAATTATTGCGGATATCTGCTTGTTGCGCTCAATAGCATTGCCGCAAGTTTATCAGCGCCATTAAATCCTCTGCTTTTAAGAATTTCAGAAGCTGTTTTAACATCATAATCAACAAGATTATGCTTAATTGTAAACTCATTGCCCTGTACATCTATAATTGCATAGCAGGCTTTAGGCTCTTTTGCAAAAGGACGGCCAACGCTGCCTACATTTACAACCGTTTGTTTTGTATTGGTCTGATAGCCGCATGGAACATGCGTATGTCCGCAAAAAATAACATTTGCATCTGTACCGGCAATCATTTCTTCAACCTCTTCAACTTTTAAATTGTCATAAATATTTTCATTATTTTTGCGGGGGCTGCCATGTACGAGAAGAATAGTTATTCCCTCAATTTCCAATTCTTTTTTTGCAGGAAGATTCCTTAAAAAATTCTTTGAATCTTCTGAAAGAACAGTAACATCACACTCCAGAGCATGCGCCATAACAGGATTATTTTCTTCCAGCATATGAATCATTTGATTATCGCAATTTGCAATCATTTCATCTGTATTGCCCTGAATACATACAAAATCACTATTCTGAACAAATTCTTTTATTGTTTCAACTGTTTTTTCCGGTTCCGGTCCGGCCATTGCAAGATCTCCTAAACAAAAAATCCTGTCGCATTTTTCCTGTTCAATATTTTTTAAAACAGCATCCAGTGCCTGCATATTGCCATGGATATCCGATATAACAGCTATTTTCATTATTTTCCCTTTTTATTAACTGACTATAAAATTTTATCATGCAATATGTTTTTTGAGATAAAATTAATTTATTATTTATAGGTACAATACGATGAAATTTAACAGAACATCTTTTCTAAACACCCACAGAGACGCATGGGTAGAAGTAAATTTAGATTGTATAGAGCATAATATTTTAGAGTTCAAAAAATATTTAAAAAAAGATGCAAAACTTTTTGCAGTAGTAAAAGCAGATGCTTACGGGCATGGAGCAGTCATGATTGCACCGGTTTTGCTTGCATCCGGTGTGGATTTTTTGGGCGTGTCGTCAATTGATGAGGGACTGCAATTAAGAGAAAATGATATAGAAGCACCAATCCTTGTTCTTGGTGCGGTGCCTGTCTGGTCTTTTGACCGTGCCGCACAAAATAATATTTCTGTTTCAGTATTTTCTGACGAACATATCGAGGCCTGCAGACAGACCTACGAAAAATTAAAAATAAAGCCCAAAGTTCATGTAAAAATAGATACAGGCATGAACAGGATAGGTGTAAGGCCTGAAAATGCAGCAGAATTTATAAAAAAAATCCAAAACTGTGAATTTATAAAGCTTGAAGGAATTTTCACACACTTTGCAACAGCAGAAACAAAAGAGCTTGCAGAAGAACAATACAAAAAATTCAATGATGTAGTACGTTCCGTTAACACACAGGGTTTGCTTATACACTGCTGCAACACTGCTGCAGTAATAAGCTACAATGATTTTAATTACAATATGGCAAGAGTTGGGGTGGGAATTTATGGAATGCAGCCTGATTTGCCAGAGGGGGTAACTCCTCCCGAAATAAAACCGGCAATGTCCTTAAAAGGAAGAATAACAAATATACACACTGCACAAAAAGATGAGGGTGTAAGTTATTCACACACCTTTGAAACCCAAAAAGAGACAAAGATAGCCACAATTCCTATAGGCTATGCAGATGGAGTTTTTAGAGGTTTATCAAACAAAATATACGGTATTATAAACGGAAAAAAAGTCAAACAAATCGGTAACATTACAATGGATCAAATGATGTTTGATATAACAGATTGTAATGCGCAGGAAGGCGATATTATCACACTCATCGGTAAAGACGGAAACGAAGAAATAAGAATAGATGAATGGGCAAAAATATTAAATACAATTCATTATGAACTCACCTGTGCTCTTAGAGTAAGATTGCCAAGAGTTTACACAAGATAAACTACCCTTTTACGTCAAAACCGCCGTTTGTGCTGTCTGCTCTTAATGCAGCCCCGATATTATACATCATTGCATTATACTTTGCTATCTGCATTGAAACATTTCCGGTAAAAACGTTCTGGTTTTCATCGATAAAATTAAACAATGGCTCCCAAATTCCGTTTACAGTTCCGCCTGCAGTTTTTTCAATCTGCTTTATTGTTCTTGAAGGTATTTTTACATTAAGGCCAAAAGGCTGTTTTATAAAATTGTCCGCCATGTTTTTATCACCCCTGTAGCTGTTCTAACCAATATATCGACCCGGCCCTTTTTAAACTTTAATAATTTTTTATTCTTTGTAAAGAAATGTATATTAAAATAATTGTTAACTTTTGTAAAAATAAATTTAAATACAAAATTGAAATTATAAAATTTAAAATAAATATAAAATTCACATATTAAACAAAAACATTTTTATTATTAAATAAAAAATCGTATTTTCAAAGCAGGCTTCAAAAATTTTAACATTTATAAGTAGCAACTTTTTTTTTGAGTGGATTTGTATTTAGAGTAAGTCTTTCATATCATAAGGTTATCAATCACCTTAGGGTTTAAAAGACATTAGACGAAAATTATTATGATTAACAAAATAAGTTTAAATAATCAGGAAGTTTATAAAAAAGACACAGGGCTGTCTTCATATAATAACAATGTAAAACAGGGTAACCCTTCTTTTAAAGGACCTGTTGAAGCTGCAACGGCGGTTTTGCAATTTTGCAATACAAACCCTATGGCGGGTGTTTCTCTTATAGACATGGTAACGGCTATTGCACCGAGAACTATTGTAGATGCAAAGACTAACGGTTTTGCAGCTGCTGAAACATTCAGAAGAGAATCCTCCGGTTTGATTGTTAACTGTTTAATCCCCGGCTTTATCGTTCTTGGGGTAGCCAAAGCATTAGAAGCTTTTGGTTTCGGTGAAAAAGGCTTATCAAAAATGTGGGCAAATCAAGAAGCTCTTGAAACTTTCCAGCAGCATTTCCATGATATAGAAAACACTCCGGATGCTGCCGGCAAATTTGTGGATTCACTTTTAAATGATGCCAAAGTATTAAATAATGCAAATACAACACCTTGGACACCTTTGAATACAAAGGATTTGGAACAGGAAATAACAGAATACAAACGTGTAATCCAAGACAATGTAAAAGACAAAAAAATTGTTAAAGCAGCAAGAGACGGATTATACAACAAAATTCTAGAAGTCACCGGCGGTGCGGAACATATCAAAATCGGCGCATACAAAGAAGTTGTCAAAGACGGTGCTAAAGTCTTTGAAAGAACAGGTGAAAAAGTTTACCACGACAATATTACTACACTGCTCAGAGATACTGTGGAAGTCGGACAAAAATTTATTCACGAACACAAATGCGACAATAAAGAAATTGCAAACTTCGTGAAAAAAGCAACAAAATTTGTTAACCAAAAGAGCCTTTTGGGTCTTGCTATTGTTATCCCTCTGGCAGCTTCAATGCAGTCTATAAACAGATGGATTACCAAAAAATCCTCCGGACAAGAGGGTGCTCCTATCTATAAAAACTTTGGCAAAGGCAAAGAAAAAGAAGAAATGTCACCGGCGCAAAAGTCTGCTTTCTGGACTAAAAAAATCGGTGCGGCAGGTTTAATGGTAGGTGTAGCGCTGTTGTCCATGATGAAAAAGCCAAGCCTTAAGATGCTTCAATTTACAAAAAATATGCCGTCTATGGACCAGTGCAGATGGATTGCGACAGCTACATTTGCCAGCCGTATGCTTGCATCTGAAGATGAAAACGAATTACATGAAGTTACCTGGAGAGACATTGCTACATTCAGCAGTTTGTATTTCTTGGGCGATTATGTGTCTAAAGGTGTCGGAACAATAATTCAAAAAGTAAAAGGTATTCCTATGTTGAATTACATGACGGATAAGCCTGATACAAAAAATCCGCTCAAGAAATTCTGGTTCTGGGTAAAAGATACCAAACTCAAGAGCTTTGATGAAGCAAATGCAATAAAAGACGGCGTCATTAAAAATGGTGAAAAAATAATAAAAGAATACAAAGGCGGAACAAAAGCAAAAGGTCTGCGTGCAATATGCGAAGTAAGTTCACTGGGCTTTTCTATGCTGGTGCTGGGTATTCTTGTTCCATGGTATGTACGTAAAGAAACAGAAAGAAAAGAAGAATTAAAACTTAAAGAAAGGTTGAAAAATTTAATCTTTTATCCTTCAATAAATTCTACTAGCAACAAAAAAACTTTTCAGGCGTTTGGCATGATGATGCAGCAAACGCAAAAATAAAAAACAGGTTAAGATATGCTATCACAAATTACACCCTATAAGATACAACCGCAAACATTAACACAGAACGAAAATAATAAAGATAACAAAACAAACCCGAGTTTTAAAGGTCCTGTTGAAATGGGAACTCAGGTGCTGAATTTTTTGAATACAAGTCCAGCAATAGGGGCAGTGTTTGTTGACTTTTCTTCAATGGTTATGCCAAGGACCATTGTTGATTTTTCACGTTCTAAAGATGCCGGCATGGAGACAGGATTTAGAGAATCAGCAGGTACAATAAACCATGCTCTTGCAGGTATTGTGGGGCTGGGTGCAGGGTATGCCGTATCAGCAGCATTTAATAAAGCCAACGGGGTAAAAGCACATCTGCTGTTTGCTAACAGTGATGCGATAGACACGTTCGGTCAATTAATGGCTGACAGCGTTGCAAATGGCAAGTATGATGCAAAACAATATTGGGAACAATTTTTTAAAGGCTTAGAAGGCTTTAATACAACGGACGGAGCAAACTCCTGGAAGATGTTAAAGCCTGAATCTGCACAAGAAGCTGCAAAAATAATGATTGACGCAGGTACTGAAAAATATAAAGCGCCAAAAGCCGCTATTGCCAAAGCAATTGAAATAGTTACGGGAGAAACCGGCGCCGGCTCAACATTTAAATTGAATTTTGTTAAAACAAATGGTGAACAAATAGTCGATAAAATACCGACAAAAGTTGAGGGATCTATTGACAATCTTATTAACAATGCTTATGCAATGAGAAAGACTGTCCTCGACAAGGCTGCCCATGACAAAACAGAAATTGTCAAAGACTTTGAAAAATTTCTTAAAGGTATTAAAGGCAGAAAATCCGCTACAGTTGCAGCAGGTCTTGCTATTCCTGTTATTATAGGTATGTCATCACAGCCGTTTAACAGATATTTGACAAAGAAACGTACGGGTTCTGACGGATTTGTAGGTGTTGAAGGAAGAGAGCCTGATAAATCATTCGGATTTAAAGTACTAAAAACTGTTCTTGGCTTAGCACTTGGTACTGCAATGGTATCGTGTATATTAAAAAATCCTCTTGCACTTGTTAAAAAGGGTGCGTTAAAAGCCTGGAAAGAGGCACCTGCGGAAATAGCCAAGAAACTCCAGTACAAAGGTGCAGTGCCTACGATGGATCAGTTCAAGTTTATATACGGTATGACTATAATGAGTCGTATTTTTGCTGCACGTGATAAAAATGAAACACGTGAATCTGCAATCAAAGATACTCTCGGCTTTGCAAACTGGTTGATTTTAGGCGGCTTTGTTTCTAAACTTGCAGCAAAAGTTTTTGATAAAGGTATTGTAAACTATGATAAAGAAGCTCAGGGCAAGGGCTTGTGGAACTATATTACAAAATCCGTAGAAAAAACCCATGAAGAAATTCTTTACCCGGCACTACAAAAGTTAAACATAAAAGTTATGGACGGAGATAAAAAGATACCGTTCAGAAAGCTTATGAAAGAAGTTAAAGAAATTGCTAAAAATGGATCCAAAAATGATATAAAAATTGCCACAGAAGCACTTACAAAACTCAAATATAAAAACTTTGCACAGCTGCTTGGTTATGTATACTCAGGTGTGGTTCTCGGCTGGGGTATACCAAAGCTAAACATAGCAATTACAAATGCGGTGGAAGGTAAAAAAAGCCAAAAGTCCGGTAATAAAAATACATCACAGGACAAGATGAAAGTTATGCCTGCTCCTCTTGCACAGCCATTAGAACCTGCCAGCAAAACCTTCTCTGCTTTTGGTGCTTATCTTAACTAGCAAGGCTATGCCGTAATGCTTAATTTATTTTTGTGCAGAAGTAACCCACACTTAATATATCGTAATTATTTTTGAAAAATATTTCTATTTTATATATAATTCAAATGAAAGAACAAAAAAGGTTAGTATTATGACAGAAAATAAACTTCCATCTGGTGTTGGCAAAAAAATTGTTGAAGCATTAAAAAAACAAGCGGAAATAGAAATTCAGCCCATACCTGACAGTTCTAAAAATAATTTGATTCAAGAATCTGTTAAAGAAAAACCTGCAGAAAATGTTATCACTGACAATATAAGTCTTGATAATAATTTTTCGGATTTTTCACTTGCTGAAGATTTACCGGAAGAACCGGTTGATTTTACTGATAATAATCTTGATATTGAGCTGGATGAAGCAAATCAAACTGATTTTGAACAATCATTCACACAAAATCTTAATTTTGAAGAAACGGATACACAAATGTTTGAAGAAAAAGAAATGTTTAATACACAACAACAGCCTCGTTTAAATGCAATGCCGCAGCAGCAAAAAAATTATTCAATGCCTGCTAATGTGGCTGTGTTAAAAAGATTAATCATGCAGCTTCCTCAGGGCGTAACAAAACAAACCGGCGCTCAAATTATCCGCCAGACAATGGAAGCATTAGGTATTTCTATGAACAGTGTTTTAAAAGAAGCACAACAGGGTCAAGACAGCCTTACGGCGAGTGCCAAAGTTTGTATGACACAAATTGCTGAATATAAAAATAATATTAAAAGTCTTGAAAAACAAGTTCAGGATTATAAAAAACAGGCAGTTGCACTGAACGATCTTATCAGTCTGTTTGTATTAACTGACAGACACTAAACCAATGTGATTTGAAATAATCTATAACAAAAAGACCTTGTTGTTTTAACAAGGTCTTTTTGTGTATTACGTATTTTGAAAATATTATTACCAGCTTATGTCTTTTTCTTTAATAAGTCTGGCAGTACAGCCCCATCCGTCTGAATCCTGATTATTCTGTGAGGAATCATTTTTATCCTCATCACCTTTATTATTTCCGCTATCGCTATTTTGCGAAGAATCAGGCGGACATTTGCCTTCTGCGGGATTTACATCTCCGTTTTTCATTACATCAAAAGCAAAAACATCAACACCTATCATATTAGGATCTTTTGTTCCGTTTACATCAACTACAAACCTAAAACAAGCCTTTGAGGCTGCATTTGCTGCGGTGCAATCATTAACAAAAGCCAGATTATAAATAGCTCCGTCAGCAGCAGTGATTGTTGTATCAGAATTTGAAAATGTCCCTTCGCCCAGACTGCTGTCTTCATTATTTAGAGTTTGTATCTTATATGAATTTGAGGGAACACCAACTGATGGCATTATTGTCTTATATTTACTAATAATATCTGCCGCCGCATTTGCTGAAGAATAACTGGCCCACATTGAGATAGGCCCTTCAGTTCTTTTTATTGATTTTGTAGCAGAAGATAATTCAGAATATGCTTTTAAAGCTCCTGCAACATAAGCCTTTTCATCGGAAGTTTTTTTCAATGTAGGTATAGTCATCGAAGCAATAACACCTATAATTACCAGCGTCATTAAAACTTCCGCAAGAGTAAATGCTTTTTTCATAAGATTTTTTCTCCTATTGTTATAGAGATATTATTCATAAATAAAGTCAAGTGCATGCTCATCGCCGTTAATCAGCTTAGAAGAACAAGTATATCCGTCACCTGTCATATCTTTACAATCATCATTTCCTGTATGAGGAATAACACCATCTGAACTAACATCAAAAACAAATACATCAATACCCATACGATTCGGAGCTTTTGCACCATTGGTATCAACAATAATATGTCCGCATATATGAACAACGTTATTAAATTTATGCAAATTAGATGATGCAGATGATGAAATAGGTAGAGCATATGCAGGAGCACCGAATATATCAAGATGGCTCTTAGTCCCTCTGTATTGTACTGCCGAATTATTCTTATTAGCTGAACCGGCATACTGAGCTTTAAGATCTATTGTATACTTGCAACCGCTGTATGTTTTTGACGGGAACCAGTACATATTGTCTGCACTCTGAAAAGATACATTCCCCGATGAATCAGATAAGTTAATTTCTGTCTGCCCAATTTTTGCAGTTGACATTTCAGCTCCGGATAATTTTTTTATTTTATATCCAGCAGGAGGAATACCACTTTGCTGACCTACAGATATTTTTTGTTTTAACATCCATGAAAATCCTTGGTCAGTACCATCTTTAAATACTCTTTGACCTTTAATAGCAGAGGGGGCATTCTGTGCATCAGACGGAACCATCCAATAAATAGGCGCTCCATACTCAGCCTTTAATGTAGCAAAGGCATTTGTTGCTGTAGAATAAGCTTTTTGCAATGCAGCAAGGTTTGCACTCCTGTCCGCTGTTTCTTTTAATGTCGGAATAGTTAATGCAGAAATAACACCTATAATCATAAGTGTGACAAGTACTTCTGCAAGTGTAAATGCTTTTGTTTTTTGTTTAATCATGTTTAACCCCTTATTTTTTTATTTATATATTCTATTTGCCTTGATATGATTTACAACTATCCGTGGATGTATACAACCAGGGCATCTTTTTATTTCTTATAATATAAGCTGTACACGCCCATTCCGAATTTTTATCATTCTTGCCATCACCCATTGCATATACGCCAAAATCACCGGATTTATTGCTGCCATCGCATAATGAACCGATTCTAAAACCATGAATATCAATGCCAACTGTATTTGGCGGCTCAGATCCGTTTATATCAACAAGAGCACAACCTCCGCCGCAGCCGTATCCGCCGTCATGAACTTCCCAGGCCATACCGTCTGCAGTCATAAATGCGGGTCTAAATGTTGCATTTGCTCCGTCAAGTCCTAACCGCGGCCAAGATGTTTTGCTGCCCTTTGGAAAAGGCACTGTGTTCATAGCTTTTCTGTAATATTCTTTTACAGTAGAACTTTTAAAATTCCAGTTGGATGCTTCACCGTATGCAAGCTCTGCATTACTTGTTGCAGCAGCTATTTCTGACATTGCCTTTTGTGTTGCAGCAACATATTTGGCTTCATCCGCATGATTTTTTAACGTGGGAACTGTCAACACGGAAATAACACCCACAACAACAAGTGTAAGCAATACTTCCGCCAGAGTAAACGCTTTTATTCTACCAAACTTTTTCATAATATCCATCCTTTTTGTTATTTTAGCGGTACTAATAAATTTTAGTCAAGAATTAAATAGACGGACATTTCGCTATAGGATTTTTTAACCAAGGCATTTTCCCATATTTAATAACATAAGCAGTACAGCATGCCGACCAAGGATTTTTATTTGAAGTGCCGGATACCCCCTGCGGAACGACTCCGTCATCTGTCAAATAAAATGCATGAACATCTATACCAATAACATTAGGAAGCTGAGGGCCGTTAATATCGACTACAAAATTCGGATTATTTGCTTTTGTATCTATTTTCCAATACATGCCGTCAGTGCCAACAAATACATTTTCACTATTCCAAAGAGAGTATTCCGTACCTGAAAAATCTGAACTTTTTAATTCCGTATTAACAGATATACCTGTATCAAAATTTATTACTTCCTTATAATATTCAGTATATTTTGATGCAGACCAAAATTCCGAATTACCATGTTTTGTTTCCAGCCTTGCAGTAGCATCGGAAATCGTATTAAATGCTTTTTGGGTTAAAGATACAAATTTTCGTTCTTCCGCGTCGTTTTTTAATGTGGGAATCGTCATTGCAGCAATAACACCGATAATAGCCAGAGTCAAAAGCGTTTCTGCAAGAGTATATGCTTTTTTGTTTAATAATTTCATGGTTTATCCTTTCAATAAAGATTAGCCTGCATTGAGCGATGCAAAAAGCACATTAGTTTTTTCTTCTATCTTCTCCCTGTACTGCATCAAAGTATTTACATCAAGACCCAATTGCTCTTTTACAAGTGCTTCGTCAAACACATCAGGTTCATCGTGTGAAATTTTGTTTGCAATATAAGCAAGAGTGCTAACCTGCGGCATAGAAGAAGACAGAGGATCATGGTGATATTTTATACAATTTGCAAGCAAAACTGAAAGCTTCCATTTTTTTGCAAGCAAAAATCCCATATCAGCATGATTTGTTTCAAACATTTCATTTTCAGCTTCTATAATATCCATACCGTTTTTTACGGCTGTTCTCACTTTTTGATACAACATTGTATCAACAATATTTAAAAGGATTTTACCAATATCATGTAAAAAGCCTATTGTAAAAGCATCACCAGCGTCAACAACGCCTGTTTTTTCAGCCAAATATTCACATGCCACAGCACATCTTAACGAATGCTTCCACATATCACGGCCGCCCTGTGATGTAAGCATTGGCTTCATTGCCACAGCAATAATAATATTTCTTGTCTGAGTCATTCCCAAAAGAGCCAGTGCCTTACCCACTGATGTAATTTCCTGAGCAAATCCGTAATATGCAGAATTTACAAGTTTTAACACCTGTGAAGTCAAAGCCTGATCATATGCCATAATCTCTGACAATTCTTTTGTTCCAGATGTGTCATCTTTTATAATACCAAGTGCCTTGACAATTACGTTAGGCATTGCCGGAATTTCTTTTATTTGATCTAATACCTGTTGTGCATCCATTTTTTATACCTGTAAATGTTTCTTTATTGATAGTAAACTTCCGCCGGCGCCAAAACCGACAGCTATAATAAATAATACCAGAATTACCGTATTGTTGGCCAGAACGGGAGCAGGAACCATAAAGAACTCGTGCACCTTTAAAAGCCCGTTATGAACGGCATTCAACGGGAGCAAAGAAATCAATGCACCTAAAAAGCCGTATATTGCGCCCTGTAATATCAAAGGAATTTTGATATACCAGTTGCTCACACCCATAAGACGCATTATTTCTATTTCTTCTTTGCGTGATTGAATTACCAATTGTATTGTATTATTTATTATGGTTATTGTCAAAACAGCAGTCAATATAACAACAAGCACAGTTATAGTGTGAACTACATTGTTAAACATCTGCATTTTTTTTGCAATATCCTGTGCATAATTAAGATCTTCAACGCCCGAATATGTTTTAATCTTGTTAAACACAATCGTTATATTCTCCGGTTTGTCAACCTTAACATGCAAAGTATCGGGAAGAGGGTTTTCCATATTCGGAACATCAAATTCTCTTTTTAAATCAGCCCAGGACTTTTCTTTCGGAATAATTTTAACCCGTTCTACATGTTCGAGTCCTCTTATCTCCTGCGCAACAGACTCTGTTTTTGCATCAGACTTAATATATACTGAAATTTCAAGAGCATTTCCCAATTCATGAACAAAAGAATTAAGAGAAATTGTGAACCTGAACAGACTGCCGAATATAGTTAAGATAGCAGCCATAGTCGTTATTATGGCAAGATTTATCCAGCCGGTTCTTTTTATGCCGTAAATTGTCTCCAGAGAAATTCTGTACACAATCCTAAGCTCTTTCAGCCAATCCTTAGGGATATGTGCTTTAACCTTCTTTTTTATAATTGCTTTTGTTGATTCTTCACTCATATATCATTCTCATTTTAATTTTATTAAAATCTTCATCCAATACTATTCATATGTACCGGCCTGAACATCACGGATAATTTGACCGTCTTCAAGTGTTAAAACTCTCTTTCTGAAGTAATCAACCATAGCATGGTCATGAGTAGAAACCAATACGGTAATACCCTTCTGGTTTACCTGCTCCAGAATCTGCATAATTTCCATAGAGTTTTTAGGATCAAGATTTCCGGTAGGCTCATCCGCAATCAAAAGCGGAGGTCCGTTTACAATTGCACGTGCAATAGACACTCTCTGCTGTTCACCGCCGGAAAGTTCTGATGCTTTTGCTTTCATTTTATCGTACAGTCCTACAACTTTCAAAGCACCGGAAACTCTCGCTTCTATTTCTTTTGAGCTCATTCCGAGAGTTCTGATTACATAAGCGCAATTGTCATATACACTTTGATTCATAAGAAGTTTATAATCCTGAAAAACAATACCCATACATCTTCTCAGGTTTGGAACCTTTTCCGAAGGCAGATTAGCTATATTTATCCCGCCAATCATTACACTGCCTGAGGTTGGTGTTTCTTCTTTATACAAAAGCTTCATGAGGGTGGATTTGCCTGCACCGGAAGAACCCGTGATAAAAACAAATTCTCCGGACATTATGTCAAGATTAATGTTTCTTAAAGCATAATTGTTCTTATATTTTTTTGTAACACCTCTTAATTGAATCATTTTATTTTACCAAGTTCTCGTGTATTGCTTCTATTATAACCTGAATCAAAAACAATGGCAAAGCAGGAAAAATTCTCTTAAAACGCGCAGGTTCTTTCACTGTGCGGTACAGCCATTCCAATCCGAGTGTCTGATATATTTTGGGCGCTCTTTTTACCATTCCGGACCATACATCAAAACTTCCTCCAACACCTATAAAAACAGTGTTAGGCATTTGCGGTTTGAGTTTGGAAATAAAAAGTTCCTGCTTTGGAGCACCAAGAGCAACAAACAAAACTCTCGGAGAAACTGCTTTTAATTCCTCAACTATTATCTTTTCCTGTTCTTCGTCAAAATAACCGTTTCTTATATAGGTAATATTTAGATTCGCATGTTCCTTACGTATATTTTGTACAGCTTTTTGAATTACCTCTTCCTTTGCACCGATAAGACCTATACTAAAGCCCTCAAGCTCGCACATGCCAATTAACTTCTTTGAAAACTCAATTCCGGGAATGTTTTCCTGAGATATTCCTTTTATTTTCAACGCAATTTTAACACCGACTCCATCAGGTATTACCAAATCAGCATTATTTAATACGGCAGCAAATTCTTTATCTTTATTTCCTAAAGAAATCATTTCAGGATTTATTGTAACAATTTGCATGCCGTTATTTTCTTTTAAGCATGTATGAACATACTGAAGAGCTTCTTCAAATGTAAATAAATCCACCCCGAACCCAAGAACCGGTTCTTTTTTTCTGTGTAAACATTCCATAGCATATTTAATTATATAAAGGAGCCCGATAATTATCAAGTCGTACAAAACAATTGTAAGTAAAGGAAAAATAGCCTCCATTTAATTGATTGAATTATTAGAAAAATTTTAATAAAATATGTATTATGGAGAATCTTTCAGAAAAAATCAACACTCTTCAAAAAAACTTTTATGATCTTAACAGTTTATTTGAATTGAGCATCATTGCTACACAGGCTGATTCGATTGAAGACTTAATTGAGAAGGTTACCGTTTTTATCACTCAGGCTCTCAGCATAGACAATGTCAGATTTTTTATTAATCATGACAAAGTTTATTACATGGTATCAAGCCCAAATTCTGACGATCATGAATTTTTCCAATTTGAAAATGATGAAGAAGGTTTCTGGGAAGTTTTAAATAAAAATGAATTCATAAAAGTTGCAGATGATAACAACAAGCCGATATACAAATCATTTTGGGAAAAATATGAACTGCAAAATCTTAACAGTTGTTATTTTAAACTATTTCAGAAAGACTCCATTCCGTATTTCGTTTGTTCTATAGGAGAAAAAACTGACGGAACACCATTCAGTACGGAAGATTTATTATATTTAAACAAAGTATTTAACTATATCGGGCCTATATTAATAAAATATATAAAAAGAAGAGAGCAGGAAAACGATTTAAAGAAATTACAAAAATCCCTGCATAATATTTCTATTCTTTATAACATTTCCCAGGCTGTGAACTTTATCGATGACCTGAAACGTCTTTTGAGAGTAATTTTAAATAAAGCTCTTGAAACAATTGATGCGGAAAAGGGTTCTTTGATGTTATACAACTTTGCGGAAAATGTACTGCAGACAAAAGTTGTATACGGGCTTGCGGATAAGAATCTTGAAACAGAAATCAACAACGGACTTATTGAATGCTCAAAAATAAAAGTTGGTGAGGGTATTGCAGGCACAGTATTTGTAGAAAAGAAATCAATTATATCAAACCTCGGACAGAATGACCCGAGATTTATTGATAACGGACAGGAATTGAACGTTAATTCTCTTTTATGTGTGCCGCTGATTGCCAAAGGTGAGCCTATTGGTGTTATAAATATAACGAACAAACAAAACGGCAAATTATTCAACAAACAGGATCTGGAATTCATAGAGGCACTTGCAAATCAGGCAGCTATTGCAATTGATAACGCAAAATTGTATGAACTCGCTACAAAAGACGGTCTTACAAAATTATATATTTACAGACACTTCTATACATTGCTGGAAAATGAAATCAAACGTTCATCACGCTACAATCATGAAATGACTCTCTTGATGATGGATATCGATAACTTTAAGAGTGTAAATGATACCTACGGACACCCCGTTGGAGACCAGGTCTTAAGAGAAATTGCCAGCTGTATACAACAGACAATAAGAAAAATTGATATTGCGTCCAGATACGGCGGTGAGGAATTTACGGTAATTCTGCCGGAAACCAATATTCAGGATGCAAAGATTATTGCTGAAAGAATCAGAAAAAATATAAGCCAGATTAAAATAAATGTAAGAGACAATATCAATATATGTCCGACTGTAAGTATCGGTATGAGCGAATACCCGTCCTGTGCACTGGATGAACAGACACTCATAGAGCTTGCTGACGTTGCTCTGTATAATGCAAAAAATAACGGCAAAAACTGTATATGCGAATACAACCCGAATACAGGATGTACGCTTATACCAAGGGGAGAATAATATACTTCTAATTTTCTTCCACGAATTCGGACAGATCTATGCTGTCTTCATCCTCACCGTTATCTCTTGCCTGTTTTTCCAGATCTATAATTTTTGCAAGAGTTTTGGCATCGCCTTTTAGTTTAAAATATTCTTTGAATTTTGGTGTTGTTTTAAGGTTGAAAGAACGTCCGTTTTTGTCTCTGTGGCGGGAAATAAGCCCCATTTTCAAAAGTTCCTGCACATGTTCATAAGCGTTGGAACGCAGTTCTTTTAAATACGATTGTCTTATGGGTTCTTTCAGTGCAATTATTGTAAGAGTTTTTAAAACAGGAGGTTTTAACTCCACAGGACAAAGCTGTTCGACTATATCCATATAATCCTGTTTTACCTGCAGAATATAGCCGTTTTCATCGTCTATTTCAAGTGCACCTTCACGGGCGGAATAATCCATAATAAGCTCAAGAAGTGCTTCTTCTACCGTATCCGGTTCTTCTTTGAGGATTTCGGCAATATCCTGTACTTCCAGAGCCTGTGCCGTTATAAATAAAACTGCTTCAATTCTTGCTTTTAGTGACATTATATAAATCCTTTACAAGTCTATTATACTATAGAAGCAGAAATATTGCCCTGTGTTTCCAAACGTTTTTTCAATTCTCCCGTCGGCATATAGTATGGTGTAACCGTCATAATCTTTGCCGCAATATCAGGATAATAATATATAAAACGAAGCTCACTGTCTGTTAAAGGCAGCTGTGTATGTACATTTGCATAACGGGCAAGTTCAAGTATGTTTCTTGCTTCATCTTCGTCGTGAAATTCAAGTTCAAGATTTTTATACACGTTTCTAAAGCCTTTAATTCCGCCGTACTCACCGACTGTAATCATTCTTCCGGTTTCTACAATTTCGGGTTCACCTCGTCCGAGTTCTTCAAAATCATAAAGTTCGTAATTTCTTCTGTCCTTTAATGCACCGTCTGCATGTATTCCGGATTCATGAGCAAATGCATTTCCGCCTACAGCAGGCTGATTTGCCGGTATAGGAACACCGAAGGCATGAGATGTATATTTTGCAAGTTTCCAGGCTTTTGACAAATCAATCTGAGGATCTACATTATATTTCCCCGCAAAGCCTGCGGATTTTTTAACAGCTAAAAGACAGGAAATTAAATCGGCATTCCCAGCACGTTCTCCCATTCCGTTTATGGCTGTATTTATATAAGCATCAACACCGGCATCAATCGCTGCTTTTGCGCCGAGTACGGAACATCCGACAGCCATGCCGAGATCATTATGAAAATGCATTTCCATATCAATCTGAGCTTCTTTGGCAATAGCATATATCCTTTCATAAGCGGTATGAGGGTCCTCATATCCCAGAGTATCACAGTATCTGAAACGGCTTGCACCGTGTTTTTTGCATTCTTTTGCATATTTTATAAGATAATCAATATCGCTTCTTGATGCGTCTTCTGCATTTACGCCTATAATCTCGGCACCGCAGGTTTTTGCAGCTTCCACAGCCTCAATTGTTTGTGCGAGAATATCTTCTTTTGTTTTTTTGCCGCCGTATTTTCCGTTTATCATTTGATCGGACGTAGACTGGGAGAGATTGACATATTTAAGACGGGGGACGTTGCTGAATGACTCTACAACATCTTTTGCAAGTGCACGAATCCATCCTGACAATCTGGTTTTTCTTATAACACCCCTATCAACAAGCTCCAGATTTCCGTTAAGGTAATTAAGCTCGTGTTTCGTTGTAGGAAAACCAAATTCCGACTGGGTTATACCCATATCATCAAGCATAATGTTTATGATGGTTTTTTGAAGTTTTGCCAGCCCGAGTCGGGAAGTCTGGACTCCGTCTCTGTTTGTTACATCCACAAAATAAATAGTATTGCTGCTTGTCATAGGTAATAGCACCCCCTGATAATATTCCAATTAGGTTGATTATATCATATTTTAATCTATTTTTACGAAATTATTATTAAACAGGGTTATAAATTTACTTAGCCGTTTAGTCTAATGTATTTTTTCTCAAAAATGTAAAAATGGGTATGTGAGACACAAACAGCTCACGCAGAATAAAAGGAGATTTTTTTATGAAAAAGATATTTGCGCTGACAGCAGCTGCAATGATTATGGCTGCAACTACAGCATTTGCTTCGTGTCCGTTAAAGCCGATGCCGATGCAGAACTCATGTTCAATAGGTGTGCCAACCGGTGCGGCTGCTCCGATAACTTATAGTTATATTGTAGCTCCCGTGCAGCAAAGAACATACCTGCCTGCCTGTAATCAGTGCAACAGCCCTGCAAAGAAAGGATTCTTTAGCAAAGTATTTACCCCTGTCCAGAATGTATATGATGCAACATTCGGCCAGATATTTACAGGATTATACTAGTCCCTAAAGAATCATAGCAAGGACCATTAGCAGGATACTGCCGATTTGAATGCCCGTATTCAGGCGCTGTGCCCATTTGTTGGAATCGTATTCTTTAGAAGTCTTTTGTGCTGTTGTAACAGTCAGAAGCCTCTGGGTACGCGCCTCCTGGTCGTCATTAAAAGTACGCTGAAACACTTTGTTTTCCAGGCGGGCAAGACGTTTGGAGGGCGGCTCTTGTATAAATCTTTTACCGAAGAGCTGTTTTTCCAATATGTCTAAATCATAGCTTTGTGCGTATCTTTCGCCGTAAGTCCGTGAATAATCCTCTGCATTGTCATCACTTAACCTGGCCGGTGCCGGAATTCTGTTTTTTGACCCCTCATAGCTGTAATAATTGTAGTGTGAATCATTATTTCCATTCCCTATATACGGGTTTTCGATATATTTTTTACCGTTGTCGAGGACAATTTCCTCTGTTTCGGGGTCAATTTCCGCAACGGCTCTTGAGTCCCCTCCCAGAACTTTATCACGCAAGGCATCCACTCTTTCATTCAAAGAGAGGGTGCTTTCTTTTTTAAAAGTCTGCTTTTCAAGCCTTGACAGCCTCAAGTAAATATCATCGTCAGGGTATGATTTTTTAAATACTTTTTCTTCCAATTTATCAACAACAGGATATTTTATACCGGCATCGGCTTTTGGTCCTATATCAGCCTCTGATTTCGGCACAGTTTCCTGAACAGGTGCTGCTGCACCCGCAGGTACTCCAAGCCCCATATCTTTGTATATTTTTTCTGTTCGCTGTTTTTGAGAAGTGTTATAAGTTTTTCCGTAAAGATTTTTTTCCAGCCTTGAGAGTCTTGACTCATTGCTGCCTTGATAAGTATAGCCATAAAAACTTTTTTCTATTTCGTTCAATTTTGATGTAACAGTATCAAGACAAAATGCACATAATGAAGACACACAAAAAATGCAAAAAAAGACGGATAATATTGTGAGAAATTTTTTATTGTGCATAATTCAAAAACCCGTTATACGTATCCAAAATCAACTTAAACGGATTTTTGAACTCTCTCAATTGGACGGTATTACAGTTTGTTTTTGAAAATATCAGCCATAAAAGTCTAATACTTTTTTACCGGAAAAACTCAAGAAAGCTTATAAATAAAGAAACAAATATTACCCTAAAAGGTTAGAATATAAATTAAGCTTATTAATAAAAAATTAAAATATATCGATTAGTGCAAAATTATTTTAAAGACAAAAGTTCTTCTAACGGGACATCAAGATAAACAGCAAAATCATAAATTTTGGCACAGGACATATTCAATATGCCGGATTCTACTTTAGAAATATAACTCCAAGAAAGATTCGTCTTTTCAGCAAAAGATTCTTGTGTATATCCCTTTGCTTTTCTTGCTTTTTGAATATTTTTTCCTATTCTTTTTAAAAAGTCCCTCTTGGTCATGCAATTACCATAAACAATATTCAAAAATATTAGTATGCAATGATAATTGAATATCGGACTGTTTTTTTAACAAGTAAAATTTGAATAAAACAACAATATTAGCTTTAATTTTTAAAATATAAACTCAATGTTTTTAAACTTTTTAACAAAACTCTATCTTAAATAATAGTAAAAATAATTAATATTGACTCGGATTTTTATTCATTTATAATTGAATAAAAATATTTATTATTTATTATTTATTATTATGAATAAAACACTGGAACAAAATCTTGATGAACTAATATCTGATATGACGACACTACTATATTTGTCTAAAACTTTGAACAATTCTTTGCAGGGTAATAATTCAGAAAATAGGGGGATTATAGATTATATTGCAATATCAAATGCAATTTATGAAATAATTGATACACAATTATACAAAATCCTTCAACTAAAAAAAGAATTGGCAAAAAACTAAATTTTAAATGCAGGTTTTCTTGAAATTTCCGAAAATGCTATTGCAGGTTTTGTATACCTGTCATCTTCCTGAATGCGTTTGTAGTAGTCTTTTACAAGTACGATCTGGCTTTTTACATTTTTAAAACCGTTTTCCGCAAGATATTTTTCATTTTTCGACCCGTTAGTCTGATATTTTTTGTTTCTGAAATATAGTTTAAAATTCTTTTTTCTCATAAGTATCTGGCTGATTGCAAAATTTATTACATCGCCGAGATACTCATCAAATGCGCTCACAAGGTCTACATTGAGTATAAAGTTCTCGTTGTCGCTTGTTTGTATTGAAAAGTATCCTTTTATTGAATGGTTAGAGCCGTCCTCCAAGACATAGCGGAAGAAAGATGTTTTGTATAAACCGCTGCACAAGACATTTTCAAATTCAGCAGGCTTTCTGGCAAGTGAATACCTAAAATGAGGAAATATCAAATCATTATAGATACCGGCAGCTGCCTGCGCATCAGAATTTTTAAACGGTCTGAAGAATTTCTTATCCAAAGATGCCGGAGCAAGTTTTATTTCTTGCATTTCCCAGAGCTGCTCCGATGCACAAACTCTAAAACCGCAGCCTTTTGAAAAAAGCTCCAAAAGCTCTTCATGGTTTTCATCAACTTTTACAGTAAAAGTATTTGCCCCCATTGCACCGTATCTGGCAATTACAAAACTGACAAGCTGTCTGCCGATATCATAACCGTTTTCATCAAGAAACAGTTTTGATATTCTCCAGCTTTGAGGATTTTTTTCCTGCTGTTTTAGTGTAATGAGTCCGCAAACTTTATTTTCGTCAAAAGCCACATAAGAATCAGATGCAAATTTCAGCTGCAAAGGCAAAATACGATTTATCCAGTTGATGGGAAAAGGAACATAAGACTTGTATCCAAACCCGACATCAGCGCTGCTAAGGTTCGATATCATAGAAATCATTCTTTTGAGTTTTGGAATATCCCGAAGAGCTAAATTTCTTATCTTTGCCATAAACTACCCGTATTTAAATATTTAGACTTGTGCGAATACTTCCAGCCCGGATTCTATGTCTCGAAAATATTTTATCATTTTTTATAAAAGTTACAAAGCACCAAATGCATGATAAAATAAATTTTGGATGAAAAAGAGGAGAAATAAGTTATGGCATCAGAAGCAAAAATTATTGCAACAATCCCGAGAAGCGCTACAGAACAGCTGCAAATCTCTATCAACGAATATAAAGGTAAAAGCTACCTTGATTTGAGAATTTATTACACAACAGATGACGGCCTCAACTGGCTGCCAACAAAAAAAGGCGTTACTGTTTCTCCGGAAAATCTGGAACTCTTAAAAGACGCTATTGACGAAGCAATGCAAGAATTTATGACTACAGATGACGCTGAATAACAAAGAAAAAACAATTATAGAACAGCAAGAGGGCATGTTGAATAAATATGCCCTTGTTCTTACATCTATAAAAGGCATTGGGGTAAAGACTTTTAGTTATTTAATTCCGGAAGAAATGAAACCCGATATAAAAATAGGCCAGCCCGTCTCTGTGCCTTTTGGCCGTATGGGTTTGATAAATGCTTATGTAGTGGGGTTTTCTAACTACCTTCCGGAAGAAATTAAAGCAAAAAATATATCAAAAATTCTTGATTATACCCCTATTTTTGACCTTAAATATCTAAAATTTCTTGAATGGGTTGCGGATTACTATTTTTGCTCCATACAAAATGTTCTTGAATGCGCTGTTCCTGTTAAGTTTTTGTCAGGAAGCCAAAAAGAACAAACAGAAAAATTTATAGAGTTTAAAACTTTTGACAATGCGGGGAAAAGACAAACGGAAATTTTGCAGCTGTTAAAAAGCAAAGGCAAAATAAGACTCATTGATTTTGAAAAAGAAGCAAAAACAACAAGAGCAACAATAAACAGACTGCTAAATCTGGGCTGTGTACAAATAACAGAACAGCAGCTTTTTAGAAATCCGCTTGAAATATTTAAACAACAGGATTTAGAACCATTCCCGCAGCTTCTCGATGAACAGCAAACTGCTTATAAGGAAATAGAAAAAAGGCTGGGGAGCTATAACAATATTCTTTTGCACGGAGTAACCTCTTCCGGCAAAACAGAAGTATATTTTGCGGCAATAAAAAAAGTGCTGGAACAGGGTAAAAATGTCTTATTCCTTGCGCCGGAAATAGCACTAGCATCTGTACTAACACAGCGTATGGCAAGAAGATTCGGCATAGAAAAAACAGCCATATGGCATTCAAGCATTTCTGACGGTGAAAAATTTGATGTATGGAATAAAATTAAAAACAATGAAATCCGTATTCTGGCAGGTGCACGCTCTGCTGTTTTTGCACCTTTAAAAAATATCGGGCTTATTATAATAGACGAAGAACACGACAGCTCTTATAAACAGACAATGCCGTCTCCCCGCTATGATGCCAAAAAGGTGGCGCAAAAACTTGCGGAATTAAACAACTGCCCCGTGCTGTCCGGCAGCGCTACACCTGATATAAACACATATTATTATGCAAAAAACTCGGGTAATCTTATTGAAATGAAAAAACGCTACAATGATTATCCGCTCGCTAAGGTGCGTGTGGTGGATATGAGAGAAGAACGTTTCAGAGCAAACAACGGTATTTTTTCCCGTGCGCTTGTCAGCGCAATCGAGCAGAATCTCCGTGATAAAAAGCAGACAATACTGCTTATGAACCGCAGAGGTTTCTCGACATATACACAGTGCATGGCCTGCGGTGAAGTAATCCAATGTCCGAAATGTGCCATACCATTGATATTCCACTCACAGACACAAACTCTAAAATGCCACTACTGTGAACATGAACAACCGATGATTACAGAATGCCCGAAATGCGGAAGCGATGCAATAAGAAACTGCGGCACGGGAGTCCAGAGAGTAGAGCTTGTTGCGCAAAAGCTTTTTCCGGACTGTAATATAGCAAGATTGGACAGTGATTCTCTTTCCAAAAAGAATCAACATATAGAAATACTGAACGATTTTCGAAACGGTAAAATTGACATACTTATAGGCACACAAATGCTGGCAAAAGGACTGGATAATCCTAATGTAACGCTTGTCGGGGTAATAAATGCCGACAACGGCTTTAATCTTCCAGATTTTCGTTCTTGTGAAAGAGGTTTTCAGCTTTTGACACAGGTTGCGGGAAGAGCCGGCAGAGGAAATAACCCCGGTGAGGTATACTTTCAAACCTACAACCCTGACTTTTTCGGTTTAGAAACAGCTAAAGAGCAGGATTACGAAACTTTTTATAAAACGGAAATAGATGCAAGAGAAAACTTTGATTATCCTCCGTTCAGCCAGATTATACGGATTATTCTGTCCTCAAAAAATCAATACAGGGCAGAGCGCAGTGCACAGGAAATAGCAATGCGATTAAACGATATTGTCGATAACAGACAACTCACGGAGCCCATAGCTGTTTTGGGTCCAAATCCCTGTGTGATTGAACGTTTGCAGGAGTATTACAGATTCCAGATTTTGATAAAAAACAAGCTCGAAGAAAAAGGAAGAAGGTTTATACTCAATTTTCTTGCTCAAATAAAACTCCCCGAGGATATCAGGCTGACAATTGATGTTGATCCGATTGATATTTTATAAAATTTTATCTGATTTTGTTAATTTTTGTAATAAATCTTTTTAAATGAGTAAATTTTTTTCTTTCACAAGCTTTAAAAAAACAGAAGTGTTTGAAAGTTTTTAAAATTACCCGTTAATTTTAATGTGTAAAAATTAAAATTATAAAGTTTGAAAATTAATAACTCCATAAACTCTATAACCTAACTACCAAAATTACTAACCGAATTAACGCCTTTGACCCAGAGTTAAAGGCTTTTTATTTTGTGAGCGGAAATCTGTCTTAAGCGTACTTTGTTTTCACATTGTAAACTTATGTAACAAAGAGAATTAAAATCCTAAAGAAAATCTTAATTGTCCCGATAAAAAAAATATAAAGAAAGCGTATCAAAAACAGGGGTGCAATTAATGTTAAAAAAATCAAACAAATCAACAAGCAATATAAGCGAAGGTGTAGCATTTCTTTTAAGAGGGGCTAAAAAAAGACGTTCAATGGCAATAGCAAGTGCAAAAATGATTAATTCCGATATCGGCATTTCTGCAAAGCTGGTAGCCGTAAAGTAAACTAAACAGGGATATGCGGTTTGCTTTATAACATAATGCTGAAAAGCAAGAAGAAGTAAGGTTTTTACTTCGATGTCGCAACATTATTAACAAAGCTCCTTTGAATACGAATTACAAAGGAGCTTTCTCTTTTATATTTTTTGTTTTTGTGGCTTTTGAGCCTTTTGAACTTTTTGTGTTTTTTGTGTCTTATGTTTTACATTTTTTATATTGTCATCTGAACTATCAGCAGCCGGCTGAGGCTTATTAATAATTACAAGAACCTCATCTTCTCCGGCCATCTTAAGATTGTTTCTGGCAATTGCCTCCAGACTTTTTAATGAACTGAAATCTTCAAGCTCTTCTTTAAGCCTCTGATTTTCCGCATAAGCCTGTTGGTTGAGCGCCTTCATCTTTTTGATTTTTCCGTGATAGCTGATGCTTTTTGTTATATTATTAAAAGCGCTTATACCTATCTGTACAAGACAAATCAAAAGAACTATTGTAAGGAAAGAGTAATAAAAACGTATTTTATTTTTACGTTTATTATTCTTTTCCTGAGTTTTTTCGATTAAGTCAGGTTTATTCACTGTCCAACCCCTAACATGTTGCTTATTTTGACATTATAACTTTAACACGCCCAAAAAGCAAATCAGGCAAGTTTTTACGGTTTAAAATCTCTTAAAAAGCTATTTTACAACGGCTTTTATCTGTTCAACGATATTCTTTGTTGCATCGTATTTTACAAGTTTTTTTGCGTTATTTTGAAGCTCTATCATTTTTTGTGTATCGTTAATAATTTCTTCGAGCTTTTCCATAAACGCTTCAGGAGTACAATCCGAATCATCAAGATACAAAGCTGCACCCATTTCTTCCATTTCTTTTGCATTCTTTCTCTGGTGGTCAGCAGATGCATAAGGGTATGGAATTAACAAGGATGCAAGACCAGAAACACATATCTCCGATATGCTTAAAGAACCTGCTCTTGATACTGCTATGTCAGACGCAAGCATAGGTAGATACATTTTTTTGAAATACGGTCTGATTAAGTACTGAGAATTCTCTGTATAGTTGGGATAAATCTTTTTCAATTCTTTTACGGTTTCATCATAATTTTTTAAACCTGTTTGATGAATTATCTGTACATCATGCTTTTTAAAAAGTTCTTTTAAACATTGTACAAGAACGGTATTAATCTTTTTGGCCCCCTGAGAACCGCCCATTACCATAATCGTAAGCTTGTCTTTCAGATTCCATGCCTGTCTTGCATGATATCTGTCAGTACTTAAAAATTCTTCTCTTATCGGATTTCCGTTCATATGAATTTTATCGGATTTAATTTCATCCTTTACCGATTCAAATGCTACTGAAATAGATTTTGCAAAAGGGGCAACAAGTTTTGTTACTTTACCTGCTATTGCGTCGCATTCGTGTATTACAACGGGTGTACCTGTCAAAATCCCTGCAAATAACATTGGCGCACTTACATAACCGCCTGTACCAAAAATAAGGTTAGGATGATATTTTAAAATATAACCTATAGACTTTGCTGTTGCAAAAGCAAGCTTAAATGACCATTTAACAAAATCGAAACTAAATGTTTTAGGCAATGCTGTTATATCAACAGGCAAAAAGTCTTCAAAAACTTTGTCTTCGGCAATCTTTTTTTCCAGATTTTCAGGATTGCCGACATAATAGACCTTGTCAGTATCTGCTTCTTTTTGCAGTGCAAAACCTACGGCAACAGCCGGATAGATATGCCCGCCAGTACCGCCGCCTGTAACAAAATATATTTTATCCTTGTTATTAGTAGTTTCGTTCATAATTTCTTATCCTTTTTATCCTTTTTTTAGAAATATTCAATAATACTCCGACCATGCATAAAGAAACAATTAAAGATGTACCGCCGTAGCTGATAAACGGAAGCGGAACACCAGTTGCCGGAATAAGCGAGCTTGATACGCTCATATTAATGAAAGCCTGCAAACCGATTGAAAGAGTAATACCAACCGCAAGAAGTTTTCCAAACATGTCGTTTGCCCGTGAAGAAATTATAATTCCACGGTGAATAAATGTCCAGAACAAACCTATTATAAGGAAGCATCCCAAAAATCCCAATTCTTCCGCAATGACTGCAAAAATAAAGTCTGTATGACCTTCTGGCAGCCAGGCAAGTTTTTGTTTTGAGTTTCCGTAGCCCACGCCCCAGAAGCCTCCTGCTGCAAATGCCAGCAATGACTGTATAATATTGTATCCTGCACCATACGGGTCGGAATTAGGATTCAGCCATATTTGTATACGCTGCATCTGGTATCCGTGCAAAAGTTTTTTACCGAACATTAAAAATGTTGCCGCTGCCATTGATATACCTGCAACAGCTGTTGCCAGCATATATTTTATAGAACCTGCGACACTCAAATACATAACCATAGAAGTTAAAAACAGCAAAATTACCATTGACAGGTTAGGCTGTTTAAAAACAAGAAAAACCATTATCAAAATAGGTATAAAATATCTTACCCATTTTGTTGAACTGAATATATCCGAATCACGATAAAATGCATTGGCAAGAAGCATAATAACTGCAAATTTTGTCATTTCTGAGGGCTGAAACTGAATAGGCCCGAGCATAATCCAGCGTCTTGCACCGTTTACAACAACACCAAGAGGTGTAAAATCGACAAGAACAAGCATTATGATAACAAACCATGCAAAAGGCACAGCCCAGTCCTTGAGCTTTTTATAATCGAGCTTCATAAAATATTTGAGCCCGAAAAAGCCGACTATAAGATATGCAAACTGTTTTAGAGCAAAAGATGCAGGATTTTGCCCGAGATCCATTGCTTTTGGCGCTCCTGCGGAAAATATTGCCATCAGCCCTATTACAACAAGGAATGCAACCACAACCATAAGTGTTGTATCCGGAGGAGACAGCACTACATCAGTATTGCCGGAATGCTGTTGTTCTATATTATTATATCTGTTATATCTTTTATTTCTGTTGTTATTTTTTCGATAAGGCATAGTCTTTAAAAACTCTTCCCCGTTCTTCATATCCTGTGAACATGTCATAACTTGAACATGCCGGTGAAAGCAGAATCACTTCATCAGACGTTTCAAATGCTCTGTCCACGCCGTCTTGAAAGCTGCCGTCCACCATTATTATATTTTCATATCCGTTTTTGCGTAATTCGGATTCAAATCTTTCTCTTGCAGCACCAAGCAGTACCACATTATTAACATATTTTTTTACAGTCTCACAAAACTCTGTAAGATCAGTATTTTTATCTGTTCCGCCTGCTATAAGTGTCAGTGTGCGGCCTTCAAAAGATTTTAGCGCAAAAATTGCAGCCTCAGGATTTGTTGCTTTTGAGTCATTGTACACATCTTTGCCCTGTATATTTGCAACAAACTCGCATCTGTGCTCCGGCGCTTTAAATTCTTTAATTGCTTCCGCTATTTTTTCCGTACTTACACCGACAAGCTTGGCACATATCAAAGAAGCCATTACATTCTGGTAATTGTGATTTCCGACAAGAGGAACATCTGCCAGAGCAATTACCTTTTCTTCGGTATCTTTACCTCGTTTGTAAAATATAGCATTATCTTTTATATATGCACAGTTTTCTTCAAATTCTTTGCCGAAAAAGAATTTTTCTCCTGCATATTCATTACCGAAAGCAAGCAGCCTTTCATCTTCCGCATTAAATACGGCAAATCCGGGTCTTTTATTGGGAGAAAACAAAGAAGCCTTTGCTTCAAAATAGTTTTCAAGCCCTCCATGCCAGTCAATGTGATCCGGAGTAAAATTCATCCAAACGGCTATTTGCGGACGAAAGCTCGGGCTGTATTGCAGCTGAAAAGAGCTAACCTCGCAGACAAAATAATCAATTTTATCCTCCAGCAGCGAGCATGGCGGTATGCCGATATTACCGCATTTTTCCGCTTTAAATTCTTTATTAATTATAAAATTTGTAAGTTCCGTTGTTGTTGTTTTTCCGTTTGTGCCGGTAATTGCAATAAAAGGAATCTGGGTTTCCAGATAAGCAAGCTCTATCTCACTTATAACCATTATATTTTTTTCTTTAAGCTTCTGCATAAGCTCTGATTTAGGAGGTATGCCCGGGCTTGTTACCGCAATATAAGCATCTTCCATAAATTCGTCAGAGTGATGTTCAAATTCTGTTTTTATCCCTGAATCATTTAATTCTTTAACAATTTGTTCGTCTTTAGTATCCAGTGGTTTCTTCTCTGTAATATAGCAGTCAGCGCCCTTAGAATTGAGGTATTTGGCGGCAGCTATACCGCTTTTTGACAATCCGAGAATCAGTACTTTTTTATCAAACCATTTTCTTATCATAATTAATGCCTTATTTATTCAAATACCAGAATAATATTACTGCACCTGCGCAAAAAATGAAATTTATAAAAGTAAATACTTTTACAATCTTTGTTTCTTTCCACCCGCAGAGTTCAAAATGATGGTGGATAGGACTCATTTTAAAAACCCTTTTGCCTGTCAGCTTATAGCTTGTTACCTGAATCATAACAGACAGAGTTTCGATTAAGTATATAAATCCTATCGGTATAAGCCACAATTCAAATTTGCCCATAACTGCGATGGTTCCGAGCACCCCGCCAAGAGCAAGCGAGCCCGTATCGCCCATAAATACCTTTGCAGGATGTCTGTTAAAATACAAAAATCCAAGACATGCACCGGCTACAGATGCACATATTATAGCAATATCAACATTTCCCATTATTAAATTTATCGCTGTCAAAGCTGCGGTTGAGATTACCATATTAGAAGCAGCAAGACCGTCTAACCCGTCCGTAAGATTAACAGCATTTGATACTCCGGTAATCAAAAAGATTCCAAATACCGGATACAACCACCCGAGATTAATAGCATATTCACCAAAAGTCAGAAAAGTTCTTCCGCCTATTGTCACAAACATAACAGGAAGACACGCAATAGCTATCTGCAAAAGAAGTTTTCCCCTTGCACTCAGTCCCTTATTTTCGTGATGGGCAAATTTTTGGGCATCATCCTGAAATCCCGCAAACATATAAAAAATAAAAGTTATTAAAAGCAAAAATGCGCCGGTAGATGTTTTTTCCGCCATAAACAGAGATACAACGGCAGAAATTACAGAAGCCGTAACAAGAAAAACACCGCCCGTTGTAGGGGTTCCGCATTTTTGTGCATGCGTTTCAGGGGCTTCTTCTCTTATGTACTGCCCGAGCATTTTTTTCTTTAAAAAATCTATATAGGGAACACCAAAAAGCAGCGCCAGTACAAATGCCACAAGTGCTGCTACTATTGACAGAATCATTTTTCACCTAACTCCTTGATTATTTCCTCAAATTTCATAGAACGTGATGCCTTGAACAAAAGCTTTGTTCCCTGCGGCGCATGTTCTTTTATAAAAGATGCTACTCCTTTATTATCAGAAAAGCATTTATATTTATGAATTGTTGATGCTGCTATAAACTTTGCAAGATCACCTACTGTTATCAATTCTAAATTATCAAATTTATTTAAAAACTCACCTATTTCTTTATGATAAGCTCTTTCTTTTTTTCCGAGTTCTTTCATGTCACCCAGCACCAGCCATCTCGGCGGTTCTTGCGTTGACAGGAATGTTGATATTGCAGCTTTTAAAGACTCGGGGTTGGAATTATAGCTGTCATTGATTATTTTTAATCCGCCGATTTCAGAGACTTCCCATCTTTTTTCAATAGGTTTAAATTTTGCAAGTCCTGCAGCTATTTTTTCCGAGGACATACCGAGCCTTAGAGCTGTATTAATTACAAAAAGTGCATTTTGTATGTTATGTTTACCCTCAATATTCAGTGTATATTTTGAATTTTTATACACAAAATCACTGGAATTCTGATGTAGTTTGATATCTTTAAGATCTTTGTTTTCCAAACTTACATACAGGGTATGTCCCTTATATTTGTTAATTTTTCTTATCAGTTCGGTATCATGTGCAATTAAAAGACCTTCTTCATGCAGATATTTAGCTATTTCACATTTTGCCTTTGCAATATTGCGTACTGTACCGAGACGTCCGATATGAGTTGTGCCGGTATTTATTATCAATGCAATATCGGGTTCTGAATACTTTGACAAAAGTTCGATTTCGCCAAGCCCTCTCATACCCATCTCAAGTATTAGGACATCAGTATCTTCCGGCATGGAGAGTATTGTCTGGCATTGCCCCACTTCGTTATTATGATTTAGCGCAGTTTTATGAATTTTATAAGATTCAGCAAGAACGGATGCCATCATCTCTTTTGTTGTTGTTTTTCCTGAACTGCCCGTAATTGCAACCGTTATAGGGTTAATTTTTTTCTTATACATCAGTGCAATCTGCATATATGCAATCAAAGTATTTTCTACATACAGTATAAATTTTGCACCCGGAACAATTTTATCTTTATCACTTGTAAAATAGCCTCTTGCACCCTGTTCAACGGCACTTTCGATAAAATCGTGACCGTCAAAATTTTCACCTTTTAATGGTATATAAACATCACAAGTATTTATCTTCCTTGAATCAGTGGAAATACTAAAGGTACCGGAAATATTTGTTTTTTGGAGTACTTGAGCATTTGTCGCTTTTACTAATTCTTCAAATTTAAACTTCATAAAAAATCCACACATGCGCAACTGCTATCGGTAAAATTTTACAAAAAACTCAAATCAAATACAAACAAAATTTTGAGAAGAAATAAAGATCATGCAGGATGATTTTTATGTTTCATCAGATTGTACTTAAGGAGTTACCCGCTATAAAGCCCGTTGACCAGCAGTTTTGAAGATTAAAACCTCCTGTCAGTCCGTCTATATCAAGAACTTCTCCGCAGAAGTAAAGATTTTCCACAAGTTTTGACTCCATAGTTTTTGGATTTATTTCTTTTAAATCAACACCGCCTGCAGTAACAATCTCCTCTCCCTTTTCGACGGAAATTATATTAAGAGATAAAGCTGTTACTGATTTTGATATTTTTTGTCTGTCGTTTTTTGTAAACTGTCCTGCTTTTTGAAATGCGTTAATATTTTCTTTGCAAAAGATTGCATTTGCAAGATTTTTGGGCAAAAAACGGGCCAGCACATTGACCGCTTCTTTTTGAGGTTCGGACTTTAAACTCTGCAAAAACAGATCATCAAAGTCCTTAAAATCCATACCTGTAAGATTAAAAATAATTTTTAAAGGTTTTTGTTTATTAAAATCGAGATATGCACAGTACGCAGATATTCTGTACACAAGAGGTCCTGACACACCTTTATGGGTAAATAAAATATCTCCTGTCAGCATATTTGCGGGTATTTTGATTTTTTTATTTTCAAAAAATACTTCTGCTCTAACATTTTTCAAACTGATACCGGATACCGCTGTAAAATCTTTTTCTTTCGTCACCATTGCACACAAAGAAGGTTTCAATTCCGTAATGGTATGACCTAAGCCTTTTGCAAGTTTTTGTCCGTTTCCTCTGCCTCCGCAGGCTATTATAACTGCATCAAATTTATAGGTATTTTTGTCCGTCTTCACCAGAAAAATATCACCATTTTTCGTTATAGTTTCGATTTTTTCAAAGACTTTTTTGATATTTTTCTTATCAATCTGTTTTAAAAGAGCCTGTTTTACATCCTTTGCCGAATCGGATACGGGAAAAATTCTTGAATCAGCCTGCACGTATGTTTTTATCCCGATATTTTTAAAAAATTCCAGTGTATCTTTTGTGGAAAACCTTGAAAAAACGCTGTATAGAAATTTTTCGCCTCTCGGGTAAAATTTTGCCAGTTCTTTAAAATTATATTCATCATACGCAAGATTGCACCTTCCGCCGCCTGTGGGTAAAAGGGTATTTAAAATAATCCCTTTGTCAAAGATAAAAATTTGATTTTGCGGATTTTTTGCCGCAAAAACAGCAGCCATAATCCCTGCGGGCCCGCCGCCCGCTATGCATATTTTTTTCATAATTTTGTTCCGTATAAAAAGATATCTTCCACATCTTCAAGACTGTCATACAGTTCTGATACCGTCTTTTTTAAAACAGGATGTCTAAAATCCGGTATAAGTTCAAGCAAAGGCACAAGCACAAATGCCCTAAGGTGCATTCTTTCATGCGGTACAGTCAAAATCTCTGACTGTATAATCGCATTATCATAAAATATTATATCTATATCAATAGGCCGCTCGCCCCAGCGGGATTCTTGATTTCTGTCTCTGCCAAGCGTTTTTTCTATATTAAGACATTTTATAAGCAAGTCCTGAGGGCTTAAAGATGTTTTTATTTCAACCGCAAGATTTAAAAACCAGTTTTGGTTTTTAACCCCCCACGGCTCTGTTTCATAAAGAGCAGAGGTCCTTATGATTTTTATATTTTCAGACATATCAAGAAAACTTACCGCCTGCTCGATAAATTTCTTCCTGTCTTCGATATTTGTACCCAAACATAAATATGCTATTGCCATATTTAAATTTTATAATTTTTCAGCGTCTTTTACAACTAATCTAGTGTCGCAGTTGCCGCCGGCTGTCTTGTAATCAGACACTTCGGAAAACTCAACGTTTTCCTTCGTAGTGGCACTGGGTTCGGTGTTACCTCACACGGCGTGCCAGTCTGATTCCGCTGATCGCAGCCGGCACCTGCTCACCTTTTCAAATGACACTCAAAATTTTATCCTTATAAATTGTTACCAAAAACAGTATTAGGGTTTTTCATATGTTATATTTTGTGTTAAGATTTTAAACATCAGAAAATGAGGACTATATATGATTTCAGTAAACGACTTAAAAACAGGTTTGACACTTGAACTGGATAACGGTTTGTGGTCAGTTGTTGAATTTTTACACGTAAAACCGGGTAAAGGTGCAGCTTTTGTAAGAACAAAGCTAAAAAATGTTGAAACAGGCAACGTAGTTGAAAAAACATTCAGAGCCGGTGAAAAAGTTGCTAAAGCTACTCTTGATAAAAGAGAAATGCAATATCTTTATAAAGAAGGTTCTGATTACATAATGATGGATACAGAAAGCTATGAACAGCTTGCTGTTACGGAAGATCACATCGGCGACGGCGTAAAATATTTGAAAGAAAATATGAATGTTAACATTCTTCTTCACGACGGCAGAATCATCGGTCTTGATATGCCGAATCACGTTGAACTTGAAGTTGTTGATACACCTCCGTCAGAAAAGGGCAACACTGCTCAGGGCGGTACAAAACCTGCTACACTTGAAACAGGCGCAGTTGTTAACGTTCCGTTCTTTATCTCTAACGGAGACAGAATCAGAGTAGATACAAGAACAAACGAGTATCTCGACAGAGTATAGCGGATTTATTTGCTGCACAAAATAAATTTTCGTGCAGCAATAAATTTCGACATAGTTTAAATCTAATGAAATTTGAATTTATAAAAGGACGATTATATGAATTTTGATTTAGAATATATAGAAAAGCTGGTAAAAATGGTTTCTGACAGTGAATTGACGGAACTTACACTGGAAGAAAAAGAATCAGCAATTGTAATAAGAAAAGAAAAAGAAGTAGTTCAGGCTCAGACTATACTTCCGCAGGCAGTTGCTGCTGCTCCTGCAATGCAGTCTGCACAAATACCTGCAACAGCAGAAGAGAAAAAAGAAGAAGTTAAAAAAGGCACACCGATAACATCTCCTATGGTCGGTACTTTTTATATGGCATCTTCACCGGGGGCTAAGCCTTTTGTTGAAGTTGGTCAGACTGTTTCTGCAGGACAGGTTGTATGCATAATTGAAGCAATGAAACTTATGAATGAAATTGAATCTGAAGTTTCAGGCAAAATTACCGAAATTTGTGTTAAAGACGGCGAAGCTGTTGAATACGGTCAAGTATTAATGTACGTAGAATAGCAGTTTTATTGGTCAACAAAAACAAATTATTAATAATTTTGAAAAAGAGAGGGATTTTTTGACCCTCTTTTTTATTTTTGATATAAAATTAAACTATTGAATGAGACTTAGGGAATTTAGAAATATATGATTAAAAAGGTTTTAATTGCTAACAGAGGCGAAATTGCCGTCAGAATAATCAGAGCTTGTAAGGAGCTCGGGATAAAAACGGTAGCGGTTTATTCGCAGGCAGATGCAGACTCACTGCATGTTAGCCTTGCCGATGAAGCATATTGTATAGGTCCTGCACAAAGTGCAAAAAGCTACTTAAACATTCCTGCAATTATTTCTGTTGCACTTACAAGCGGTGCTGATGCAATACATCCTGGTTACGGTTTTATGTCGGAGCGTGCAGACTTTGTAGATATCTGCACAGACCACGGAATCAAATTTATCGGACCTTCTGCCGAAGCAATGAGGAAAATGGGCGACAAAGCCACAGCAAGAAAAACAATGACAGCAAACGGTGTTCCTGTTACACCGGGTACCGACCTTGTGGATGACATGGATGCAGCAAAAGAATTTGCGGCAAAAGCAAAATACCCTGTTATTGTAAAAGCAACAGCCGGCGGCGGCGGTAAAGGTATGAGAATAGCAAACAACGCAGATGAACTGGAAGAAGCAATAAAACTCTGCCAGACAGAAGCGCAAAATGCCTTTGGTAATGCCGGTGTTTACATAGAAAAATACATCATAAATCCACGCCACATCGAAGTTCAAATTATTGCCGACAGTTACGGAAATGTTGTACACCTGGGCGAGCGTGATTGTTCTGTTCAAAGACGCCACCAGAAGCTTCTTGAAGAAGCTCCTTCTCCTGCTATCGATGAAGAAACAAGAAAAGCAATGGGCGCTGCAGCAGTTACGGCAGCAAAAGTTATCGGCTATGAAGGTGCAGGTACAATAGAATTCTTACTTGACCATGACGGAAGCTGGTATTTTATGGAAATGAATACACGTATTCAGGTTGAACACTGTGTATCGGAAATGATATCCAGCGTAGATTTATTAAAAGAGCAAATCAGAGTTGCATCAGGCGAAAAATTGTCCTTTACACAGGATGATATCGTATTGAGAGGTCATGCTATTGAATGCCGTATCAATGCGGAAGATGCAGATAAAGACTTTATGCCTTGTCCGGGTGAAATCAAAGGTTATATTGCACCCGGCGGATTTGGTGTAAGAGTGGATTCTCATTCTTATACAGGGTATAAAATTCCTCCGTACTATGACTCAATGATAGGAAAACTCATCTGCTGGGGTGTTGATAGAGAAGATGCAAGAAAAAGAATGCTCAGAGCCCTTGATGAATATGTTATAACGGGAATCAAAACAACAATTCCGTATCATAAAAAAATCCTTACAAATGAAGTATTTATATCAGGCAACTTCAATACAGGATTTATTCCTGAACATATGACACCCAAAAAAGAAGAACCTGAAGAAGAAACTGCAAAAGTTTAATATGTCAAATTTGTATAAAGTAAAAACTCCTGATTTTTTATCAGGAGTTTTTAGCTTTTGAAATGTTTGGCACAGGATTATTTTTTGACTATAATTGAATTGCAAATGTACATTTAATTATAGGTGGATAACTGTGATAAAAGAGCAATATTTTCCTCAGGAAATTGAAAAAGAGTGGCAAAAAATCTGGGAAGACAACAAGTTTGGCAAAACTTACGATGATTCAGACAGACCCAAATACTATGCACTGTCGATGTTTCCTTACCCGTCAGGCAAATTACATATGGGACATGTCAGAAACTACACAATTACGGATGTAATTGCCCGTTTTAAGAAAATGCATGGTTTTAATGTACTGCATCCGATTGGATGGGACAGTTTCGGGCTTCCTGCAGAAAATGCAGCAATTCAACACAATGAAAATCCCGAAAAATGGACTGATGAAAATATTTCTTATATGAAAATGCAGCTCAAAAAGCTCGGTCTTATGTATGATTGGGACAGAGAAGTCGCAACCTGCAAGCCAGATTATTACAAATGGACTCAATGGCTTTTCCTGCAGCTTTATAAAAAAGGTCTGGCATACAAAAAAGAAGCTGCCGTAAACTGGTGTGACAAGTGCGCAACAGTTCTTGCTAACGAGCAGGTAATTGACGGCAAATGCTGGAGATGCGACAGCGTTGTTGAAAAGAAATACCTCTCACAATGGTTTTTAAAAATCACTGATTATGCGGAAGTTCTTCTAAAAGATATTGATAAACTCGAAGGCTGGCCCGACAGTGTTAAAACAATGCAAAGAAACTGGATAGGCAAGTCACAGGGTGCAATACTTAAATTTAAAGTAAAAGAAATAGACGGAATGGAAATTCCTGTTTATACAACAAGACCTGATACTGTATATGGTATTACTTATCTTGTTGTTGCACCCGAGTATCACGATATTGAAAAATTAACTACACCTGAACAAAAAGAGACTGTTGAAGCATATAGAGCAAATGCTCGTAAAATGACGGAAATAGAGAGACTTTCTACAGAGCGAGTAAAGACAGGTGTTCCATTGGGGACTCATGCTATAAATCCGTTTAACGGAGAGGAATTCCCGCTCTGGACTGCGGATTATGCACTCGTAGAATACGGTACCGGCGCTGTAATGGCTGTACCGACACACGATGAAAGAGACTTTGATTTTGCAAAAAAATATAATCTGCCTATGAAGGTTGTAATTCAAAATCCGGAAAATCCTTCTGATTGCAAAGATGCTGCTTATACAGACCCCGGAGTGCTTGTAAATTCCGAAGAATTTAACGGAATGGAAAATGAAAAAGCTAAAAAAGCTATTACCCAAAAAGCGGTTGACGGCGGATACGGAGAATTTAAAACACAATACAGACTTCGTGACTGGCTTATCTCAAGACAGAGATACTGGGGTGCTCCTATTCCGATAGTATATTGTGAACATTGCGGACCTCAGCCTGTACCGGAAGACCAGCTGCCTGTAAAACTACCGGAAGATGTTGATTTTAAAGTGGTAGGAAAATCTCCTATTCTTACTTCAAAAACTTTCCTCGAAACAACATGTCCTGTTTGCGGCGGAAAAGCTACAAGAGAAACAGATACCATGGATACATTTATTTGTTCCAGCTGGTATTATCTGAGATATGCGGATGCAAAAAATTCAAATGCGCCGTTCAGCAAAGAGCTTGTTAACAAATGGCTGCCTGTTGACCAGTACGTGGGCGGCATTGAGCATGCTATTTTGCACCTTTTATATTCAAGATTCTTTACCAAAGCTTTAAAAGATTTGGGCTTGCTTGATTTTGATGAGCCTTTTAAAAATCTTTTGACACAGGGTATGGTATTAAAAGACGGTTCTAAAATGTCTAAATCCAAGGGCAACACAGTTGACCCCGATGAAATATTTGAAAACTACGGTGCAGATACAGCAAGACTGTTCATCCTTTCGGATTCACCGCCGGCAAGAGATTTTGACTGGTCTGATGCAGGTGTGGAAGGCTGTTATAAATTTTTAAACAGAGTGTGGAGATTGTACGCTTCGCAGCAGCAAAATCTTATTCTGGATTACAAACTGCCTGAGGATGTTTCTTCACTTTCCAAGGAAAATAACGACCTTGTCAGAACCACACATATAGCAATCAAAGGTATCACTCAGGATATATCCAACGAATTCCAGTTCAACACTGTTATATCCAAGTACCGTGAATTTGTGAATGCTATATATGACTATGCAGGCAAAAAATCGGAATTTTCCGATGAAGATAAAAACGTATTCAGTTTTGCTATGGTAACATTGCTTAAGCTTATGGCGCCTACTACTGTTCATCTGACAGAAGAACTCTATCATGCTATGGGCGGACAAGAATCTATACACGAAACTCAATGGCCGGAGTATGATGAAAAGCTTGCAAAAACTTCTGCTATCACGCTTGTTGTACAAATCAACGGCAAAGTGAAAGATAAAATAGAAGTTGATTCCGAATCTTCAAAAGAGGAACTGGAAAAAGCTGCCCTGCAAAGTGAAAAGATTAAAGAAAATATAGAGGGCAAACAAATAATAAAAACTATTGTTGTCCCGGGCAGACTTGTAAATATAGTAGTTAAATAAGTAAAAAAATACGAACAGCTTTATGCAAGAGTTGTTCGTAATTTTTTAACCAAAAAGCATTCGTGAATTTATTCACAATTAACTACTACAATCGTGACAGTTTGTAACAATTTTGTTTACATTGTAAATATTCTTATGATTTTTTGAAAATATTTCTTCTTTTTTGTGTTTATATATATGTAAGGAAAGTGAAGGTGTTCTTTAATGTATAGTCCACAATTTATGAGATTTTTGGTAGGCCGAGACGCAGACGATTTTACAACAAAAGAAAAAAATGATGAAAATCAAAAAACTCCGTATGAAAGAGTTATGTATCGATATGCAAGATATGCTACTGTGCCTATTGAAATAAAAAAATAGTTTAATTTATTCAAACAAAAAACATCCTCGTCAAATGAGGATGTTTTTTTGTGTATTGTTTCAAATAACATTGTGCAACTCAGAGAATAAATTGTAAACAAATATTACAAAATTGGAAAATTTAGGCAATTCATGAGCTTCAGTTGCTTTTACATGAGCACAGAAGTAAAAATAGGAGATTAAAAATGTCGGTAAGTTCAGTTAATTTTAAAAGTAGTGTAGGTTGTACTCCGTTAAGAAAAGATAACAACGTAAGTTTTGCCAGACGACAGGAAGAAACAGGCAAAACAGAAGCACCCAAAAGCCATAAAGGTGCTTATATAGCAGCAGGCGTAGGCTTGGCAGCAGCAGTTGCAGCAGGTATTGCTTTTAGAAAGCCTATCGGTAACTTTGTTAAATCATTGAAATTACCATCTATGGAAAATCTCAAGAATACAGCTCATAATGCAGCAGAAAGTTTAAAAGGCGGATTTAAAAAATCTGTAACTTTTGTTAAAGAAAAAGGTGCAGAAGCTGTAAAAAATATAAAAGACAAATTTAAAAACTTTAATGTAAGCAACAATGTTGCCGGTGCATTTTCAAATGTAAAAACAAAAGCGGTAGAAATTGCTAAAATGGTCTGGGGAAAAGTTGTTGAAGGTGCAAAATTTGTAAAAGATTTCGTAGTTTCTCTCTGGCAAAAGGCAGTTGCTCTTTTTAGTAAAGCGGCTCATAAAGCATAAAATAATTTAAGTTAAAAAAATCAAAACAGCGGACTTTATAAATTTTAAAAGTCCGCTGTTTGTTGTAATATTGGTTTATGAGTTTATTAAAAGACAAAACAGAGCTATTAAGATTATATAATCTGGATTTGGAAGAACTGTTAAACATTTCTTCCATGTATGTCAAAAATAATGTAGAGTTCTGTTCATTGATAAATGCAAGAAACGGTAAATGTTCACAAAATTGTAAATACTGTGCACAAAGCTCACATTATAATACTGATATAGAATCTTTCCCGCTTGTTGATATACAGGATGTTAAAAAATCGGCATTAGACGCTCTTAAAAATAAAGTATCAAGGTTTGCAATAGTTACATCAGGCAAAACGCCGGATGAAAGCGACTTTGATAAAATGCTTGAGATGATTAAAGAAATTAATAACATAAAGGGGCTTAAGAGTTGTGCATCTATCGGAATATTAAACGAAGAGCAGGCACAAAAACTGTCTGCAGCCGGTTTAAAAAGGTTTCATCACAACATTAATACGGCGGAATCATATTATACGGAAGTCTGCACAACACATACTTTTGAAGAACGCATAAATACCTGCAGACTTGTAAAAAAATACGGTATGGAGCTCTGCTGCGGTGTGATTCTCGGAATGGGAGAGAGTATTGAACAGCGAATTGAGATGGCAATGACGCTTTCTGATATTCAGCCGGAATCTATTCCCATAAATATTTTGATGCCTATAGCAAAAACTCCGTTTGAAAACTATTTGGATAAAATTGATGAAGGACATATATTGAGAACACTGGCAATATTTAAAATTGCCAATCCTACATCAATTTTAAGATTTTGCGGCGGCAGAATGAGATTAAGCATCGAAAATCAGGAAAAAGCATTAAAGTGCTGCGTTGAGGGGTTAATGGTCGGTAACTATCTTACAACGATAGGCCAGGAACCTCAGCAGGATATAGAAATGGTAAAAAGAATCGGGAAGAATATAGTATGTTAGATTACATAAAAGGCAGGCTTGTTTCCAAACAGTCATCGGGAGCAAAAGGTGCTTCTATTGTTATAGAAAATAATAATATAGGATATTTAATCAACACAACTAACAGAAACATTGCTCTTGCAGGAGAAACAGGTGCAGAGATAAAAATTTATACCTGCCTTATTCACAGGGAAGATGCAATGCTTTTGTGCGGTTTTTTAAACAGAGAGGACAGAGATATTTTTAATATCCTTATGACTGTATCCGGAGTCGGGATGAAAGTTGCACTTGTCCTTCTGGATGAATTTTCAGGATGCGACTTAATATCAGTTGTTATAAGAGGCGATTTTAAAGAGCTTTCAAGAGCCAAAGGCATAGGTCCGAAGCTTGCTCAAAAAATAATTCTGGAACTTAAAGATAAACTCATCAATTGGCAAAAAACTGCCCCGATAGATATTTCTGATATTAATTTGGAAGTAAAAGAAGTTTCTGACGAAGCAATAACAGAAGCACAAGCTGTGCTGTTATCTCTCGGTTATTCGGTAAATGAAGCTAAAAATGCCATAAAAATTGCGTGCCAAACAGCTAAAAAAGATTCATCCGAAGAAATTTTGAAAGAAGCATTGCAATATCTGGCAAGTGAAAACAATTAATTCAAAAAATTAAGCTATGTAACGTTGTCGGAAACCTTGTTTGACCTGTGTTTTCTTTTGATTTACCATGTTCACAATCCCGGAGAGTCACCCGGGTAGAATTATGAAAGGGAACATAACAAAATGACATCAAAAAGATTTCTTTTTACGTCGGAATCCGTTACTGAAGGTCATCCCGACAAAGTATGCGACCAGATTTCTGACGCAATTTTAGATGAATTTCTTACAAAAGACAAAAGCTCCAGAGTAGCTGCAGAAACTACGGTTACAACAGGTATGGCTCTTGTCTGCGGGGAAATCACATCTGACTGCTACGTGGATATTCCCGCAGTAGTAAGAAATACTATTAAAAATATCGGTTATGCAGGAGCGGAAGGCGGCGGTTTTGATTACAAAAACTGTGCTGTTTTAACATCTATTGACGAACAGTCTACAGATATTGCAGGCGGTGTTAACAAAGCTCTTGAATCAAGAAATAACAATGCTGACACTTCTGTTTCGGAAACAGAAAATGTAGGCGCAGGCGATCAGGGTATTATGTTTGGTTTTGCGTGTGATGAAACACCTGAACTTATGCCTTTACCGATTAGCCTTGCTCATAAACTGGCATACAGACTTGCTCAGGTTAGAAAAAACGGTTCTCTAGGCTACTTAAGACCGGACGGAAAATCTCAGGTTACTGTTGAATATGTTGACGGCAGACCGTCAAGAATCGATACAATCGTTCTTTCAACTCAACATGATCCTGAAATCAAAGGGGTTTCCGATAACAAAGAAGTACAGGAAATCATCAGACAGGATTTGATAGAAAAAGTTATCGAACCCGTATTTGAAAACTGTGATATCAAACCTGATGAAAACACAAAATATTTAATCAATCCTTCGGGTAGATTTGTAATCGGCGGACCTCAGGGTGATGCCGGTTTAACAGGAAGAAAAATCATCGTTGATACTTACGGCGGATATTCTCGTCACGGCGGTGGTGCATTCTCCGGTAAAGATCCTACAAAAGTAGACCGTTCTGCAGCATACGCAGCAAGATATGTTGCCAAAAACGTTGTAAAAGCAGGGCTTGCTCAAAAATGTGAAGTAGAGCTGGGATATGCTATTGGTGTTGCAGAACCTGTTTCTATCATGGTTGATACATTCGGTACAGGTGTTATATCTGATGACGAAATTTCAGCACTCGTTCAAAAGAACTTTGACCTCAGACCTGCAGCTATTATCAAGCAGTTTGATTTGCGCGGTTTACCTGCTAAAAACGGCGGTAAATTCTATCAATTGCTTGCTGCATACGGTCATATGGGACGTACTGATATCGATGTTCCGTGGGAACACACTGATAAGGCTGATCTGTTAAAAGAACAGGCCGGGCTCAGCTGCTGCGGATGTAAGTAAGATAAATTTTAAAGGAATGGGCTGTTTTTTACAGCTCATTCTTTTTATTCCATTGGAGTGATAGTGTGTCGAAAATTAATAAGCTATATTTAGTTTTTGCTTATTCTTTAATTTTACTGTTTTTGATATTTTTGTTTGTGTCTCCGGATACTCAGACGCTAGTGTTTTTCCGTCAGGGAAAAGATTTTATGGCGGATTTTTTTAACCATGTCTATTATGTTAAGGATTTAAATCCGTATGAGTTTAATATTGATATAGCGTCACAAAATGCAGGGGATAAAATTTATACGCCTTTTACGTATCTTTTATTTTATTATTTTTCAAAAATATTTTCCTGTAATGATATCACAATGAATGTAAATGTCTATCCTAAATTGGGTTTGGCATTTGTAACTTGTTTTTTCACTATTTGCTCTTTTGTTTTATTTTATATTTTACAAAAGGCTGCTAGTTTTAAGAATAAATTTTGGGTTTTGTTCTCTTTAATATTTTCGGGCATATTTCTTTATTCTCTTGAAAGAGGTAATCTTATTTTGTTGTCCGTTATTTGTTGTTCTTTGTTTTTATTGAAAGATAGGCTTAATATTGGTGAAAATAATGCATTAATTGCACTAGTTTGTGCTACGGCATTAAAAATTACACCGGGAGTGTTTTCTTTATTTTATCTGTATAAAAAAGATTACAGAAATTTTTTTAAATTTTGCATATTATCCCTTATTTGTTTTTTAATACCGTTTATATTTTTTAAAGGACAATTTAACAATATTTATTTATTTTTTGACAATCTTAAAATACATGCTGCAAGATATTCTTTGTCTTATTTTTTTGAACTGCCGTTTCTTTCATCTGTAATTGAAGAAAAATGTAATGTTTTGTTTGCAATAATGGGCTTTTTATCAGCCTGTACAGGTTTTTTCATTGTTCCTTATGTTAAAGAAAATTTTGAAAAAATATCAGTATTTGTTTTGTCTTTTTATTTTTTATTTTTAAATAATGCTTTGTATGTGCTTTTAATGTTATTTCCATGTTTTATTCTGTTTATGAATAAAATAAATTACAAAAAAATTGATTATATTTATTTGTTATGTTTTGTGATAATTTTTAATCCTCTACAAATTGTAGTGCATGATTTTTGTATAAATATCATTCTGGTAAAATTATTTGCTTTAATATTTTTGTTAGCATTAATATTGCAAAATTTTATAAATATTTATAGAAATAGAAAAAATATTAACAATAACTCATAATTTTATATGAATTTTTGGTATTTCTTACAAAAAATGATAGAATATTATAGAAAATTATGGTCTTGGAGCATTTAATGACAGAAATTGAAACAAAAACAACAAAACTAACCGGAGCGGAAATATTTTTAGAGTGTTTAAAAAAAGAAGGCGTTGATAAGATTTTCGGTTATCCCGGAGGGGTTATTTTATCAATATATGAAGCTTTATACAATCAAAGTGATATTACACACTTTCTTGTAAGGCATGAACAGGCAGCTATCCATGCAGCAGAAGGCTATGCAAGAGTAACTGGCAAAGCCGGAGTTGCTCTGGTGACATCCGGTCCGGGGGCAACGAATGCAATAACAGGCATTGCAAATGCATATTATGACGGATATCCGCTTGTTGTTTTCACGGGGCAGGTCGGTGTAAACCAGATAGGTAATGATGCTTTTCAAGAGGCGGATATTATCGGAATTACCCGTCCTTGCTGTAAACACAACTATCTCGTAAAAGATGTTAAAGATTTGTCCAGAATAATAAAAGAAGCTTTTCATATTGCGACAACGGGTAAACCCGGACCTGTTGTAGTTGATATGCCAAAGGATATTTTGAGTGCATCGTGTGAATTTGTTTGGCCGGACAGTGTAAAGCTTCCCGGATACAATCCAAACTACAACGGGCATCCAAAACAGATTTCCAAAGCACTCGAATTGCTATGTGATGCGGAAAGACCTGTAATCCTTGCCGGCGGAGGTATTATTGCAGCAGATGCAATGGATGAATTAAAACAGCTTTCTGAAAAATTAAATATACCCGTTACAAATACATTGATGGCAAAAGGTGCATTCCCCGAGACACATGAACTTTCATTGGGAATGCTTGGTATGCACGGCAATTTTTGGGCAAACCATGCGGTAACAAATTGCGATGTACTTTTTGCAATCGGCACACGATTCAACGACAGAATTACGGGCTGTCTTAAACGTTTTGCAAAAGATGCACAGATTATACATGTTGATATTGACCCGTGCTCTATTAACAAAAATGTAAAAATTGATATTCCGATAATAGGCGATGCCAAAAATGTTATGCGAGCAATGCTTGAAGAATATGATTCAAACAAGTATGAAATTAACTATGAAGTAAAACAATCATGGCGTGAACAAATCAATGAATGGAAGAAAAAACGTCCGGCAATTGAACATCATTCCGACAAGCTTAGTGCAATCACAGTTATCAGAAAAATATACGAATACACAAAAGCAATGGATCCTATAATCACAACAGAAGTCGGACAGCATCAGATGTGGGCTGCACAGATTATTAAAGTGGATAAGCCCAGAAGATTTATTACATCAGGCGGTCTTGGAACAATGGGATTCGGCTTTCCGGCTGCAATGGGTGCTAGTGTAGGCTCACCTGATAAAGTTGTTATAAATATTGCCGGTGACGGCAGTATTCAGATGAATATTCAAGAGCTGGCAACCTGTGTACAATACAAACTTCCGGTTATTAATGTAATTATTGATAACGGATATCTCGGTATGGTGCGTCAATGGCAGGAAAAACTTTATCACAAGCATTATTCGCAGACAAAAATCTCGGGTCCTGATTTTGTTAAAGTTGCGGAAGCATACGGAGCAAAAGGGTTCAGAGTTACAAAAGAAGAAGAAATTATCCCTGTATTACAGCAGGCAATAGAATGCAGACAGCCTGTATTTATTGATTTTGTTGTAGAAGAGTGCGAAATGGTTTATCCCTGGGTTCTTGCAGGTAATCCTCTAAACAAGATTCTTCTGTCAAATGACTGTCCTATAAATTAAGAAATAAAGGTAAATAATGAATAATAACAATAACAAAAATCATGTAATTTCCGTAATGGTAAAAGATGAGGCGGGTATAGTTTCACGTGTCAGCGGACTGTTTTCCGGAAGAGGATACAGTATTGAAAGTATAACGGCCGCACAAACAAGCGAAAAAGGTTATGCAAGAATAACAATAGAAACATCTGGCGGAGACGCCGATGTTATTGAACAAATTACAAAACAATTAAACAGGCTAATACCTGTATTAAAGGTTGTTGATCTTGGTGACGTAGAATCTATAGAACGTGAGCTTATACTGTGCAAAGTCGTTGCAAAAGATGAAGATCGTTCGGAAATTTTGAGAATTGCGGAAATTTTCGGTGCAAAAATTATAGATGTTACCCCAAGAACATACACACTGCAAGCTGTCGGCGATGAAAGACAAATACGTTCATTAATTGAACTCCTGCGACCTATCGGCATAAGAGAGCTTGTACGTTCCGGCAAAGTAGGTATTACAAGAGCAAACCAGTTTAGCAGTACAAAGTCAGCAGAGTAACATGACCACAATTGTTTTTATTCCTATAGATAACAGACCCGTGTGCTATACACTTGCGCAGCAAATTGCCGCCGTTGATAAGAATTTACGGTTATTGCTCCCGCCTCGTGAATTATTGGGTGACTTAACCAAAACCGCTGACACGGACGGAATTATACGATGGCTAAAAACAGTTACGCAAGCTGACAAAGTAATTGTATCTTTAGATACAATTGCATACGGAGGTCTTATACCTTCCAGACGTTCAACTGACGGTTTTGAAGCAATAAAAAAACGGATGGAAGAATTCAGGCAGATTCTATCAAATAAGAACGCAAAAATCTATGCGTTTTCAAGCATCATGCGAATTTCAAACAATAATATTAATGAAGAAGAAAAAGATTACTGGTCATCTTACGGTAAAAAGATTTTTCAATATTCATACGAGGTTCATAAGAATGCACCTGAATCTAACATAGAGACTGATATTCCGCAGGAAATCCTTCAGGATTATTTAAAAACACGTAAAAGAAATTTTGATTTAAACCTGATGTATCTGGATTGGGCAAAAGACGGCGTTTTTGACACACTCGTATTTTCAAAAGATGATTGTGCACAATACGGGCTGAATGTAGCAGAGGCACAGGCACTGGAACAAAATATAAAAGAAAACAATATCAATGCTTTTGTAAAAACCGGTGCGGATGAAATTCCTTTGAGTCTTTTTGCAAGAGCGGTTGCGGAAAATAAAAGTATAAAAATTGCTCCGGTTTTTATGCAGCCTGAATTTACCGGAAGAATATCAAAATATGAAGATGTATCTGTTTTTGAATCAGTAAAAGGCCAAATAGAGCTTGCCGGATGCAAACTTTCCGACAGCGATAATGCGGATATAATAATGCTCGTTAATAACTTTAAAGAAGAACAGGGCGAGCTTGTCATGGGTGTAGATGTTCCCTTATTCAACAAAGATATAAATCTGCCACAAAAGCCGTTTCTTGCGGTTGATATCCTGAATGCTAACGGAGCTGACAATAATTTTGTAAACAGACTTTTGGAAAAAAATATTAACACGGATTTATTTCTTGGTTATGCCGGCTGGAATACAACCGGTAATACGCTTGGCAGTGCGTTATGCTGTGCTTTGACAAAATATCTTGCAGCAAAACCTGATACAGATGCGTTTAAAAAATTGCAAATGATAAGATTTTTGGATGACTGGGCATATCAGGCAAATGTCAGAAAAAAACTCAAGTCTTATCTTGAAAAGCCTGAAATATCCGCATTAAAACAAGAAATGGAACCGTTTGAACAAAAACTGAATCAAGTTTTTGAAACTAATTTTCAAAACATAAAATACTCATATCCATGGCACAGATTTTTTGAAATCGAAGTTGAAATCAATTAGCACTGCTCTTATAAAATTACATTTTATAAAAATGCATGGCACTACAAAGTAAAATGTATTTTTAATATAATTCAATTAACACAACTAACAGGATATTAATTATGGATAAAAATTTTGAAAATCAGCTTAAAACAGCCATGGACTTTTTTAAAAAAAGAGACTATGCAAATGCTCTTACAGAATTTAAACAGCTTATTGAGCTTGATAACAAAAATGCACACCTTTATAACAATGCGGGTCTTTGTTATGCACATCTCGGACAAAATACCGAAGCCGAAGAATATTATAAAAAGGCAATTTTTATAGATGATAAGCTTGTAGAAACATATATAAATATTGCTGATTTATACTACAAAGAAAACCGTCTGTGGGACGCAATAGAAATTTTGCAGGGGGCAATCGCGCTTATCCCTGACAACGCAGCACTGAGACATTATCTTGGACGTATTTATATAGAAGACAAACGCTATGATGATGCAATAGATGCACTGGATTCCGTTCTGGATATTGCACCAAAAAATTATGATGCAAACTGGGATCTCGGTATGGTTTATTATGAACTTGGCGATTACAACAGCGCTATTTCAAACTTTGAAGAGGTACTAAAGTACATAGAAGACAATGAACTTATATTCTATCAGACAGCGCTGGCTTATGAAGCAAATGATGAAATCGACAAGGCAATTTCCAATCTTTTAAAAAGCATAGCGGTAAATGACAAATTTCCGCTCGGGTATAAGCGTCTTGGAATGCTTTTTGCCGCACGCGGAGATATTGCAGATGCAAAAGAATATTATGAAGAATATCTGAAATTTGATATCCCGCAGGAAGAAAAAGACAAAATACAAAAAATACTGGACAGATTAAATTAAACCTGTTGTCCTATATTCATATTATCCAGAGTTTTTTGGCTTGCAAGAATTGAAATAACAGAATTTGAATTGAATATATAATTTGCTGCGTTTTGAATATCAGCCGCAGTAATTTCATCAATCAGTTTAAGATTTTTGTTTACCATATTTATTCCGTAATACGAATCCATTGAACCGGACAGTACACCGGTTTGTCCGTCCGATGTCTCAAGAACATTAAGCAGTTTTGTTTTTACAACCAATTTTGCGCTGTCAAGTTCATCCTGCGATACAGGTTGTGTCTTTAGCATTTCAATATGCTTTTTAAATCCGTCAAGTGATTTTTTTACATTGTCAAATTGTTCGATATTTTCGGAAGGGTTATCCGTTGTTGTTTTGATACCCAGAGAAATAATACCTGTATCGCCTTCATAGTCAATATCTGATTCCACACGGTATGCAAGCTTTTGCTGCTCTCTCAAGTCGTTAAATAATCTTGAAGACGGGCCGCCGCCCAATATAGTATTTAAAAGAGAAAACGTCATCTGGTCTTTCGGGTTATAATTTGTTTTAAATTTAAAGGCCTGAAGAATTTCAGCCTGATTTCTGGGTTCTGCTTTTGTCAAAATTTTGTCTTGCTCTACGGGTTTAAAATTTTTAAAAGTATCAACTTTATACTGTTGAAAATTGCCTATTCCGTATGAAAACTTGTTTAAAACAGTTTGTGCAATATCCGGATTTTTTTCTATCGGAGCGGTAAATATTGCTTTTGCCATTGCGTTATTTTTTATATAATTGCAGAAGTTTTCAATATCTGCCAGAGTAACTGTTTCTATTGATTTTAGTACTTCTTCTTTTGGCGCATATTTTTTCATATTCGGGAAAAGTGCCGCTAACATATCTTCTCCGGCAGAATTTTCAACCTTTAAAAGAGCTTCTTTAAAAAGAGCTTTTGCATATTCAAAACTTTTTTCGTTTAATCTGGGCTCTGAGAGTACTTCTTTTATAAGGTCAATTGCCAATCCCGTATCTTGTGCCAGTGATTCTGAAACAGCGGTAATACTGTTGAAATCTGCATCGAATTTTAGTGTCATGCCTGCTTTATAAACATCTTTGTAAAACTGGTCCTGGTTCTTGTTTTTGGAACCTTCATTCAGCATGATTGACAGTATAGGCGGAACACAGGGATTTATATCAGCCGGAACGGTTGTCTGCAATTTTACATAAGAAGTGCAAATATCTGATTTATTCGGATTCAAAATTACTTCCATGTTATTGGCAAGTTTATACTGTTTGATTTTTGATGTATCAAACATTTTGTCTTCAATTCGTGCTTTAAAGGCAATTTTTTGCGGCTGATTTGCCGGTGCCGGTTGTTTTTTTGCACTTGCTGTTTTGTTTGCATTTTGATAATTGTTCATTATCTGCGAATTATCCATTGATTGCGGATGTATAACCGATAAAGATACTCTGTTCAAATCCAGATATTTTCTTGCGAAATTAACAATGTCAGACGGAGTGATACTATCAAGAATTTGCAGATAATTTTCTGCATAATTTAAATCATTATCCAGAATTGCATTACCAAGCAGCGAGTTAAGCGCATGAGAATTTTCTGAAATTTTGGAATAAGTCATTTTTAAATATTTTTTTGCAGTATCAAGCTCCTCAGGAGTAATCGGATTTTGTACAACACCGTTTATTCCATCATAAATAGTTTTTATCACCTCTTCTGTTTTCTGCGGTGTTGTTTGCGAAGCAATTAAGATAGTTTTGGGGTCGGAAGGTCTGTTGCCGACACGCTCTATATTCATCACGGCACCGGACTGGATTTTGTTAAGCTCTTTGCTGATTCTTGCATTTTTATAGCCAAGAATAGCCGTCATCAAAACTTCCATTTCAATATTTTCTTTTGTTGCGTTATTGGCAGGACCTGCAAAGCCCAAAACAGCAACGCTTGATTGGGCTTTAGGAAGTTTTACGTCAACTCTTACAGGCTTTTGAATAGCATTAAAATCCTGATATTTTCTGTTTTGAACAGGTACATAAGCACTCTTATTAAAGTATTTTGCTATTGTATTAATTGCCTCTGTTGCAGGCACCTCTCCTGTTACAACTGTTACACTGTTGTCAGGAGTATACCAGAGATTGTAATAATCCAGAGTATCATCTCTTGTCAGCTTGTTTATATTGGAAATTGTACCGGCGACAAGATCAGGAGATGTGGATTCTATCTGAAACAAATTTTTAATGCAGTTATTCAAAGCTGTATTTACAGGCTCATCCCCTACCATACTAATCTCTGAGGTTACCGGACCTTTTTCCTTTTCCACCATTTCTGCCGTATGCTCCGGATACTGCAGCTGCTGTGACTGAATATATGCTGATGTATCAAAAACATTGCCTTTCCCTAATAATTGAGAGGAAATAAAATAGTTCGTCGCGGAAAAGCCCGTTGAGGCATTTGTAGAAGCACCCATATCATTGACTATTTTGAAAAAGTCACCGGAGCCTAAACTTCCGTATGGACTTTTAGAACCGTTAAATGCCATATGTTCATTAAAATGACTGATTCCCCGTTTTTCATCAGGCTCGTTCATCGAACCTACATTGTAATAGGTTTCAAGAACAGTCGGACCTTTTTTCTCAAGTACAACTACTTTTTGTCCGTTAGCAAGCTGAAACAGCTTTGCACTGTTAGAAAAAGGAAGATTTATGTTACGAATAAAAGTATAAGAAATAGGAGCCTGTGCCAGCACCTGTGCTTTTAACGTTTCAGATGCTTTGTTTGTGTCGATAGGATTGGAAGCAGCGCTTGAGACGTTTCCCCCGGCATCGCGGGAGTCTGTCTGTGTCGGCGCCGTCTGCGGTATTTCTTTTTCTAAAGCATTAGAAACGTTATTACGCACATTAGCCTGCACAGGCGTTTGTATAAAATTGTTTATATTAAGACCATCCAACTTCATGAATTGACTTCTTACTTCCTTATTTTTCTTAAAACGGCTAACAAAAAAAATTTACCTTTTGGCACGGCTTGTTTTATAAATCTTAACAAAAACAAAAGTATATTGCACAAAAAAGCGGGAAAACTATGATTTTCCCGCTTTTTACAATTAATTCGGATAATCGGCATCATCCGTTTCTATAATATCAAAATCACGTTTTTTCCATCCTTTAAATCCTCCCAAAAGTTCCATAACCGGATATCCTTCATCCGCAAGTATATAAGCGGCCTTTTGACTTTTTTGACACAAAAAAGAATGGCTGTATAAAATATTCACTTTATCTTTTGAAAGTTTAACCAGCTGCTCCTCCATTTGCTCAAACGGTATATGAACGGCATATGGTATGTGCCCCTTTATGTAATCTTCATAGTCCCGTACATCTATAAGATTAAAGTCCTCCAGATGTTTTTCCATAAGGTGTTTAAGTCTGTCCGGACCAATCATAAAAGCCAATTTTTCAAGAAAAAAATCTTTTGCTTTATTTGTATCTTTTGTACGTTTTAGAATTTCTTCATGTTTCATTTGCATCTCCTTTAATTTTTTCTTTTTTAAATTAAAGGAAACCATATCTTATTTCATTCGCCAAAAGTAGCATATTATTTGGAATAAAAGGAGTAAAAAATAAAAACAATAAAGGTCAAACAGGTCTTTAGAATCTGTTACTTGCAAAAATAGAATGTTAATTTTATTATATATACATTGTTGCCGATGAAGGCGCAATAACTGAACTTTGAAATTAAATTTTGGACTTTGCCGATGTGGCACTCTGCCGAGAAAAACGATTAAGTATCGTTTTTCGAGAGGTGTACGAACGTTAGTGAGTACCTTCGCCATTGAGGCGCAATAACTGAACTTTGAAATTAAATTTTGGACTTTGCCGATGTGGCGAAATGGTAGACGCACACGCTTCAGGTGCGTGCGAGGAAACTCATGGGGGTTCGAGTCCCTTCATCGGCAATTTAAAAAAAGAAGGTCTGATACTTGGACTCTTCACCCCGGTTGTTCCAAAGGAACAACGGTGGTTTACCCGTTCGAGTATCCTGCACTGTACGGCTCATTCTTCGCCTACATTGCAAGCCGAGTCCCTTCATCGGCAATTTATCTCCCTCTCCTTGGGAGAGGGCAGGGGTGAGGGTATTATAAACCGGAATTTAATTACATCTCTTGTTTTTTCCTCATAAAAAATAATATGAATAAATACAATTTGTTGGCACGTAATTTAAGAAAATTGCAAACTCCGCAAGAACAAAAGCTATGGAATCTGCTAAGAAACAGACAATTGTTGGGTTACAAGTTTAAACGCCAATATCCTATGGGAAATTATATTGTTGATTTCGTTTGCCGTGAGAAAAGATTAGTTATAGAATTAGACGGCGGACAGCATAATATAGCTGTTAATATCAATTATGATTTTCTAAGAAGCGAATATATAAATCAAAGAGGTTTCAAAGTTATTAGATTTTGGAACAAAGAGATTGATGAAAATATTGAAGGAGTAATTGCTAAAATCATAGAAGAGCTAAACAATTGACCCTCACCCTAACCCTCTCCCAAGGAGAGGGAATAAGAAGTTTTACAAAAATTATGTTTATGGTAATATAATTTTTGTTGAAAATTTAATACTTATGTCGACGTGGCACTCTGCCGACGAGAAATGACTAAATGTCATTTTGAGGAGAGGGGAGGTATACGCAGACATTTGACAAGTGAATATTGATGTCGACGTGGCGGAATCGGTATACGCGCACGTTTGAGGGGCGTGTGGGGAAACCCGTGCGGGTTCAAG
>CALVAR010000004.1 GCA_944325575.1 Candidatus Gastranaerophilales bacterium | reverse complement strand
TTCCCGAACCCACGGTTTCCGTGGGATAATTTGTATTGTTTCGAGCTGAGGCTCAAAACGTCCCACCCTCTCCGGATAAATTTCTCACTGTCTTTTTTTGAATAATTTGAGTATTTAAAATTGTCGGATTAGTAAATCTGACCTGCAAACTTCGGAAAGCCCAACATTTTATTTTGTAATCACTACAATATCGCCTCTTTTAACCTTTTTAGACAGTGCTCGTATAACATCATTATCCATGCGTATACATCCAAGAGAGGCATACTTTCCTATAGAGTCTGGATTATTATTTCCGTGGATAAATTCTCCTGTTAAACTGTGTTCACCTGTTTTAGGGTCAATTTTTTCAAGACATATTATTTTAGGACCGTAATCATTAGGCCTGCTATATCTTCTTGTATTTTGGGGTGCAGATCTGTATGGATATGACTCTATGTGCGTAACAACTCTTATACCCGTATCTGTCGGATATTTGGATTTTCCGCTTGCGATAAGATATGCACATTCTGCCTGTCCGTTTTCATTATATGTATATAAAACATTTTTGGATAAATCAACAACTATCCTCGCTGTATCTTTAACTCCCGCAATTTCTATTTGCGGTGAAGGTGCACTTAATAAAACAGTATCGTTCTTTGTGCCTTTTGGTGGAATCGAAATATTTTTTTCAAACAAATCTCTGTCCGGCGTTTTTTCAAGATTCTGTGCTTTTATCGGTTGTCCGGCAAATAAGAGCGAAAGCCCGGTAATCCCCAGTATTCCAAGATTTCTTTTTATGTTACCCGATATGTGTGCAATTTTCATAATAGATATAAGACCTGTAAATATATTTTTTGCCATATAAAAATTTTATGTTATTTTTTATGTTACAATTCTGCACAAAATGTTACATATTAGCAAAAAGCAATATTTACGGGTTATATTTAAATCGTAGTAATGAAAAAGCGAGGACGGTAGGTGAATATTAATACATACAACACAACTACCCCCGAAAAAACAGCTTTAGCAGACTTCTATAAACAGGCATTTGTTTCCGAAAAGGAAGAAACAAGCCACTTTTTAAAGCCCTCTGAAGAAGAGGTTGATTCTTTTTCTCCTGCAAAACAGGAACCAGATAATACTCACAAAGATAAATATGTTGATCCGCTTTTGACTTGGCCGCTGAGAGGCTTGGCTTTTACAAATGATATTGGTGCCGCAATTATGGATATTGCACCTACTTTGGGTGCATTGTTATGGATTCCTGCTCTTATGTATTTTGGTGCTGATATTTATGACAAATACAAATCTGATGAAAAAGAATACAACCCTGATAAAAAACGTGCATTTAAACAGGCTATTTTTCAGGCTTTAGCATCTATTACTATGCCTATTATAGTTGTTCATAACGGACAAAAAGGTGCATCTGCACTTGCTCAACTTGGAAAATCCGGAATGTCTCTACAGTTGAAAGAAGAAATTGAACAATTTACTGTCAATCATCTAAAACGCCGCAGGCTTCAGGATTATAATGATAATATAGACGGATTTAAACAGGAGTTTAATGAGCATTTAAAACAGCATCTTTTTGACAGGGAAAAATCTTTTAAAAACCAAAATCCGTTCAAACTTTTAGGACGTTGGATTTTTAGTTCAAAACACGGTGAAAAAATAACGGATAAAAAGTTAAGAAGCATAGAAGAATATTCTAATAAAAACATTGATGAGATGTTTTCGATAAGAAAAGATTTGCTGCAAGAAAAACGTCCGTCATCACTTTCTGACAAGCTTATGAAATTCTATGAAACAACAAAAGGTAATTTTGCACAGGATAAAAATACTATTGAAGGCTATATCGAAGATTCTATTAAGGCAGTATTGAAGAAAAGGCAGCGAAACGAGCTGTTTAAAATAAGACTTTTAAAATCCGTTGGCGGTTTTGTTGCGCTTGGTGCTACCATACAGTTTATTGATCATTTTATAGAAAAACACGTTATGAAAAAGTTTATCGAACCCGGAATAGAAAATTTTGAACCTTCTAATTGGCAAAAGAACATAAAATTACCAAGTTTTATGAAAAAATAAAATTCTGATTAATTTTTTTCACAAAAAATTTATTTGTTTATATTTGTAGTGGATGCATTTATCCATTTATTTATATTATTTAAGTTTTTAGCTTTATATACTGAACAGCTGTTTTTAAGACATTCTTCGATTATACTTTTGTGTTTTATAAAGTCTGCTAAAGCAAGATTATATTGCCCGAGATAGTAGTAGGCTTTACCTCGCTTAAAGTACGCATCAGTATACATATATTGACTATTGTTAATTACATAAGAAAATGCTTGAAGAGATTCATTGTAATTGTTGCTTCTTAATCCGCAATCTCCAAGTACGCTATTTAGTAAAAATTTGTCATTATCTGAAAATTTATAATTCTTTGCTTTATAATATATCGGCTTTTTATCAACATATTTTAAACCCTCTTTTGCTTCTGCTAAGCAAGAGTCATATTGTTTCAAGTATTCATAGCAGTATGCTTTTTGAAGATAACTGTCGGATGATGTTTCTATTATATTTTGTGCTGCGTTTAGCTTTTGTATTGCAGAAACATAGTTTTTACTTTTTTTCAGTTCGATTGCTTCATTGTATAATTGATAATATTGCTTTTCCTCTTTTGTAAGAGGCATTGCCGGCAGAAACATATATCCAAGCATGCTGAGACCAAATAAAAATAAAATTAAACTAATGCACAAAGTAATTCTTATTGGTTTAGGTATGGCTTTTAATTGATATTTTATACAATGTATAAAGGGTAATTTTTTGCCAAAAAGTTTGAAGTAATTCACATATGCCAGATCAAATTCACTGTTGCCGGTCAATTTAAGTGAAAAGTTTGGTATTTTGGAAGATACTTTTAGTATGTCTAAAATGTATTGATAAGGACAGCCTATTAATTTTGTATCTCCTGTATTATCAAACATTATAACTTCATCATTATTAAGCCTTATTTTAGTTGTAATTTGAGCATTTAAAACTTTAGTTCTTCCTGACTGCATGTTATTTAGTACAGCAGATATTTTAAATCCTTTGATATTATCAAGTGCTATTCTTTCTTTTTCTACAACTTTATTTTTTACTTTATATATAATTTCAAGAGTATTATTTGATATTAAAAGGTCACTTACATATTCATCTTTGCTGGTGGAAGAATTAAAAAAAATCGGCACAAAAAATAAAAGCAAAAAGATTAATTCCCAGGCGTTATTTCTTGTAGAATAGCTTAAAGAATAGTCAAAAAGCACATATTTGATAATAAATCCAATTACTACAACAGCGATAGTAAATAGTAAAACAGAAACGAATACCGGTATTCTTGACTGCACTTTAATTTTAATCATTTACATATTATAAGATACCGTTTTAATAGTTTACATCATACAAAAATATGTTTCTTTATTTTCGCTGTTTTTTAATTCTGTTCATTTTAATAGCTTTAATATCTTCTTTTAAGCGAATAATAGTAAGGTTTAGTCTTTCTTGCTTACCCCAGATATAATCAAGCTTTTCTGATGGTAATTTTTTGTGATCATAAATTCTGCTAAGATCATATAGTTCTAATTCCATTTGGTTAATATTTTCTTGCAAGGCTGCTATTTTTGTTTTATCAGCATCTGTTAAGTTTAATAATGGTCCTTTGTAAGATTTTTTAGGAACCAGTCCATAAAAACACACATTAGAGACAGAGTTTTTTAATACTTTCATTGTTCACCTTCCTGTACAGTGAAAGGATTAAAAAAAATTTTTTTTGCTATTTTGTATCATCAAATACAAGTTTTCTTATATCACGGTCATATTTCCATCCGTCTGTGAGTTCATAAACAACATAATCTGCCCCTTCGCCTTTTGCATCAAGCCAGCCCAGATTGTCAGTAGAACTGCTCATACCCTGTCCGTTACCGTTGGTAACACATATATGACCGGCTTCGCCGTCCTTTGTAAATACTATTATTTTTCCGGCCGGCAGATTTTTAAGCTCTTCTTTTGATACCGTTACTTTTTTAAATTGTTCAGGATGCTCATCAAAGTATTTTATAGATTCTTTTGCTTCGCCCCTTGGCATATCATCATAATTATCTATAATTCCTGCAGATAAAAATGCCTTTTTTACACCCGTATAACAGGCTCCGACATTGCTGATTTCGTCCGCTATTGCTTCTGCATAAAGTGCAAGACACACATCTTCGTTCGAAGCGTTTGTTCTGTTAATACCTTTATTGTCCTCGACCTTATATTCAAAGTCACCGTATTTTAAAACTGCATATTTAATATTATCAATAGGATTATATATTACCGATTTAGGTATTTCCGCTGTATCTCCTATAATTACTTGCGGCTGTGAAATAACAATATCAACAGGAGGTATGTTATTTATAACATTCGTAGATTCTGCCGGACAGGTATAATAAAAATTTTTATTAATCCTATAATCCGTCTTTGTCTATTTTACATAAAAATTATTGCCAATATTATCCATATAAAATATTCCTTATATATATAAAAAATATACATTGATAATAATTGATAATAAAATTGTTATATATGAACTTTTATTAACAAATAATCACGATTTATATTAGTACAGTTTAAAATAATTCTTGTGAAAATCGAGTAATTTTTCAGATTTCATTTTTGATAATTCCCTTGAAAGAGCACTTCTGTTTACCCCGAGATATTTCGCCATCTGTTCTCTTGTATATGGAATTTCAAATACACTGTTATCGGCTGATTTGTATTTTGACAGCAGATAAAATATTCTTTCTTTCAATGTTTTATGAGAAAACATTTCCAGCCTGTCTTGGAGAAACAAATTCTTTTGTGCAATTATTTTAATTAAATTTTCCAGCAGTTTTTTATGAAAAATACAGTTTTGCGGACAGATATTCAAAATATTGCGAAAATTCAGAAAAAGAATTTTCGTATCATCAATTGATTTTGCCTGTACGATACTTTTTGTTCCTGCACATACAAATGTTTCTGCAAAAGTTTCTCCCTTACCTATGCGTGTTAGCAGTATCTCATTGCCGTCATAATCATTTTTTGTTAGTTCTATATTGCCTTCAATGACATAACAGATAGAATCTATATTTTCATCGGCATAAAATACTATTTCTCCTTTTTTATAGCGTTTCAATACTGCCTTTACACATTTGTACAGCAGGTGCTTTTCAGATTCGGAAATATTATCAAATATATTCATAGACTAATTTCAAATTTATATTTTATGTTGCAATTGCAACATACTTTTTTATATTAGCAAAATATACTTCTATAAACAACATAAGGAGAATCATTATGAATAAAATGTTTTGTTTTCAATGTGAGCAGACTGCAAAATGTACAGGCTGCACAGTTACAGGGGTTTGCGGAAAAACACCGGAGGTTGCAAATCTTCAGGATGAATTGACAAGCTCATTAATAAAACTGGCTAATACGCTTCCAAAAACGGAAGAAAATACGGAGCTTTTGATAGAAGGTCTTTTTACTACCATTACAAATGTAAACTTTGATGCCCAAAATATACGGGAAGATATTGATAATATAGTTCAAAAAACAGGTCAAAAAGACTTTGATATTCAAAGCGTATGGAACTGTGACGAAGATATCAGAAGTTTAAAATCTCTTATTTTATTCGGGTTAAAAGGCATTGCTGCTTATGCACACCACGCAAGGGTTCTTGGCTACAAAGACAATGATATTGACAGTTTCTTTTTTGAAGCATTGCAGGCTGTTTCAAAAGACCTCTCAGCTGACGAATTACTGGCTCTTGTCTTAAAAACCGGTGAAATTAATTTAAAATGTATGGAGCTTCTTGATAAAGCAAATACAGAAACATACGGCACTCCAACACCTGTTTCCGTCACAACAAATATAGAAAAAGGCCCCTTTATTGTTGTTACCGGACATGACTTGAAAGATCTTGCTCTGCTTTTGGAACAAACAAAAGACAAGGGTATAAATATTTATACACACGGTGAGATGCTGCCCTGTCATGCATATCCGGAGCTAAAAAAATACCCTCACCTTAAAGGCAATTTTGGTACAGCGTGGCAGAATCAGCAAAAAGAGTTTGATAATATTCCTGCGGCTGTTTTGTTTACAACAAACTGTATAATGCCTGTAAAAGACAGCTATAAAGACAGAGTCTTTACAACATCAGTAGTGGAATATCCGGGAACCGTACATATTGGAGAAGATAAGGATTTTACACCTGTTATACAAAAGGCTCTTGAGTTAGGCGGATACAAAGAAGATAAGAAAATGACAGGTATAAACGGCGGTGATGTTTTAACAACAGGTTTTGGCCATGGAGCCGTGCTATCAATTGCCGACAAAATTATTGATGCCGTGAAAAAAGGTGATATAAGGCATATATTTTTGGTGGGCGGCTGCGACGGAGCAAAACCGGGGCGCAATTATTATACCGAATTTGTAAAACAAACGCCCGATGACACCATAGTATTGACTCTTGCTTGCGGTAAATTTCGATTTAACGATATGGATTTGGGCAGTATTGACGGAATACTAAGGATTCTTGATATGGGGCAATGTAATGATGCATACTCTGCAATCAAAGTCGCTGTAGAACTTTCTAAGGCGTTTAATTGTTCCGTAAATGAACTCCCTCTGTCTCTTGTATTGTCGTGGTATGAACAAAAGGCTGTGTGTATATTGCTTACACTGCTTTATCTCGGCATAGAAAATATAAGGCTTGGACCGACATTGCCGGCTTTTGTTTCGCCAAATGTTTTGAATATTCTTGTTGATAAATTCAAAATAAAGCCTTTATCAACACCGGAGAATGATTTAGAAGAAATTTTAGGATAAACAAAAAAACGGTTCTTTGTATTTCATAAAGAGCCGTTTTTCTATTTCAACAAATTGGGTCTGTGAACAGTATCCGTTCTGTCCGCAAGGAATGTCGATATTATCGGTATAAGAATGTAGTATATTCCTCCGATAAGAAGTGCTGGTTTTGCTATTTTTATACCCTCAACATATTTTTCAAGTTCCGGCAAATCTTTATTTATTTTTTTAAATTTATCTATAAACTTTTCCGTAGATTTTGCAGTTGCACTGTTTAGAGCATAACCTCCTGCAATACATAACCCCGTTGAGATAAGAGAATTGTATATGAGCGGTTTTTTACGTTTTTGTTCAATTTTTTTGCTTTTTGCTGTTTGCTGTACAAAGGCAAGCGTTAACAGTGTATCTGTTAGTGATGTGATATGCTGGGCATAGTTTGTTTCATAATGCTTTTTTACAAAGTTTTGCAGAGGTTTTGTGTCAATAATTTTTCCTATTCCCTTTGCAAGAGATTCTGCCGCATTATTATAAATACCTTTAAATGAAATTATTCCGGATGTTTTTTTAGCTTTGTTTGCTTCCGGCTCTTTCTCAGGATTCTTAAACAGCAGCATAACAGCCGGAATCAGTGCACAGGTAAGTGCTGATTTTGGCGCAGCAATTACAAAACCTATACCGAGTTTAAACAGCTGTGTTGCAAAAGAGTATATTTTTGATGTTGTAAGACTTTTCGCATTACCCTGCAGATTTTTTATAGTTGATTTTTTCAAAAATTCGGACGGATTGTTATCTATTTTTCGTACTGCTTTTGCTACCGGTAATGAAGCAAGAAGCATTATCAAATAACCTACTGCAGTTGAAGAAAGCGCTTTAGCACAGGCAAGTTTTTTATTTTCTTTATCTGTTTTCGGGGTGGACATTATCGCAAACGGTCTTGCCACTGAAGAAAGAACAAAAGATGCGGACGCATTAAAAAGCGTGCCGTTATCTGCTGCCAACTTTAAGCCTTTTAGCAGCAGTTTATTGTTATACAGCCCTTTAAATACAACCGGGGAATTTTGATTTGTAATAGTTTTAATTTTCATCTATCTTAATTAGATAACACACATATTAAAAAGTAAATTGAACGGTGAATAATTTTAAGGAATTTATAAAATCATTTATAAAGGCAGAATTAAAAGGCTGGAAACGTGGTGAAGTTATTGCTCTTGCTATCGTATTTGCCGTTATTTTTATAAATGCAATCATTGTAAAAGACAGTATTATTGCTGTAATCTCTGCTGTTTGCGGAATCTTGTATTCCACAATTGCAGGCAAGGGCAAAATATCCTGCTATTTTTTCGGATTATCCGGCACCTGCTGTTACAGCTGGCTTTCTTTTGAAAATGCTTTATGGGGAAATTTAATTCTTTATATGTGCTATTACTTTCCTATGCAGGTCTTTGGGATTTTTTCGTGGAGCAGACATCTAAAAAAAGAAACAAGAGAAATTGTAAAAAAACGAATGAATACAAAAGAACGTCTGCTGCTTTTTATTATTGCAATTATCCTGTGCAGTATTGCTGTAGGAATCATCAAATATTTTAACGGAAGCAGCCCTCTATTTGACGGCATTACTACCGTGCTGTCAATATTCGGGATGTATTTGACAGTCAAAAGATGCATAGAACAGTGGATAATCTGGATGATAGTTAACGGTTTGTCCTCTATAATGTGGCTTAATCTTGTATTACACGGTGCAAAGACTTATGCAACTTTTATCATGTGGTGTGTATATTTTATACTGGCAATTTATTTTTATATTCAATGGAAAAAAGAAATCGATGCACAAGACAGAAAGAATCAGGTTTGATAAACTTTGTCATTGCATCGATTTACGGATAATATGGTGCTATGATGAGAACATTTGCACCCGGTTGGGTTTGAGTTCGAAAATTAAGTATTTACTTTACAAAATAAGAGGCGTTTAAATTGGCATAAAGCTTGATAACTCCGCCTTGAATCGGGCTGGAACTTCCTTCTGCCATATCAGCGGATGCTGCCATAGACACATTTTTAGCCATCAGTCTGTATTGAGGCATTGCACTTGAGGTAGAGCAGCTGCCGTTCATAGATTTAATACCGTTTAAAGTATTATGTGCCGATGAGGCCAGAATGCCGGCTCTTTTGTATGCTTTTTTTGCAGCAATGGACAAAAGATCATCGCATTGTTTATCGTAAGAAGATATTGAAAAATTAAGATCATTGATATTTGTTGCTCCGAGAGCAATAGCTTTATCAATCATTTTGCCGGCATCTTTAACGGATTTTGTATGTACAATTATATTATTTGATACTTCGTATTTGATAAGATCTTTTTTGTTATTTTTATAGTTGTATACAGGTGCAGCACTATAGTTTGCAGTTTTTACAAAGTCCCCGTTTTCTTTATTAATCATAGATTCCAATGCTGCATATACTTTGTCCGAGATTTGTTTGTTTTCTTCCGTAGCTTTTTGAAGTGATTTTGAATCTTCTGTCTGTACGGCAATACTTATTTCTACAACATCAGGCGGAAGCTCTGTATTTGCAGAGGTAGAAACAGAGACAAAACCTCTTTCTATAACGTCAGCAGTGGCCTTAAGTGCCCCTGAAGAAACAAAACCTGTCACAAGCGCTGCGATTAGTGCTGCTGATAAATACTTTTTCATATTTTCTCCTTCTCAAATGTAATATTCTCCTGCAGGAACCCGAGGCACCTACATACCTACATGATTATAAACGAGAAAGAAAACAGATTGTTCATTTTTCAAATTCCTTTATGTTAAAATTGCAATATGACAGAACCATTATATAAAAATCTGCCTGTATGGCAGCAGAACCATATCGAATGTTGTATAGAAGACAATCTTTTTAAGAATAAAAAAGTTCTTGAAGTAGGCGGCTATACGAAATATGAGATTACACAGTCACTCAACGTAAAATCCTGGTATTGCATTGACCCAAAGTACAGAGGTGCTTGTATTCATAGTAATGCATTTAAAGTATTTCAAGCCTCAATTTTGGATTTTGATATTAATGAAAAATTTGATACCATAATTGCCACAAATTCTTTTGAACATGTAAACGGACTGGCTGCGGGCATTGAACATATGTATTCATTGTTGAATGACGGCGGAAAAGTTTCTGCTTTGCTTGGACCTATCTGGTCGTGTCATAAAGGGCATCATGTATGGTATACACAAGAAAACGGGGAACTCATTAATTTTAATAATATAAAACTGGATGACTGGGCTCATCTTTTATATTCTCAAGAAGAGATTAAAGAACAGCTTTTAAAAAACTATGATGAAAAGTCTGCTTCTGATATCAGCAGCTGGATATTCGAGACAGATTTTCTTAATAAAATGTTTTATGATGATTACAAAAAACTTATAGAGTCATCAAAATTTAATATTCTTGAGTTTAGGGATTGGCATAAATCCAAGATGCCTCCTTCAAACATTCAAAAAATTCTTGAAGAAAAATACAACCGTAAAAATTTCTCTACCGTAAGTATAAAAATGCTTTTAGAAAAGTAGCATTACTTTATGGACTGAGTTTGGCAGGTCTTTGGGTCATTAAAGTACTTTAAAAAAGTAACCTCTTCATTTTGCCCGACAACAGGCATTCCCTTAACAAGTACAGATCCCTGAATATCAGGATTTATCATAGCTTTATAGTATTCATCCATCTGTTTTGGTGAAAAATAGCAGGTTATAACGTTTGTACCTCTTTGCCAGGTATGTGTTTCAACATAAACACATTTTCCGCTTCCGTCAGGAGCAAATCCTTTTATTTCATAGGTGCTTTTTGAGTTATATGCCGTATTAAACTTTGATTCCGAATAATTTCTGCAGATTACAAAGTGTTGTATAAAAGCCGGTGTATATTTGGATTTTGCAGCCGCAGATGGGGCAAAAAGCATCGAGAGTAAAAATATTCCAAATGCTATGATTACAAGAATTATCAACCCGAGACACCCGGTAAGTATCCTGTTTGCTGTTTTTTGTGATTTTTCCAGTTCCTCTTCTTCCTTCATCTTTATATCAAAATTGAACTTTTCCAAAGTAAGAGAAGGATTTGATTTTTTTGCATTTTCATATCTGTTAACATAAGCAGAAAATACATCTTTTTCTATTGATGAAATATTGCGAAGATGTACGAAGCTCAGAAGCATTTTTATTTCATAACTCATGTCTTTTAGAATACAAGTATCGTCAAAATCTTTTGATTCTGTTTTTATAAGCCTGTAGTCATTGTCGTCGCATAAAAATTTGAAATAGCACCATTTACCCTCATCAAAAAACCATTCTTTTTTTTCTTGAGGTTCGAAAATAACTTTGGCGCAATCCAGAGAATTGCAGTATTTTCTGTGTCTAAAGTATTCTTCTACAATATCATTATAGTTTTCGTCCATTTTATTTTTATATCATAAAATGCAAGAGTTGATATCATACAGAAGAATAGGTTTATTGGCATAAGGTACTATAAAATTGACATTTTTATGCTCTTAATGCTAGCATTAAAAAAGCTAAAGAACATAAAGAACGTATAAATGGACAAAGACTTTCATCTTGAATACCTGGAAAAAGTTAATTTCGCTAAGCAACTTGAAAAACTAAACAAAAAGCTGAAAAATAAATCGATTGTGATATACGGAACAGGCATCTTTTTTGAAGTGTTGAAAAGCAACTATGACCTGTGTTCGTTAAATATTATAGCGGTTTCTGATAGAAAGTTTACAAACCATGAACAAGATGAGGAGTTTCTAGGATACAAGGTTTGTGCTCCCGAGGAAATTGCATCATTGCATCCTGATTGTGTGCTTGTCGCAACAATTAATATAGTAAAAATTATGGAATCACTTGAAAACACTGTATTAAAAGGAACAAAAATAAAACTGATGCCGCTTGTTAGAAAACCGTTTAAAGATATATGGAACGAGATATGGGATTAAAAATGAACATTGCTCTATGTGCTAACGATGATTTTGCCCCGCATCTTGCAGCCACAATAGCGTCTATTTTAAAAAATTCGCTCAAAAGCGAAGAATTCCGATTTTTTATTTTAAACGATGATTTTAGCGAAAAAACAAAAAACAAAATTCTTAACTTGAAAAAGCTCAAAGATTGCGAAATAACATTTATAGACTTCGATGCCTCATTATACAGAGATTTGCCGGCTACTGATATTTTTCCTGTACAGGTATATTTCAGGCTAAAAATCCCCTACCTGATAAATGAAGAAAAAGTGCTGTATCTGGACAGCGATGTTCTTGTCAGAGGTTCGCTCGCTGAAATTTATAATACCAATATAGAAAACAGCTTTCTTGCTGCAGTAGAAGACTTTTCTTCTCTGTACGATTCATTTTCAATAAACAGGGCAAAAATCTGGAACCTTAACAGATACTTTAACTCCGGTGTTCTGCTCATGAACCTTAAATATATGAGAGAAATTGCACAGGAATTTGACTTTGAACAAAAGTGTCTGGATTTTATACGCAATAATGCAAGAAAACTTGTATGTTTTGATCAGGACACACTAAATATGGTCTGTAAAGACAAAGTTCAATATATTGATAAAAAATACAATTTTCAACACCAGTGCAAAAACAGTGATGTAAAAAAAGATTATAAAAAGCAAAAAAGAGAAATAAAAATCATTCACTTTGTTACCTTTAAAAAGCCTTGGTATTTTTTAAAGTCGCCGGATTTTGTATTTGAATATTACAAATACTCTTTATTAACCGACTTCAGAGGCGAAATATTTAAAAACTTTTTATATTTTGTTTCATATATGAAAAATAATCTAAAAAAGGTTAAATATGCCTTTTACTGATAGAGGGACGCAAATAATGGAAACAAGAAAATATTGCGGCACATTAACTCCGCTGATGAAAAAATACAACAAATTTTCAGAAATGACAGAATCTGAAATGATGTTTTTATGCGGTTTAATAAAAGAAACCCAATCGAAAAAGATTGTAGAAATAGGAGTAGCCTCAGGAACATCATCGCTTTTAATGCTTGATACGATAAAAAACACGGAAAACGCACATCTGTATTCAATAGATTACTCCACAGAATACTATCGCGACGTATCTAAAAAATCTGGATTTGTTGTCGATGATTTTCCTGACTTAAAACAAAAATGGACTCTTTACACAGGTGCAATGTCTTGCAGATTTCTGGAAAACATTGGTAAAGAAATTGATTTGTGTTTTATTGACACAATGCACTGTTCTCCTGGAGAATTTCTTGATTATTTACAGGTGCTTCCATTTATGAAAAAGGATGGAATCATAGTGTTACACGATATTGCCTTTCATACTTACGAAAACGAATTATGGAACACATGCTGCATATTGTTTTCGGCAATACACGGACAAAAAATTCTGCCGGAATATACAGAACATAAATATGTGCCCAATATAGGCGCTGTAAAACTTTCTCCTGATGCTATGGAAGAAGCTTTTGATATATTTAACGCGTTAACTCTTGCGTGGGCTTATCCGCTGAAAGATAAAGATTTTTATGAATTAAAAAAGCATTATGAAAAATATTACCCCAGAGTATTAACAAATATTTTTGAAAAAGCGTACATACTAAACTCACGTCTTATAGATAAAGACAAGCAAGTACAAAGTTTATATGCTTATTCCAAAAAACTTTACCTGACTCTAAAATATCTCAAATTACATTATTTCCGCTGGAATGCAGTATAAAACAGTTTCTGCTGCATTCGGGCAATAGTGTCCTAATTTAAATACATAATTCTTTAAATTTTTATGCAGATACAAAGGTATCTCAACGAAATCCTGCGGTGTGTGATATATAGAAATTGCCAGCTGAGGTCTGTCTTTTTGTATAGTTTTTATACCACCTTTGAGAGCGTTTTGTTCTGCACCTTCAACGTCCATTTTTATATAATCAACCTTCATATCCGGATGTTGTTGGGCAAATTTATCAATAGATATAGTCTGAACTTTTACAACATTAACCGTATCTTTATTAGGAGCAGCTACCTCAACAAGCTTTGAACATGTTTCAAACTTATGCTGTTGAAACTCAAGTGTTTCTTCCTTATCCCAGACAGCTTTTTTTACATTTTCAATTTTGTCCTTGTTTGCAATCACAAGTTCATCTAGAAAATCCTTCTTAAAGGTATCGTACATAGGTTCAAAAGCATATACCTTCTTGATATTAGGAAATTTGGCAAGAAATAAAAGGCTGTGTGTGCAATCATAAGCCCCTATATCAAGAACTGTCTTTATCTTTGATTTTTTTATAAATTCAAAATAATGTTTTTGCGGATATTCAAGAACATAATGTTTGTTTGTCTTTTTATGATATTCAGGCAGAGAAATCATATCATTGTGCGTACGGTAATCCAGTGCCATTTTGTACAAATCTCTGTCCTTGTCGCTGTCCAAAATATCAAACACCTGTTGAGCTTTTCTTACCAGTTCATCAGGCATGTTTGAAGGTTTTGTTTTAAAGCTTATATCTAAAATTTTAGGAGTTATCTTAAGATACTTTTTTATACCGCATATCAAGAGAATAAACTTCATAGTGTCTGCAAAATAAACAGATGCTATTATTGCTACATCTACATCTTTTGCAATCTCAGGCAAGCTGCCGGGTCTTATTACAGGTATTCCGTCAATATCTCCTGTTTCATAAGTATTTACAAAAGACAAAAGTTTTATGTCTTTTCTCTTTTCTTCAATAACATTTTTAAGGTATATTGCAGCTTCTGCAGTACCGTAAATAATTATTTTTGCATTTTTCGCAATTCGCGAAAGAAGCTTTTCTGTATCTTTATTTATTTCTATTGTCATATATTTTCCTCTTAAATAATCATATCCGAATACAGTTTTAAAAGTCTATTTTTATACAAATCTTTAACATTAGAATCATTTAACTTTTTATACCAGTACAAAAGCGTATTTTTTTTATGATTGAAAAAATACTCTTCAAACATGTCAAAGACCATATTTTTTTTCAAAACTTCTTCCATTTTATTAAACACTTCAAAAAGGTCAAGTTTGGAATTATCATTTGTTCCGTAAGTAAGAGAGTTCTCAGAACCAAAGCGATAATAAGGCAATGGCTCATTTACAAGTGAAATACGTCCGGCTTTAAGCAAAAGTTCAAGAGAAAAAATATTGTCTTCAAAACTCAACCCCTCAGCAAATTTTATATTGTTTTTTTTCAAAAAATCAGTTTTAATGAGTTTATTCCACGGCACAACACAAATTCTAAATAAAAAATTTCTGCATTGCTCATAAGAAAAAACTCCATTAAAAAACACATCCGCATCTTTTTGCTCCTCAAAAATTTTAAGACCAAAATACGGATCATTTGGAGTAATAGCCCCTGTTTTCTCATTTAATATATGCACGCTGCACATAACAACATCTGAACAGTTTTGTTTTGCAGCGGTATATAATTTTTCAAACATTGTTCTATCTGCGTAATCATCGGAATCCAAAAAGCCGATATACTCACCCTGTGAATATTTTATGCCAAGATTACGTGCAGCGGATTGGCCTTTGTTATCCTGATTAAAAACTTTTATTCTATTGTCTTGATTCTTATACCTGTTTAAAATACTCAAAGATTCGTCAGTTGAACCGTCATTAATACAAATAATTTCAATATTTTGCAATGTTTGATTAATCAGACTGTCCAAACATTTTTCCAAATACCGTGCCGAATTATATACGGAAATAATAACTGACATCTTAATATTCAAAAGAAAGCCCCTTATTTACAAATTTATACTTATTAATAATATCACAAAATATCTTTATAAATAGTGATAAAAATCACTTTTTTATTTTTGCTAATTTTATATATTTTGTATAAAGATTTTATAAAGATAACCCTATTATGACCGTACTTTTAAGTTATATCTTTTTATTAATAATTGTAAAAATAACACTTGCAATTTTCTTTTTTGTAGGTTATATTAATAGTGAATAATTTCACGATAAAGGAGAATTACACTATGGCAACTAAAAAGCAGGCCGAAACTGAAAAGTTGGAAAAGGCTTTTAACAAATCAAATGAGGTAAAAACTCATGACGATTTGAAATTAATCATTGAAAGAGCTAAAAAAGCTCAAAAGATTTATGCTACTTTCTCTCAGGAACAGGTAGATAAAATCTTTAAAGCAGCAGCAACTGCAGCTGACAAAATGAGAATTCCTCTGGCAAGAATGGCTGTTGAAGAAACAGGCATGGGTGTTATGGAAGATAAAATTATCAAAAACCACTTTGCCGCTGAATATATTTACAACAAATACAAAAATATGAAAACTGCCGGTGTTATTGAAGAAGATAAAGCAAACGGCATCAAAAAGGTAGCAGAACCTATCGGTGTTATTGCCGGTGTTATTCCTACTACTAACCCGACTTCTACTGCTATTTTCAAATCATTAATAGCATTAAAAACACGTAACGCTCTTGTATTTTCTCCGCACCCGAGAGCTAAAAAATGTACAATCGAAGCTGCAAAAGTTGTTCTTGAAGCTGCTGTTAAAGCCGGTGCTCCGGACGGACTTATTGCATGGATTGATGAGCCGTCAGTTGAACTTTCAGCTGCATTGATGCACCACGAAGATATCGATATGATTCTTGCAACAGGCGGTCCCGGAATGGTTAAAGCTGCTTATTCATCAGGTAAACCTGCTTTGGGTGTCGGCCCCGGTAACACACCTGCTGTTATTGATGAAACAGCTGATATCAAAATGGCAGTTTCTTCAATCCTTATGTCAAAAACATTCGACAACGGTATGATTTGTGCTTCAGAACAATCAGTTGTTGTTGTTAAAGACGTATATGAAGAAGTTAAAAAAGAATTCCTCTTAAGAGGTGCTTATATTCTTAACAACAAAGAAAGAGAAAAAGTAGGTGCTCTTGTTATCCAAAACGGCAGAGTTAACCCTGCTATCGTTGGTCAGCCTGCTGCAAAAATTGCAGAAATGGCAGGTATCGAAGTTGAACCTGATACAAAAGTTCTTATCGGTGAAGTAACAGATATTTGTGAAGAAGAACCTTTTGCTCACGAAAAACTTTCACCTGTATTGGCTATGTATAAAGCAAAAGATTTTGATGATGCTGTACAAAAAGCATATGATCTGGTAGACTTTGGTGGTGCAGGTCATACATCTGTTCTTTATACAGACGAAAGATTCCCTGAAAGAATCGAAGCATTCGGCTTGAAACTTCATACAAGCAGAATCTTGATTAACTCACCTTCTTCACAGGGCGGTATCGGTGACTTGTACAACTTCAGACTCAATCCGTCATTGACACTGGGCTGCGGCTCATGGGGCGGTAACGCAGTAAGCGACAACGTAGGACCACAACACTTATTGAATATAAAAACAGTTGCTGAAAGGAGAGAGAACATGCTTTGGTACAAAGTTCCTGCGAAAATTTACTTCAAAAGAGGGGCTTTGGATCTGGCTCTCAGAGAATTGCAAGGTAAAAAACGTGCATTCATCGTTACAGACAGATTCCTGTTCAACTCCGGTATGGCAAATGCTATTACAAACACACTGGATGATATCGGTGTAGATTATCAAATCTTCTTTGATGTTAAACCTGATCCGACATTGTCTACAATCAACGATGCAATGATGATGGTTAAAGCATATGAACCTGATGTATTCATCGCACTTGGCGGCGGTTCTTCAATGGACGCAGCTAAAATCTTGTGGTTGATGTATGAACAGCCTGATACTGTATTTGAAGATATCGCTATGAGATTTATGGATATCAGAAAGAGAATCTGCATGATTCCTGAACTCGGTAAGAAAGCAGAAATGGTTTGTGTACCTACAACATCAGGTACAGGTTCCGAAGTTACTCCGTTTGCAATCATTACTGATGATGAAACAGGTGTTAAATATGCAATCGCTGATTACGCATTGACTCCGAATGTAGCTATTGTTGATCCGAACCTTGTTGATACAATGCCGAAAGGCTTGACTGCAGTTTCCGGTTACGATGCTATTACACACGCAATTGAAGCTTATGTATCTGCTATGGCAACAAACTTCACAAATTCTAACTCTTTAGAAGCTTTGAAATTGTTGTTCAGATATTTGAAACGTTCTTACGACAACGGTGCAAAAGATCCGATAGCAAGAGAAAAAGTTCACTATGCTTCAACAATTGCAGGTATGGCTTTTGCTAACGCATTCCTTGGTGTATGCCACTCTATGGCACACAAACTGGGTGCAATGTTCCACGTACCGCACGGTATGGCAAATGCTCTGTTGATTAATCAGGTTATTAAATTCAACGCAACTGATAAACCGGTTAAACAAACAGCATTCCCGCAATACAAATTCCCGTGTGCTAAAGCAAAATACGGCCAGATTGCTGATGAATTAGGCCTTGGCGGTAAAAACGATGATGAAAAAGTTGAATTACTGCAGCAGGCATTGATTCAGATGAAAAAAGATCTCGGCTTGCCGATGTCTATCAAAGAATTCGGTATTGATGAAAAAGAATTCCTTGAAAAACTTGATCACATGGTTGAGCTTGCATTTGACGACCAGTGCACAGGTGCAAACCCGAGATATCCGTTGTTTGAAGAAATCAAACAAATGTATCTCGATGCATACTACGGAAGAATATAATCTTCTTAAGATTATAAATATAAAAAACAGCATCCGCCGAAATATGCGGGTGCTGTTTTTTTAATTATTTCTTACAGACAAAATTTTATTGCATTAAGACAATAGGATAATATACATTAGGATTATTGTCAGATTTGAACTATAATAATATTATAAATTGCCATACAACGGTACCTATGAAAGGCATGAACATGAAAAAGAGAGTTTTAACGGCACTTTTTTTATTTGTGATACTGGCTCAGGCTGTCTATGCGGATGACAATATTGTATCTGTCAGCAATTACGGACGTTCTCAGGAAGATTATTCTCCTCAGGGGTCTGTATATTACAATAACGGGGTAAATTTTTTAAAGGCTGCTCAATACACAAATGCAATAACCGAATTTAGAAAGGCCTTGCGGGAAAATCCGTCTGACAAATCATCACGCATACAACTGGTTAATTCATATCTTTCACGTGCCCAGTATTATAACAATAAGGCAATGGATTATAACAAGGCAGCAAACGACCTGAGATCCGGAATTTTTTATATGAAATATTATAATAATGAACCGGTTGATGCACAGTATATTGCCGATACAAATACTATGGAAGAAAATTTGAGCAATATACTTTATGCAATGAATGCAGACCAAACACCCAAGGGACGCTATACTATGGGACGTTCTTTGAGAGCACAGGGCGAATTTGCAGCTGCAGCAACGGAGTTTCAAAAGGCTCAAACCGATGCAAATTACAGAAAATCGTCTCTTGCAAATCTGGGCGAAATATATTATATCCTGAATTTGAATGAGCAGGCTGTGTCTTATCTCGATCAGGCTCTTGTTCTGGATCCGCAGAATTCCGATTTGCATCTTAAACTTGCTGAAGCTTATGAAAGACTTGGCAAGATAGATATGGCTGCAGAACAGTATAATTTGTCATTATCAAAATCCGGTGATAATAGGGAAGTTTTGATGTCTCTTGAAAATATATGGAAACAAAAAATAGCTGAAAATCCTGATAATGCTGAAGCTTATGCAAATTTGGGTGCTGTTTATCAGAGACAAAATAATTTTACTGCAGCATTGCAGCAATATGAAAAAGCTGAATCTCTTAATCCTTCTAATGTTAACACACGATTAAATCTCGGCACTTTGTATCAGGCACAAAAAGAATACGAAACTGCAATAGCTGCTTATGACACAATTATTGACGTAAATCCGAATTTTAAACTTGCATATTTATACAAAGCACAATGCTACAGGGCTCTTGGCAACAAGGAAGCAGCAATTCAAAATTACAAGCTTGCTCTGAATCTTGACCCCAATAATCAAGATATAAAAAATGAGCTTTTTGATATGTATGAGACAAATATGACTCCGGAAGAAAAACTCGCATATATCAATGAACAGATGCAAAAAGAACCTAATAATCCGGCTCTTGTGTATAAATATGCGTTCGAACTGCACTCCGCAAACCGCATTGCAGAGGCTATACCGTATTATAATCAGGCTATAAAATTGGATGCCAAAAATGAAGATGCTTACATAAACCTTGCACAGGCATACAAGCAGCAGCAAAAATACGATAAAGCAAGAGAGATTCTAACAAATGCTAAAGCAATGTTTCCGGAAAATACTACTATAAAAAAACAACTGGCATCAATAGATACTGAAACTGCCTCTCTGTTGTATAATGATGCGTCGGAGTTGTTCAGACAAAAAAAATATATGGACGCAATTGCCGTATACAACAAAATTTCACCGGCCACGGCCGAATCTCTGCTGGGTATAGGTGCTTGTTATCAGGCAATGAATAACAATAAACAGGCTGCAGCCTACTATGTAAAATCTCTTGCTCTGGATGCAAAAAATGCTGAAACCGCATATTACGCAGGTCTTGCGTATTCAAATGCACAGGACTTTGCAAATGCAAAAACTTATGCTAAAAAAGCTCTCGAATTGGATGCAAACAACAAAAACGCAAAAGAGCTTTTGACTTATGTAATAGAGCAGGAAAATACGGTAAAAATGGATAAAGCTATCGAGCTGTTTGAAAAGCAGCAGTATCAGCAGGCGCTTTCTCTTTTGAATAATGTAATTGCGCAGGATCCAAAAGATTCCAATGCTTATTACTACAGAGCAATGGTTTATGATGCACAAAAGAAATATCAGCTGGCAATAAATGATTATAAAAAAGCACTGCAGTATAATCCGCAGATGATAATTGCAAATTATTCAATAGCAGTAGATTATGATTACCTTGCCCAGTATACAAATGCATTGATGTATCATAAAAAATATCTTGCGGCGGCACAAAAGGCCGGAGAAACAAATGATTATACAAGATACTCGGCAAAAAGAGTACAGGATTTAAAGGCTTATGAACCCAAACCCGCTGCAAAAAAATAGAATTTTCATATTGTCAACTGACTCCGACAACGTCTTGGATTTTCTTCACGCTCGGTACTGTCGTTCGCTTTGCTTCGCTTGTGCTCACTTCGTACCTCGCTCCCCAGACTTTGTCCGTCCGAAAATCCGCTTGATGAACCTGTGCGATAAGCAAGTACATTTTTACCAGCAAGTTCAGCACAGGCAACAGCGAAATCGGACTGGCACGCCGTGTGAGGCATGGCCGAACCCAGTGCCATTGCGAGCGGAAACGTTGAGTTTTCGTGAGCGTCTGATTTCAAGACAGTGCATGGGGTCACTTACTCAAAATGCTAGACGTTGTGTCACTCGCACTCCGTGTACCACTTCTACATGCAAGGCCGCCTCTGACAATATAAAAATAGGAAATGTTGAAATAAAAAGCTGTCTGGCCCTTGCTCCTATGGCGGGTATTACTGATATGCCTTTAAGACAGCTGGTAAGAAAATTTTCCAAAAACTGTCTGTTAACTACAGAGATGATTAGCTCTGAGATGCTTATGCAAAACAGACCTGATGAACATGAAAAAATTACTGTATTTAAAAACAATGAGTATCCTCTGGCTTTTCAAATTTCCGGACACAAACCTTTTATGATGGCAAAGGCTGCAAAAATTCTTGCAGATAAAGGCGCATCAATAATTGATATAAATATGGGCTGTCCTGTAAAAAAAGTGGTGTCAGGCGGTGACGGCTCAGCTCTTATGCGTACACCGCAGCTTGCGGCAGACATTGTAAAAGCCGTTAAAGATACTGTTGATATTCCGGTTACTGTTAAGTTTAGGCTTGGTTATACGGCTTCGGAACAAAATTTTATGGAGTTTGCTTCTCTTATGCAAAGTGCCGGCGCTGATGCTATGACTATTCATTGCAGAACCCGTTCACAAATGTATTCCGGTAATGCAGATTGGGGTGCTATAGCTCAAATAAAAAAAGAGATTCGTGTGCCGGTTTTTGCAAACGGTGATATTGTATCTCCCGAAACCGCAAAAGAATGCCTTGAAAAAGCCGGTACAGACGGTATTGCTGTTGCAAGAGGCGTTTTGGGTCAGCCTGATTTGATATACAGAATAGAACATTATCTTTCTACGGGCGAAATATTGCCTGAGCCGGATATAGTTCAAAAAATTGAACTGTTAAAGGAGCATATATCAGATGAAATCAAGCTGAGGGGTGAAAAAGTTGCAATGCAGTTTGTTCGAAAATTCTATCCTTATTATATAAGAGGAATCCGGGATGCTGCTATTTACAGGGGCAGGCTTGTAACAGAAACTGATTTTAACAGAGTTATGGAGATTCTCGACTTGATAGCAAAAACAGAGACTGCTGCCATATAACTTATGGAAAAGAAGTTTTATACATACATAATTTTAACAGTGGATAATACTCTATACTGCGGGTATACAGATGATCCAAAATCAAGATTTGAAAAGCATAAGGCGGGTTTGGCCGCAAAATACACCCGTGCCCATAAACCGCTTAAAATGGTTTATATAAAAGAGTTTGCAACAAAATCCGAAGCTATGAAAGAAGAGTGCCGTATCAAAAAGCTGACCAGAAAGCAAAAAGAACAACTGATAAAAGATGCCGGAGTCAGTACAATATAAAATTTTAAAATTTAAGCTCTTTAACTTCGTTGTTATAATGAGCGACAATATAGTTAAATATTTTCTGAGGTATTTGAGGTGAAAAATAATAGCTGTTGTCGCATGGTGTAATCTTTATAAAAGTAGAGTTTTTATCTTTTTTAAATACACTTATTAAAAATTCTTTATTGTCTGCTTTAAATATAATATAACCGTTTCTGGACTGCATTTCGAGAAGTTCATATTTGCTTCCGTTCACTGACGAAAGTGCAAGGTAAAAAAGTTTTTCATAAGGGAGCTTGTACAATTTTATACAATCCTTGTAATTTGTATAGTGTGCGGCGGTTTGTGCATAGCTCGCCTCAAGTTCGTCTTCTTTTGCAAACGTTTGCATGGACAATCCTGATAATAAAGAAAAGGATATAAGACAGATTATTAACGGTAATTTTTTCATTATTCTTCATCCTCCATCCAGGATTGAGCATATTCCACATCTACAACAAGAGGAACTTTAAACGGCTGATTCAATTCCATTGCTTCTTTTACCAGTTTTTGGACAATATCAAGTTCATCTCTGTATGTTTCCAGAATCAATTCATCGTGTACCTGCATAATCATCTTTGATTTCAGATTATTTTCTGCCAGCTTTTTATCAAGCTCTATCATAGCCAGTTTTATAAGATCAGAAGCAGTTCCCTGTAAAGGCGTGTTTATTGCTGCACGTTGGGCAAATTCCTTTATATTGCGGTTGGAGCTCATTAATTCATCAAGCAGATAACGTTTCCTTCCGTATAGGGTTCTTGCATATCCGTTACGGTATGCTTCCTGTATGGAGTTGTCCATATATTCTTTTACTTTCGGATATGTCAAAAAGTATTTATCAATAAATGCCTGCGCCTCTTCATTGGAAATACCGAGCGCCGAAGCTAAGCCCCATCTTGTCTGACCGTATATAATACCAAAATTAACCGCCTTTGCACGGCTTCTCATCTCTTTTGTCACTTCATTTAACGGCACATCAAAAACTTTTGCAGCTGTTTGCGCATGCACATCTTCTCCGGAGTTAAAGGCGTGTATAAGATTTTCATCTCCCGAACAATGAGCAAGAAGCCTGAGCTCTATCTGCGAATAATCCGCAGACAATATAACCTGAGATGTTTTATTTTCCGGAACAAATGCCTTACGAATCCTGCTGCCGAGTTTTGTTCTTACCGGAATGTTTTGCAAATTTGGATTTGAAGATGATAATCTGCCTGTTACCGTGACGGTTTGGTTGTAACTTGTATGGATTTTTCCGTCTACGGGACTTATCAAATCAGGCAGTGCATCTACGTACGTAGATTTTATTTTTGAATACTGGCGGTATTTTAAAAGACATCTTGCTATTTCGTGGTCTTTTGCCAGCTCTTCCAGAACTTTTGCGTCCGTGGAAAATTTTTGTGCACCGCGTTTTTTTGTTTTATGCTCAATACCCATTTTTTCAAAAAGTATTGAAGCTACCTGTTTGGGTGAATTTATATTAAAACTTTCTCCCGCAATTGCATATATTTGTGTTTCGATTTCTTTTAAATTTTCATCCAGCTCTTTTGAAAGTCCGGCAAGATATTCCGTATCAAGAGATACACCCTGTGCCTCCATTTTTGCAAGTACAAGACAGGTCGGGACTTCTGTGTTGTACAGAAGATTTTTTTCTTCTTCATCAAGTTTTTTCTCCCAGTATCTTGTTAATTCAAGTGTAACAAATGCATCATCGCAGGCATAGTCAGAGCAGTCCTCTATACTGACATTATCCATTGTAATCTGGTTTTTACCTTTTCCGATAAGTTCATCAATTTCTGTCATAAAATAGTCAAGATTTTCTGCAGCCTGAACCTTTAGTCCGTGTTTTCTTGAAGGATCATTTATGTAGCTTGCAAGCATTGTGTCAAAAATTATTCCGCTAAATTCTATGCCGTATTTTAGCAGAGTGTTAATTTCATATTTTGCATTTTGAAAGGTTTTGTATATATGAGGATTTGCAAAAATCGGTTTAAGATTTTCAAGTACATAATCCATTTCAAGCTGTTCTCCGAATTTGTGGAAAACCGGAATATAAAAAGATTTTGTCTGTCCTTCTTTTTCTGTTAACACTACTTTTGAGTTTTTTGCCTGAATTTCTTCATTGTATGCAAGAGATATGCCCACAAGGTCGGCTTCCAGAGCATTTACTGATGTTGTTTCCGTGTCTATTGCAAAAAGTGTTTGTTTGTTTAGTTCTTTTATCAGTTCTTCAAAGTCATTTTTTGTAACAATAGTTTTTCTTTCATTTTTTATTTCATTTTGGAGTGAATTTTTTGACTCTTCAGAAGCTGCTGCAGCAAACAATCCTAACTGCTGTGTCTGAGAAGCTGAATCTTGGTTTTGAGATTCCTGCGGTTTTTCTTTTGCGTCTTTTTCATTTTCAACAGATTTTTCTATGCGGCTGCCGTCTTTAAGACTGATAAAGTCAATAAGTTTTTGATCCATTAACTGCTGTTTTTTCATTTCTGCTGAATCAATATTTTCCGGTTTTGAAGCAATAGTACATATGCTGAAAGGACGCAAGATTTCCGGCAGATTCTTTAAAAAACTGAAAAACTGCACTCTTTTTAGAAACTCACTTACTTTGTCCACATCCGGCATTTCCAGTTTTGTTTTTTCAAAATCAAAATCAATGTCCACATCACGTTTTATTGTTGCCAGATAATAGCTCAATTTTGCATCTTCTATACCGTTTTTCAATTTTTCTTTAAGCGATTTTCCGTCCACTTCATCTATGTGGCTCAATACATTATCAAGAGTTTGGAATCTGTCTAAAAGTTTTGCAGCAGTCTTTTCGCCTATACCTCTTATTCCCGGTATATTGTCAGATGTGTCTCCTCTGAGAGCTTTGTAATCAACTACCTGATCCGGATATACTCCGAGCTTGTTATATACTCTTGCCCAGTCATATTCAACAAGCTCACCTTTTGAAGGTATTAAAACACTTACATTTCCCTCTCTGTCAATGAGCTGAAATGCGTCTTGATCGCCTGTAAGAATTATTGTTTTATGCCCGAGTTTTGTGGCTTTATCAGCTATTGTTCCTATAACATCATCTGCTTCAAAACCTTTTTTTGTATATATAGGGATATTAAATGCATTAAGCCCTTCCATTATAAGCCCCATCTGGCTTTTCATAGTGTCCGGCATCTGCTCTCTGTTGGCTTTATATTCCTGATAGCATTCCGTTCTGAATGTATCGTGGCTTACGTCAAATGTTACAGCTATACAATCGGGGCTTATCTTTGTATTTTTCAAAAGATCAAAGATAGCTTTAAAAAAGCCGAAAACTGCCCATGTCGGTTCTTTGTCCGATGTTTTCATTCCTGTTCTTTCAAGAGCAAAAAAACTGCGAAAAGCAAGCGCATGTCCGTCTATCAAGATCAGTGTTTTTCTTTTATCCATAACCCGTACCCCGTACTGTTTCAGATAAATTCTAGCATATACACAAATAAAAGGCTATGGGATTTAGATATGTTGGGAATTTGTTATGCGATAAATAATAAGTTATAATAAAACTGGATTAATACTGCATTTTGTGATTTGGGGGTAAAGATTAAATGGATTCTGGAAGCATTTTAAGCAAAAAAAAGATGGAAAAGTCAGCAAGAAATATATTGCTCTTTCTTGAAAATAAAACAGATGATTATCAAAATCGTGTAGCGTTAGGTATAAGAACTGTTCATGGCTGGAGCGAATATACATATAAGGGAATTGGCAGATTATCAAGAAAACTTGCCTGCTATTTAATAAATGACCTCAATATTAAAAAGGGGGAAAGGCTTGCAATTTTATCAGAATCAAGACCCGAGTTCGGGGCGGCTGTATTTGCTTCTGTTATGTCCGGAATGATTACGGTTCCTCTTGATATAAAACTTACAAAATATGAATTAAAATCTATCTTATCAGACTGCAGACCGTCTGTAATTGTTGTTTCACATACTTTTGTCAAAATGGCACTGGAGCTGCAAAAAGAGGTCGATTCCATAAAATACATAATTTCTTTTGATGAAACCGGTGAAAATGATATAAAAATACCTTCTATCCACTCTCTGCCTAATAATTATGAAGCAAAGTGGAAACACAGAAGCTCCAAATCTACTGCTCTGATTATTTATACCTCGGGTACAACAGGCTCCCCAAAAGGTGTTGAAATTACTTTTGAAAATATGCTGACACAACTCAATGATATTGCAATACTTTATAAAGAATTTTTTGGCAAGCACCGTGTTTCTTCCGTATTATCAATATTACCGATGAATCATTTGTTTGAGCTTACCGTAGGATTTTCCGTTATGTTGACCTGGGGGCTGTCGGTTTATTATACAAGAACGCTTAAGCCAAAAGATATCCTTGGTATTATGCAGGAAAAAAAGATTAACTTTATGATTGTTGTTCCTGCTTTTTTAAAATTATTAAAAAACGGAATTGAATCTGAAATTAAAAATTCAAATCCTCTTGTTAAGACACTATTCTACACAATGTTTAATCTGGCCGGATTTATTCCTTTTTATTCTGTCAGGAAATTTATGTTCAGAAAAATACATAAAAAATTCGGCGGTCACTTCTTCGGCTGTATTTCAGGCGGTGCTCCTCTTGATGTTTCTGTAGGCGAATTTTTTGAAAGATTGGGTATCAGAGTATTTCAGGGATATGGACTTACGGAGACAAGCCCTGTTGTCTGTGTAAATTATGACAAAAAGGGTGATATTGCCTCTGTAGGTCGTCCTTTAAAAAGTGTTCAGGCAAAGATAGATACAGAAACAGGAGAACTTTTATTAAAAGGTCCATCCATTATGAAAGGTTACTATAACAGGCCGGATCTGACAGAACAGGCTATTACACAAGACGGATGGCTTCATACCGGTGATATTGCCGATATTGATAAGGACGGTCATATACATATAACAGGCAGGATAAAAAATATGATTGTTCTATCAGGCGGTAAAAAGGTTTTCCCCGAAGAAGTGGAATCTGTTTTGTCTGAGAGTGAAAATTTTGCCGAGGTTTGTGTCTTCGGCGTTTCACGTTCAACAGGCGCCAAGGAAGGAACGGAAGATATTGTTGCGGTGATTGTACCTAATGAGCATTTTATATCTTTAGCAAAAGATGACGAAATGCTAAATACTATGGTAAGAGACGAGGTGAAACATTTTTCCAAAAGACTTGCTGCATATAAACGTCCGGTAAATATTATTGTAAATAAAGAGCCGTTGCCTAAAACAACAACAAGAAAAATAAAAAGAAAAGAAGTAAAAATTTCATATTGTCAACTGACTCCGACTACTTGATGAACCTGTGCGATAAACAAGTACATTTTTACCAACAAGTCCGGCACAGGCAACAGCGAAATCTGACTGGCACGCCGTGTGAGGTATAGCCGAACCCAGTGCCATTGCGAGCGGAAACGTTGAGTTTTCGTGAGCGTCTGATTTCAAGACAGTGCATGGGGTCACTTTAGCTATATTTATGCTTATGTAGCCTCGCTACCTCTCATAAATATGCCACCGGCATATTTATTCGGCAGAGTGTGTACCACTTCTGGTTTGAGATGTAAGCGAGTTTACGAGCCGTACATATCAGGATACTCTTGAGTACAAGCGAGGCCGCCTCAGACAGAATTTGTAATATATAAAAGAAAAAAGAAATCCCGTTTTAGACGGGATTTCTTTTTTAATCTAGATTATCCGATTTTCTCGAACAAATTATTCGCTAACGGTTTCTTCTTCTGCAGATTCTTCAACAACAGCACCTGTTCTGATGGAATCTAATTTGGATTTACCGAGATTTTTATCTTTGAATTTTTTAACCTGTCTTGCAAGTTTGTCAGCAACAAGATCAATACTTGCATACATAGATTCTGCGGATTCTGCAACATGTACAGCACCTGTTGTAAGTTTGCAGGTTACTTCTGCTGTATGGTTTTCTGCTACGCTCGGATTTTTTATTACTGTAAGCATAACATCAATGCCTTCTATCTGGTCGTAGTGATTTGCAACTTTACCTATTTTTTCTTTTGCATAAGCTTTAATTGCGTCTGTAATTTCAATGTTTTTTCCGTTTACGTAGATGCGCATGTACTGCCTCCAATTAAATAATGATACTTTCCTAGTATACCTCAACTCGTGTCGAGTTGCAATCACCATTCGAGTTTTGTATAATCATTTTTATAAATCGGAGAGGAGTAAAATATGAAAAAATTTTTTATAAATGCGCTGCTTTCGCTGTTTATAGCAGGTTCTGTAATGACGGCATCTCCGTCTTATGCCGTTATGAATAACGGTGTTTGGAACAATGATCTAAAAAATTTATTTTTGAAGAATCAGGCGATTATTCTTGCAATTAACATAAGATCTTTTAATGCTGTTGATAAAAATAATAATGACATAATAGAAACAGATAAGGGTGAAATCTCAGGTAATTTTGTAAATGCAGTTAAAAGGCTGAATGAAATAGCATCATACGGCGTAAATACGTTACACATTTTACCAATTACTCCGGTAGGTAAGATAAAAGCTATAGGTACGGCAGGCTCTTTATACGCTATTTCCGATTTTACAACATTAAACCCACAGCTTGATGATCCTTCAAACAAGTTGTCTGTAGAAGAAGAGGCAAGAAATTTTATAAAAGAATGCCACAGGAGAAATATTCGTGTAATAGTAGACCTGCCAAGCTGCGGCTCTTATGATCTCTTTTTGGCAAAGCCAGAACTTTTTGCAACAGGTGCCGACGGTCAGCCGATAGTTCCTTCTGACTGGACAGATGTAAGACTTTTTAAAGTAACAAATGCAGACGGCACATTAAATGATGCTCTGTTTGCAGAATATAAAAAATACATTGATCTTGTTCAAAGACTAGGTGCTGATGGTATCAGAGCAGATGTTGCCACATCAAAACCTGCTGAATTCTGGCAAAAGCTTATTTCTTATGCAAAAGCAAAAGATTCACAGTTTTTATTTCTTGCAGAAGCTTCAGAAAGCTGGACAGAGCCTATAGCGCAAGGAGCTCCTTTTACTCCTGCTTATAAACTCTTAGAAGCTGGTTTTGACGGATGGTACGGCAGCTTTTTTAACTTTAAGGATTGGAAAACAGCTGATAAATTTGAAAAAGAGTTAGGACTTGTTCAAAATATTATAAAAGATTTTGATACAAAAGGTACGCCAAAGGCTGTTATCGGAAGTTTTGCCACACATGATGAGCTTTCACCAATGGTTACCGGAGGATTTCCATTCTCTGATACGTTAATATGGCTGCAGGCTACACTGCCGATTAACTCATATTTTGTTGACGGTTTTCAAACAGGTGATGCTTATCAATATAAATATGCAAACCAGAAGGCTGCAAAGACTTATACAGACGATGATTATTATTATGTTCACAATGGTAAATTTGATATATTTAACTTTTCAAGAAAACCGGGCGGAAAAAACAAAGACCTACTTGACGATTTTGCGGTAGCTAATAAATTTAAGATACTTGCATATGAACTTTTAAATAAGGGTGATTTTTGTTTCTTAAATACTGATAATAATGATGTTTTTGCATATATTATCAAGTATAAATATTCTTCCGTGCTTGTTGTTTTAAATAAAAGCCTAAACTATACAAATAATGCTGTGGTACAGGTTAAGAATTTAAAAAAAGACGATATCGTTGTTCCGATAGAGTTTGGCGGTCAGCCTAAAATAGAAAACGGCAAAATCAATTTTAGCCTTATGCCCGGAGAAATAAATGTATTTATGATTAGCAAAAATATGCAAAATACTAAAAATAAGAAATAATCGTTTAATATGATTCGGCAATATAAGTAAAAATCTTTTTATTTGTATTCCACAAATTTTCTTTTTCGGAATTTTCCGGCAACTCCAGCGTGATTGTCGGAATTTTTCTTTCTATTCCGCAATATGTACCAAAACTACCCGGTGTAGGGTAACCTATTGATTCTTCGATTTTATATCCTGTAATTTCTGATATTTGTTTAGCTTCTTCTTTTGCCGGCCCGTCATAGTTCACAACACAATAAGGTTCGTGAAGGGTAATGATTAAATCTGGGACATATTTTTCAATAATGTAAATCAAAAATTGTGTTTCAACCTCGCTTGCAGGTGCAGTTCCTCCAAAATATTCATTTTTGTCCGATAATTCCCAATTTTTTGTCGGAAAATTACGGTTTAAATCAACGCCGTTAGCATTAGTTCTTGTGTCGGCTTTTTTTCCGTCAGGATTCAGACAGGGAATAAACAATAATCTGTTTTTTGTTTCGTTTTTTTGAGAAAGATATCTGTTTATAAGATATTCTCCGTCTTTTTCATCACCGTGAAATACACCTATAACAAGAATTGTTTTGTCATAATTTTTAGATTCCGGTTCTCTTTTTAACAGCAGGATTTCATTGCCGTTTTTTGTATTTATTTTTGATTCAATTTCAGCAAAAATCATTTTGTATCCAGCCTCTTCCAGCTCTCAGCAGCATTTTTTAGTATTTTTTCCGTTTTGTCATTACCGAGAAGTACCTGCTGAACAGTTGTGTTTAAAAGCGTTATTATTTCTTTGTGATTATATTTAAATCTCACCTGCTTTTGTAAATTGTTTAGCTGTTTTGCACTGATATATCTTGCCTGTGTTATAACATCGGTATCATCGTAAACAGTAAAATACGGGTCTTTTAATGCTTCGTTATTGACAGGCAAAATGGTTGTAAGTTTTGCTAATTCAACCTGATTTTCTTTGTTTGTCAGAAACAGAGCGAATTTTAAGGCGGAATCTTTGTGTTTGGCTCTTGCCGGTATAATAAGATTCATAATTGATACATCATATTTGCCGGTATCACCCGTCAGCTGGGTTGATACGCCGGTTTGCTTATAGACCTGCGGCGCATTTTCTTTAACTATATTTAAAAAGTTTGCACCCGACTGTATAAAAGCAATCTGCCCTGACATATATTTTTCCAGTGCTTCCTGATGATTTTGTGTTATTGATTCTTTGGGTATAAAATCTTTTTGGTATAAGTTTTTGTATTCGTTAAAAATATCAACGGATTTTTGTGAAATAAATGTTTCCGGTGTATTAATACCATATTTGTTTAAAATTTTAAGAAGAGTATCATTTTCTGTAAGTGTCGGCATTGTGATAAACATTCCGGTCTTTGATTTTATTTGTCCGGAAAGTGAATACATTTCATCATACGTTTTCGGAATAGAATTTATGCCGGATTTTTTCAATATATCTTTGTTATAAAAAGTTATTGAAGACGTTGCATAAAAAGGCACTGCATAGCATTTGCCGTCCTGTTTCAGTGTTTCGATTATCTGTTTGTTGTATGCCGTAAGCTTTTTGCAGTCAATATAATTGAGAGCCTGTTTTTGAGCCAGTATGCTGGAAAAATCAGGTGTTAGATTTACAAGATCAGGCGGGTTGCTGCTTAAAATCGAGGCAAGAGTCCTCTTTTCTCCTTCTGAATATGGTACATCAATCCACTTTATTTTTATATCAGGGTTCTGTTTTTCAAATTCAGCAATTAACGGGTTCATATAGTTTCCGAATGTGCCCATTTGTAAAGACCAGAAAACGACTTCTTCTTTTTTTACATTTTCCGGACTCTTTTTCTGCGGCTTTGTAATCTCATAAACAGCATCAATACAGATAATACACGCACATATAATTGCAATAATTATTTTAAGATTTTTCATACAGCCCTCTATTACGGTTATTTATATTTCATATTGTCAACTGACTCCGCCTACTTATTGAGCGGGTGCAATAAACAAGTACTATATTGAACATATAACAGTGGCACCCGCAACAAGTGCATGGGGTCACTTTAGCTATATTTATGCTTATGTGGCCTCGCTATCTCTCATAAATATGCCACCGGCATATTTATTCGGCAGAGTGTGTATCACTTCTAGCTTGAGATGTAGGCGAGTTTACGAGCCGTACATATCAGGATACTCTTGAGTACAAGCGAGGCCGCCTCAGACAATTATATAAAATACTTTGTTGACACGCAACACACAAAACCTTAACATGTATTCAACAGGGGGAGATTTAATGACTGATATAATTTTTGAAAAATCTATTAAAGGGATGCAAGGGGTTGCTCTTACCGATGAAAGTTTAGACACCGGTTTTATAAGATCGGAATTTTTGAGAAAAGAACCTCCTGTTTTGCCGGAGATGAGCGAACTTGAGGTAATGAGACACTTTAAAGAACTGTCTGATAAAAATTTTTGTGTTGAGACAGGGTTTTACCCTCTTGGTTCCTGCACTATGAAATATAATCCCAAGGTCAATGAATATCTTGCATCGCTTGAGGGGTTTACGGCTCTTCATCCTCTTCAAAGTGACGATGATGTGCAGGGTGCGCTGGAACTTATGTATAATCTGCAGGAAGCACTAAAAGAAATAACAGGTATGGATGCAATTACTCTTCAAGGTTCTGCCGGTGCACACGGCGAGCTTTGCGGAATGATGATTGTAAAACATTACTTTGCAACAAAAGGTGATTCAAAACGTACCAAAGTTATCATACCTGATTCCGCTCACGGTACAAATCCTGCATCTGCCGGTATGTGCGGCTTTGAAATTATAAAGGTAAAGAGCAATGAAAAAGGTCTGGTTGATGTAGAACATTTAAAAGAAATCTTTGAACAAAATGAATCGCAGATTGCCGCTATTATGATGACAAATCCTAATACTCTTGGATTATTTGAAGAGGCAATTCTTGAAATTTCAAAAATTGCTCACAAAAACGGCTCACTTTTGTATTATGACGGTGCAAACCTTAACGCTGTAATGGGTATTACAAATCCAAAAGTAATGGGCTTTGATATTGTGCACCTTAATCTTCACAAAACATTTGCAGCCCCGCATGGCGGAGGCGGTCCAGGTGCAGGACCTGTCGGTGTTGTTGAAGAATTGAAAGAGTATCTGCCTGTTCCTGTTATAGGCTTAAAAGACGGTAAATATTTCAGAAATTACAATTTAAAAAATACAATCGGAAAAATTAAAGAATTTCAGGGGAATTTCGGAGTCCTTGTTAAGGCATATGCATATATCCTTATGAGGGGAAATACTTTGAAAGAAGCGTCCTGCGATGCTGTTTTGAATGCCAATTATCTTAAAGAAAAACTAAAAGAGGACTACGAGCTTCCATATGACTATCCGTGTATGCATGAGTTTGTTCTCTCAGGCGACAGACAAAAAGCCTGTGGTGTGCATACGCTGGAAATAGCTAAACGTCTTATGGACAGTAAATTTCATCCGCCGACCGTGTATTTCCCGCTTATTGTTTCAGAGGCAATGATGATAGAACCGACTGAATCTGAAAATAAAGCAAGACTGGACGGATTTATTGATGCTATGAAAAAAATTGCACAAGAAGTAAAAGAAAACCCGTCAGAAGTCCTTAGTGCGCCTCACAATACGCCGGTAAAAAGGGTTGATGAAACCAATGCCGCAAGACATCTCGATTTACGATACAGGAAAGAATAATTTATGTACGAATACTATTTTAAGATTAAAAAAGGTGACATTGAGTTTGAATGTTCAACAACCGATAAAATTACTTTTGAAGAAAAACTTTCGGATTGGATAAACGGTGTTGTAAAAGGCGAATATGTTGCACCGCCGGAAAATAACACTGCATCTTTACAAGAAGAATCACCTGTGTCGGACAAAGAACAAACAGAGCAAGAAAAGCCTCAAAGAAGCGGGTTTATCGATGTTAAAAATCTTATGTCCATAAATGAGATTACAACTCCGCAGTTTAATTCTTCTTTGCTGACTGACGAAAAAAACAATGATATACCGGAAGCAGATTTTGAACAGACGTTAGCGGATTCTATGCAAAATCCAAAGACAGAAGTTGTTGAGAAAAAAGATACTTTGTCTGATTTTGAAGGCTATCTGGCTTCTTACAAGCCGCAAAATGATACGGACAGGCTGATTGTTGCTGCAAAATATATTTTGAATATAGAAAATCAGGAACGCTTCTCTATAAAGCAAATTAATGCAAAGCTTGTGCCTGCCACAGGCAAACCAGTTGATCATTCGATGATAGAAGAAGCCATAGAGCAGAATCTTGTCAGGATAGTGCCGGATTTGACCGGTACAAGCGAGTTTACGGAATACACTCTTACAGAAGACGGTGAGGGGTATTTTGTCGATTAAAATGCATTTTATATTGTCAACTGACTCCGATAACTTATTGAGCGGGTGCAATAAACAAGTACATTTTTACAAACAAGTCCGGCACAGGCAACAGCGAAATCAGACTGGCACGCCGTGTGAGGTATAGCCGAACCCAGTGCCATTGCGAGCGGAAACGTTGAGTTTTCGTGAGCGTCTGATTTCAAGACAGTGCATGGGGTCACTTCCGCAGTATTTATGCTTATGTGGCCTCGCTACCTCTCATAAATATGCCACCTGCATATTTATTTGGCAGAGTGTGTACCACTTCCAGTTTGAGATGCAGGCGAGTTTACGAGCCGTACATATCAGGACACTCTTGCGTACAAGCGAGGCCGCCTCAGATATTTTTTAAGTGCTTAACAATTGTTTATAAATTTGCACACATAAAAAAAACTTGCGATAATAATCACATTAATAGTCTAACCATTCCTTTCTTGACTTATGCGGCTTGGATTTTCTAAGACCGCATTTTATTTTTTATTTTTATCAGGATTATGATAAAATTATTTATATTCAAAGGGAGGAGTTTAAAATGGGAATATTTTCCTGGTTATTCGGAAAGAAAAAGGATAAAAGTGTTCTTGGATACTATCCTGACGCAGTTCTGGTTGTATCTGCTTCCGGCGAAATTTTATATGCAAACCAGAATCTTTTGGACTTATTCAAATTATCCAGTGAAGAACTTTTTAATATGGAACTTTTTGATTTGTTTGACGGAGGGTACAATCTTATAAGCAATCTTTCGCACTCTAAGGATTCTGCAATTGTCCGCTCAAAGCAGAATCTTCAGGATGATTTGTATTTTGAAATAAGAGCTTCCGAGTATAATGACGGTGAAGAAAAAATTATAATTTCAGTAAGAGATGTTTCAAACAGTCAGAAAATGCTTAATAAACTGATGTTTGAACATGAATATCTTAATAAACTGACAAAAAATAAGAATACTTTTTTATCAAAAATTTCCGGCGAACTCACGTCTCCCGTTCACTCAATTAACGGTTTTTCTCAGGCTATACTGGAGGGACTCGGCGGTGATGTTAATGAAAAACAGGAAAAATATCTTAAAATTATAAACAAGAATTCTACGCAGCTTCTGGAGCTTATAAACAGTGTCGTTGAATATTCAAAGCTTGAATCGGGTTTGTACGAATACGAGTTTAAAAACTTTGATTTTGTAAATTTAATGACAGAACTTTTCAATAAGTATAAGCCTTTGACAGATGATAAAAAGATAATCCTGAACTTTAACTTAAATAGTCTTGGAAAAAGATCATTTTATTCTGATGAACATGTGCTTGAAAAAGCGCTGGAAATTCTTTTGCAAAATGCTTTGGACAAAACAGACAGCGGCGCAATCCAACTTTCTGTAAGCCATCCTGATGCTGAATATCTGGAAATAGCCGGTTTTAAAGTCAATCCGAATCTTTCTGACAAGGCTTATGTTATGATTAAAGTTTCTTACACAGGTGCTTGTATTCCGGAAGGAGAACTCGGTACTATTTTTGACCCTTATGCAAATATTGATAAATATATTGCCAAAAAAGCAGTGGCAAAATGCATGGAAATGGGTGTTTTGTATAATTTGATAAGGCTCTTGAGGGGTAAAATCTGGGCAGAATCAGATGAGACTCAGGGATGTGTATTTTCATTCATAATTCCTACGGAAAAATTGAGCATATAATTACCGGAGTATAGTATGGCAAATGTTACTTTAAAAAATGTAATAAAAAAATATGATACAAAAACTATTATAAATGATATTTCTCTGGAAATTAAGGATAAGGAATTTCTCGTTCTTGTGGGTTCCTCCGGTTGCGGAAAATCAACAATTCTAAGAATGATTGCAGGGCTTGAGGATATTACCTCCGGTGAAATTTATATAGGCGACAAATGTGTCAATAACGTTCATCCTAAAGACAGAGATATTGCTTTTGTTTTTCAGAGTTATGCACTATACCCGCATATGAGTGTTTATGAAAATATTGCATTTCCTTTGAAAATGAGAAATTTCAAAAAAGATGAAATAGACAGAAAAGTCAAAGAAGCTGCAGAAATTCTAAATTTGACGGAGTATCTTGACAGAAGACCCAAACAGCTTTCCGGCGGACAAAGACAGCGTGTTGCTCTTGGACGTGCAATAGTCAGAAATCCTAAAGTATTTTTAATGGATGAGCCGTTATCTAATCTGGATGCAAAATTGCGTGTTCAGATGCGTTCCGAAATAAAAAAACTGCATGAAAAATTGCAGACGACATTTATATATGTAACCCATGATCAGACAGAAGCTCTTACAATGGGGGATAGAATAGTTGTTCTGGACAAGGGCGTTATTCAGCAGGTTGATGCTCCGGAAAAAATCTACTATAGCCCTTCAAATACTTTTGTAGGCGGTTTCTTGGGCTCTCCTTCCATGAACTTTGTCCGCTGTGATATTGCAGATGGTACGGTTAGATTTAATGATTTTATTATTCAGCTGTCTGATAAACAAAAAAATCTTCTGCAAAATCGAGATAAAGTTATAGTCGGTATCAGGCCTGAAAAAATGGAGTCTTTAACACCGAATTATGAATTTATTGCTGATGTCGATATATCTGAAATGCTCGGAAGTGAAAAAATTGTGTATTTTAATATAAACGGTGAAAAATGCAGTGCTAAAATTGATGCACAAAAAGAGTTCGGGGATAAAATTTCATTGAACTTCAACACAAATGATTTTTTGTTCTTTGATGCACAAACGGGCTGCAGGATATAAAGTCCTGTATCGAGCAGTTTAGTGCAAAGTATAAAATGCGGCTGTCTGTGCGTAAAATAACACCTGTCCAATTTCTAAACCGGTTTGAAATGATTTTACACTTTTTGAATGATGTAAAGCATGGATAAAATGTGCACAATAACCATGGTAAATATGGGAAGAGGTTAGACAACATGGTTAGTTCAATAAGTGGCATAGGCGCTTATAGTGCAAGTATATTTCAGAGCCTTTCTGCATCGGATTCTGCCGGTACAACTGCAGGCATGAGTTTTGATGACATGGTTGCAAACGGGGTTATTTCAAATACCGAAGATGAAAAAGCATCTACCGGTATAACTGCGATGGGCGGATCTTCCGAAAAAGAAGAAACAAGTTCTTCCTCAGGTTCTAACAGTGAAATGGATCTGAATAACGACGGTCAGGTAACGATGGATGAGATTGTCCGCTATATGCAGATGCAGATGGCAGATAATATGTCCGAACAAATGAGCTCTGAAGACGGCTCTTTTGAAATGGGACAGCAGGCTCAGCAAAATACCGGTATTGAGGAATTTAAAACAAGACAGGCTGCAAATGCATACCAATCAGGTCAGCAGTTAATGGATTCTGTTTCTGACATGATAACCGACAGTTTTATGTTTTTTGTATAAGCATTGGTAGCCCGGAGTAAGTTGAGAATATAAAAAGGCAAAAAAAAAGACCTTTCGGTCTTAAAATTGTTTTTGTTCCTCGTGTGTTTTAAATTTCTCGTCTCTAATTTGTTCCTCGTATATATATAAAGTATACACTGAGGAAATAATTGCTAAATCACGAGTGCATTGTAAAGAAATATTACAAAAATCTTCTATTCTTCTTCTGTATCATCCAGTGAATCAATATAATCAACTACTTTATTGAATTCTTCATCATCTTCAATCATTTCAAAAATATATTCTTCACCTTCTTTTGTTAATCGCATTAGGACGACTTCCTTTTCTTCTTCGGGGTCGTCATTTTCTTTAGGAAGAAGAAGACCGTATTCCTGTCCGTCCATGTCAATTATATCAATAAGTTCAAAGTTAATGATGTTGCCTTCTTCATCAATTGTTTCTATAAGCTGTTCTTCCATTTCTTCATGATTTGTCATTTGTTTTTCCTTTATGTTGTAATTCCTATGAATTTCTGTCTAAATACTGTTGTAATATTATGCAGGCACTTTTTAAATCAACAAGCCCCTTATTTTTTGTGTATTTTTTACCCTGCATAGCCAGAATATTTTCTGCCTGCCGGCTTGTCAGCCTTTCGTCTTCAAAAATAATTTCACATTGGGGCATATTTATTTTTAACAGATTTGAGAAATTTTCGCAATCCTTTGCCTGTTCTCCAATAGTGCCGTTCATGTTTTTTGGCAGACCTACGACTATTTTTTCTACATTATTATTTTTGCATAATTCCGCAATTTTTTTTACCGCATCTGCTTCAGGTTCTCTGTTAATTGTTTCGCATGGTTGTGCCGTAAGCAGCAGAAAATCGCTCAGCGCAATCCCTATTCTTTTTGTTCCGACATCCAATCCCATTATCTTATGCATTTTTAATCCAATTTTTTTCTATTTCTTTAATACATTTTTCTATGTAATTTATATCAATATCATTTAAATCTTTGTTGGCGCGTCTTGTGAATATTGAGGTTGCATTTTTTATGCTTTCATATCTGTCCTTTTGGGATAAGAAGTACTCATATACGCTTTTTTTGATGATGTCATTTTTAAATTTTTCTTTTGCAGTACTTTCATCAATAAGTGAAAAGATTAAGTCTGCATAAGTTGTATCACCGGATTGTTTTACAATATAGGCACTGTATAAGAGTCTGTTGTTAAAAATTCTTGTGAAAGATTGATTAAATATATCACATGTTTTTTCTTTTATTATTTTATCAATTTTTTCTGTTTCAAAAATTTTGTTATCTGCTATTTCATCAATCAATGATGCAAAATCCTCGTTGTTTTCAACATCGAAAAACCATTTTGAAAAGTAATCTTTTTCATACAGCTGTTTCAAAAGGAAATCATTCATTTCAATTCCGTTCAAACCTTCTTCGATATCAATTTCCCTAAACTCAATATCTTTGGTTATAAACGACCAGGCTGCATACTCATAGGAGAGTTCTTTATATTTAAGTCTTGATATTTTCTCCGCATTTGTCATAAGAAACTTGCAGAAAACTGCATCAGTCTGTACAACGTTGTCATTTTGATAAAATTTGTTGACTATACGGTCAAATTCCTGTTCGGATATCTCGTTGAAACCGAAACAATCAATAATACCGTCAATGTCATTTATGACAAGAGCAAACATCTGTATAAAGGACATTTCGTTTTTGCGTGAAAAAATTATGCCAAGGTTTCCGTGTCCGTCCGGCAAGTTAACAAAGCATTTATAGACAGGAGAATATGATAAAAGTCTTTTGTAATAATCGGACGTCACATCTTCTTTTATTCCTGACAGTTTTAAAAGACTGAAGCTTTTTTGTGCAATTGCTCTTATTTTAGGGTCATCAGCTTCTTCCGTAAGATTTTTTAATACTGGATATGCAAGAGGTGATTTGCTCTCTCCTATTGCCTGTATAGCTATTTCAGATATATTGCTGTATGGGTTTGAGGTGATTACTGGGATAAGTATATTTGCGAGATTATCTCCGTCATAATCCTGAGACAGAGAAGAAACAAGCATTTCTTTTTCCTGCTCGGGAAGCGCATTTACAAAATCGAGAAAATCAATCTGAGCTTCCGGATTAATTCTTGCGCTTTCCAGTAATTTAACCGTATCCGCATCAATAATTTCATCAGGATTTTCAAAGTATTGCAAATATTGTTCATAGTTTACATGTTTGCCGCATTCTCTTAAAAAGCTGACAATTTTGGCTTTAACAGTATCATTGATTTTGGGATTAGCAAGTGTTTCAAAAAAGAGTTTCTCTATTTTTTCCTGTTCTATAAGCTCGCTTAAAAGAAAAGATATTGTATAGTCTCTCAGCTCTGTATTGTCTTTTAAAAATTCTTTATGAAGTATGTCCAAAACAGTATCTTTGTCATCTATTTCTCTTAATTCATCAAGTGTATTGCCTACAAGGGACCTGTCAGTTGTATTATTCTGCAGGTTTATTATTGAGGAAAGAATTTTTGCTCTTATTTGTAATTTGTTTTCGGACATTTTATAGAAGCTCCGTTATTCCAGTTTTGTCCAGAATGCATCAAGGATTTTCTGCGCTTCGCCGGAGGGCATTTTATCCTCAAGTATAAGATATTGAACAGCTATCATAGTGCACTCGGAGCATATATTTACACCGGGACCTTTGACCATTTTTACAACCTGTGTATTTGGTCTGCCGCAAAAACTGCAGTATACCGGTTCAAAACCCGTATTTTCTTCATTTTTAGATTCATTTTCATGTTTTGCTCTGGATAGAGACACTACTTTTTTATCTTCAGACATATTGATTTTCCTTAGTTTCAGTATATTGAAAGAAGTTTTATATTATTTCTATATACATTGTTTATTGTATCTTATTTTACCCAAGTTGCCAATTTTTTTTATTTTGTATATTATGTTAAAAAGTTAATATAAAAAATATCTGCTTATGAAAAAATTTATATTACTAATCACCATACTATTTGTTTCTGTTATTTCTACGGCCTGTATAAACAATCTTGCCGTACAGGAGTTGAACAACAAAGCAAAAGAGTATATGGCAAACGGAGAAGTTGAAAAGGCAATATGCCGTCTGCGTTCCAGTATCGATCTTGATACCAGTATATTTGAAACGCATTATAACCTTGGCGTTGCTTTAATAGAAGTAAAAGAATATCAGGAAGCCCAGCAGTCTTTAGAAAATGCAATAAAACTAAAACCTGATTTTGCAGATTCTTATTATTCTCTTGCAATGGCTTTTGAGGGACAGGCTGATAATATTATAAACGGCGTGGATACGGATAAAAAAGCTGATACTGATACAGTTTCAGATGATGATACCGATTCTGATACAGTAAGCGAGCAGGATAAATCTTCAAAAACTCTATCCGAGCAGGAAAAGGTTAAGATAGTGGAGCTTTATAATTCCGCTGTTGAAAATTACAACAAATATCTTGTGAAAAAGCCTGATGCAGAGGACAAAGATAAGGTTACAGAGCAGATTAGTTATTTGAATACTCAGATACAGCAATATAATTCCGTAAAAAATACTTCTATGGATAATATCGAAAATGTTTCCGCAAGTACGGCAGAGGAAAGTGCGGAATAATGCAGTCTCCTCCGTCATCCGTGGCTTTTAGCATAGGCGGATTTGATGTTCATTATTACGGAATCATTATGTTTGCCGCTATTCTTAGCGCAATACTGATTATCTGTAATGTGTCGAAGAAATATTATAAAGATGTTGATACTGATATTATTCTTGATATACTGCCGGTAATTATTTTATCTGCCATTTTGGGAGCAAGGCTTTATTATGTCTTAATGGATTTTGATTATTTTGCAAAGCATCTTTTAGAGATTCCAGCACTATGGCATGGCGGTATGTCTATACATGGCGGAATACTCGGCGGAGTTGTTTCAGGTTTAATATATGCAAAGATAAAAAATATAAATTTTTTAAAATATGCCGATGTATTTTCATACGGAATCGTAATAGGTCAGACTATAGGAAGATTCGGCAACTGGTTTAACTGCGAAGCTTTTGGAAAGCCCTGTAATATCCCGTTTATAAAACTTTTTATTCCGCAGGCATACAGGCCTTTCGGGTATGAGAATGTTGCTTATTACCATCCGGCATTTTTGTATGAATCCTTATGGGATTTTAGTGTTTTTTTAATTCTGTTTTTTGTCATAAGAAAAATTACAGGCATAAAAGACGGAACCGTATTTTTCTCCTATTTAATTTTGTATTCGCTTGGCAGGCTGATTATTGAGTGGTGCAGAATGGATAGTGTGCTTAACATATACGGAATTGCCGTTGCTCAGATAGTTTCTTTTATTGTTATTTTGATATCATCGCTGTTTCTTTTTTATATTTACAAAAAAGAAAGGTAAGATTTTTTATCTTACCTTTTTATATGTAATAGATGTATTTAGGTGACTAGAAAATCATTTCAGGATAAGGTGAAACATAGAGTTCATTGAATCCGAGTCCTGAATCTACAGGCATTTGTCCTGTGAAAGTTGATGAGTAAATGCTAGTAGAATAAGGGTTTGTTGTATATTGAGAAGCTGAAGCTTGCTGTGCTGCGGCATTACCATTTTGTGAGTCGAGTGCTGCATCTGCCTGCTGAGCGTTTTGCATTGACTGTAAGTATTCAAGCATTTGTGCTGCATTTGCAAATCCGTTCATCTGCGCATATTGTTCCATTTCTGCTGCGGATGTAAAGCCGAGTGCCTGAGCTGTTGCGTCATCTATGCTTCCTTCTAATTGCGGTGCAGGTTTTGCAAGATATGCTGTGCCGATTGCTATACCTGATTCAGAAAGTGCTTTTCTTTCAGCAATTTTGTAATTTGAGTTTCTGAGTATTGATTTGTTTTCTGCAAGAATACTTTCAGTTTTTGCTATATCCTTTTGTATTGCTGCTTTTTCTGCATCTGTTACTGCAAGTTTCAAATCTGATTTGTACTGTTCGAGTAATTTTGCCGCTTTATCTGCGTTGAATTGAGCTTCTTGCATTTTTAAATTTGCTTTTGCATTTTTAATGAAGAGTTGACTTTCTTTTACAATTTCGTTAAAACGTGCTTGTCCTTCTTTAGTGCCTGGTAATTTTTTCTGATCTTCAATATATTGTTTCAGTTTATTTTCAAAATTCTCAAGTGACTTTTTGAGGTCTTGTGGATTATTTGTTCTGTTAACAGCCAATTCAGTGTTCAGCCTTTTTTTCTGTAATTCTAGAGTTCTAATCTGTGTATCTATTTCGTTCAGTCTTGCAGCTGTAGGATTTTTAGCCTGTTCAGCTTTGAGTGCATTAATTTTTGCATCAACATCCTGAATATTTTTGTTTAGTTTTTGTTCCATTGCTTTTTGATAATTTTTCAAACCGTTTTTGTAAGAGAACAACTCTTTCATGTTAGGTTTAAAGGTATTTTGATAATAGCCCTTTATTGCTCTTGCAGACTGGAATGGATGAGTAATAGCCTTTCTTGCTGCCCAAAGGCCTTCACCTGTAGTTTTGAAACATTCTCCGGTTGCTTTAAGGCTGCTTGTAACGGCATTACCCTTCGGAACAGGTTTCCCTGCAGCTTTAAGAGCGCCTTTTGCACCGGCTACTGAACCGACAATTGCTGTAGTGCCTGCGCCCATATCCTGCCAAGCAGCTGCTGCTTCAGCATCTGTTTTTGCTGTTGCTGCTTTATATGCGCCTTTTCCGAGTTGTATTGCACCCATTGTTGCACCAACTGCTGTTAAGGCAATTGCACCGCCAGGGATTGCGCAGATAACTGCTGCACCTGCGGCTATAGCAACTGTTTTTAATGTACGTTTCCAGCTAAATTTGCCGTTTTCATCGCAAACCATTCCTTTAAAGAAATTGCCTACGCCTTTAAAGAAGTTTTTACATTTTTCTTTGCCGCTTATATATCCGTCATCCAATCCGTCCTTTACATTCGGATTTGCTGCTACGGTTGCTGTACTTGCAGCTACGGCTTGTGTGCCGGAAGGCTGTTGAGCTGCTTGTGCCTGTTGGTATTGTGCATAAACTGCCTGTTGTCTTTCGGGTGATAATTGTGATTGGGTTGGATTTATTGTAGTCTGTGCACCGGCATTCTGTGCCTGTTGTTGAGCATATTGTGCAGCAAGGGCTTCTTCTCTGACCAGTTGTTCATATTCGGCCGCTTGAGCTTGCTGGGCATTAAATAATTGCTGCTGTTGAGCTTGTCTTTGCAACAACATCAACATATATTGCAGATACAAGTCGTTGTTTGTGTAATTTGATGGTAATCCAAATGGTGAAATACTCATTTCCAATCCTCTCTAAATAAAAATCCTATAAAAGTGTATTTAATATCCCTCAATTAAATAAAAAATTTTTATTTAGAGAAATTGACTTTTTTGTGTAATTTGTTAATAAATGTTAAGCAATTTTATAAAAACAAAGCGTGCGCAAATATTTCTCCCACCTGATGATTGTAATATCTGCCGTCATCTTTTGTAAAAAGCTCTCTCCAGTGGCTTTCTTTTGTTCCATCGGTTGAATAAGAGGGATTGCACATCATAAGGTGATGAGTATTTGTGTCATATCGCAGAGGAAACAGGTCTTCCATCTGCATAAAACTCGGAAGCTTGTCACTTGCTATTTCGAATCCGAACAGAGCGTTTCTTATTCTGTTCAGTCTTGTTTCATAAGGTGTACCGCCTTCTGTATTGTCGTTTGAAACTTCTACTCCCGGAGCATAGTCTCTTGAATATTTGAGCCTGTTTGACCAGTGTTTGACTGTATCAAGATCATCAACACTTACAAATGCAGTACCGGCGTTGAGTCCCATCATCCTGTAGCGTTCAAAATCATCAGAACTTTTTTCACCTACGAAACTTAATGTTGTGCATCCGGAGCGTTTTCTTATTTCATCTGTTATATACTGCATCTGCTGATATTCAGGCAGTGCACCGACACCCGTGTAATTCTGAAGGTCATAGCCTCCTATATGTTTAGCTGAATCTACAAAAATCGCCTCAAATCCGAGGTTAACAAGTTTTACCATTTCCCGTATATACAGTTCTTCATGCTCGGGGTTCTTCCAGCGGAAGTTTTGGTCTTCTTCATATGGTTTTGAGACTTTTAGCTGGTCTTCGGAAATAATAGTTCTGAATCCTGTTTTTAACCCCCTGAAATGTGCCAGATCATTAAATGCTTTCAGTTGTTCTTCGGGAGAAATTTTACCTGCTATATCAAAGTTGATGATATTTTCGCTATAACCTATTCCCAATTTTATGCCGTAGATTGAATTTTCTTCCCATGGCGCTTTATTGTAACCGTCACCGTAAATGTTTGGCCAGATTTGCGAAAGAATTATACAGTTTGCCCAGCTTTTTGCTGACGGAGGTATTGCAGGCAGCATTTTTATTGCACTTATTATTCCGTTTTTACATCTGTTTCCGTGCATTTGTGCAATTGCACGGTTATTTATTTCTATATAATTGCCGAGCCTTCCCCATTTGTCTCCGTAATCCGGTGTCTCAACATTATCCGGAAAGTTTTTATAAAATGTTGTACATTCGCATAATGACACTATTGATTCAACAGCCTTTTTTAATGGTCTTTCAAGAAGCTCTGATGGTAAAATATTTGAAATCCACTGTTTAAGATTCCCTTCATTAAGCGCTCTGTATTTATGCTTCTCGCTCCATTTGTCGTAATGTAAGGTTTTATTGTGTCCGTATGCTTTCAGAAGTTTGTTTACAGTGTTCATAAGGACAATATATTGAATACAAAAATAAAAAGCATTGTACTTGATATCAATTTTTTAAAAATTACACAACCGATTTGGAGAATATCTTTATTACCAGCACTCCGGCTAAAATAAGCAGAATGCCTATAATTGCAGGTATATCAAGAATCTGTTTGTGTACTATCCATCCTAGAATTGCAATACCGACAATCCCTATACCTGACCAAATAGATTTCATATTGTCAACTGACTCCGACTACTTGATGAACCTGTGCAATAAACAAGTCAGTTTTTAAAAACAAGTCCGGCACAGGCAACAAGTGCATGGGGTCACTTCCGCAAAATGCTAGACTTGGCGTCACTCGCACTCCGTGGACCACTTCTACAAGCGAGGCCGCCTCAGACACATATATGATACCGGTTGGTATATATTGTACACAGAGACCAAGCATATAAAAAGAAAGAATATAGCCTGCTATTGTAAATATTGATGGGAATAAAACAGTAAATCCGTTAGTGTCTTTAAGCATTGTAGTTGCAAATATTTCAGCAATAATTGCTACAAACAAATACAAATAGGCCATAATTATTCTCCTAAAAAATTGCTAATGTATTCTATCGGCAAAAATAGAATAAATCAAGTTTAACAAATTCAACCGGCCTAACTCTATGCTGTTACTGACAGACAGTAATAATAAAAGACACAATAGTCAGGCAATAAGTCGTTTTTGCATATTGTAAGCAATTCTTGCTTTTTTTACTATCCTGAGCAGATTTGTAAAATAGCCTGCCGCAAGAATAACAGAGGCTGTCACCCACGCAATCGGACCTGCATAAAATATACCGAAATAACTAAATTTAACGGCAAGATACACTGCAGCAAATGAGCGTACGAGAAGCTCTGCTATACTTGACGCTAACGGAAGTGTTGCTTCGCCCATACCCTGCAGTGCATTTCTGAATATAAATATTTGTCCCAAAAAGAAATAAAACAATGTGCTTATCCATAGATAGTCTCTTGCTATTTCTATAATGTGTTTTTCCCCTTTTCCCAGAAAAATTCCCACTATGTCACTTCCGTAAAAATGAATCAAAAGGGTCATAATTATACTGAGACTGATATTTATTAAGGATGTTTTTTGTACACCGGAACGTATCCTGCTAAAGTTGTTTGCACCGAAGTTTTGTGCCGTATATGCAGCAAGTGCGACCCCAAACGAAATCATCGGCATTGTAGCAATTTGTTCAATTCTTAAAGCTGCCGTAAATGCGGCAATAACATCAGAACCGAATGTATTGCAGACGCTTTGTATGATTAAAATACCTATCCCGAGAATAGAAAACTGAACAGCCATTGGAATTCCAACTCTTAAATGTTCCAGTGCAAATGGTATGCTTTCTTTTTTTAACGCAAACAGCCAGTCAGATTTTTTCAGGTGAAGGATAGGAAAACGCTTTTTCACATATATTACGCAAAGCAAAACTGATACAGCCTGTGACAATACAACCGCAACTGCAGAGCCCGGAACTCCCCAGTGAAATTTCAGTATAAATAAAAGAGCAAGAAAAATATTTAAAACTGATGCAAATATTAAAAAATACAATGGTGTTTTGCTGTCACCGAGAGCCCTTACTATACTGGCAAGAAGATTATATGCATTGCATATAATAAGGCCTGCAATTACAATCTGTATATACCAGAAAGCATCGCTGTGAATTTCTTTTGGTACATTCATCCATACAAGGATTTGATTCATAAATACAGCTATAATCAAAGAAAAAATAACCGTAATAAATGAACTAATTACCGTAGAAACAGTAACCGAGCGTCTTACCCCGTCAGGGTCTTTTGCTCCGAATCTTTGTCCTGTAATTACTGCAAAACCGTTTGTCATACCCACAACAACAAACATTATAAAAAAGAATATAGGAGATATTGCACCGACAGCGGCAAGTGCCTTTATCCCGAGAGTCCTGCCTACTATTACTATGTCTGCTATATTATATAACTGCTGAAAAATGTTGCCTATTAAAAGAGGCACCGAAAACCAGAAAATGAGAGACAGCGGATTTCCTTTTGTCATATCATTAATCATATTCGTAACCTTTGTAAAAAACCTTATTGTTATTAATTTTATTTTACTATACAAATATTATAAAATTATATCAACCGGAAGGCATGTCTTTTATGATAAAACTGATTGCAACAGATATGGATGGTACACTTTTGACGGACGGGGGCAAGTTTGCGCCTGATTTTTTTGATGTTTTAAAACAGTTAAATGAAAAGGGCATAAAATTTGTTGCTGCAAGCGGTCGAAGCTGTTATTCCTTAAAGAAGGTTTTTTCTCCTCATGACAGAGAAATATTTTATATTTCAGACAACGGCGGATATATAAATTACGAAAATAACAGTGAAGTCATTCACCCTATGACTTCTTCACAGGTGTTTTCTACAGTAGAGGCTTGTTTAGGTATAGATAAACTCCAGATAATTCTTTGCGCACAAGACAGAGCATATTTTCTTAATCCTGACAGAGAGTATCTTTCTTCAATCAACTATTATTATACAGATTATGAAATAATAAATGATTATAAAAATCTGAACGAGCAAATTTTAAAAGTAGCATCGTATGATCCTTTTGGCTCTTCTGAGAATGCATATCCAAAAATTAAAGATAAACTGGACAAAAGCCTCAGAGCAGTTGTTTCTTCCGTAAATTGGATAGATATTATGAACAAAGATTTAAATAAAGGTACAGCATTAAAACGCATGCAGAACATTTTGGGTATAACAAAGAACGAGACAATGGCATTCGGGGATTTTAATAATGACATTGAAATGTTAAAATGTGCAAAATATTCTTTTGCCATGCAAAATGCAGCAGAGCAGGTTAAAGAATATGCAAATTATATTGCTGATACAAACAATAATTACGGTGTAGTAAAGGCAATAAAACAATTTGTGTTAGATAAATAATTCAGAACAGGAGTTTATTATGACAGAAAATAAATTTGTAAAAGAAAGAAATAAAAAACTCGGGATAAAAACAGTAGAAGCGTTCAAAAAAAGACACTTTGACGCATATTTTTGCAATGACAGAGCTGAGGCTTTGAATACTGTCCTGTCTCACATATCAAAAGATGATGTCATAGCCTGGGGCGGTTCTACTACTATGGCAGAACTCGGACTTGCAGATTATCTAGAAAACAACGGATACAAAACAATAAACAGAGACAAGGCGCCTGATGCTGAAGCTAAAAGAAAATGCGCTTATGACAGCTTTTTAGCCGATGTATTTTTAATGAGTGCAAATGCAATTTCCGAAGACGGACAGCTTGTTAACATAGACGGATTGGGCAACCGTGTTGCGGCACTTGCCTTTGGTCCCAAAAAAGTAATAGTTGTTGCAGGCATGAATAAAGTAGTAAAAAATCTGGAAGAGGCATACACAAGAGCAAGAACATACGCAGCTCCCTGCAATCTGCAGAGAATAGCCGCTGTTGCAGATAACAAAACACCGTGTGCCGCTACGGGGACCTGCGGTGATTGTCTTAGCCCTGATTCAATATGCTGCCAGATTATCACAACACGTCTGTGTCGTCCTGCCGGAAGAATTGTTGTTATTCTCGTAAATGAAGAGCTGGGATATTAATTTTTACAAAATATTCATATAAAACGCTCATAATGTCATTCCTGTATATGTAGCATAATTCGATAACGGATTTTATATAGCGATAATATTTATTATGTAAAAATGAATATTTCGCATTCGAGAGCAGATATTTCATTTTTTCGTTCCAAGAACTCTAAAAAATGATTAATTATCATTTTTTAGAGGCAGGCTAAGTCAGATACGAAGTATCTGCGTGCCGTATAACATTGGCGGGTAGGATTTTAAGTCACTCTAAAATAAAATATCTGCTCTCTCGTTTTTTACTTAGGGATACATAAGGTGTTTGTTTCGGAGTGACTAAGGCGCTGTCGGTTGGGCATACTTGCCCAACTCAACAAATGTCATTCTGAAGCATTAAATGTGCTTTGCTGCAAAAATATTGCTGTATTCAGAATCTTACCAGTCTGAAATGCAAATTCAAAGCCTGTAAGATCCTGAGCTCGCTTTGCTCCTCAGGATGACAATTTCTTGCATAATAAATATTATCAGTATATTCGGCAGAATACTATATAGATATTTCTTCCAGCAGAACAACAGCATCAACAGCAAGGCACTTACCTTCCCCAATGGGTCCCATCCATTCCATTGATTTGGCTTTAATAGAAATTTGATTTATTTCAAGATTCAATACATCTGCAAGATTTTTCTGTATATCTTTTATAAATGGCCCTAAACGAGGGTATTGTGTTTTGATAGTTGCATCAATATTATTTATTTTATACCCCTCTTTTACAACAAGATACAAAGTCTGGGCGAGCAATTCCGTGCTATCGCATCCATAATACTGCGGGTCATTATCAGGGAAATGCTGCCCTATATCTCCAAGAGCCAGCGCTCCGAGCAATGCATCTATAATTGCATGGCATAATGCATCTGCATCAGAATGCCCTAATAACCCCTTATTGTGATCTATTTTAACACCGCCAAGAATTAAATCTCTGTCCTCGGCAAACTGGTGTAAGTCAAAACCCTGTCCTATTCTAAAATGCATATTCTTCCCCTATATATTTTGCAACAGCACATACTACCCCGTCATTATCAACGGTCTCTGTTACATAATCAGCTATCTTTTTCAAATCTTCTGTTGCATTTCCCATTGCTACTTTAACACCTGCAGCCAGAAGCATTTCTATATCATTATCCTGATCTCCGCATGCCATTATTTCTTCCTTCTTAATATTCCATAATTCAGCAAGAAATCTGACAGCATTACCCTTTGTTGCATCAGGATTAGAAAATTCGCAAAAGCGCGGCGTAGAACGAATTACATACAACTTACCATTATATTTTTCAGCCATTTCTTTTTGCAAATTTTCTATCAATTTTGTATCATCATCTATAGCCAGAATTTTATTTAATCCTGTAAAATCAATATTTTCACAGTTGCCTATAATTTTATACGACAGATTTCGTGCATCAACATACTGCCTAATAAGAGGGCTGTCCTCTTCCACCATAAGCTCATCATTTATATAAATATTAAAAAATATCTTACGTTTTTTTAACTCTCTTATAACTTCAAGAGCCAATGCCGGGTCCATTGTACGTTCCCAGAGAGTTGCATCGTCACTGCAAAAGTTTTTAACAAGACCACCCTGATAACAAATAACCGGTGTATTTAAACTCAATTCTTCTGCAATTGATTTTGTTGCAGCATACATTCTTCCTGTGCAAAGAACAACTTTTACACCGTTATCACAGAGCTTTTTCAAGGTATTTTTTACCCTGTCGGTTGCTGTATAATCTTTTTTAAATATAGTTCCGTCTATATCAAGAACCAGCATTTTTATCTTGTTCATTTATCCAACAATCTTTAAAGCTCTCTCTATTTGCAAGCCCGTGCGATTGCACAAATAGTCTTTGCATCATTTATTGTACCATTTTTTATAAGTTTGTGCACATCGCTTAAAGGAAGTTCAAAATAATCCAAGACCTCTCCCTCATCAGGATCAGGTTTATCAAATGACAGGCCCGTTGCCTTAAAAAGATATAATTTTTCGTCACAAATTCCGAATGTAGTAAAAATATAACCTAAAGACTCCCAATTTTTGGCAACATAACCGGTTTCTTCTCTCAGCTCTCTTTTTGCTGCAAAAAGAGGGGCCTCACCTTTTTCAAGCCGTCCGGCCGGAAGCTCTGTCTGCACAGATTTAACAGCATAACGATACTGTTTTACAAGCAGAACATTTCCGTCATCCTTTAGCGCAAAAATAACTACCCCGCCGGGATGTCTGATAATTTCTCTATGTCTTTTATATTCATTTTTTCCGTCAGACAAAATTATCTCATCATCGGTAATATCAAAAATTTTACCATTGTATACAGTCTTTGACGACAGAGTTTTTTCTTCAAATCTCTCCATAAATTCAGCTTATCTCAAGATTTTCAAATATTCAACTTAAAAAATTCAATGACATAAAGAAGTCTTCATCTAATGGAGTTGCATAAAATTGAAAATGATGTCTATATGGAAATTGTAATGAAATATTTTTATCTAATTCCCTATATTTTTTTAAGGCTTCTTGTCCTTCTTCTCTTGCCACTACTTCCGCATAATTATTTTTATATTTGTCCATATCAACATCAGCAGAAGTATAGTTTTCAATAGCTTTTTTATATCTTCTTGCTTTTGGGATATCAGCTTCTTTACAAGCAATATACAATTCGTCTTTGTCAATAAATCCGCAATCATACATATCCAAATGACGACATTTTTCATCCCATTTTGCATGAGAGATTTCATGGCCTATTGCTTTTGTTAAAGACTCTCTTGGCATTGCCATATTTCTTTTATTTTTCAAATTTATATTGACTATTCCGGCAATTGAATAAAACCCGCTTTTTGAAGATGCTGCCTTGTATAGAATAATTTCAGGGGGAAGACCTGTAAACTCTGCATCTTTTATGCATGCCTGCGCCATACGATAAGGAAATTTGGGCTTTGCACTTACATACGGCAAAAAATAAGTATTTTCTGCAATTTGCTTTAGCTCAGGATCAGAGACGGCAGATTCCATAAGATTAAAGTCCCCTGCAGCACATTCGTCTGTTTCATATTTATTCTTTATAAATTTAGTTTTTTCTCCGTTTTTTCTTTGTTCTAATAATATAGTTTCATAATTAGTATTTCGATTTAAGAGGACTGTTCTTCCAGGCGTAATAGTTTTTTGATAATGAGTCACAACCGGTTTGGCTTCATCAGTTATTGTAAAAACATCCTGGCTTATGCTTGTTATTTTGCCATTTTCTCTTGTATATGAATTTATTTTTTTTGCAAAAAGTTCTAAAACGTCAGAGCCGCCCACTGTTAACTCAAATTCATCAGGCAAAAATTCTTCAAAACCCTGCCGTGTTTCTTTGATATTTGTTCCGTCAACTTTTTTTGTATAGCGGCTTACTATTTCACCTGATTTATTTCTAAATGTAAAAACATCAGTATAATGCTCATTATGATTAAAATTTCGACCAACCCTTACTGCATCATAGGTAGCAGCATTAGCAGGCATTCTTAAACCTTCTTGTAAAGCCTGTTGTGCATTTAAACCACTTTCTTTTCTTAAAAGTGCTGCACCGTTTCTTGTAATTTTGGAGGCGATATTTTTCACACTGTTTATATTCATAATTTTACCTATAAATAATACACACAATGTGATAAAAATGTCTAAAAAAAATTATTGCTAATAAACGATATTTTTTATAGTTTTGTTAATAAATTTATTTTCTGCGAGAAGCAAGATTATTTAAAATATCCTGCGGAGTGACATTGTGCATAGCCATAAATGTGAGCATAAAGTATGTCAGGTCAGCAGCTTCCCACTCGAGCCCGTCTCCTTTTTCAAAATTTACGGATTCAAATGCTTCTTCCATTATCTTTCTTTTCAGATAGAATTCATCTTTAAAAAGTTTTGTTGTAAAAGAATTGTCAGGCAATACTCTTTTTCTGTCTATTAAAAGATTATACAACTCGTTTATGGAAAAATCCTTGTCTCCGAAACAAGAATATCTGCCCAGATGACAGGCATTGCCTTTTTGTTTCACTATGAATAAAAGTGCGTCCATATCACAGTCGAATCTTGCAGTCACAAGCTCCTGTGTGTTGCCCGAAGTTTCACCTTTTACCCATATTTGCTTTCTTGAACGGCTAAAATAGGTTCCTTTCCCTGTTTTTAACGCCTGAAGAACTGATTCCGGCGAAGAATAGGCAAGAGTCAACACCTGTTTTGTGTCGTAGTCCTGAACTATTGTCGGAAGATATCCGAATCTTTTTTCAAAATCAAGGCATTTTACAAAAGCTTCCTCTAACGACACCTTGCCTGTATATATGCACATGCCGAGCTGGGTTGAAACATTCATTTTTTGAAGCTGCACTATTTCTTCAACAGTAGAAATACCGCCTGCAGCAACAAGTTCTTTTGTTGTCGCACTTCTTATTTCTCTTATTGCTTCTATGTCAGTGCCGGCCATCATCCCTTCTTTTTCAACAATTGTGTATAAAAATCCGGAACACAGATTGTTAAAGCGTCTTACAAATTCCAAGGGAGTGGCTTCTGTTGTTCTTGTCCAACCATGAGTTGCAACTTTGCCGTCTTTTGTATCAATTGCAACAAGGACTCTGTCTTTTGGAAGTTTTGATAAAAAATCTTCATTTGCTGCTGTGCCGATTATGATTTTTTTAGCACCCATTGCAAGCATTTTTTTTGCTTTATCAACATCTCTTATTCCTCCGCCTACACGACAGGAAGCAATTTTACATATTTGAGCGATCAGCTCCTCATTATTACCGTTACCGACTGCTGCATCAAGATCAATTACCGCAATCTCTCCGAATCTTCCGTAATATTTTGCAAGTTCTAAAACATCGCTGCGCTCAAGAACTTTTTCCATACCCTGTTTAAGTTGTACGGCTTTTCCGTTCATTAAATCTATGCTTGGAATTATCATTCAATTTTCCTTCAAAATTAAAATATTTTTTCTAACAGTTCATTATAAACATCAATTGTTATGTGGCATATAGCCAGCCGCCTGTCCACGAGACTTTTTATAGTAGCTTCAAAACATTTAAAAAGTGCTTTATCCAGACCTTTATCTTCTTTTAATAATTCTAAGCATTGATGTCGGAATTCTTTATCACGAGTTCTTGCTTCTATTTTATCCGCAAGAAATATGATTTTTTCAAAATCATTCATATTACATCTGCCAAGCGTATGCCATCTTATTGCATCAAGTATTTCCTGGTCTTCGATGCCGAATTGAGACTTTGCAAGATAAGCACTAACGGGTGCATGCAGTGTTTTGTAGTTTAAAAGTTCACAATCGTGGACTTCCGGAATATGCTGATGTATAATCTCCAGCAGTTTTTCATTGGAAAAGCATTTTGCAGCATCGTGCAAAAGTCCTGTAATTTTTGCTTTTTCCACATCCATATTAAACATCTGTGCAAGCTCAACAGACGCTTCCATAACGCCTAAAGAATGGAGATATCTTTCTTCACAAAGATTTTCTTTCAGCCAGCTTTCAATTTCTTCGATACTTTTATTTGTATAAACCATATTTATCAATGTATTTTGCTACTCCGTCAGGTACAAGTGCTTTTATCGGCACACTGTTGTGTATATTTGTACGAATCTGTGTTGATGATATGTCAACAAAAGGCATTTTCATCATTCTGTAATTATAGCCTTTTTCTTTAAGCCTTTGCAAATATGTTTCATCTTCTTTAAGGGCCTGTTCATCTTCTCGGACAAAAAGAACAAAGTCTACAAGGTTTTTAAGCTTTTCTGATTCATACCAGTTTTCGATATTTTTAAATGCGTCAGTTCCTATAATAAAGTTTATCATTCCTTCAACAGGATATTTTTCATATATCTCTTCCACTGTCGGAACCGTATATGACAGGTCATCTCTTTGGTATTCTATGTCGCTTACTTCGATATAATCTATATCCTGCGCCGCTATTTCCGCCATATTGAGCCTGTGCTGAGAAAAAGACTCATCATAGCTTTTGTGAGGAGGTCTGGCAGCCGGAATCAACAGAATTTTATCAAAATCAAAATTCTTTTTTGCATACTCGCAGATTTTTAAATGCGCATTGTGAATAGGATTAAATGTTCCCTGAAACAAGCATAATTTCATAAAAACCTCACTAATGCGGCATTGCAAAATTTTTGAAATGGACATCTTCCACAAGTGCAAGAAGTTTATTTATAAACTTTTTGTATGCAGCTCTGTCAGCCTCGCCGGACAATATTATATCCGCTTTCATTGCAGTAGGATGAATATAAATTTTTGCTTTTGAAGAGGCATTATTATAAACTTCATCAGCAGAATCGCCGAGATCTCGTTCCTGAGCACGTTTGTAGAATCTTTCTTTTTGAACATTGTGCGAAATATCTACATATATTTTAAAATCAAATGCATCAACAACCTTTTCCGTGAGGGTAAAGAGCCCTTCTGATATTATAATTTTAGACGGCAATGCTTTTGTTACATTGTCCTTTCTTATTGCTGTACCTGACATATCATATTTTGGAAGATATACCGTATCGCCAAACAGCAGCTGTTTTATATGTTTTTTCATCAATTCAAGTTCAAGCGCTTCCGGCACATCAAGATCATAATGTTTTGCAAATTCCGCAAAACTTCCTGCCTTTTTTACCATATCGGATCTGTCATAATAGTAATCGTCAGTATTGATTCTTGTAATAACATTTTCAAAACAGTATTCATCCGCAAATGCCTGAATTGTATCAATAATATCGTATGCAATAGTAGACTTTCCGCTGGCTGTTTCACCGGCTATGCCTATAGAACAGGCTCTTTTTATATTTCCGGATATAAATAAAGCCATTTTGTATATTGCATTATTGCTTACTTTTTTGAATATTGAATTTTGTGAGTTAACCTCATCAAAGAAAATTTTATTCAGTCTTTGTTCTATATAACGGAGAAGGATTTTATCAGGGGTTTTCTGTAACCTTTGTTCTGGTTTTGTAATGAATTCCTGTGTTATTGTATTTTGCACGTTTTGAATTCCTTTTTTGTTTTAGTAAATTTAAAACCGGACAAAAAATTTTTTGCCGGTTTTATCTTTTAATTTCAAATTTTCTTAACAATATTATTTTTATCATCAACTATAACAACGGAAGGCTTGAACTGGGCTTTTTCTTCAAGAGTCATCATCGCATAAGAAACAATGATAACTTTATCGCCCTTTGCTACTTTTCTGGCAGCAGCACCGTTGAGACATATATCTCTGTTTCCTCTTTTGCCTTTTATGACATAGGTCTGGAAACGTTCACCATTGTTGACATCAAGAATATCAACTTTCATCCCTTCGAGCAGATTCGCCGCTTCCATCAATTCTTCATCGATAGTGATTGAACCCACATATTCGAGGTTTGCATCCGTAACCGTTGCCCTGTGTATTTTTGAGTATAAAAATTCTATTTGCATAGCTTCCTCTCCTGTTATTCTATCAAAAAATTTTGACAGTGGTATAAAATTTTTATAAAGATGTTAAATTTGTTAAAGATAGGCTTTATTTTTATAATACATTCTGCAAAAATATGTATATATTACTGCATTAGGAGAAATCTATGAAGATACAAGGAATGGGTATTTTTTCATCACCCCTAAAAACAAATTTTAAAGCACATACAAAAATCACGGCACCTGAGGAATTGCTAAGTCCTGAAGATGCTGATTACTTTGAAAAACTTGGTTCCAGAATCGGTACGGATAAAGATGTTATTGAAATAACAATAGATGATGTACATACGACAAAATATAATCCTGCTGTAGAAGTTTATACTGTTACGGAAAAATATTTGATAAATCAGCCAGACAGAGCCAGTGCAATAATCAATACTATTACTATACCATATATTAAGGATGGACAAATTATAGAGAATAATTCTCCTTATAATTACATATTAAGAACATTTGAAAAATTACACAGGAAATATTGATTAATTTGAATAACTTTAAATATTGTGAAATAATATCCTTGTAATTATACAGGGATATTATTTTACACATATAAACCGGATTAGTTATTTTGTTATGAATGATAAAATTATTATAAAAGGTGCAAATCAGCACAATTTACGAAACGTAGATTTAGTATTACCCAAAAATGAACTGATTGTATTCACGGGTGTATCAGGTTCCGGCAAAAGTTCCCTTGCGTTTGATACTATTTTTGCAGAAGGTCAAAGACGATATGTAGAGAGTCTGTCTACCTATGCAAGACAATTTTTGGGGCAAATGGACAAGCCAGATGTTGAATACATAGAAGGGCTGTCACCTGCGATTTCTATTGACCAAAAATCCACTTCTAACAATCCACGTTCTACTGTCGGAACAGTCACTGAGATATATGACTACTTAAGACTTTTATTTGCACGCATAGGAACTCCGCACTGTCCTCAATGCGGAGATGAGATAAAGCCTCAGTCCATTGACGAAATTGTGGACAAAATTTTAAAACTCCCTGAGGGAACAAAAATCCAGATTATAGCACCTGTTGTAAGAGGGAAAAAAGGTGAGTATATTTCTCTTTTAAATGAACTAAAACAGGAAGGCTTTATAAGAATTAAGGTTGACGGTAATATATATAACCTTGATGAAGATGATATAGACACAATAAAACTGGAAAAGACAAAAAAACACGATATAGACGTTGTTGTTGACAGGATTGTTGTAAAAGAAAGTGCAAAATCCAGAATTGCTGACAGTGCACAGATTGCCTTGAAAAAAGCAAACGGTCTTATGACTGTAGATGTAATCGGAGACAAAGAGTTGATTTTTTCCGAGAAACTTGCCTGCCCGAAATGCGGCTTAAGTTTTGAAGAACTTGCCCCGAGAAGTTTTAGTTTTAACAGCCCGTACGGTGCCTGTCCTACCTGTTCCGGTCTCGGTTACGATTTTGTTATAGACCCGGATCTTGTGATTCCGGACAGAAAAAAATCTATCAAACAGGGAGCTATTTATCCGTGGAGCAAGACAACAACTTCATACTACGATGATGTATTGAACTCTGTTGCTGCGCATTACAAACTTGATTTAAACAAGCCGTTTGAAGAACTCACGGAACAAGAGCAAAAGCTTATTTTATACGGCGGTAACGACATTATTAACATCCGCATAAAACACTTTGGCACAAACAGATACGAAAACCATAAGATGAAATTCTGGGGTGTAATACCGTTTTTGGAAAAAAGGTACAATGAATCAGGCGGTGAATACTGGCGAGAAGAAATACAAAAATATATGAAACTCACTCCCTGTAAAGATTGCCATGGTGCAAGGCTGAAGCCTTATATCCTTGCCGTAACAATAAACGGTAAAAACATTCATGAAGTTTGTGAAATGCCTGTAACGGAAAGTTTTAAATTCTTTTCGGATTTGTTTTTGGAGTTATCAGATTATCAGATGAAAATAGCAAAACAAATTCTGGAAGAAGTAAGAGCACGTCTAAAATTTCTTTTGGATGTAGGGTTGGGCTATCTAAACCTGAGCCGTTTATCTTTAACACTCTCAGGAGGCGAGGCGCAGCGTATCAGACTGGCTACACAGATAGGCAGCGGTTTAACCGGTGTATTGTATGTGCTTGATGAACCTTCTATAGGATTGCATCAACGTGACAATGATATGCTTATAAAGACTCTTTTGCGTTTAAGAAATCTGGGCAATACTCTTATTGTCGTAGAACACGATGAAGATACAATGAAAAATGCCGACTACATAGTAGATATCGGCCCGAGAGCAGGTGTACACGGCGGAAAAATTGTTGCAAAAGGCACGCTTGATGAAATCAAACAGGTAAAAGAATCAATAACAGGTCAGTATTTAAGCGGTGCAAAAAAAATACCCGTACCTTCAAAAAGAAGAGAAGGAAACGGCGAATTTTTAAAAGTCCGAAATGCACATTTAAATAACCTGAAGAATATAAATCTTGATATTCCTCTCGGAAAAATTGTTGCACTGACGGGTGTATCAGGCTCCGGTAAATCAACATTGATGCAAGATTTAATACACGAATATGCAATCCACAAGCTTAGAGGCAATAAACCAAAGCCGCAAGGGGTTGATGAGATACTCGGATTTGAACATATTGATAAAATCATTGATATTGACCAGTCGCCTATCGGCAGAACACCAAGATCCAACCCGGCAACTTATACAGATGTGTTCTCTCATATAAGAGAGTTGTATGCTATGACTAACGAATCCAAAGTCAGAGGATACAAGCCCGGCAGATTCAGTTTTAATGTAAAAGGAGGAAGATGTGAAGCCTGTAAGGGTGACGGTTTATTAAAGATAGAAATGAATTTTCTGTCCGATGTATATGTAAAATGTGATGTCTGCAAAGGACAGAGATATAACAGAGAAACGCTGGAGGTTAAATACAAAGGTGCAACAATCTCCGATGTTTTGAATATGACTGTTGCAGAGGCGTATGTATTTTTTGAAAATATACCCAAAATCAAAAGTCGTTTAAAAACATTGTATGATGTGGGTCTCGGCTATATAAAACTCGGACAGAGTGCAACTACGCTCTCCGGAGGAGAAGCTCAGAGAATTAAACTCGCTTCCGAATTGAATAAAAAGGCTACCGGCAAGACGCTATACCTGTTGGATGAACCTTCAGTAGGTCTTCACTGGTACGATTTGGACAAACTTATTAAAATAATAAACAAACTTGCAGATGCAGGAAATACTATACTTATAATCGAACATAATATGGATTTGATAAAAATTGCAGATCATATTATTGACCTTGGACCGGAAGGCGGAAATGCTGGAGGTAATGTTATTTTCGAAGGTACGCCCGAGGAAATAATTAAATGCAAAGAATCATATACAGGTCAATATTTAAAACCTATGCTTGAAAAAGAATAATATTTCTTGATCAATATATGATTTTATAATGTATTGATAATATTTATTATCGCTACACAAAACTGTCAGCGAATTATTAACATATACAACTCGCACTCTTTTGTACAGCATTTCTATATGCGAGGTCAACTCGGAGAGTTCACATGCTCAACTAAACAGAAAATTTACAAATTATTGTAACAACAGACAGAATGTGAGAAAATAGCATTAAAAGAGGTGAGATATATGGCAAAAAGACTTTTGGTAGTAGATGATGATGATGAAATAAGAGAGCTTTTGGAGTTTGACCTGTCTCATAGCGGATATTCCGTAGATACAGCCTGTGACGGGTTGGAAGGATTGAACAAAGCCGTTACAAATTCATACGATCTTATACTGCTTGATGTAATGATGCCTAAAATGAACGGATTTGATGTATGCAAAAACTTCAGAAAGGCAAAGCCGGATATTCCCGTATTACTGCTGACAGCAAAAGGAACGATTGGTGATAAGACACAGGGCTTTGACTGCGGTGCGGATGATTATCTTGTAAAACCCTTTGATATACAGGAAGTTTTGTTAAGAGTAAAAGCACTTTTAAGAAGAAATACCGACAACTCAAATAAGGACCAGTCTTTTAAACAGGAAATATTAAAAATGGGAGATATAGAACTTTTCCCGGAATCACTGGAAACTGCTATTGAAGGGAAAAAGATAAAATTAACCCCAACAGAATTTGAAATACTATACTGCCTTATGCAGCATTTTAACGACTCTGTATCTCTTGCGGTATTGCTCGATGAAGTGTGGGGTTATGATTCTGATGAAGATGTAAGAATGGTAAGAGTGCACGTAGGCGGTCTAAGACAAAAAATAGAAAAGGATACAAAAAATCCAAAATACCTGCATACCGTAACAAATGTCGGTTATAAATTAACACCCATACCGGAAAACGGAACAGAAGAATGAAAAATCCTATTAAATTTAAACGTCTGAAAATAGTAGAGCAGATAATTCTTGTTCTGCTGCTGGCAGTTATTGTGCCGACAACAGTATCTGCTTTTATTGTAAACAATATCAACCAGCATGCTGTAAGAAATGAGCTGAGATATTCTGCATTAAGTATAGCAGAATCAATAGCATCAAATATCGAAACATTTACAGAGTCCGGCGAAGATGAAATAAATCAAATTGTTCTGGCCCTAAGAAACATACCAACAGAATTCGGCAGAGATGTTTATCTGAAAGATATACTAAAAACCTCCAATATAATTTCTGAGCTATATATTATTAATAGGCAAGATAAAACGGAATATAAAGAATGGAATGATTATACCTTCTACAATAAACAGAATAAAAATATAGAAATACTGAAAAAAATAGATGAAAATTATGCAGTTATTGCAAAAATTGATATAAAAGTATTTGAAGAGCAGGTCTTTAATATCTACAGAAAAGATGACAGACAAATATATATATTAAATAAAGAGAACAAACTTGTTGCAGCACACAATTACAATGAAAATGATTTTAAGAGAGTAACATATGCACTGCCTAAAAAGCCGGAATTTGATAAACCGGTAATATTCGGAAAAGTAAAAAACCAGCCTCTGGCATATTTCAAACTTGTTGATCCGGAAACTACAATAATAGTAAATACAACACACCATATTACTAAAACAACAATAAATACAGCACGCTTTAAAATTCTGCTTGCATTGTGTATTTCGGCATTTTTTATAATTTTTGCCGTGGGAATATATACATACTACCTTTATATAAATATAAGACAGCTTTTCAAAGGTATTATAGCCTTGTCTAAAGGTAACTACAAAAGAAAAGTAAGACTTTTAACCAGTGTATTTACACCGCATGAAACAGTCTTTCTTGCGGAAGAATTTAACAAAATGGCAGATGAAATCAACAATACATATAAAAAATTAAAACATACCAATAAAGAATTAAAAAAACTGGATGAATTCCGCTCAAACCTGATAGACACAGTAAGCCACGAATTCAGAACACCGCTTACAAGTATAAAAGGCTATACCTCAAGACTCTTAAGACAAGATATAGAGCTTGATGAAGAAACTATTCAAAAATCATTAAAAATAATAAAAAACCAATCCGAACGTCTAAGCCGAATGGTAGAAGATTTGCTGGTTATACCTGACATTGAGGGTGCAAAATTAAACCTCAACCTTCAGGAAATAAATCTTATGGACTCTCTAAACGACGCAATACTCTCAACAAAACATAAAGCACAAAGAGAAATTGTAATAAACAATGACGAAGCAATACAAGATGTTATAGCAGATACTGACCGACTTGAGCAGGTATTTATAAACTTAATAGAAAACGCTTATAAATATTCTTACGAAGATACCAAAATAACAATAGATATAACAAAAGAAAAACACTATGCACTAATAAAAATAACTAATGCATATGACTATATTCCTCCGGAACAACTGCAAAAGCTTTTTGGCAAATTCACAAGAATAGATGATAAAACAACAAGAACCACAAGAGGAACAGGACTCGGCTTATTTATTGTAAAAGGCTTAATCCTTGCAATGAATGGATCAATAGAGCTAAAATCCACAAAAGATAACACTTTTAGCGTAATTCTCAAACTCCCCGCTGCATAATTTAAATTATTTTTGTTAACAAAAGTTAACAAAATGCCTCAAATCATGCAATTATTTAATAAGTATATACTTTATATATGTAAGAGAGTAAAAAAAAATAATTGAGGATTGCATGGGCGATTTTTCTATCACAAAAACTGAATCCGGTTGGACAGTCATAAAAGATGGAGCAACATACACCGTTACCGATACAAACAACAACGGCAGATATGACAGCACCGATAAAATTATTTTTGGCGACCAATCAGCCAATCCGCTCAGCGCCGAAGACAGAGCCGAAATAAAATTCAGTATTATGAAAGCTGATCCAGAAGGCATGACCGATGCTGAAATGGCTCAATATGATAAATTTGTACAAACTAAAGAATACCAGCAAAAAGCAGAAGAAGAACAGGCAAGACTTCAGGAAGAACGTCAGGCTGCACAATGGGCAGCCAGCCAGCCGCGAAAGAAAAGCTTCTGGGAAAAATGTGCAACCGTATTAGGTTTTGCAATGCCAGCTTTAACAGGTATCGGAGCCGGTTTAGTAGCTGCAGGCAGCAATTCCTGGCAGTACAACAACTGTGATTCTGGTTTAAAATGGATGTCAGGCATCAGTGGCGGCTTAATGGGATTTACCGCATCACTTACATCAATGATGCCGTTTCTTATGAGTTCGCAAAATCAATCTATGATGTCTTCTATAGATCTTAACAGCCTGCTTTCACAACCTGCATCAACTTCGTCAATTAACTATGATAATTTATATAATCAATTTTTAACTGATGTAAATCAAAATACAACAGTCAATGAACAAAGAGCACAACAAGCAAGAGCACAATATGCGGAACAAATCCGAGAAACATTCAAGGATGATGACTTAATTCCGGAATCCAACAAAACCAAACTTCTGGAAATTGCACCACCGTCAAAAGATTCTGCAGATTATACTGAAGAAGATGAAAAAATATTGCAGCAACTGGCAGCTACACCTTATGTACCTCTTGAAAGCATTGACATAAACGGGGACAAAAAAGAAGGCAAGCTAAGCAAAGAATTTGCACTGAAAATAAATAATGCAATCAAAGATTACAACAATGCAACAGCAGACACAAGTACAGAATTTACACAATGGCAAACAAACATACAGAAATTACAGGAACTAATTGCTGATAAAAACATTACCGATGAAGATATAAAAATGATAAATCAGATTTTATCTGATCCAAAAGGTAAAATAGATAATATAACGTATCCAACAACAGATGAAGAATAAAAAAAGAGCTGATAATCAGCTCTTTTTTTATTTTCCGCTTATTTGAGACTGTTTTTGTTTGATATCAAGTGCAGCATTATGCGCAAGTAAATATACAGAACAAGTTTTATAGTTCTTTAAATACCAGGCACATTTTTCCTGTGCACAAACTATTTCGATATCATTTCCGGCACTCATTAATGGACAAATTGGAATAAAAGGCATATTTTTATCTCCTGATTATTAATTCTTTAACATATCTGCTTGTTTGTATAAATTGCAGTTTTCACTGCGTTTTTTTTCATAATCTTTATAAATTTTTGTACGATTAATGACCTCGTCAAAATCAATCTTGTGAGCATCAAAGTCCGGTCCGTCTACGCAGGCAAATTTAACTTCCCCGCCTACTGTAACACGACATGCACCGCACATACCCGTACCGTCTACCATAATAGGATTCATACTTGCTTCGGTTTTGATACCCTTGTCTCTTGTCAACTCTGCAACAGCTCTCATCATCGGCATTGGACCGACAGCAATCGCATAATCGACTTTTTCATTATTCATTATATTTTCTAAAACACCTGTAACAAAGCCTTTTGTGCCTAGGCTGCCATCATCTGTAGTTATAAATAGTTCTGTACAGGCATCTTTCATTTTATCCTGCCAGAAAATTAAATCTTTCGTTCTTGCACCCATAATCATATAAACTTTGTTACCGGCTTCTTTAAAAGCTTTTGCTATCAAATAGCATGGAGCAGCTCCATAGCCGCCGGCAAGACATACGACTGTACCGTATTTTTCTATATGAGTAGGCTGACCCAAAGGACCTACAATATCCTCAAGTTCATCACCGGCATTTAAAGTTGCAAGCTGTTTTGTTGTATATCCGACAGCCATAAATACAATAGTGAGTTCTCCCTTATCTCTGTTATAATCAGCAATAGTCAGGGGAATTCTTTCACCGTCTTTTGAAACTCTAAGTATAATAAACTGTCCTGCTTTAGCATTTTTGGTAATATAAGGCGCATGAATTGTTAATTCATACTGATTAGGACATAATTCTTTTTTACTTAAAATTTTATAACCCATAATTCATTCCTGCTGTACCTGCCTAGTGTATTTTACAATAAATAAAGTTAATTTTTCAAGGCATCCGCACCTGAAACAACTTCGGTAATTTCCTGTGTAATAGCAGCCTGACGGGCTTTATTATAATCAATTGTAAGCAGTCTTATCATCTCATCAGCATTATTTGTAGCGGCTGACATGGCAGTCATTCTTGCAGCAAGCTCGCTTGCTACAGCTTCTAACAATGCCTGATAAATTATGTTTGTAATAAACATAGGAACTATTTTTTGTAAAATATGATCAGAATCAGGTTCAAATGCCATCAAAGGATCGATAGATTTTTCTTCTTTTGAATCATCACCAAGAGCATCTTTCACATTGTCGACAGGAAGGATTTTCCAGTCCTCAACCTTGTATGACATCATATTTTTAAATCTGGTCGTGATAATCTCTATACTGTCAATAGAATTATCGACAAAAGCCTGTGCCATATCCTCTGCAATTACTATTGCATTTGCTGAAGATGGCTCCTGAGAAATTTTTGTATAAGATTGAACAATTTCAACATTCAACTCCTGGGCTTTTCTTCTCAGTGAAGCAACGCCTTTTGTACCGACAATAAAGAGTTTAGTATCTATACCTTTTTCTTTATATTCCTGTATTTTCTTTAATGTAAATCTTATAACATTGGCATTATAAGCGCCAGCTAGTCCCTTGTTTGAAGTAATAACAAGAATACCCGCCGTTTTTTGTTCCCTTTTTTGCATTAAGACAGGATAATTGTCGATTGCTCTTTCTATTTTCAGACCGTTAGACGAGAAACCTTCTGTATTTGCAAGAACTTTTGCAAATGCTTCAGCCAAAGCTCTGGAAAAAGGTCTGGCAGAGATTACTTTAATCTGTGATTTTTTCACCTTAGCCGCAGCTACCATTTTCATAGCTTTAGTTATTTTCTTTGTATTTTGAATACTTGAGATTCTGTCTTTTATGTCTAATAAATTTGGCATTTTTTATCCTTTATAACACCATACAAAGAGCGGTATTTACCACCCTTTGTATGTTTAGAAACTATTATGCGTTAAATAAAGATGATTTGAATGTTTCGAGATTTTCTTTAAGCAATTTTTTATCATCGTCACTCAAAGCTGCTCCGTCATTGAGTCTTTGAGCAAGATCTGACATATTTGCATCAAAGTATTCAAACCATTCTTTTTTGAATTTTTGAATATTCTTGTTATCTATATCGTCAAGAATACCTTCGTTAGCAGCAAAAAGAATGCTTACCTGTTTTGCCACACTCAAAGGTGAATACTGAGGCTGTTTTAAAACTTCGGTAAGTTTCTGACCTCTTCTCAACTGATCCTGTGTAGCCTTATCTAAGTCTGAAGCAAATTGAGCAAAAGCCTCCAGCTCTCTGAATTGAGCAAGGTCTAATCTCAATTTACCGCCGACCTGTTTTGTTGCTTTAGTTTGAGCTGCACCACCTACACGGGATACAGAGATACCTGCGTTGATAGCAGGTCTGATACCAGAGTTGAACAAGCCTGTTTCCAAGAATATCTGACCGTCTGTAATAGAAATAACGTTTGTCGGAATATAAGCGGAAACGTCACCAGCTTGAGTTTCGATGATAGGTAAAGCCGTAATAGAACCGCCGCCTAATTTATCACTTAATTTACAAGCTCTTTCAAGCAATCTTGAGTGCAGATAGAAAACGTCTCCCGGGTAAGCTTCACGTCCCGGCGGTCTTCTTAAGAGCAAACTCATTGCACGATAAGCCTGAGCGTGTTTTGTCAAATCATCGTATACAATAAGAACGTGTTTGCCCTGTTCCATAAACTCTTCTGCAATAGCAACACCTGCAAACGGTGCGATAAATTGCAGCGGAGCAGATTCATCAGCAGTTGCTGAAACGATGATTGTATAATCCATTGCGCCAAAATCTTCAAGTTTTTTAGCAAGCTGTGCAACTGTTGAAGTTTTTTGTCCGATTGCAACATATACACAAATTACATCCTGACCTTTTTGGTTGATGATTGTATCTATTGCAATAGCTGTTTTACCTGTTTGTCTGTCGCCGATAATCAACTCACGCTGACCGCGTCCGATAGGTGTCAAAGCATCGATAGCGGTCAAACCTGTTTGTAACGGCTGATGAACTGATTTTCTGGAAACAATACCGGGAGCTACTCTTTCTACAGGTCTTGTTTTTTCATAGTGAATATCACCTTTACCGTCAACCGGCTTACCTGTCGGGTTAACTATTCTTCCGATTAGGCCGTCACCTACCGGAACTGAAGCAATTCTGCCTGTAGTTTTTACAGTCATCCCTTCTTTAATATGCTGATATTCACCAAGAATAACAACACCAACATTGTCTTCTTCAAGGTTCAAAGTAATACCCAATGTGCCTTTGCCGTCTTCAAATTCAACAAGTTCGTTAGACATTGCATTACGCAAGCCGTAAACACGGGCAATACCGTCACCAACTTCCAATACAGAGCCTATATTAGAAACTTCCATTTCAGAAGAGTAATTTTCTATTTTGGCTTTGATTATTGAAGTAATTTCATCCGGTCTTATTGTTGCCATTTTACTTTCCTTTACTAATTGTACTTTCTATCTTAATGCTTTTTTAAACCCTTCGAGTTTTGCAGCCATCGAGCCGTCTATAGTTTTATCCTGAATTTTTAAGACAAGACCAGCTATTATATCAGGGTTTATATCAAACTCAAATTTCACGGACTTTTGCAGTTTATTTTCGAGTTTTTCTTTTAATCTCTGTTTTAAATCTTCGTCAATTTCAACAGCAGAAACAACACCGACTTTTAGTATGTTTTTTGCTGCATCCATAGATTCATCAAAGCAATATGAAATTGCACTTATCAAATTAATCTTATTTTTTTCAAGAAGTATAAAAATAAGATTTAAGACATCTGTATTAATTTTCCCCTCAAATACAGCCTTTACCATATCTTTTTTTTCAGACAAAGGAATAACGGGATGTGTGAGAAAATTATCAAATTCGCTTACAGAATTCAAAGCCTCACAAACAGTTTTCAAATCAGACTGTACAAAATCGAGTTCATTTCGGCTTTTTGCAACTTCACACAAAGCGTCTGAGTATCTTTGGGCTAATGGTATTAATTTGTTATCTATTGTCTTTGATGTCATAATAATTTATCCGTTATACATCTGCTTTATCAATACTGTTGATAAAATCTTCTATATATTTTCTGTGCAGCTGTTTATCTTTATCAAGAGCTGTTTTAATCTGTCTTTGAGCAATTTCTATTGAAGATGATGCTACATTATGAAGAAGTTCACCCTGAACATGGTTTTGTTCTGTTTCAATCTGTTTTTCTATGTTTTGTTTAATCAAAGCAACAGATCTGTCCAAATCTTCTCTGGCCTTTTGTTCAAAAGACTTTGCAGTTTCCTCTGCCTTTGAAACAATTGCGTTCAATTCTTCTTCTATATTTGCCAGTGAATCAGAAACCTTTTGAAAATCTTTCTTAGCTTCTTCTTTGATTGCATCAGATTCCTCTACTTTGCTCTTGATGGAGAGTCTCATATCTTCAATCTTTTGACCGACTTTAAGCTTGTATCCTATAAATACAAACAAAGCAATCATAATTGCAAAGTTAATAACGTTTGAATGTAATATATTAGAGAAGCTAAAATCAAGCATTTTTCTTCATTACCTCTTCAACTTCCTGCTCTCCTACGGGATCAAAAGCAATTCCTACCCCCATAAGTTTTGTGGTAAGACGATTAGCTAAATCAGCAACATCATATTTCATATTTGCTGCAGCCTGAGCCTTTTGGTTTGCAAGATTTTGTTTTTGCTCGCTAAAGTAGTTTGTGACACTGTCTTTTGTGTCTTTTAAGACCTTAGACTTTTCTTCTTTTAAAGAATCGGCTTTTGACGCAACTATATCACGTGATTTTCTTTGTGCATCAGCAACTCTGGACTGTTTGTCAGAAAGCAGTTCCTGAGCTTTTTTATGATGTTCATCAGCTTCATTTTTATTTGCATCAATATAATTTTGTCTCTTTTCCATGATTTCAAGAACAGGTTTGTACAAAATTTTATTCATTATAAAAATGAATACTATGAAACTTATTGCTGATACTAATATAGTTGCGTTGATTTCCATTTTGTTTCCTTATAATATCGCATCTTGGATTACAGACGTTCACAAGGTTTAGAATTTCGTTCAAAAATTTTATTCTAAAATTTTTACACTGCATTAACCTTGCACACATAGGCAGCTTCGTGCCTGCCTGAATCCGCTAACCGAGTAACTGCAAAGCGATGAATAATGCATAGATAGCACAAGCTTCTGCAAGACCTGCACCAATAATGAAGTAAATTAATGCTTTACCAGCGATTTCAGGTTGTCTTGATACAGCGTCCAAAAGACCTTTTGTTGCAATACCCAGACCGATTCCGGCACCGATTGCACCAAAACCGATTGCAATACCTGCACCTAATTTTGCCATTGATGCAACTTCAACTGCTACTTGTTCTACTGCCATAATTTTCTCCTTTTTATTTACTAATTCTTATTTTTTAAATTAATGTTCTTCTTCCTGCGCTGCCATAGCTATATACGCTGTTGACAAAAGCATAAATACAAGCGCTTGTACAAAAGCAACAAACACTTCAAACAGCATAAACGGCAGAGGCAAAAGATAAGCGCAAAGCCCTACAAAAGTAACTATCAAAAGCTCGCCTGCCAGTATGTTGGCAAAAAGACGGAGAGCCAGCGAGAAGGGTCTTACCACCATCTCTAAAAGCTCAATCAGCGCCATTATTATACCGACTGCGCTAAACTCATGTAAAAAGTACTTGAGACCTTTTACTTTTACCCCTTGATAAACATAATATATTAAAACCATTATAGCCATTGCGGCAGTCATATTAATGTCATTTGTAGGAGAAGCAAGTTCACCTGTTTTTAAATGATACAAACGCCACGGAAGCTGTCCCAGAAGGTTTGCTGTTAAAATAAACAGAAATAATGTTGCAAGAAGAGGAATATGTTTGCGTCCGTTTTTGCCTATCATAGAATCCGTCAAACCGACAAATGCGCCCAGTATCCCTTCAGCAACGGCCTGAAGCTTTGTGGGAATAAGAGACATCTTACGTGTAGCAAGAAAAGCAAATACAATAAGAATTCCCATCGTAATCCACATTGTAATAACGGTATCTACGTTTATATTAAACTGACCTAAATGTGCAATCCAATGACCTTCTGACACAGTGTGTATCCTCTTTCTATCCGTAGTCTTTTCTTGTAATATATCACTTTGGAATAAAAATTACAAATAGTTTAATAATTTAATAATATAACAAAAACACAAATGACTATCAGGCAAATAGTGTAAATATTTCATATTGTCAACTGACTCCGATTACCCGTTGAACCTGCGCAATAAACAAGTCCATTTTTCTCAACAAGTCCAGCACAGGCAACAAGTACATGGGGTCACTTCCGCAAAATGCTAGACTTTGCGTCACTCGCACTCCGTGTACCACTTCTACAAGCGAGGCCGCCTCAGACATCATAAAAAAATAACTCCTTTGCAATAATTACAAAGGAGTTATTTTTTAATAAAGTTATCTAATCTAGTGTCACAGATGCCGCCGGCTCAACGCAGCCGGCACTGCTCACTTTTTCAAATGACACTCAAAAATTTTGCTCACGTTCCTTATCGCAAAATTTTCTCGGACATCTTATAAAGCTCTTTGTACTTTACCTGCTCTGATACAAGATGTACAAACATCAATTCTTTTTACAGTACCGTTCTGGTTAACTTTTACAGACTGAAGGTTAACTTCTTGTCTGTGAACATGTTGTTTGTGTGAAAAAGAAATTTTAGCTGCTTTAAGCTTTGTTTTACCGCATATTGCACACTGTTTTGCCATTTTTATATTCCTTTCAAAGATTAATTTCTTATTATACACTACTTTAAACACATTCGAATATCAAGTAGAGATTGAAAATTCTTAACAAATAAAAGATTAATCACTAAAAATAAAGAATCCTCCTTTCACATAAGGAGGATTCTTTATTTTTACATAAGTATTATTAACTACTTGCCTATTTTCCACTGCAGACCGCCGGAGAAGCCGATACCGGTTCTTCCGCCGTTTCTGATAGTGAATTGCAGATATCCGGAGAATCTGTCTTTGAATTTCTTCATAACACCAAGACCGTATTCAAAGTAGCAGTGTCTCATTCTTACATATCCCAGGTCAATATTACCGGCTTTGCCGTCAACACCGCCCATTACATTGTAAACAAGCTGTGTAACTGCATATATGCTAAATGTTTCTTTCTGCCAGATAAAGTTCAATCCCGGAGCAATATTTAATCCGTTAAGCATACCTGCGCTCATACTCATATTACCGAAGTCAGAACCCCAGTTTTGTTGTCCGAATGCATTATATGCAGCCATAAATGCAGGCTGGATAATAAAATCATGCGGTAAACGAATATTGTAAGCAGATTTAGATGCAACACCGGCAAACCAGTTACCTGTAGTATCGCTGCCGCCGCCATACTGGCCTCTAACCGTCATATCGTTAGCATAACCGCCGCCGTATGCCAATAAAGATGTCATGAAGTCGCCTTTATAAGCAGTACCCATGATACCCAATTGAGCACCGTTTTGATACATACTTACACCGTTAAAGTGCTGGTGTGCGCCGTTATATCCGATATAAGCAGTAGGAACCAATTTCCAGCCGTTTTTAAGGTTAATAAGCGGGAAGTCTGCGCCGATTAAAGATCCGTATGCATTGTTACCTACATTTAATCCTTTTGTCATAGAAAGAGTTTCAAATGCACCGTATGCTTTATACCACAGGCTTCCATCCTGTATACTGTATTGATACGGATCTATTTGAGGAACAGCAGCAGCATATTTATTTGCTGTTCTTTCTTCGTCCATAAGCTTTCTTGTGACAAGATTCATATGGTCAAATAACAGATTGTTAACAAGCAGCTGGTTTTGCCAAGAAGCAATTGTAGCAACCTGACCTCTGTACATCTGAGGATTCAATGAAAGCAGACTTGCATCAAGGATAGGAGAAGCCCCGCCCTGAGATGTAATCAGATATTGACCCATTGCGCTGTTTGCAACTACACCGCCGTCAGGAAGTCTGACAAGATTAGACTGTCCCTGACCGTTTTCCTGAATCAGATTTGTAATATCAAAAGTAACATTTCTGTCAATTGGTGATTGTGTAAAGTTTATACCGGAAACAAGCACCGTACTATCGGAATCATTGATTATAGTTGTTGCATTGATACTGTCCATTGCATTTGTACGAGGATCAACATCAAACAAAATATTGGAATTAGCAGACAGATCTAAGTTACCGACAGTAACAGTGTTTATTGCATTGTTACCCATTGTATTGAGGGTAGCGTTATTAAGTGTCATATTGGCAAATTGTGTCTGTCCGATTAAGCTCAAACTTGCACCGTCCGTAACAGTAGCATTACCCGTACTTGTAACATTTCCGCTAAAGCTTGCAGAACCTGTTGAACCGCTTACTTTTACATCTTTTACGGTAACATTATCAGCCTTTAAGTTAATGGCACCGTCATATGCCTTAATATTACCAACAGCGGTTGTAGCCTTGTTATCGAGGTTTAAAACGCCGTTTTCAGAAACTACATTAATCTTTTCATTCAATGCGGAAGCAACTGATGTTGTACCGCTTCCGTACATGGAAATGGTGCCAGAGCCCTTAATTTCAGGGTTGTACGAAATATTTTCATTATTTGCAAAAATCAAATCAGCATCGGTCATATTTAAGGAAGAGTCATCTTTTATCAAAGCTCCGTCCATATATAAAAGACCCGTGCTGCCACCGAGTGTAATATTACCGTTTACGCCGGAGCCATCAGCAAAACCGATTAATCTTACACCGGAATTGCTTACAAGAGATATATCCTCATCAAAAGTTTGACCGTTTGCAAAAACAGCACCTGCTTGCTTTACATTAACATTTGCAGTGCCGTCATTTATAGCCGCATGTTTAAATACACCTGTTGTAGCTATATCTGCCTGAGTAAGAGCACCGTCTTCGCCCGTTCCGATTACTTCGTCCTTAAACATTACGGATGCAAGATCCATAACATCAGCATTAGCATTACCGTTAAGAGTTACATCACTTGCAAGAAGTGCTCCGTCTTCCAGGACAAGCTCACCGCCATGATAAGTACCGGTATAAGAATCCTTAACTGTATTTATTGTATTTTTACCATTTGTACCGCCAAAGAATACACCGCCGTTTTGTACAACAACCGTACCGTCATTTTGTGTGTATGTCCCTGTAAACTTACTGTTGTCAGAAGCTATATTGATAGTGCCTACGCCCTTGCAGATAGTTTTTGTAATAAATTCCTGAGAATTAGAATCATTCGGTTTATAGTCAGGATTTTTTACTTGGTTTTGTACAACTATCTGTTCTACAACAACACTGCCATTACCGGTAATTGCATTATCTGCACCTAAATTAAGAGTGCCCTCTTCTGTCGGAGCAAGCTGCAAAGTACCTGTTGTAACATTATAACCGTGATTTGATGTTGCATTGTCTGATAGTGTTAGTTTGTCCGGAGATTCTATTGTTATATTACCCTCAGGATTAATTGAATTAATAGAGCCGTTTGAGATTATAACAGATGTTCCCAGCACACCGCCGTCTACAGTAAAATCACCTGACAGATTCAAACTGCTGCCGCTGGCATTTATAATATAATTTTCACCAACTTTTAAACCGGTTCCATCTATTGTTGTAATTCCGGAAATCTCTAAATCTACGGCATTTGTAACTTCAAGATCATCAGCAAGAACACCTCTGTCAATTTTTAATGTACCCGCAGCCAATTGATCAATGTCAAGGGATGCACCGTTTGATACAGTCAAAGTTGCACCGCTGTAGTTTTGGGTTAAATTACCGGTTAAAGAAGCATTTTTACCGGTTATTGTCAAATTACCGTTATTTACAAAAGTATCAGCAGCAGCATTTATCGCACCTGAAACAGTAACATTGGCGTCTGTGTCTATTTCCATATCACTGCCTGCCGAAACTGTTATATCAGAGCCGGAAACTACTGATGAACCGTCCTCCATGAGAACAGAGCCGCCTTCTATTTCTGTTTTACCGCCAAAGAATTCTTTTGAAACATTAGTTGTACCGGATTCTTGTTTAAAAGCACCTTTATATTCACCTGCCGATGCATTCAAATCAAGAGTTGTGCCTTTGTTGTTAAATTGTGCACCTGTTGTACCTGCAATACCGCTGTTTATCGAAACAGTATTTGAACCCGTCAACTCTGTAACAGAATTGTCAGCAGCATAAATGTCATTAGCATTACCGGCAGCAGTATTGCCTGTAAATTTAATATCACCGGCTGTTGTATTTAGCTCTGCAAGTCCTGCATTGTAGATAGCACCACCGCCTTTTTGTGCACTATTATTTTCAAAAGTTGTATTGCCATTAATTGTCAACTTACTTGTTGATTCTTGACCGTATGAATCATTAAATACTGCACCGCCTAATCCGCCGGATTTATTACCGGTAAAGGTAGCACCAGCATCAACTTTAAATACACCGCCATAACTTGCTATAGCACCACCGTTACTTGCTGCCTTATTTCCTTTGAACAAAGCCTGACTTCCAACTGTCAATTCAGTACCACCGCCAGCATTAAAATCAAATATTGCTCCGCCGAAAGAAGTTTTCGACTCGTTATTAACAAATTCAGCATTATGACCTATTGTTAAAGTAGCTTTAGGCATATTTTCAGAAGTTTCTTGATAAATAGCACCGCCGGCATACGATCCTGAGCTGTTGTTATAAAACTTAGCCTTATCACCAATCGTCATTGATGTTCTTTGATTGTGAATAGCACCGCCTTGAGCACCGGAAGAGTTTCCAACAAACTGAACATCATTACCGATTATTGTATTGGTAGTAGTAATTTGGGCATCGTTAACTGTTGACGAAATTGCACCACCTGCAGTTGCAGAATGGTTATATGCAAAAATTGTGCCATTGCCAATATTAGAAACAGCCCCTTCCATATTCGCAAGCGCACCACCCTGCCCACTAGCTCCTGTAGTTGAGTTACCGGCAAAAATGGAATTTTCTCCTATTTGAAGCCTGGCTGATGCACCTATATTAGAAATTGCACCGCCATGATTAACAGAGGAATTCCCCATTTGCTGAGATTCTATACCTGTAACAATACCAACCTCATTTTTAATTACAGAGCTACCGAATTGTGCATTAGTCAATGTAACAGAGCCGGCATTTGATATACCACCGCCGTTATTACCAGCGCTGTTACTCTGAAAAATTGCATTTTCTGTAACTTCAAGACTGGCTCCTTTGTTTATTGCAGCGCCGCCGCCATTGCCGGCAGCAGTACTACCTGTAACAGTCAAATTATCATAAGTACCCGTAGGGGTAGCAGACTCTATACCTGCATCCGAAGCAAGCAGAATCGAGCCGCCATCGCCTGCTGTAGCTTTATTATTCTCAAATTTTGCACCGCCCGAAACAGTAGTCTTTCCGCCATCGCGAATAGCCCCGCCCTGAAGTGCACTATTGCCGCTAAATTCAACACCTTTATTAAAGGTTAAAGTACCCGCTCTAGAATCCAGATTATAAGATGAATTAAAAATTGCCCCGCCTGCAACGTTTGCAGCTGCATCCAGCACAGTACCGGTCATATTATTGCCTGTAAATGTAGCTTTATAATTAAATGTCAATGTACCGTTATTCCAGACAGCACCGGCTCTGTTTGCTGTATTTTCAATAAACTGAGAAGCCGTATCAATTATTGTGGTAGCTCCGTTTGCGTTGAATAAAGCTCCGCCTGCATCTCCAACAGCGGTATTACTTTTAAATACTGCATCAGCTGTACCGGATACAGTAACAGTATCTGTTCCCCAGTTGACAAGTACGCCTTGTTGTGCACCCACATAATGGGAAAAATTGCTACCGGAATCTATCGTCATATTACCAGTAATATGCATTCCCTGTTGCCAATCATCAGCAAAAGCTGTGATATTAAATGCTGATGTTGAAAAAGCAACTGTCGTCAATACAGCTGCAACGAGTAAGCGTTTTGGCACCTTATTATTCATCTTAAACTCCAAACAGATTTATGTACTTTTGTAATTTTCATTAGCGGCATGGTAAAACAAGCCGTCGATAAAATCATATCATTTATATAAAAATAGTGGAATACTTTATAAGTACTAAGTGTTTTACACTTAAATATTCTTTACAAAATGGCATTTGGTTTTTTGCTTGAGATGTAAGTATTGTGTTGGGCAGGTATGCCCAACCTACATTACTGCAGAATGACGATGATTTGTCATCCTGAGGAAGTGTAACGACCGAAGGATCTTTGCACAAAAGATTCTTGCTTGAGATGTAGGCGAGGTACGAGCCGTACATATCAGGATGCCCTTTAGGGTACGGCTATTGCCTCAGAATGACAGGTTTGTGTCGGGCAGGTATGCCCAACCTACATTACTGCAGAATGACGATGATTTGTCATCCTGAGGGAACAATGTGACCGAAGGATCTTAACGGCTTTGGATTTACATATCAGATTGGTAAGATTCTGAACACAAACGTTCTTTACACAAGGCTCGTTTGACGCTTCAGAATGACGGTTGTTTGTCATCCTGAGGAAGTGTAACGACCGAAGGATCTTTGCACAAAAGATTCTTCGCTGCGCTCAGAATGACGGTTATTTGTCATCCTGAGGAAGTGTAACGACCGAAGGATCTCACAGACTTTTGATTTCACACCTGTAAAATTCTGAACACAAACGTTCTTTACACAAGGCTCGTTTGACACTTCAGAATGACAGGTTTGTGTTGGGCAGGTATGCACAACCTATATTACTGCAGAATGACGATGATTTGTCATCCTGAGGAAGTGTAACGACCGAAGGATCTTTGCACAAAAGATTCTTGCTTGAGATGTAGGCGAGGTACGAGCCGTACATATCAGGATGCCCTTTAGGGTACGGCTAAAGCCTCAGAATGACAGGTTTGTGTCGGGCAGGTATGCCCAACCTACATTACTGCAGAATGACGATGATTTGTCATCCCGAGACTTATTGTCTCGGGCAGGTTTGCCCAATCTACAAACTAAGTAAAAAAGAAAGAGCAGATATTTTATTTTAGAGTGACTTAAAATCCTACCCGCAAGGGCGGATTTTTCGGAACGAAAAAATGAAATATCTGCTCTCGAATGTGAAAAATATTATCAATACCTTTATTCATTTCTTACAGGACAGATATATCTCATTTTATCCAACAGCAAAATTACAGCCTAAATCTGGGCGCCGCCGTCATTTTTCATTTTATCCAGTGCTTTTTTTGCGCCGGAGCTCTCTTTTGCCAGCTGTATCACAAAATCCGCCGCCTGTGCATCTCTTGCAATAGCCTCTTTTAATGCAAGAATTTCTTCTACAGACATTTCTTTTGTATCAGACATATTTTCAAGATTTTCTTTAAAAAGTTCCTGTGCTTTTTCGTCATATCCGGGCAGGTTTTTCTTAAACCCGTACCATTTATGAAACTGATGCAGCATATAATATATATTTATCTCACCGTCTCTTAAGACGAACATTTCACGTGACTTAAATGCAAGATGCAGCTTCTTTTGAGCAAACAAACCCGTCACAAAATTGAGATATAAAGCCTTTATACCTTTTAAAGGTGTAATAAAGCCCTCTTCCTCATTAATCTTTGCCAGTATTTTATCCGCATACGCAATTTTATAGACAGGAGTCCCCTGCTGTTCAATAAATTTCAATAACAGTTCCGGTTTTGTAAGGCAGGACTTTACAATATTTTTTACCTCATAATCCATGGTCTCAAGTATTTTTTCCGTCTCGGTAGACAGTGTCATGGTTTCTGAAGCGTTTATATGTGTTTTTGTTGTTGAATTTGTATAAGTTTTTGGCTTGAGCCTGTCCATTGTCTGCTCAAGACGTTTTTTTCTGCGTTCTAAAATATAACTTACTATTCTACTTATAAATTTATTCATAATGAACATTAAAGCATATTTTTAATACTCGTTACAACATTTTCCTGACAAAGTATAACTTATTTATATACACATTTTATTTATATATGTTATAATTTCTTCATAATGAATAAAAAGTCGCTAAGTATAAGTACACAGAACAAATTAATACTTTTAGGGTTAGTAATAAGCACGATACTTATTGTAGGGTTAGCTGTCTTTGCTATTACAAATATTCAGCAAAAAATATCGGAGGTTTACTCCGGCTTTGGTGAAATACTAACCAAAACACTCGCTATAGAAAGTGTTGAAATAACAAAAAATGTTCAGGAATTTGAAAAATTTTCAACACTTCAGGCACACACGCACTCTATAATCAACAGCAACAACGAAATCGCTTTTATAGAGTTTCAGGATGACAAAAATAACATAATATATTCAAGTAAAAAAGAATACCCGAACCGTGCACAGCAGGCTAAAATCACAAGCTCCGCACAGATGATTGTCAACAATGACGGTGTAAGAACAACTATCGGAAAAGTAACCGTAGGGCTGACAGGCGGGGCAACAAAAGATATCTCTCATGCAACCAGAAACTCTATGCTTGTTGTGTTTACCGTTGCGTGGCTTGTATTTACATTTGTTATTTTAATAAATACTATCCTTATAACCCGTGAACTCAGCATGCTGCATCACGGAGTAAAAAAGATTTCCACGGGACAATTCGGCTACACGCTTGATGACAAAAACACATCCGGAGAAATAAAAGATCTGATAAATGCCTTCAATGATATGTCATTGAGGCTTCATCAGTACGAAGAACAAAATATCGACCAGCTTACTCTGGAAAGAAATAAATTTGAAGCGGTACTGATGAGTATTGTAAACGGTGTTGTCGTTTGTGACAACTATGACAATGTTGTGCTTGTCAACAATGCAGCCAAAAAGATGCTCGAGGTTGATGATTCACAGATACTTAACACAAAAATCCAGATGTATTGCGACACTGACGGTGAGTTATGTTTCAAAGAAAAAATTGAACAGTTTAAAGACACACCGCTCGATGTTATGGAAAACAAACCTCTTGAATTTAACATTGAGATAGATTCCAGAGTTATAAAAGCGGTTATTTCCCCGATGTTTTCGTCAAGTCAGGATTATGTCGGATATGTGATAGTGCTGATTGATGTAACAAAAGAAGTCGAAATAGACAGAATGAAAAGCAATTTTATATCAAACGTCAGCCACGAATTAAGAACCCCTGTGACAGTTTTAAGAACTTACATCGATACAATATACAATCACTCTGACGAGTTCGACGAACAAACAAACAAAGAGTTCTTTGAAGTAATTAATAAAGAAGCAGCAAGACTCCAAAAAATGGTCAATGATATACTTGATTTTTCAAGATTGGAAGCAGGAAATGTCAAGGTAGAAAAAGAGTTAACAGACATTGTTCCCATGATTGAGTCAGAAATAAAATCCATGCAGATTCTTGCGGAAGAAAAGCATATTACGTTTTCTTTAATAAAAGAACCTGATTTGCCGAAGATTCCCATCAATGCCGACAGTATAGAAAGAGCATTGAACAATCTTTTATCTAATGCAATCAAATACTCTCCGGAAAACGGAAGAATAAAAGTCCGTGCAGAAATAGCAAGAGATCCGAAATATGTAGAAGTTTCCGTTGAAGACCAAGGCTGCGGTATTCCGGAAGAACATCAGAAAAAGATTTTTGAACGCTTTTACAGAGTGGAAAATGATACACACACAGTAAAAGGCACGGGTCTCGGTCTGCACCTTGTAAAAATAACAATCGAAAAACATCATAAAGGTGAAGTTTTTGTAAAGAGCAAACCGGGTGAAGGTTCAACATTCGGTTTCAGGCTTCCTATAAATCCTGAAGAAACTCAGGAAGAAGAAACGGCAGAATAGGTTAGTTAAATTTTTATACAGCAAAAACTCATCCCGACTATATAGGATGAGTTTTTATTTTGGATTAATTTATTTTTAATGTTCTGAATTTAATGTTCTGAAGAGGCAAAGAAATATTCTTTAGGATGTCTGCAAAAAGGGCACAACTCCGGAGCTTCTTTGCTTTCAAAACGATAACCGCATTTTGAACATTCCCACAAAACTTCCCTGTCTTTTTTCAAAACAGTATCTTGTTCAATTTCGGCAATCAGTTTATTGTATCGGGTCATATGCATTTTTTCAATGCTTCTTATTGTTTCAAAAAGACAGGCTATTTTGTCAAACCCTTCTTCTTTTGCATCATTTGCAAAACGGGCATACATATCTTCCCATTCATAGTTTTCCGTGCTTGCTGCAGTTTTTAAATTATCTAAAGTTTTTGATAATTTTCCTCCGTTAAGCAGCTTAAACCAGATTTTGCCGTGTTCTTCTTCATTGCCAGCCGTTTCATCAAAGATGTCAGCAATATGGATATATCCCTCTTTTCGAGCCTGTTTTGAGAAAAAAGTATATTTATTTCTTGCCTGTGATTCGCCACAAAATGCCTCCTTCAAATTCTGTTCCGTCTTTGTACCTGCTAAACTCTTATTGATAAATTGAGAAAAATCATCTTCATCGAAAAAACTCATTGATAACTCCTTTCCTCTGCTTTCACGCTCATTATTGGAACATAAAACCATGTCAAATTAATAATCCCGTCAGGCTAATACACTCCGGCTAAATTTAAAAATTTCATATTGTCAACTGACTCCGACTACTTGATGAACCTGTGCGATAAACAAGTACATTTTTACTAACAAGTCCGGCACAGGCAACAAGTGCATGGGGTCACTTTAGCTATATTTATGCTTATGCGGCCTCGCTGCCTCTCATAAATATGCCACCGGCATATTTATTCGGCAGAGTGTGTACCACTTCTGGCTTGAGATGCAGGCGAGTTTACAAGCCATACGACTCAGGATGCTCTTGAGTACAAGCGAGGCCGCCTCAGACATAATAAAAAGGCTGCCATATAAACAGCAGCCCTTTTATAAAAAACTATGAAGTAATTTAGTTATTTAGAAATTCTTCCCGGAACAACAACTCCGCCTTTTAAGTTCTTTTTATAAAACTCAACATGCGGTTGAAGTACACTGTCCAAAACATCAGGGAATTGTGTATTAGTCATAATCTTTTCAACAATTTCCTGATATACCGTAGCAAATGCTCTCAATTGAGTCATTGCGCCTGCAGCTTTAGGAGTCAGTCCCATTCCTTTTGTCTGTATGTGTTCAATAAAAGTTGCACCTGTAACTTCATATGATTTTGTTAATGCACCTATATATGCATCAGCATTTTCCTTGCACACGCCGTTATCAACAGGAACAGTTAAAGCAAATACAAACTTATTTGCAGGGTTAAAGTGAGCTTCCGCACTGTGGTGCATTGCATCAGGAACCTTTGCAACCTGTTTCAGTGTATCTTTTACGGATTCATTTTGCATTTGTGCATGCCAGTAAACTGTATTTTCAAAAATAGCACCCATATATTGGTGAACAGATGCTTCAATACCGTTTAACTTGGCATCAGCCCAGAATATACCTTCTTTCAGCGCATCGTTAATTTCCAAATCGGAAGATAAAGAAAGTTCTGACATTTCCTGTGCGGATTGGAGCATTTCTTTCATATCTTCTTTTTTCATGCCTGCATAAGCAAGTGCAAAAAGTGCATGATCATCAAAGGCAGAAAATCTTCCGCCAACATCATCATGGATATACAAATCGCCTAACCAGCCGTTTTCGTTAGAAGTTCTTCTAAGTTCGCTTTTTTCCGCATTTGCATCAGTAACGGCAATAAAGTGTTTGTTAGCAAGTTTTTTAGCTTCATCTTCAGATTTACCCTGAGATTTGTATGCGTCAATAAGCATATCAAGAACCCTTAAGAAACCGTCTTTTGTTTCAAAAGTAGAACCTGATTTTGAAGCTATCATAAAGCTTGATTTTGTAACGTCATTATCTAATCTGTACAAGAATCTTTCCAGACTTGCGGAATCGACATCAGAATAAAATTCTATTGAGTCATGACAAACATTTAAACCGTTTATGGAAAGCATATGTTCAACAGTATGTTTAGAACCGCCTATACCCATAACGCTAAGTTTTTTTGCTCCTGTTTGTGCTTTTAATTTGTCTGCCAGTTCATAGATTTCATCCACTCTTTTCAATTGTTCTGAAGGCAAATTTACCCAGTTTAAGAACTGGCCTTTTTGATTTGCTCTTTTGGAAAATTCATTTACAAATTCAGAAACTTTAGAAGAATATTTTGAAAACTCAACTCCGCTAAAGTTTGTTTTGATATCAGCATTTTTTGTCAACACGTGTTTTTCTCCTTTTATACTAATTAATCGCTTTCGGCCACAACATCAGAGAGCAGTTCTCCATAGCTGTTAAAATGTCCGGATGTCTCTTCTATTATATATTTCAAATCCGGTTTCCCTTCGATTGATTTTTCTGCACAATCAAACGCTTCTTCAAGATCTTTAAAATCTTTTATTAAAGTCTTTGTAAGGTCAGCTCCCCTTTTCTGTGTGTATACGTGGAACATAATATACTCCCTTCTTTTCTTCTATAATACTACAGAAGAAAAAAAGTATAAATTTTGCAAAAAAAATTGTATACTATATATTGTGAAGGAATTTACATTATCAGAGAAGAAACTATTTTTCGGCACTATAGGAAGTCTGTATGAAGCAGGCTATTCTTATACTGATATTTTTAAAACAATTGAGACCTCCACAACAAATAAAAAAATTATACAGCTCGCTTATATAATAAGAACAGGTCTGGATGCAGGCACACCCGTTACCGCTCTTGTAAAAAGATATAAAGACATAATAGGTCCGCAGTATACAATGCTATTTTGTGCCGGAGATACGGCAGGCAAACTCGAAGAAACAACGGAAACTATACTAAAAGATATAAGAAGAACCGAAAATTTGAGAAACTCTATTATATCTTCTCTGACCTATCCAGTGCTTTTATTGCTCGGCGCAATAGGAGTATTAATGTTCTGCCACTTTTTCTTCTTTAAAATTTTTGAAAATATGACGGCAAGCATCAATCTTTCGGCTCTTTTTTTCAGCGCAATATTTAAAATATGCATTGTGTATGCGGCTATTTTTGGATTTGTTTTTTATCTTTTTCTGGATAAAAAGCTTTCAGCAAAAATACTTGATTTTATAAAAGAGCATACTTTTCTTGCACCGCTTATAAAAAATATTTATTATACAAATTTCTTTTCGGTGCTTGCTGCTTTTTATGATGCGGGTATACCGATAAGAGAATCCGTAGAAACGGCATCTGATTTGTTTAAAACAAAAAGAGAAATACTTGGTCTTGTCAGAACAAATTCAATGCTAGAAAATAATGCTGATGTAACTTCGGCATTTATGGCATCACTGCTTTTTGACAACAACACAATGTCACATATTTCAGTAGGTGAAAAAACAGGAAAACTCGGACAGGAGTTCAAAACTATTGCAAAAATTTATGAAAAAAATATAAAAACAGCACTTGATGTTATAATGAGTATACTCCAGCCGGCCGCTATAGTGCTGGTTGGTATACTGGTCGGATACATTGCCGTAAACTTTTACGGACGATTATACGGCGGGATATTTAACAGTTTATAGGTATGAAAATGATAAAAAAAATATTAGTCGGATTATTAACATTAGTTTCTATACAAATAACTTCATTTGCTGAAGATACAACACCTATTACAGAAGAACAAATAGCTCAGGAACAATCCATACAATCCCGAATAAATGATATAGGCTCAAAGTTACTGAATGCCAATAAAATCGATAAAAGGATTATTTTTGTCTATGACGAACAGGCAAAAGATACATTTTTAAAAATAAATCCGGAACTTACAAGAAGGCAGGTAGTTGTTTACGGTTCAGAATACAAATTTATTCAGAATGATGATGAACTCGCTGCATATCTTGCCAGAGGGATTTTGATTACGGCAAAATCTTATGAAGGCTTATTTAACGGTTATTTGAGCGCATTTGAGTTAAAAGCTGCACCAAAAAAATTCGAACTCGCAGCAGATAAAAGAGCCGTAGACTTTATGGTAAATGCAGGATACCACCCGGTGGGGCTTATTACTTTTATACAAAAAAGCTGTCCGCAAAAAAGATTTGACAGATTTTCCAACAAAAATTTAACATCAAAAAGACTTGCTCATATCTATGAATACATCTATACAAAATATCCATACTATCTTGCGAACAATCCATATTATGAAAATGAACACTACCAGAATTTTCTGTTAACATCTATGGAAAACCGTAAAATGCTGGAAGAAAAAATCAAAACAGGATCAAAAGAAAAATTACCGTATGAATAAATTGATTAAATCTATTCTGATAATTTTAACACTCAGTATGTGCTTTATTCAAAGTGTATATGCACAAGAACTTATAAAAGATGAACTGGCAGACTCACTAAAAACCAGACAACTGTCAAAACCGCCGGTTAACGATAAGTATGATTATAAAGACACAAAAAAAATAAGAATTGAACTTTCCGTAATCGCTGATATTAATTCGGAAAAAGATATCTATGAAGGACAGACAATAGTATTCAGAGTACTTAACGATGTCTGGTATAAAGGCAGATGTCTGGCAAAAAAAGGAGAACTTGTATACGCAAAGGTAGAAACAATAATATCCAGCGGGATGAACGGCATTCCTGCAAGTATTATATTTGGAGATTTTAAGTTTAACAATATAGAAAAGAACCAGCTTATTGATACTTATGAAACATACGGACAGGACAGAAGCCTTTGGGTCTATCCGTTAAAGTGGGCATTAACAATACTTCCGCCAACAGGTTCTCTGACAAACTTTATCAAAGGCGGACATGCAAAATTAAAAACAAATGATGTTGTTGAAATTTATGTCTGCCCCAACTGGTAAAATTACAAAAGCAGCTGCGTCCCTACCATAAGCCTGTGAGAATCATCAAGGCAGTCATTTTGGCAGAACACATAGTTAAAAATCAACTTCAGTGCCTGACCTTTTAAGTAATAATTTGTACCCAGTGTAATTTCTTTTCGGTTATTATTCGCAATATCTCTGTCTGGATCAAAGTGATCGTATCTTGCAAGCAATTCCAGCTTTTTGGTTAACCTGTATGCAGCAGTAACAAACATACCTTGAGAATGTTTATTTGTAAGACCGGCTCCGCCGTTAGAACCGTTTGCTCTGGCATATTCAAATTTTGTCCAAAATTTCTTATATTCATATCCGGCATAAGCACCTGTCATATAATAGCTTGTACCGTGCTTTTCTCCGGATTGGACACCTGCACCTGTTACAAGTTTGCCGTACTTTCCGTCTGTTTTACCGAGAGGCTTTAAATTCATCCAGGCGTCAAACTCATGTCCGGGGAAGAAAGATGTAAAATTAGTTGAAGAGCTGTAAAGTCCCACATCATAATTCATCAAAGAATAATCGCCTCTTACTCTCACCCCGAATTTTCGCATATTAGACAAATTTCTGGAAATTTGAGACCTGCTAATAAAAGATAGCGTATAAGGTGATTGAGCGCCTTCAATTCCCACGCCCGGACGGGAATTTCCGATAAGCACTCTGGTATGAGGAATTCTGTTTGTTTCTATATACAGATCCTGAAAAAAAGTCTGCATAAAAGGCGTATGATTACTCCGGTGAGTAGGATCAAGCATTATTCGAAAATTTTCTTTGCCGCCTTTGAATTTACCGTCAATAAGCACATTAATTAATCCGACATCAAATTTTGAATTTGTATCGCTATCTTCATTAATTTCAGTAGTAAAATGACTTTGAAAAGCAGTCCATATGTGCATACTTTCAACAGGACCTTTCGGAATATCAAAAGTCAGTTTGTCCTTTAGCAAAGCCGAAGGAACATCCGTCCTTTCAATTTCCAGATTATAAATATCTTTTGCCGTATTTGAAAGAATATTTAATAAAAAGAATTTAGACGAAAAATCCTCAGGATGATAATCCGCTATGCCGCTTTTCAATGTTTGATTAGTATTCTCAGCACCTTCAGCATCACTTCCTGCTTTTTCTTTCCCGTAGATAGTATTTTCATCAACATCGACAACAGGATTGTCATCAGCTTCCTGAACATCAAGAACAGTACCGGAAAAAACAGGTTTGGAATCCGTTTCCAGAGTAATTACATCGAGGGCGCACACTGGTATCTGATTAAAACCAAATATTAAAATTAAAAATAAAAACTTTTTCACGATATCCACTGATTAAAAAATTAAAACGACTTATTTTATATTGTCAACTGACTCCGACTACTCATTGAACCTGTGCAATAAACAAGTCCGTTTTTATCAACAAGTCCGGCACAGACAACAAGTGCATGGGGTCACTTTAGCTATATTTATGCTTATGCGGTCTCGCTATATCTCATAAATATGACACCGGCATATTTATTTGCAGAGTGTGTATCACTTCTGGCTTGAGTCCTTGGCGAGTTTACGAATCATGATGTTCTTGAGTACAAGCGAGACCGTCTCAGACATCTTTATTCTATCTCAAGCACAAAAAGATTTTCAATTTTAGAAAATATATGTAAAAAATCTTTAGAGAAATTTTTACATTAAATGACGGATAAAAAAAACAGTTACTATATTTATAATAAAAATAAATATGGGGAGATAATAATTATGGGTCTTCAGGTAAATAACGGGGATTTATTACAAAACAGCATTCTTTCAGGACTTTATTCAAAAGCCCAAACTTATACATCCAATTTTTTAAATACAGATACAAGAGACTTTGCGGATTATTTAAAAAGTAATTTTGATACAATTGATAAAAACGCAGATAATACACTTTCCAAAAGTGAAATAGCAGCGCAAACAGCACGTGACACGAAAAATGAAGAATTAAAAAAGATTCTTGAAAATAATTCCGTAGAAAAATTATCAGAAAATATTGATACAGACAAAGACGGAAATATAACATACAAAGAAACAAATCCTGACGGAAATGTTCCGGATATATTAAAGGGCGCTCTAAGAGAGATACAAACAACACAGAATTTCGGGCTGGCAGCGCAAAACCTTGCACAGAATCTTTGCAAAAATTACTATGCTAGTTCGGCAATGACAAAACTTGCAACTAGCGCTGTAAGCTACTTGATGTAAAATTTAGCCGGATAAATTATTGCAAATTCGTCGTTTAACCGATATTATAAAAATTGGTTTACAACACGGACGAAACAGCAATGATGAATATAGATACAACCTCTTTAAAAAAAGATTTTCTTGCGTCAATTATAGTTTTTCTTGTAGCAATGCCTCTTGCAATAGGTATATCTATTGCATGCGGACTGCCTATATACTGCGGCATTATTTCCGGCATTATAGGCGGTATTGTTGTCGGAGCATTATCGGGAAATTCACTGCAGGTATCAGGGCCGGCTGCAGGTTTGATTCTTATTGTTGTTGACATTATACACAATCTCGGTATAGAAAAACTGTTTTTAATAATATTCGTGGTCGGATTAATACAGATACTGTTCGGCTTCCTTGCACTCGGCAAATGGTTCAGAGCAATTTCTCCCGCTATTATACAGGGGATGCTTGCTGGTATAGGTATTTCTATATTTCTGTCCCAATTTCACATTATGCTGGACAGCAAACCGCAAAATTCATTTATAGAAAATATACTTGATCTTGGCAAAGTAATTTACAATTCAGTAATACCGCTAAACGGCTCCTCACATCACCTTGCCTGTATTATAGGCATAATGACAATTGCCATAATAATAGGCTGGAATGCCTTGCCTTATAAAAAGCTGAAATCCATTCCATCGGCTCTGGTTGCGGTAATTGCAGCATCTATTGTTGCAAATCTTTTAAATTTTGATATTAACTATATTCAGGTCGGGGAAAACTTCTGGGCTGATGTAAAATTTTTAAATCCTTCAATGCTTACACAAATATTTAATATAAAAGTTTTGGTAAGTGCTCTTGTTATTACATTTATTGCAAGTGCGGAAACACTACTTACTTCCACTGCAATTGATAAAATGAGTACAAAGTCCAAAACCGATTATGACAAAGAAATCATAGCTCAGGGCGTCGGTAATGCATTGTCCGGTATAGTAGGCGGATTGCCTATAACAGGTGTAATTGTAAGAAGTGCGGCAAATATCAATGCAGACGCACAAACAAGATTATCCACAATCTTGCATGGGTTATGGATACTGCTTTTTGTGAGTTTTCTGCCTGCTGTATTAAACTACATACCTATATCCTCGCTTGCCGCAATTCTTGTATACACAGGGTACAAACTTGTTGATGTACAGGCGGCAAAGCATATTTTAAAACTAAGCAAAGGCGAATTTGCAATTTATATAATTACGCTGGTTGCAATACTTTTCACAAATCTTTTTGAAGGTATACTTGTAGGCTTTTTCTGTGCACTGATAAAAAGTGCATACAAAGTTCTAAAGGTTGATATAGATACGGAAGAAAATGCTCAAACAAATACAATAACGGCAAAAATCCATGGCAACATTACCTTCATCCAACTGCCTACGTTAATTGAAGCCTTAGAAAGCCTTCCAAAGGATAAAAATATCACCCTTTGTGCGGAAAGACTACACTATATTGATCATGCCTGCATTGATTTTATAAAAGAATGGGAAAAAGAGAGAAGAGCACAAATAGCAAAAAAAGGTCAGTCCTATGACGTGCATGTTGATTGGGAGCAAATGAAAGAAACATATCCAACATTCAAGTGGTGTCATTTCCACAAATCACATGACGAAAATGATTCACCCTCTATGCACTAAAAATTAACTTATTCAATCAGACATCCTTTTTTAATCTTTTAGCGGCAAACTAATAAACGTTTGCTGCACCGATAAATTAAAAGAGGAAAAATCAGGTATTTTGCTAAACGTAAAAAATACTTATTACAGGCTTTCCTGATACATTGTCAAAAACAGCATAACTGTCGAAGTAAGTTTATCAACATTGACAAATCCTATCTCAACTGTACGTCCGTTTATTTCATTGACAACGCCGTCTACGGTAAAATCAATATCTTTATATTTCAAGTCTATACGTAGTTTCTGTCCTTTTTTCAATCCGTTTTCGGATGTTGTATCCGCATTTACAACAACGCCGTTTTGAGATATGGCAAGCATTGCATTTACAACAGGATCATGCAATGTCTCATTGTCGGATGCTCCCAATATATCATCATTTGTGTTTCTGACGACCCAGTTTATCTGTCTGAGCCCTGTTGATGCATCAGCATCAACAGCAGAGTTATCCGCATCTTTTGCTGATAATTGTTTGGTATTTTTTGCAATATCAGGATTTTTTACATTTCTGTGAGGGTTATAAACCTGACCGGTCACAGGATCTGTCGGATAAGAAGGATTATACGGATTGTCTATAATAATAGAATCATTTATCTGTGCGGTAAATGACGTATTATTGTTTACCGTCCTGTCCGGTGCATCATCATAATGTTTGTTGATTGGATATGCCTCAACTATTGAATCAGTAGCACCGTTATTATTTATATCAAGTCTGTATTTATTATTTCTGAAAATAGCATACTCTCCAATGATACCGCTTTCGACAACAAGATTTGAATATGCTGACGGATCTGATTTATTTATAGAGTCAATAAATGCATAATCGGAATATAGTTTTTCAAATCTTGCTCCGTAAGCAGCATCACCGACAGAATCACCCATTGTCAAATGGACACTTAGAGCATGTTTGTCATTTTCATCAGGATGATAATTCGGGTTATTAGGATTTGAGCCGACGTCTTTTTGTTCATAATTTGCACCCTGAATATCAAATGTCAGCAAGTCGCCGTTTTGGTTTGCATTGTGGAAGCCTGTTGCCTCTATACCGTATTTGCTGTCGTGTCTTATATCTCCTTTTTGAGAAGAATCAGAAATATCATATACCTGTGCAGTAATAGTATCAGCCTTAAGTGTTACTTTATCACGTGCATAACCGTTATATATATCAAGCTTACTGTTTTTAGCAGAAGACGTATTTTTTCCGTCAGTCACAGTCAAATTAATAGTCGAAGGAATAATATCAGGATTTCTTTCAACACGTCCCAGATTTACAACAGTCAACATTTCATCATTTACATATATAGAAATATCGTTTGCAGCAGCGATCTCTCTTATATAAGTGTTTCCTTCCGTATTCAAATCAATAGAGCCGTTTCTGCTTAGTATTGATTCTATATCCAAGCCCTGATTGCTGTTTATAGAAATATTATTACCTGCCTCAGCAGAAAGCAGACCTGCAACTACATTGTCTACAGATATATTAGAATCGTCCGCCTGTGCAAACATATTCAAATTATCAGTTACATTTAGAGAAGATGCCGTTATATCACCATTCACTGCATTCAGCAAAGCATTTTGTGCACTGAGAGTATTAATATCCAAATCTCCTTCAGGCGCCAAAAGATTAATATCGCCAAATGCGTTGGCGGTAACTTTCCCGCCTGCACTTATATGAATTGCATTATCAGGATTCAAATTGCTATATCCGTCATTAACAACATCTATTGAATCTGCTCTGCCTATATTATCAGCGCTCAACACAATATTTCCGCCGGCTGATATACCTTGAGCCTGCTGATTTTGTGATGTAGAAGTATTTACAATATCTCCGTTTGATACCGTAATATTAATATCATTGTCAGCAGTAATATTTCCGGATTCACTGTTATGAGCGATATTAACATCTGAACCCGTACTACGGAGAGTAACATTAGAACCGTGTATTTGACCGTTTATATTAACGGAATTTCCTGCCTCTGAATTTGAGATAATTAAATCAGATGAAGAAGAAACAAGAGCTCCGTCTTCTACATTTAAATCACCCCTGTTATTAGTAATGGTCATATTTGCATTATTTGTTACGGAAGCATTTTCATTGAATGTAATACCGGCCTGACCGTTATTTGTTATATTAAGGACATTGCCGTTAACATTTGTTTTTGAATTTTCTCCAAATTGAACAGAACTGTTTGCACCGGAAGCATTATTGGTGATATTGATGACACTGCCTGCCGGTACCGGAGCGGTATCAGACGTCAATATCGGTCCTCTGTCACCCTGTATTGTACCGTTAAGAATAATTGACCCAGCCGCATTGCCGCTTGTATTGTTATTTGTAATATTTAATTCAGCATAGTTGTTAATTACTGAACTGTCTGACAGAAGTATTCCCGTATCAGATGCACCGCCGTTAACATCGTTTGTAATGTTGATAATACCGCCTGCTGTCTGACCGTCACCGTTATTTAATGTTCCGTCTATTGTAATTCCTCCGCCATTGCCGGTTGTTGAGGAGTTAACAAGGTTCAAAACACCTGTATACACATCATCACCCTGCTGTGTACTATACACGGAAAGGTTAGCATCTTCACCGACTATAAGATTTCCGGAGCCTCTGTTTTCAAAAGTTATGGTTGTACCGGTATTTTCTAAATCAGTATTAATATAAAAATCGCTGTCTGCACCGTTAATAAATGAATTTACAGAACCGAGATAAGTATTGATTTCTCCGGCAAGAGACATCTCGCCTGCATCATTCTGCACAGTTAAATTGCCATAATTATTAATAGTTCCTGAGTCAAATACAAGACCATTTCCTTCGGCATCAACGCCGGAATTCAAAATACTTACTGTATTGGTTGAGCCTGTATTTGCGCCATTATTAATATCAGCAGAAAGTTTTAAACCTCCGTTATCACTCACAATAGTGACAGAAGAACCGTCTGTTTGATTGTTATTTATTGTTCCGCCAAGCGTCATACCCTGAGCACCAGCGTTGTATATAGACAATGTACCGTTATTGTTAATAACAGCAGTATCACTTATAACAAGACCGGAATTGTTACCCGCATTCTGTGCATTAATTAATGAATTATTATTTCCTGTTAAAGTACCGTTTACAGTTAGAAGACCGTTTGCATTATTAGCAACGGTATAAGAATTTCCGGCGCTGATATTATTAACCGTCACAGAACCGTTGCCGGAAGAATTATTTAAAACATCCACATTTCCCGTGTCGCTTCTAAGTGAACCGTTTAATGTAATATCTCCGTTGTTTGCTGTGATACTAACATTTCCGGTCTGTGATGATATTGTTGTATCAGCATTTTGAGAAACTGAATTACCGGTTACAATAACTCCGGAATATCCGTCAACATTAGCAAGTGAAACATTTCCGTTTTGAGCGGTTACGGAAACATTTCCTCTTTCCGATGAAATAGTTGTACCATCACCCTGTGCAAAAGAACCGCCAAATATTGTAACTCCGTTATAACCTGAAATATTACCGGCAGAGCTTATAGCGTCTGCAGCAGTCATTGTTATATCTTCAGCAGAAAGATTACCGAGAGTTGACAAAGAGCCGGCAGAAACCAAATCTATATCATCCGCCGTAATATTATCATTTATTGATAAATTACCCGTTAATGTTTGCATATCAACTATACCGAGAGTCTTGTCCTGTCTGTTCTGATTAATGCTTATTATGTTCAAATCAGAATCAGGGCTTGTGATATAAAGATTTGAACCTTCTAAAGACACATCACCGGCTGCATTCATCAAAATAGACTGATCCGATGAACCTATAGTGTTTCCTGCAATAAGAGAAACATCCCCGCCGGCATTTATTGCAACATCATTAAATGTCTGTGTGATATCACCGGTTGAGGCATTGATATTAACGTCACCGTTTGAAGATTCTACCAGATCATTCAACACAACATTGCCGCCTGATGTGTTTGTTATATTAACAGAGTTATTTGTATTTGATATGCCGTTTATTGAAACAAGAGCCTCTGTTGATGAATTATTGGTGATATTCACACCATTGAGCGCACTTATATCACCCACCAATACATCACCCGATGCCGTAGAATCATTTGTAATATTAATTTGTCCGCCTGTTGCCTGAATATCAATTATATTAATTCCGCCGCTTTGTGAGTTTGTAATATTTACACCGTTAGAACCGGAACTCAGGATTTGTCCTGATATCTGATTAACACCGCCTGCTGCACTCACTGTCACATCAGTTCCGCTTATTATTGAATCTAAAAGGACTTCTCCGTTTTGAGCCGCAAGTTCTATATAATCCTGCGCAGTAAGGTTATGATTTACATTTAACGAATTAGCTGCATTAAGTCTTATATATCCGTTAGCGGTTAATGCATCGTGTATTGTAATATCACCGGAGCCTGTTGTGCTAAGGTCAATATTTGTTCCTGCCTCGATTGTACTTGTATTAATACTGCTGTCAACACCGTTTAAAACAACTCCGCCGTTAAGAGCTGAAGCCTGTAAGTCCGTAGTTTTAAAATCAATTGCATTACCGGTAGTACCGATGTTGCCGCCGATACTTTCAAGTCTTATTGAATCAGCATCTATAGACAAATCAGTATCCGCACTTTGCAAAATATCACCCTGTGCACTCAAGATAGCATCTTTGGTATCGATCAAACCGTTCAATCTCATGCCTGTTTCGGAAGTTACATCTACTGTATTGGCTGCATTTATATTACCAAGATTTACAGCTACATCAGTACCGTTGTCCACACCGTGCAAATATACTGAATCAGCATTCTCAACATTAACAGCACCAGTAACAGACATATCAATTCTGTTGTCAGATGAACCAACAGAGCCGTTTTGGGTATTAAATGTTATGGTATTTGCTTCCACAGACTTATCAAGAGCACTGTTTTGAGTAATACTGCCCTGTGCGTCAACATCAACCGCATTACCTTTTACAAGTCCGTTAAACACAACATCGCCGTTATTTGCTTTAATATTTACCGTGCTGTTTGTATAAGAAGAACCGGAATTTATATTGCCTATCTTATAGCTGTCCTGATTGCTTTCTATATAAATATTTGTACCGTCAGCATTAACATTGCCGCCGGCCTGTGTATTTATATATTGCGTTTGAGAACCGACATTATTACCTGCAAGAGTAACATCTCCGCCGGAAACTACAGAGGCATTTGTATGTGATTGTGTAATATTACCTCTATCCGAATTTAGGGCAATTGTTCCGTTTTGAGCCGTCAAAACAGAATCAAGTTCAATATTTCCGCCGGAAGTATTTGTAACGGAAATATTTCCGTTTGATGCTGTTAAATCATCAAGATTTACATTGCTCTGAGCAGAAGAATTATTTGTCACAGAGATATTGTTATTTGCCAGAATATTATCGAGAACTATGTCTCCGGAAGCATCCTGAAGAGCATTTACTATAACAGAGCCGCCCTGTGCATTTACGTTGTTAAGATTTATACCGCCTGCGCCGTTATTTGTAAACGAAATATCTCCGCCTGCGCTGTTAATGTAGCCGGAATTTTGTAAAATACCGGCACCTGAAGAAACAGTAACACCTGTTTGCGCCTGAATATTAGAATCCAGGGTAATTCCGTTATTTGCGCCAAGATAAATATAATCATCAGAGGTTATATCAAATTCTCCTAGATTCAAATCATTTGATGAATCAAGCCTGATATATCCGTTTGCGTCAAGATCGCTTTGAACATTAATATTACCGCTGCCTGTTGTTGTAAGGTCAATATTTCTTCCTGCAGTAATATCATTTGTATTTAAGTCCGTATCTATACCGTTAATAACAATTGATCCCGAAGTTGCAGCTGCACGAATAGAATCTGCGCCCACATTAATTGCGTTGCCTGTTTGACCGATATTACCGGAGGCAGCATTTAAAGTAACATCACCTGTTGCCGTAACGGACTGACCTTCCATTGACTGATAAATATTATCCGCAGCGGATATAGTAATATCATCACCTTTTATTTCACCTTTAATATTTACATCACCGGATGTTGTTGCATCAAGGTTAACGGTACCGGTTGCATTAACACCTGCAATATTCAAAGTATCAGCGCTATTAAGGAAAACATCAACAGCACTTCCGACGGTAACATCATTATTAGCATTAACAGCTATTGCGCTGCCTGCAGAGCCTATATTTTGTACAGCACTCAAAATAATATCAGTACCTGCGTTTATCATACTGCCTGTTTGTAAAATCGACCCCTGAGAATCAATATCAACATAAGTACCTGCATTTATTTGCGAATTTTCAAGCGTGACATTCCCGCCTTTTGAAGAAAGCTCTATATAATCCGTAGCGCTAAGGTCATGGTTTAATTCAAGAGCTTCTGCAGAATCCAGACGGATATATCCACCCTGTGCGTTTAAATCACTGGACACGGTAATTTTACCGCTTCCCTCTGTAGAAAGATCTATACTTGTTCCGGCAGTTACGGAAGAAGTGTTTAAATCTCTGCCGACACTGTTCAACACAACAGCCTCTGAGGCATTTGCCTGAAGATTACCCGTTGCGGTAAAGTCTATAGCATTACCGGTCTGTCCGATACTGCCGTTTTGTGCTGTCAAATTTAAATTTCCTGCTTCGATAGTTTTATCAAGAGTACTATCCTGAATAATGCTTCCGGCCGCATTCAAATTAACATCATTACCAGAAATAAGATTTGATACTGTTATATTCGTATTTTGTCCTGTTGTTGTGATATCAGCAGTATTTTGCGCATCAATTCTGCCGGTAGTCAGGTTATTTTCTGATGTCAGGTAAATATCATCAGCTTTCGCATTAACAGCATTTGATGTATTTACATTTAAAGCACCTGTCGAGGAGCCTATTTGATATCCGTCAGCATTCAAATTGATATTATTTGCCGTTATCGAAGAAGAAGGCAAAGCCTGTATAATATTGCCAGATGCAGTCAGATTTGCATTATTCTGTGCGGTGATTTCACCGATGTTTAATCCGCCTTCGTTATTTGTAATATAAATATTATCAGCATCCGCATTTAAAGTACCGCCGGCATTAATCTGCAATGCGTTATCACTCTGACCGATATCATTAACTGCATCAATATTTATATCAGAGCCTGCCTGTATTGTTTTACCGTTAATGTTTTGAGAAACAGAACCTGAAGAAGTAATGCTGACAGAGCCTAAGGAAGCTTCCGCAAGAGCAGAAAGTATTACATCTCCGTTTGCTGTTAATTCAATATTGCCTGTTTGCGCAGTCAAACCTCCTTCTGCAACAGACAAATTGCCGGCAGAATCTAAAATAATATTACCGTTCTGTGATAATAAATCACCGGCGGTAATTGTACTACCCGCATTATTACCGGTTATTTCTATATTATTAGCAGCCGTAAGATTATTGGCAGTCGTATTATTTGAAGAGTTCACAACAATACTGCCGCCCTGTGATAATAAAGTATCTGCATTTACTGAACCGCTGCCGGCACTATTATTTATATTAATATCTCTTGATGCCGTAATATCATATGCATCAATATCGCCCGAAGAAGTTAAAGAGACATTGCCTGTTTGAGAAGTCAAGGAGTCAGCATCTAATAAAGAACCGGAAACACTTGTAATATCAATATTACCGTTTGCTGTTACGCCAGCTGCGGTAACATTTCCCTGAGAGGAAACATTTACAGCACCATTTTGAGCTGTTGCCCCCGCCAAAGAAACTGTTCCTTCCGCTGCGCTGTTTGTTATATCAATATTATCGGAAGCGGTAATATTATTTAAATTAATATTACCTGTTTCTGTATTTTGTGCAGTAACACTGCCCGATGAGGTTGTTATACTGCCTGAGGCCTGAGTAATTCCGCCCTGCGTATCGATTATGACATCAGTTGCGGCTTCTATATTTGAATTAAGTGTCAAACCTTCCGAAGCACCAAGCTCTATAAAGGAATCCGATGTAATATTATGATTTAATACCAAACTTTCAGCGGAATCTAATCTTACATATCCTGAAGCATTTATCTCATCTTCAACATTTATATTGCCGCTGCCTGTTGTAGTAAGATCTATATTCTGTCCTGCAGTGATTGTGCCGGTGTTTATGGTTGTATCTATACCGTTTAATACAACTGAACCCTGTGCAGCTGATGCGGTCACAGTTTCTGACTCAAAAGTAATTGCATTATCTCTGGTACCAATATCACCTTCTTGAGCCTGAAGATTTAAATCTCCGGTTGCAGTTATTGTTTTACCGTCAGTTGTCTGATATATTCCGTTTTGTGCATTCAGATTTATATTATTACCGGTAATTTCTCCCTGAATATTTATATTTGTACCGGTATTTTCAGTTGAAAGATTAACATCTCCGGTTGAAGTTATACCTGCAATGTTTAATGTTTTTTCCGGACTTGTTATATATATGCCGTTTCCGGATGCATTTATAGTTCCGTCAGCGCCGAGCTTAACAGCTTGAAGCCCGGTACCAACACCGCTGACAGTATCAATAACTATATTTCCGGATGTATCAAGAGCAAGATTATCGTGGGACTGAAGCAAAGCACCGTTTGATGTAATAGAAATACCTGCATTATTTCCGGTAGACTGTACCAGCGAATTCAAAATAACATCATTTCCGGAAGCAGAATTTACTATGTTTACTGCACCGTTTGTTGCGCTAATATCACCCAGTATAACATCTGCATTTTCACCGGAGGTAACATTGTTTGAGATATTAATACTACCGTTTGTTGACGAAACATCAGAGAGTTCGATTCTGCCGCTGCCGGAATTTGAAATATTTATATCAGCATTTTGTGCAGAAGAAGACGTTCCGCTTGTAATAGAAGTTCCGCTGCCCTGTACAATGCCTCCGTTTGCATTAAGAGTAATATGCTGACCTGCACTGATATTTTCATTTATATTAAGTGCCTTTGCAGAATCCAGACTTATGTATCCGTTTGTTGTATTAAGTTCATTTGAAACGGTGATTACACCCTTATCAGAATCAGGATCCGTTACCCTTGTTGTTAAATCAATATTTTCGGTTGCATGAATTGAAGACGTATTTATATCAGTATCTTCACCGAGCAAAACAACAGACCTTGCTGCGTCAGCGGCAACAGAATTTGCAGAGAAATTAATTGCCTGTCCCTGACGACCGACGCTATCCTGTCTTGCAATCAAAGATAAATCACCGGAAGCATCAATAGTTTTTCCGCTGACAGTCTGATAAACTCCGTTTGCAGCATCAAGAGTAATATCTGTACCGGTAACCAGCCCGCCAAGATTAATATTTCCTGCTGTATCCGTTCTCAGATTCACAACACCGTCAGAATTTATAGAAGCAATATTCAAATCAGAATCAGGACTTTTTAAATAAACATTTTGTCCGTCAGCAGAAACACTGCCGTTTGATGTTAATGATAAATGAGAGGCATCCCCTCCGATATCACCCGATGCAGCAAGATTCACATCGCCGCCTGCAATAATTGCTTTGTCGAGAGCGGAATTTTGTGTAATGGAACCGCTGAGCGCATTTATAGTTACATCTTCCGTTGCAGAAATAAGATTGTCTATAACAATACCATTTCCGGTAACAAGACTTATATAGCCGTTATTTGTCACTAAAGAACTGTCTATATTTATATTTCCGCTACCGGTAACTGTTAAATCAATATTTTCTCCGGCAGAAATACCTGATGCATTAATATCCGTATTATCCCCGACAAGGTAGACAGAATCTGCAGCATTGGCAGACACACTGCCGTTAGAAGCCTGAACAACAAGTCCCTGCCCTGCGCCGGTACCTATTGAACCGCCTGAAGAAGTCAACAAAATATTACTGTCAGTGATAATAGATGGAGAAGTGCCGTTTTGAATAATATTGCCAACAGTAGACACGGTAACATTGCCGCCTGCACTTTGAATAGTATCGTTTAATATAACATCCGATGCATTATCAGTTCCCGTAATATTTATTTCGCCGTTATTGTTTACAACATTTCCGAGTGAAATTGTTCCGTTTGTCGCACCTATATTTATATGGCCTGAGGTTTCACCTCTTGTAATGGTTCCGCCTGTATGAGCTATGCCGTTACCGGATGTTATATCTATATTTCCGCCTGCGGTCATATTATCGGCAATGGTTACGGAACCGTTTTTATCAACTGTATTTATATTTAAGTTGTTTGCCGCATTAATCTGTCCTGTTGAAACACTTGTACCGCCAAGGTAAATATCATTTGCATTCGCATTTACTCTGCCGCCGCCCGTAATATTTAAAGCAAGTGAATTATCAGCAGAACCTATATTCCCGGATGTAGTATTAATATTTATAGTTCCAGAAGAAATAATTGAATCTCTGTCTTGTTCATCCTGCAAGATATTACCGTTTGCTGTTATATCGGCGCTCTGTCCTATATTCAATACGCCAAGAGTCAAATCACCATCCGTATCCTGAACAAACAAATTATCAGAAGCAGAATATAAAGCCCCGCCGGCATTAACCATCATTTTATTATCTGCTGCCCCTGCATTTACGGCATTTAAAACAATATCACCGGCAGCAACAATCGATGCATCATCCCGTGCGGCAGACTGCAGGATATTTCCTTCGGAGTTCAAAATCACATCAGAAGAAGTTGAGTTTAACACTGAATTGAGAACAATATCGCTGCCCGAAGCATTATTTACAACACTTATCTGTCCCTTATTTGCAGTTACATCACCAAGTACAATATCTCCTGTTTCTGCATTAGTAATAATAATATTGCCGTTTCCTTCCGCTGCAGAAGCAGAATTTCCGCTTGAAATAACTGTGTTGTCAGCCTGTGTTATACCTTCTTGTGCATTAAGAGTTACGGACTGACCCGCAGAAATATTATTATTTATTTCAAGATTTTTAGCAGAGTTTAAAGTTATATATCCGTCCTGTGTCGTAAGATCATTTTCAATAATAATCTTCCCTTTTTCAGGATCTATTCCCGTATTTTCCGTAGAAAGGTCTATATTATCTTTTGCACTAATCTGAGAAGTTCTGATATCTGTATCAATACCTTTTAGAATAACAGAGCCGTTTTGTGCCTGAGCCGCGACATTATCTGCGGTAAAAATAATTGCATTATCCGTCTCGCCGATATTGCCGTTTTGAGATATTAAAGATAAATCTCCGGAAGCAATAATCGTCTGACCGTCAGCACTCTGCGTAATACTCTGTGCCGAATCAATATTTATATCAGAACCTTTTATTAAGCCTGCAAAATTTATATTTCCGTTCTGCCCGTCAGTTGTTTTTATATTTACAAGAGTTTGAGGATTTTCTTTTAACGCATTTATATTTCCTATGTTTAAAGAACCCGGACTTTCAAGAGCAATATTTCCGCCCTCAACATTAACAGTACCGTTTGCATTTACTTTTACAGCCTGAGAAACATCATTGCCAGAGAACGTGCCTACATCACCCGTCTGAGCAATAAGGTTTATATCTTTCTGAGCGCTTATAGAAACATCCGTATACGAAGTATCATGATAGATTCCACCCTGAGCGGTAAGATTAACACTTTCTTCAGTTGATGAAATAATTGAATTTAAAATTATATCACCCTGATTCGATACAAGAGTAACATCACCTGATGCAGTGATTTCACTGTTAATATTCAAATCTTTGTCAGTAATTAAGGACAAATCGCCGTTTATGTCGGACAAATCCCTGTTAAAAAGTATTTCACCGTCACCTGTAGTTATAATATTGTAATCAGTACCGGCATTTATGTTACCAAGATCTATATTTGTATTTTGTCCGGTTAAATTTGCGCCGCCGCCCGCATTGGCAATTATTTCACCATTCTCAGAGGACACAACAATAGTCTGTTCGGAAGAGCCTATATCGCCGCCTGCATTTAAAGTAACATCCTGCGAAGCGGACAATGAGGTATCAGAAGAAGATTGTGTAATATTTCCCTGCGCATCCAGAGTAATACCGCCTTGCTCAGATGAAACTAGATTTCCGAGGTTAATATTATTACCGTTAATATTAATATTATTTTGACCTGTAATCTGCCCTATATTTGCATCACCCTGTGCATCTATAACAACGGAACTCCCTGAATCGTCGGAACCGTTTGCGCTAATTGTACCGGATTGAGAATATCCGCCGTCAGAAGCAATATCAACATATCCTGTTTCCGAATGCACACTGCCGTTAATATTTACATTACCCGGTGTCGGGGGTTCTGATGAGCCGGTATTATTATCTATATTAATATTTCCGCCATAATTAGTAATATTATTTATATCTATATCACCGCTGCCCGAATTAGTTATGGTTACATCACCGGAACCGCCCATAATGTTGATTGAAGAGTCTGCTGTCTGGCTAAAACCCTCTTTTGAAGAAATATTTACAGAATCAGTTGCATCTATTGACTGGGAAATATTGACTTTTTTTGAACCGTCCAAATTAACATTCTGTGCATTAGAAATAGTTGCTATGTTGAAATCAGAATCTTTACTTGCTAAATAAACATCAGAGCCGGCACCATATATATTTACATTATTAGCAACATTTACATTTAAAGCCTGCGAAGAAGAACCGACATTATAGTCAGCCGTTATATTCAAATCATTACCTGAATCAAAAGCATTAAAACTGTCATCAGCCTGTGAAATATCCCCCTGTGCAGAAACATTGATTGTACCGGAAGAAGATACAGTATCTTTTAAAACAATATCTCTTCCAGAAAGGTTTATTGCACCGTTTTGTGCCTGATTTGTAATTTTATTTGATTCGATATCAGTACTTGCGGAAATAGTAATATTACCTGAAGAGGTATTTAGAATTTCAGAGTTATCTCCCTGATTTAACTGGGTGGAAGAAATATTAATCCCGTTCTCCGAAGTAATATTACCGTCAAGTGTTAAAGTACTGGCAGAATAATTTACATTTGAGGCAGTAACATCAGAAGACTCATTTTGTATAACATCACGATCTATAGTGATGTTAACATTCCCGTCTGCTGTTATATCATTATTCAGTGTAACTCTTCTTGTTGTAGTGGAAGAATTGGCGCCTATGTTGACATCACCGCCGGACATTACCTGAGAGCCGACTGTAATAGTTCCGTCTCTTGCATCAAGAGCAACGTCTCCTTTTGACTGTATTAATCCGCCCGATGCGTTTACATTGTTTGCAAAAAGCTTTATATCCCCGCCCGCGTCGGCAATAAATTCCGCATTAACAATCCCGTCGTCATTTACAATTTCGGACATATCCACACCGGGAATTCTTGTTTTGTTAAATCCGTCCTGATTAAAACCGGTCACAAGTGCGGAATTAGGAGCAAGGATAACACTGTTGCCCGCAGAAAGGTCTATATTGTCCGATGCAAAAATTTTACCCTGAATATTAACCGAAGCATTAGACCCTTCGGAACTCAAATTACTGATATTGTCATAAGATATTCCTGTTCCCAAGCCCAACAGAGAATTATATGTACCCTGTGCAGGTGTAATAGTCTGCAAAGAGCCGACGTTCATAATCCCCGATGCACCGACTATCATACCGGCAGGAGACACAAATATGACATCTCCGCCTATACCGCTGCCTTTTATTGCATTAAAAATACCGTAAATACTGATCTGACTATCTACAAGATTTACATATCTGTTTGCACCCTGAGCAAATATCAAATTGGCAATATCACCTGCAGAAAGGTTAAAATCCGTAAAATGATGAAAGCCTGTATCACCGTTTATCAGACCGCCGGATATATTTGTCGTATTACCGCTTGTATCTACATTTGTTCCATAACCCGGACCGGCAGTAATATTTGTTGCATAAGATGTTTGTATACCGAAGATACACGCCATCAAAGACACAGCAAGAGACTTTTTAAACAGTTTTAAAAAGTCAATATTATTTTGGCTCTTTTTATCTTTTGGCATACATAATCCCAACCTTCTTCTCCAATATTTATTATAATACCTTAATTAATATGTGCAGTAAACAATATAGAGGATATTGTTAAAAACTTTATCATCATTATAAAGTTTTATGTCTGCATTTGTTGACTTACGAATTGAGAATAATATATGATTTAATTACTTGTAGGAATTGTTGATTAGAATGAAAAAATTAATATTCTTAATAAGCCTTTGTTTATTAAGTCAAAATTATACCATAGGAGCGGAGTATGCACAGAGTACCCAGCAGCAGACGTACTCTGATTTCTTGTCTTTTAACAGCGCAATTTCACAGGCCATTGATAAAACCTGCAATTCACAATTAAATATCAATGATTCAGAAAATAACAATACTTTAGATGCTTCTTCAACCATCAACAATGCTGCAAAAATTGTTCAAACACCTGTTATAAAACCGGCTCCGATTCCGCAGGCAAAGAATAACGTTCCTATGCCGGCACAGATTTCTGCTGCAACAAAAAAGGCTGCGGCAAATAGTACTAATCGTCCTGCACAAAAAAACAGTACAAAAATAGCACAGAACACTCCGCCAACTGTTTCCAATGCAGTGCCTCAGACTGCGCCGATTCCTGCAAAATCCCAAACACCACCACAAAACAAAAAATCAGAAACCGCACAAAAAACTGCTTCAAAACCTGCGGCAGCACCGATTCCTGCAAAACAAAATTCAATTTCTGCAACTCAAAATCAAAAAACACAGACTTTAAAAAAAGATACAAAAGAAATACAAAAACACACCACGAAAATAGCTGCAGCTCCTGTTCCTGCAGCTCACAACGAAGTGCCGGCTAAACAAAAACAGACAGACAAATTACAGGATAAACAGGTTTCTAATCAACAACAGCCTGCAAAGGCTAATCTGCAGGGAGACCAAAATGTAAATACTGCTGTAAACAATGAAAATACACAGCAAAAAACAGCCGGTCTCCCTCCTATTCCTAAATCAGGCGAAAAGCTAAAACAGGAATACAGAGAAGAAATTGCCGATCAGCAAAAATACAAGTTCTACGAAGACGAAAAACTGCAAAATGCAATAAATCCTCAGCAGAAAGAAGAAAAGAAGCTCAATATGTGGGCTGAATATAAAAATAAAAAATCCGGCAAACCTCCTGTAATTGTTGAAGATAATCTTTCTGACCCAAATGATAATACTGCAGTGCGTGCAACCATTACAAAAGTTGAATTCACACCCTCCAGAGTATTTACGGAAGAAGAGCTTCAAAAACTTTCTGCTCCGCTTTTATCACAACCGGTTACGCTTGATGATATCAAAAAAGTTGTCGACGGCATAACAAGATGCTATCTGCTAGGAGATTATGCAACGTCCAAAGCCTATCTGCCTCCGCAGGATCTTTCCGACGGTGTTTTAAAAATCAACCTTTTTGAAGGAACCGTAGGAAAAGTAACAGTAAAAGACAACCGCTGGACAAAAACAGGCTATATCAAAAACCGTGTTGCACCAAAACCGGGAGACTTGTTCAAAGTCTCGGAACTTGAAGAAGATGTTATTAAATTTAATAACAATAATACTGTTAAACTCAAAGTAGGATTGTCAGCAGGTGAAGAACAGGGTGAAACGGATATTACCCTGAATACAGAAGATCCTTTCCCGTTCCATGTGGCATTTCTTGTTGACAATCAGGGAAGACAGACTATCGGAACGACAAGATGGGGCGGTATGATTACAGCGGACAGTTTGTTCGGTCATCGTGACAGAATGTCATTAGGAGGATATCTTGGCAGCGGCAACCGTGTGGGTTTTGCCGATTATAACTTCCCGTTAAACAAATACGGCACAAGACTCGGTGCTTCTGTTTCCGCAGGCAACATATCAGTAGTCAACGGTCCTTTAAGACCATTTGGCATAGGCGGTACATCTCAGGTTTACAGCGTATATCTTACCCATCCTTTAATGGACAAGATTGATTTCAACCTCAGTTCATATTCTGCAGCCAGCATAAAACGTTCCACTACAGATATTTCGGGTGTAAAACTGCCTACACTGGGGACATTCTCTCTTACACAGGGGTTCACGGCAAGAAAAGACACGGAAAGAGGTATATGGTACACAGGCCATTACGGTTCTGTAGGCTTTGAAGCTCTTGGAGGCGATGAAGATTTCTTCAAATATGAAGGCAACATTATGAGACTTCATGATTTCGGACACGGAATCATAGGTCAGTTTAGAGTTGCAGGCCAGTATTCGCCGCAAGACAGACTCCCGTGGATGGAACAATTCCAGATAGGCGGGATGTCAACTGTAAGAGGTTACTCAGAAGGCCTGCTGCTCGGTAAAAGCGGTTATCTTGCCAGTGCGGAAATTATTACGCCACTGCCGTTTCTTCCAAAAGCAATCGGCTCCGACAGACTTGGCTATATTTACCCGAGAGAAATGATAAAAGGCGCAGTATTTATGGATCACGGTATGGTTTTCCCCTACAAAGGCGGTCAAGCTGTTGACAGCGGAGAATTCTTAATGAGCTGGGGGCTCGGTCTTAGAGTAAATCTAAAAAAAGATGTAGCAGCACGTTTTTACTGGGGATTCGGACTGAACAACAAATACGATGTTGACCAGAAACTCGGCAGATTCCACTTTGATATTACATGCGCTCCGGATATAGGAAGAGTTGTTGCAGGCAGACATCCAAAACCTAAAAAGAAAAAAGAAAATCTCTAAAAGATTTATGAGGTCTATTTATTTATGAATATAAAAAAAATTATTTTATCTCTAATCACAATACTGTTAAGCTGTGCTCCGGCATTTGCAGAGGGTGCAATAAATGCACAATCTGTTATAGATTCCAGAATTTTTTCCACTCAAGGAGCGCAACCTTTTGAAACTTTAGAAAGAACAAACTATACAAACAGCGCGATAATGAATCTGGAAGATAAAAGCTCCCCAAGACCGGAGATTCAGAAAAACGAAAATATTATACCGGAAGAAGAACCCAAAGGGCTTAAGGGTTTATTTAAAGGTTTTAGAGTTATCTGGTAATTTCATATTGTCAACTGACTCCGACTACTTGATGAACCTGTGCAATAAACAAGTCAGTTTTTAAAAACAAGTCCGGCACAGGCAACAAGCGGAATCAGACTGGCACGCCGTGTGAGGCAACGCCGAACCCAGTGTCAATGTGAGTCAGAACCACGCTTCTGACGAACGTCTGATTTCAAGACAGTGCATGGGGTCTACCTCTCAGAAACAATACTTAATTGTTTCTTCGGCAGAGTCGCAAAATGCTAGACTTGGCGTC
>CALVAR010000003.1 GCA_944325575.1 Candidatus Gastranaerophilales bacterium | reverse complement strand
GCGAGTGAAAGTCGGAAGTTATTTAATAAATAACCCCCAAACTTTCGTTTGGGGGTTAAATGGTGCCCTGAGCCAGAGTTGTCTACGGATGTTAATGAGGCAAAGCCGAATTTTACAGCCGTGGATGCTGTCAATTTTCGAAGAAAATTGAACAGTAAACCGCAGTTCTAGCACGTAAGTGCATAGAAATGCGAGTGAAAGTCGGAAGTTATTTAATAAATAACCCCCAAACTTTCGTTTGGGGGTTAAATGGTGCCCTGAGCCAGACTTGAACTGGCACTGGGGGTGAGCCCAATCGGATTTTAAGTCCGACGCGTCTACCGATTCCGCCACCAGGGCAAATTATTCAATTTTCAACTGCGTGTATTGTGGCGGAGCACTTCGTGCCTTCTGACCGCCTTGGCAAAAACAATACTTAATTGTTTTTGCATATGTCATGCCTAACTGGTTCCTGCCACCAGGGCAAATTATTTAATTTTCAACTGCGTGTATTGTGGCGGAGCACTTCGTGCCTTCTGACCGCCTTGGCAAAAACAATACTTAATTGTTTTTGCATATGTCATGCCTAACTGGTTCCTGCCACCAGGGCAAATTATTTAGTTTTCAACCGCATGTATTATAGGTTATAAAATCTGTTTATGTGTAATTCCCACAATATCTGCATAAATTGTACTATTATATTCCTGTAAAATATCTTTCATGTCAAGAGATTTTAATTTCAAATAAAAAAATGAACATTTTTATTTTGGATTCGTTATAGTATATGTAAGGAATAAAAAAAATGAAAGAAAATAATACGACAAACTGTAACGGATACGAAGCAATGTTCACCTTCTTGAGTGAAGAGGATTTTCAAAAACACCTCGAAACTTGCGAAGAATGTGCGGCTGAGCATGCAAAAATGCAGAGAGTATCAGAACTCATACAGGAGGCCAAGCCTTATATAAAAGAAAAGAAAAAACAATGGAAGGTTCTGGCTACTGCTGCGGTATTCTTTACTGCTGTTTTTGCAACATTAAGTGTGCCGTTATGTATGGTTGGTGTTGATGTGTATGACAATGTTGTTGCACAAAACACCTATGACGCACAGGAGCTCGGCCTTCCTGTTGATGAATACGGCTTTTTATATATAGAATAAAAGTATGGATATAAAAACAATAATCAAGAATCACGGGACAACCGTGAGGAATATTATAAAACGTATTACAAACGAACAAAATGAGGACCTTGAACAGGAGGTCTACGAAAAAGTTTGGAAAAACTCGCATAAGTATCAGGAAAAAGGTACTTTAAATGCCTGGATAAGAACAATAAGCGCTAACTTATCTAAGGATTACCTAAAATCTTCACAAAAAAAGATGTCAGATAATTCTACAGGAGACGAAACTGTTCTTTCACTCGTGCAGTATTCCAAAGACACACCGGAATCTCTTTTGCTAAAAAGAGAACGCCAGAAGATGATTTCTGCAGCTATTAATAATCTAAAGCCAAAGTTTAGAGAAGTAATTATGCTATATGAAATCGAAAACCAGTCGTACGAAGAAATTTCACAAAAACTAAAATGTCCTATAGGTACTGTAAAATCTCGTTTATACAATGCAAAAAAAGAACTGGCAACTGCTTTGCAGGAGCTTATGTAGAAAGGATATTATTATGAAAAAATCACTTTTAATTGCAGGTATTGCTGCAGCAGTTATGATGTCTTCTTCATTGACATATGCGGCTACAACAACACAAACAGAAACTAAAACACAGACTGCAACAGAAAAACAATTGCCTTCAAAAAATTGCAAAGATTTTAAAGGTAAAAAACAGGCTAAAGCACATAGACCGAATCTTGATGATCGTTTAAAATTAACTGAAGAACAAAAACAACAAGCGCATGAAATCAGGATGAAGGGTCATGAGAAAATGAAACCTGTTTTTGAACAAATGAAAGCTAAAAAAGCTGAAATTAGAAAAATAGCTGAGAGTGATCTTTCTCAGGCAGAAAAAGAAAAGAAAATTGCTCCTTTGAAAAATGATTTAAGAGAACTAAAAAAACAAGCCAGAGAAATACGTATGGAAAATACAAAAGAGTTTGAAGCTATCTTGACACCGGAACAAAAGGCTGAATTTGTTAAAATTAAGCAGGAAGCAAGAGAACATGCAAAAAAACATCATATGAAAAAACAAAATCGCCCTTGTGCAAAAGTAAAATAGTTAATAAAAACTTATTTGCATAAAAAGACCCTTAAAACGGGTCTTTTTATGTTATAATTCGATTGAGGAGCTGAGGAATAACGTGTTTATAGGACGTATATTTTTGATACTTCTTATAGCTTTTTCTTTTATGCCGGATATATGCATGGCAGATGAATTACGTCTTGATAAAGATACCTGTTATCAAAAAATATTGACGGAAACTGGTTTTAGGCTGTTAAATGCCAATAATATTCCAAACAGGGCTACATTTTATTATTTATCGGAAAATAAAGTTAAAACAAAGATAAATGTGCGTTTGAAAAGATTATACCTTTATAAAGGAGTATTTCCATATCTCGAAGATGAAAACGAATATGCTGCGCTTATAAGTATTGAGCTTGCACGTTTGCTTGATATTCAGACAGGTTTTTTCAGGAGATTTTCTATAAGCTATTCACCGAGGAAATATGAAATACGTGCTGATAAAAGAGCTGTTGATTTGATGGTTAATGCAGGATATGACCCTGTGGCTGTAATTACATTGCTTAATAAACTTTTAAAAGAACAGTGCTGGTATGAGTACAATATTTTTAAACATAACGGATCTGAAAGAATGAAACAGGTTTATTTTTATATATACGAAAAGTATCCTGTTTTTCTTGCGGATAATAAATATATTAAAAATCCGTATTATCAGAATTTTTTGCGTGTTACAAAAAATGACAGAAAAAGGATGAGACTTATTCAGGAAAATAGGTTAAACACCGGTAAAATATAAAACCAATATGAATATGAGCTATAAAAAAATATTATCTTCTATACTTATTGCACTGATTTTCTATACATCAGCCGGGACGGATATTTTTGCTGCGGAATTGAAGAAAAGCAGAAAAAATACTGTTTTAAAAACAGGTATACAAAAAAATGTGAAAAGAAAAGTTGAACCTAAAAAAGAATTTACTATGCCGGTTATAGAAGATGAACTTGTGAATGACCTGAATGTTAAGAATACAGGGAAAATAGTCTATAAACAACGACTGCTGGCGGATGAGACGGATATTATCCAATATAGTGCTAAAAATAAAAAACATAAATATAAAAATGAAATTGTGCAGGACGAACCAATCCTGATGAGCAGTGAAAACAAAAAATATAAACGTTCTGATTATAAAAAACAGGTAAAAACAGAAAACGGAGCAATAGTAGTTTTAAAACCTGTTAATAAGATTAAAACCAGAAATAAATACCTTGTTTTAAATAATGATAATAAAATTGATAAAATTAAGATGTCCTATCCTTATATAGGAGATAAAGTTGCATTTAAAGTTGTAAATGATGTAATTAAAGACGGAAAGGTGATAATCCCAAAAGAAACGATTGTATATGCCAAAATAGGTGCAGTGTCACCACGGGCAATGGGTGGAGCACCTGCGGAAATGAGAATAGAGGGCTTTGAGATGTATAAACCTGACGGAACAAGAGTCAGTCTGGATGGCGAAATAGATTCCAGCGGCTATTCTCTGTCCTTTTGGATAGGGTTGGCAGAACTTGCTACTACACCGTTTCTTATAGGTTTCGCAGTGCCTGTTTTGCGTTTGCTGCCGGGTGGACAGGCCGTGGTAACTCCGCGTAAAAATTATGTTGTGTATTATTAGTAGTTTAAAATTAATTGGAGATATATAAATAGTATGAAAAAATTTTTTATATTTACTTTCTTGTTAATCTTTACGGCAAATATTTGCTATGCTGATGATTTACGTCTTGATAAAGAGACACAATATCAAAAAAGCCTTATGAAAATAGGCTACAGAATTTTAAATGCCAATAATATAGAAAACAGAATGACCTTCTATTATTCAAATAAGAAGGATGTAAAAACCGAATTAAACAGGTCATATAAAAACATCGCGGTATATAAGGGTGTGCTCCCATTTATTGATTCTGATGAGGAGCTTGCAGCTTTATTAAGCCATGAAATTGCACAGGGGCTAGAAACCTATGCAGGTTTTTGGAGAAGAACCGCAATGACGTTAAGAAAAAGCAAATATGAACAAAAAGCAGATAGAACAGCTGTTGATTTAATGGTAAAAGCCGGCTACAATCCTGTAGCTTTGATTGTTATATTGAACAAAATCACGGCAGAACCATGTTTTTGGGATGATTTGGGCTTAAGAAGATACACTGTAGGTTCTGACAGGATGTTAAATATTTATAGCTACATCTATGAAAAGTATCCTGTTTATCTTGTTGATAATGATTACAAAAGAAATTTGTATTATCAGAATTTCTTACTTGTAACAAAAAAACAAAGACAGCAATTCAGAGAAGAATATAAAAATAAAAACAGTCAATACGTAACAAATAAAAGGATTTAGCACTGATTTTATATTGTTACATACGTGATTTAATTTTTTATATAGTGTAAAATTTTTAATATGAAAAAGATTATTTCATACATATTAGTGTTAGTAATGACATTTTTGTATACTGGGATTGATATTGCTGCATACAGCGCAGTAAATCCTGTGCAGGAAGTAGCCGATAATGCGGTCAATTCTGATGATGTATTTAAAGGCCGTGCGGAAATTAACGATAAGCTTGAAAAGGAAAATAAAGAACTATTTACAGGTGAAATAGACCAGCTTGATACAAAGGATGTTATAAAAATGACGGTTTCTCAGGTGTTGACATCCGGTATAACTGAAGAGGGCGATGAATTTTTTGCTGAAATAACAAGTGAAGTAGAAGGCGAAAAGGGAGTTATTCTGCCTGCCGGTACTATTGCTCATGGCAGCGTCAAAGAAATACAGGAATCTAAAAGATTTGGGCGTGATGCCTGGATAGAAGTTAATTTTGATTATCTGATTACTCCTGACGGACGTGAAATTCCTATTCAAGGGAAAATGAGTACCAAAATGAATCCTGTTGTCGGTACAACAAAGATGATTGCAAAGAGTGCCGGCTATACTGCAGCAGGCGGTGTTGTCGGGGGATTCCTTGCTCTGAACATGTTTGGGCTTCCTGCTGCGGTTGCAAGCCAGGGATATACTCTGGCGGGTGGAGCGGCTCTTGGCGGAGCTGTAGGGCTTGGTATGGCGCTTTATAAAAAGGGCAAGGATGTTTTGATTTCACCGGGGGATGAAATCAGAGTAAAGGTAACAAAGGAACTGGATCTTCCTGTATTTAAGGATGAAGCTTTAAAACAGGAAGAGTTTACTTGTGACGGATTGAATGTGAAAATTACAAATATAAATTTTGAAGAAGATCCTTTTGGCGAATTAAATACAATAACAATTGCACTTGTTATTACAAATTTGACGGATAAATATTTTACGGGCTTTGATATTTCTCTTGTAAATGATTTAAATGCTTCTTTTTATCCGTCTGTCTTTGGTGATACAACTATTATGTTTTCTAAAATAAAACCGGGTGACAGAACTGCGGGAAGAATTTCCTTTTCCGTAGATAACATAAAAAGAAAACACTGGCTTGTTTTTTATGACAGAATGCAAAGAAAACAGATTGCTAAATTATCTATAGATAATGCGTATAAAGAAATTCAAGCCAAAAAGAAAAAGTCTAAAAAAAGAAAAAAAGCATAAAATATTGAAAATAGGGCATTTAATAAATAAAGGAAAATAAGATGAAAAAAACTTTATCCAAAATTAAAGCGTTCACACTTTCTGAAATGATAGTTGCTCTTGGTATTATTGCTGTAATTGCTGCATTAACAATACCTTCTGTTGTATACAATGTAAACAACAGGGCAAATTCAGCATTGTTAAAAAAGGCTGTTGTTAAACTCAATGAAGTGGTTGAATTATCATTGTCTGAATCCAGATTTCAACCTTATCCTAAATGCTATTACTACAGAAAAAATCCTGGCGTGAGAGATTTTTCTCAATGCAAGGAATTATATGCATTTATGAAAGAGAATTTAAGAACAACAAAAATTTGTGACAGCAATGGTGTCTCCGAAGGATGTATCCCTCAGTATAAGGGTAAGGATACAGTGTATAAAGAAAATAATCCTCCACCGCCGGATGATGCTACACAGGATGAAAAAGACAAATATCAGGATGACCTTGAAGGTGCTACTGAGGGTTGTACAGGATGGTCATATGACAATCTCACAAGTAAACCGGCGATAGTGACCTCTGATGGTATTACATTGATACCATATACGAATGATTTTAGTGAGTTTCCGATATTTGCTGTAGATGTGAACGGTAAAAAAGCTCCAAACCGCTTTGGTTATGATGTGTTTTTCCTTCAGCTATACGGTGGTGATGGAGAAATTCCTTCTTTTGATACAGCAAATGATTGTGAATACATAGAAAAAGGCGGATATACTACACAAGAGATGATGAACTTTACAAAAGAAAGATTCGAATAGTTGATTAATAAAAGCCGGCTGTATTGAGCCGGCTTTTGTTTTATTAAATTAATTGTTTACCCCGTATCCAAACATTGCAAAATCGTATTTTACGGGATCATTGGAATCAAATTCCTTTAGATTTTTTGTTAGTTCTGTCACTGCATTATAATCATTCTGGCTTCTTGTCAGAAGGTTTAATTTTCGTGAAATTTTTGCCACATGGACATCTAACGGTATCAAAAGTTCGGATTTCGGCATAAAATTCCAGATGCCAAGATCTACCTCTCCGTTTCGTATCATCCATCTTAGATACATATTCAGACGTTTGCAGGCGCTTTTTTTAGCAGGATTAGGGAGAAGATGATAAAAACCTTTTGTTACAGGAAGAGTAACCCTTGCATAAAAGTAATCTATTGCTGTTTGCAACATTCCGGATACTGTGCCCGTGTTTTTCCAACCGTATTCAAATAAAGTTTCCAGAGATTCTCCGGAGCTGTATAATGAGTGCAATATCAATACAATCTGTTTAATATCAACTCCGACAGAAAATCTGTAGTCAAAATCATCAAGAGAATTATTGTCTATATTAAATGTTTTTATAAACTCATAGGGTTGATTATTCATTTTATCAAAAAGTATGTTTAGCTTTTGTATAAAAACTTCTCTTTTTCCGTATGCAAATATTGATGCAAGAAAGCCCGCTATTTCAATATCAGTTTTGTTTTTGTATCTGTGCGGAAACTGTATTGGGTCATCTTTTATGAAATCAGTTGTTTCATAAGTTTCGACAAGCATATCCATATATTGTTTTGTGTTTATGTCCATTTAATCCTCTCTCAGCATTTTGAAATAATTGTCCAGAAGAATTTTACACTCCTGTTCCATTATACCCCCTTTGTATTTTAGATTCGAATTTGCAAGATGAATAATCTTCGGGTTGGTGCTTATTGCTCCGTATACTGTGTCATATGCCCCAAAATAGAGATTTTTTATTCTGGCTTGTAAAATTGCCCACATACACATAGGGCAGGGTTCAAGTGTTACATACAAATCACAATCGTCTAATCTCCAGTTTTGAAGAAGGTGTGATGTTCTTTTTATTGCAATTATTTCTGCATGTGCCGTGACGTCATTATCTGCTTCTTTTTGATTATGTGCAGATGCTAAAATTACGTTATTTTTTACAATAACAGCACCTACCGGTATGTCTTTGCCGGAAAGATTTGCTGTTTCTATTGCTTTGTACATAAATTCAGGATTCATATAAATTTAAATATATTACAAAATATTACAAAAATAGTTTTTTTTTTAAGGATTTTGTAATATATCTTAACAAAAAGCTTGCATTTGTATATACTAAGTGATATATTAAGTATATACATAAGTTGTGCAAATTTTGTTTTAGTTCCCGTTTTTTTATCAGCTATTATACGCAGATAGATGTTTCTATGCTGTGCAATTCTTATGCCCGAAGTTATAAATTAGGATATTTAAATAAATTAGGAGTAAGTGTATGTCAAAATCTTTAGTCTCTCTAAAATCAGTTTCAACAAAACCGCATTCCAACAATGTGGTACCGTCAGGCGCATCAGATGATGCATTGAATCTTTACATCAGAAAAATTTCTTCTTATCCTGTCCTTTGCGCAGAAGAAGAAAGAAAAACAGCTCAAATTGCTCATGAAGGCGATGAACAGCAGTCATTGGAAGCAAAACAGAAACTTGTTAAATCAAATCTTAAACTAGTTGTAAATATTGCAAGAAAAACCGTGCAGGTGTCGCATCTTCCGATGATTGATCTTATTCAGGAGGGCAATCTGGGGCTTATGGTTGCAGTGGAAAAATTTGATTACAAATTGGGATATCGTTTTTCCACATACGCAGCATGGTGGATTAAGCAGGCTATATTCAAGGCAATATCAGAACAATCACACTGTGTTAAAATTCCTGTTTATATTCAAGAAACTCTTTCCAAATTTTCTAAGGTAAAAGCATCTCTGGAACAAAAATATAATACTCAGGTTCGCAATGAAGATGTCGCAAAACAAATGAATATTTCAGCAGAAAAAATAGATGCTTTTCTCGGTGCATATACAAAGTCTATTTCAATGGATTCTGCTTACGAACTAAATTCAGGTAATGAAGTTACTCTGTCTGATATTATCGAAGATCCGAACGCTATAGTTTCTGCAGATGTTGAATATGAAAATCTGAAAAAAGATATTGAAACAGTTGTCTCTCAGCTCAAAGAACGCGAGCAGGCTGTTGTTCGTATGAGATTCGGACTTGGTGAGTTTGGCAGACGTACACTGGAAGAAATAGGCAAAATCTACGGTGTGACAAAAGAATGTATCAGGCAGACCGAAAACAGAGCATTAAAAAAACTCAGAGAAATGACTGATACAAATAGTTTACTCGCTTCATATATGTATTAATTATTCACTACAAACATAGACATATACCATACGCCCTGTTTAGGGCGTTTTTTATTACGGGCAGATACTTTCCCAGTCAATATCATCTTCATCATCTTCACCGGGCTCTGGTATTCTTTCTCCGTCTTCCAGCATTATTTGCAGCATCAGTTTGAGCTGATTTTTATAGTTAGCAAGTGCTATTTCTCTTGTTTTTGCACAAAATGCAAAGCTCGGAAATTCTTTGATTTCTATGTAATGGTACGGATTGCCGTTAAAGTCCAGATCTGTTCCTTCTATCAGCGTCCAGTCCAAATTTAAGTAATAATCTATGTCTTTATCCATCTAACGAATTCTCATTTAAAGGTTGTGAAATCATTATGCCTTCACCGCCTAGAACCTCTGCCTGTTTTCCGTCTATATATAAATATATCGGTTTTTTCGGGCTGTTTATCAGGGCTGTTTTTATAAACTGTTTCATACGGCTGTAAAGGCTGTCAGCGCCTCCGCCTGTTTGAATATTGCCTGTAACATCTATAATTATTTTATTTTTGCTTTCTACTATTCCAAGAATTTTTACATCTTTCGGAATTTCTGAATATACGCCGATGCTTTTTTCATATTGCGAAGGACCGGCAACAAGTTGGTTGAGTGCAAATTTTAACTTCGACTGCCCGTCTGGCAATTCTCTTTTTACCTTTTTGAATATGCCTGTATCGTTTTTATCCATTCCCAAAAAGTATATTGTTACATATGTTTTTTCTTTTTGAGCTTGTTGAGGTTTTTTAGTTTCTTCTGCCGGCTGTGTTTTTACCGGTTCAACCACTTGCTCTTCCGCAACGAGTTTTTTTTCAACTTTTGCATGTGGTGTATCAAAAAAGTTTACCTTTACATAGAAAAATGCTAATGCTGCAAGTGCTAATATAACGAGCTTTGACCAAAATCCCATGTGTATATTCCTTATTATCAACCTGATTTTTAATTATTATAATAGTTTTTGGGAACAATAACCAGCCCTTTTACAATAATTTTATTATCAGAGAAATTGACATCCTTTATTTTTATAATGCTGTCCGGATTATTTAATATACCGGCGTGGAAAACAAATGGATTAAGCTTATTTATAATTGGCAATATTGTATTCAAATTTGCTGATGAGAGTGTCGGAGTTGTTTTTACATCAGTGAATACAAATTGTCCGTTTTCAACCTCAAGCCCCATACTTGTTGAAATTAATTTGGGTTCATTGAATGTTAGCGGTGAGGCAACTCTGAGGGAAAACACCAGTCTGTTATTTTTTATTTCTGCCCTGGGGTCAAATATTTTGAACAACGAAATATTTCCCATGCTTACATTCATTGAGTTCATAAGTTTTAGATACTGGGGGGTGGATATGGATTTTTGAAGGTCATCCGATGTTATATCTGCACTAAACCCCATAAGAAAATTTTCATTTGTATAAACCTGCGAATTTTTATATATAAAATGATTATATCCGCACAGAGATTCTGCCGTTATATTTGAGAGGTATATGCCTTCAAGATATGCAGAATCGGAATGAAAGCTTATTTTCTTAAATTTACCTTGAAGCATGCTCTTTGCACCAAACGGAGTAATTTCTACTTTAAAATCGCCTGTAAGAGCTTTATTTAATTGTTTTTTTACCTGTGATTCAAGAGTTGCTTCTATTATTGCATTCATACCCGTTATTCTGCTGAAAGTCGCTGATATAGGGCCGTTAACTTTTGGTACTGCGGGGCAAATCATTGTATCTGCGCTGCTGCAATCAGCTGCATATACAGGCATAAATGATAATAGCAATGCTATTAATATTACATATTTTTTCATGATATAAAAACCTTTTTTGTTAATAGTTTATTAGTTGTTTCGTCTTTTTGTGCAATTGCACAAAGTTCATTTTTGTATACAAGACAAAAATAGTCAGAATTATCTGTATTTCGGGCATCAATACTTTGTCCGTGTTTTATTTTTTGATACTCATATTCTGTAAGCAAGTAACTTTTATATGATAAAACTTCAATAGGATTAATCAAATGTTTTTCAATGTCTTCTTTATCAACAAGTGCATCAAGAGGAACTGCCGTATCAATTGTGAAAATTCCCGATTTAGTCCTTGTTAAACCACTCATTACTGCCCCGCAGCCAAGTGTCAGTCCGATATCATTGATTAGGGAACGTATATATGTGCCTTTGGAACATTCAACTTCAATTTCTGCGGTTTGTTCTTCTTCGTTATACTGTAAAAGCTCAAGTTTGTTTATAAAAACCGTACGTTTAGGTATATCATCGGGCAGTATTCCTTTTCTTGCCAGTTCATAGAGCCTTTTGCCGTTATAATGTACTGCTGAGTATACAGGGGGTATTTGTTCTATACGCCCTCTAAAATTAGCCAGCACATCTGCAAATTCAGCCTTTGATATTTTTTTATCAGAGTATTCTTTAACAGCTCCTTCTGTATCATAGGTGTCAGATACTTTTCCAAGCTGTAATTTTGCAATATATCCCTTATTCTCTTCTAAATATTCAATGAGTCTGGAGGCTTTTCCTATTGCAACTGGAAGAACGCCATGAGCCATAGGATCAAGTGTTCCTGTATGACCGATTTGTTTGATTTTTGAGATTCGGCGCAATTTTGCAACTACATCGTGTGATGTTATTCCTGCAGGCTTATTTATGTTTATAAAACCGAACATGAAAAACTATATTTCCCCTTTGGAAATTTTGTCTATCAAATCCATAACCTTAGTTCCTCTTTCCAAGGAGTCGTCAGGTATAAAACGAAGCTCAGGAGTCAGGCGCAGGCGAATTCTTTTCCCTACTTCATAGCGTATTTTTGATACATTTTCTTCAAGTGCTTCTATAGTTTTTTGTTTTGTTTCTTCGTTAGTTGTAAAAACGGAAAAATAAACTTTTGCAAATGAGTTATCATGGGCAAGTTCAATATCGGTTATCGAAATTATGCCGGAAATACGCGGATCTTTGATATCCTTTTGTATAATGTCGGCGATTTCTTTCATTAATGTTTTTCTAACGCGTTCATTCCTTAAAGACATAAATTTCTCCCTTATTGTATAACTTAAATTTATATCATTTGTCTTTGAGTTATACCAGTGCCTGTCTTTCTATTTCTTCTGTTGTTGATACTTCAATTATATCGCCTTCTTGAATGTCATTGAATTTTGCAAATGATATACCGCACTCAAAACCTGTAGCGACTTCTTTAACATCATCTTTGAAACGTTTGAGCTGATCAATTGTTCCTGTAAAGATGGTTTCTCCGTTTCTGACAATTTTAGCTGTTTTGCCTCGCAGGATTTTACCTTCAGTAACATAACAACCGGCGATTCTGCCTGTTTTTCCAACTGTAAATATTTGTCTGACTTCCGCTTTACCAAGTGCAACTTCTTTAATTTCGGGCTGCAATAAATGAAGCATTGTTTTTTCAAGATCTTCAAGAATCTGATAAATAATATCAAATTTTTTGATTGTAACACCTTCTCTTTGTGCCGCCAGTTCAGCATTATTATCTTCTTTTACACTAAAACCGAGTATTATAGCTTTACTTGCTGCAGCAAGCATAACGTCAGCTTCTGAGATATCCCCGACACCTACGTGTATTAACTTAATGATTATTTCATTTGATTTAAATTGTCCTATAGCCTGTGATAATGCTTCTGCAGAACCATTTGTATTGGCTTTTATAATAAGGTTAAGATGCTGGAATCCGTCTTCGCCTTCTCCGACAACTTCATTCCTGATATGAGCAGGCAGCATTGCTTCAAGACGATTTGTACGTTCTTTTTCTTTTCTCTCAGAAACAATTGCTCTCATTACCTTTTCGTTTTCAACAACTTCAAACTTGTCACCTGCCTGCGGTACTTCCGTTAAACCTAAAATTTCAACAGGTGTTGAAGGTGCAGCTTTCTTGACTCTTTCACCGGAGTCAGAAAGCAGAGCTCTGACTTTACCGCATACATTTCCGACAACTACACAGTTGCCTGTTTTTAATGTACCGTTTTGGACGAGAAGTGTTGCAACAGGACCTTTACCTTTATCGAGATTTGCCTCGATTACTACACCTGATGCAGGTGCGTCAGGGTTCGCTTTTAAATCCTGAACTTCAGCAAGAAGAAGAATATATTCTAACAGTTCATCAATCCCTGTTCCCTGCAGTGCACTGACTTTTACACATACAGTGTCACCGCCCCATTCTTCCGGAACAAGTCCGTGTTCAGTTAACTGTTGGAGTATTTTGTCCGGATTTGCATCAGGTTTATCACATTTATTTACCGCAACAATTATAGGAACATTTGCTGCTTTTGCGTGGTTTATTGCTTCAATTGTCTGCGGCATTATTCCGTCATCCGCAGCTACTACAAGGATTGCAATATCAGTAGCCTGTGCACCTCTTGCTCTCATTTCCGTGAAAGCTTCGTGACCCGGAGTATCTATAAATACAATTTTTTTATTATTTAAGTATACTGTATACGCACCGATAGACTGCGTAATACCGCCGACTTCGGTGGAAACAATTTTATGTTTTGATGCTCGTATTGAATCGAGAAGTGTTGTTTTACCATGGTCTACGTGTCCCATTATGCTTATAACGGGAGCTCTTCTCTTCAGCAGTTTGGGATCAACCGCAGCAAGTTCTTTTGCAGCTTCTTCTTTTTGCAATTCTTCTTCAATATATGCATCAAGATCTTCTTCCTGAACTTCAATTTCAAAGTTTTCACAAACTTTTTTAGCTGTAGCAACATCAATAACCTGATTAACTGTAGCCAAAATCCCTTCCATCATAAGGAATTTCACAATTTCTGCAGAAGCTTTGTTTATTTTTTCTGATAATTCTCCGACAGTGAGCGGTTGATTTATTACTACACTCTTTACTTCTTCAACAGCTTCTTCAACATGTGTTCTTTTTTTATGTTTTTGAGCATTAGCTTTTTCGAGGCTTATTCTTTCCTGCTCTTCTTCTTTTGATTTGTATAATTTTTCTTTTTTCTTTGAACCTTTTTTCTTTGAGCCGCCTTTTGATTCATATATTTCCTGCGGGATTATATGTCTTTGAATCGGCTTTTTCTCCGGTTTTTCCTGCTTTGTATTAGAAGCAGACGACGCATTTTCTTTTTTCGTTTCTTGTGGATTTTTTTCTGCTTCTTTTTTAGGTGCGTCTTTACTTACCGGCTTTGCTTGTTTTTGTGGTCTTGGAGGCAATACAGGTTCCACTTTTCCCAGTTTTACACGAGGAACGGGAACTGCGACTGTTGGCTCTATTTTTCCAAGTTTGACTTTCTCTGCTGGCTTTTGTTCAACAGGTTTTTCTTCTTCTTTTTTAGTTTCTTCTTCCGGTTTTTGTTTTGCCTTTTTTACAATAAAAGCCTTAGGCTTTTTTACCTGGTCTGCCTTTGGCTCTTTTAAGATTTCTTTTAGTTTTTTAGCCTGTAATTCGGAGATTACACTGGAGTGTGATTTGACTTTTACACCAAGTTTTTTGTCCAACAATTCAATAACTTCTTTGTTGGGAAGATTAAGTTCTTTTGCCAGGTCATAAACTCTTACGGTATCAGTCATTATATATATATTTCTCCAAATTCATTGTGTCTCTACTATATTTTTAACACAATCTATTTCTCAAGTACAGCCCTGATTTTTTCTTCAAACATTGTATCGGGCTTAATCCTTAGTATTTTGTATATTCGACCTTTTTTGAAGATATTTTTTATGCAATCATTATTTTTACAAATATATACGGATCTTCCGAAAAATTTGGAATCCGGCATTATTTTTATTTCTTTTGCTTTATTTACCGTGATTTTTATAAAATTATCTCTGCTCTTTAAAACATTGCATGCTGCGCATTTTCTTATAATTTTTTTTTCATCCATGTCAGCATCCTATCAAAATGGTTTTTCCTATATCTTTTCTGTATTTCATGGATTCAAAATTAATAAGAGATACTCCTTCATAAGCTCTTTGTGCTGCTTTTTCAAGAGTTGATGCATTAGCTGTTACCACAATCGTGCGCCCGCCTGCCGTAAGAAAATTGCCTTCATTATCTTTTATTGTATTAAAATGTGCAATTTCACAGGATTCACCGGCGTCTTCCAGTCCTTGTATTGCTTCGCCATACTTTCCTTCAGACGGATAATTGCCGGAGCTTAATACAACTGATGAGCTAAACAGCGGTTTTACATTTATTTCCGTATATTTATCAACAAGAGTACCCTCAATTGCTGCTTTCATAATATTGGTTATGTTGTCATCAAGCAGGTCTAAAATGGATTGTGCATCAGGCTCTTTAAAAAACGGATTAAATTCTATAACATTAAAATTACCTGCTCTGTCAAGGATTATATCTATACCCAGTATACCTATATATTGGTTTTCGTTTTTAGAAAGTTCATCCAGTGCCGGATATACGATTTCTTTGAAAATCTTGCTTTCTATATTTCTGTCTATCATATAAAACGGAGAATATGCACCAAGACCGGATGTAATTATTCCTCCGTTGCCTTCAAGTGTACCTTTATACGTTACAACGGAACCGATTGGCATTGCGTTGTATCCGTCTGTCACAACATAATATGAAAATTCCTGTCCCGGCACAAAATCTTCAATTATCACCTTTTTCTGTTTGCTTGCGAACATATCTTCAATAGTCCTTTTGGCAATTTTAAAGTTGTCGCAAATATATACGTTTTCTCCGTGCATATGTTCGTCTGTTTTTACAACAAGCGGATATTTGGACTTTCTTGCATAGTCTATCGCCATATTTTCTCTGTCAAAAATACCGAACTTTGCAGTTGGTATTTTTGTTTTATACATAAATTTCTTGCTGACGGATTTACTGGTAGTAATGCGTGCAGCGTCGGCAGTTGGAGCAAAAACCATAAGACCTGCTTCGTTAAATTGTTCGGCTATGTTATTTTCGATTGATTTTTCCGAGCATGCAATGGTCAAATCTATTTCATTTGCTTTTGCAAATTCAACAAGATTTTCCACATCATCAGCTTTTATATCGATGCAGTTTGCAAATTCATCTATAGCTGCATTGCCGGGTGCAACAAAAACAAGTGATGTATTTTCATACTGCGATATCAATTTTGCAAGCGTATATTCTTTGGCTCCTGAGCCTATTATCAATATTTTCATATATTCTTCCCTTAAATCTGTATAAATAATTATACTACATTTAACAGATTTAAAAAAAGCTCTTACAATTAGTAAGAGCTTTTTACGGTTAGTTTGTTATGAATTTGGGGCAATTGTTTACATTAAAGCGCCTATTACACCAGCTATTGCACCTACGCCGGCACCGATTGCCGTACCGATACCCGGGCATATCAATGATCCGATACCTGCTCCTGCAAGTGTTGTAGCTGTTACGCCGCCGACCTTGCCGACAACCTGTTTTGTTCTTTCTGATTTTGGTGCTTCCGAACCTTCGATATGAGCAATAACTTCTTCTGCAGAGTAAACTTGTGCGTTGCCGAAGGATATTGTATTCCAGAAAGAATTTGCAAGTGAGCTGTCGCAGTTTTGCTGAATCATTGCTTTGAGATCCTGTCCCGTTACTGCCTGGAATTGTTCTTTTGCACAGTTTCTCAATGTCATTTCCAGTCTTGTTGGATCATCTTTGAATTCTTCCTGAAGTCTTGTGTAAAGAGGAGAATGTCTCAATGAGTTAACTATTCTTTCGAATTGTGTAACTATTTGATCTGATTCACCTTCTATAATAACTGTTTGAAGTGCATTGCAAGCTTCTCTTATTGAACCTGTTAATCCGTCTGTTGCGGATGCATAGTTCTTCGAAGATTTGCCTTCTGTATATTGCATTTCTCTTGCTGTATCTCTAAGGTCAGCATCATAGGCTAGACGGTCTTTAAAATCCATGTTGAGGTATTCTAAATATCTGGGGGACATCATCATGTATGGATTGTACATACCCATTCCGTACATACCCATACCCATTCCCATTCCGCCGCCATATGCGCCGCCAAAGCCCATATTTACGTCTAAAGGCAAGTTATAAATCGGTGCGGTGTTCAAGCCAAAGTCACGTGCAAAGTCCGAATTTAACTGTGCTAAACCTGCACCTGTCGGATTTGCTGCCACTTGGAACTGGCTTGGATAATATCCGTAAAATCCTGAAATTCCGTTCATAACTAACCTCCAAATTTACCCTTTCGGGTATATAACCTTTTTATCTAACCTTACTTATATAAAAACAATTACTTTATTCAAATTGCCTTTTTATAAAATTTTTCTTAACATTTGTTAATATTTTCTTATCTTTTAAATGCTAGAATAGTTATGGGAGTATGGCATGTTAATACAGGGCAGTGCTGTTTCAGGCAGAACCGATTATATTGTAAATGCATATATTAATCTTTTGGGCAAAGGAATTGATGCGTCAAAAATTCTTGTGCTTTGCTTAAACTCTTATAAAAAAAATCTGTTTTTAAATGAATTAAAAGAAAAGCTGCACGTAAAACATTATGAAAATCCTAAAATTTATTCATTCTTTGGGCTGGTTTACAACACCATAACAGACAACTGGCCGTTAATAGAAAATAATATAAATATCGGAAATTCTGTTATTTTACCGAATTTAACGGGGCTTGAAATTTCACAGATGTTTTTTAAAAAGGCAATCAAAAATGCCGGTTTTAAAGACTATAATTCAAAGATTAATCTTATACACCAGCTTTTTCGCCGCTATTCTTTAATTGCAAATAATAATCTTTCAGAAAGAGATATTCTGGTTCGTTCTGAAATCCTCGGGGAAAAGTTTGCGCCTGATGCGAAAAACGCTATTGATTTTTATAAGAAAAAAACACTGGAGTATAGAGCATTTGATTATATAAGACAGCTCGGGCTCTTTGAATATCTGTATAAAAATACTGATTCTTTAAAAGATATAGAGTATTTAATTCTTGATGATGCAGATGAAATTACACCTTTTGAATTTGAGTTTATCAAAACTTTAAAACAGTCTTTGAAAGAAGTTTATATAGCTTATGACAGACACGGCTCAAGCCGATTGGGCTTTTTGAATACGGACAGGGATACGGTTAAAAATATTGAAAATCTTTTTGATGATGAAGAAAAGATTTCACTTGATGATATAGATTATATAAAGCCGGATGTAAAAATGTTTTCTTTTTCAAGGCGTCTTGAGATGCTGGATGAAGTTTTGAAAAAGATTAATTCTCTTATATTATCAGGGGTTAATCCCTGTGATATATCTGTAATTACTCCGATAATTGATAAGTCATTAAAATTTGCAATTTCGGAAGTCTTTGATCCCCAAAATATTAACTATCAGTATTTTTCCGGAAGTGAAAAGTTATCCTCTGTTCCTGTTGTAAATAATATTTTAAATGTACTGGATATTGCGATGAACGAATCAACTGATATCTATAAGATTCGTTCTGTCATAATCGGTATGTTAAAAATCCCGCTAAAACATTGTATAAAAATAATAGAATCTTTAAAATCTCACAATAGCATTGAAAATATTGATTTTGAAGTGGATGAATACAATAAGATTTTTTCACTGTTTAAAGAAACTTTGGAAAAGATAAAAGATGATGGCCTGCTTTTATCTGAGAAAGTTATTTGTATTTATGACAATCTTGTCCGATTGGAACCGCATGAGATTGAACAAACTGCAGCTTTAAGATTTTTTATTAAGCAAATAGAAGATTTTGAAACGGTTTTTTCGGAACATAATAAGAATTTATCTTTTCAAAAATCTTTTTTAATTCAGCTTGAAAACTCTATTATTTCGGAAAATCCTTCTTCTGCTCCGGAATTAAAGGAAGACGCAATAATGATAGGTACCGCGCAAAAAATTATAGATTTTTCCATAAAGACAAAGTACCAATTTTGGCTGGATATCTCATCAAATGAGTGGGTCAAGGATGATTTTGGCATGCTTTATAATGCCTGGGTTTTTCAAAAATCTTGGAATAAAAGCGAATTTACATATGAGGATAATCTTGAATTAACTTCTTTGAAAATAACAAAACAGTTGAGAAAGCTCTCTATTTTGTGTTCAAAAGAAATTTATGCTTATTCGAGTCTTTTTGATATGGAGGGAAATGAAAACTTTGACGGAATTGAAAACTATATTCAGCCGGATATAAAAGATTCTTCTTCAGAAATAAATTTTACTTTTGTTCCGAGAGATGACCAGAAACCTGTTCTGGAATACAAAAAAGGGCTTTTATCTGTGTCTGCTGTACCCGGTGCGGGGAAAACAACTATTCTTCTTGCTTTAATTATAAAACTTATTCAATCAGGTGTAAAAAGCGAGAACATTTTTGTGCTTACTTATATGGATTCTGCAGCCAGAAATTTTAAGGAAAGGATAAAAAATGCGTGTCCTTCTTTGGAAAAGCTGCCTAATGTATCCACTATTCACGGTATTGCTTTGAGAATATTAAAAGAAAACTCAAACTTTGTAAAAGCCGGTTTAAATGAGGATTTTGAAGTATGTGATGATAATCTGCGGCAGAAAATTATCAGAGAAATTATGTATAAAATGCAAATTGAGCAGGATGATTATGACAAGTATGAGAAGGCATTATCTGCATTGAAGCTTTCTGACATAAAGCAAATTCCGTTTGTAAAAGATACTGAAATTAAGAAATTTTTGAAATTCTTTGTGCTTTATAACCAGTATTTGAAAAATATCAACACTATTGATTATGATGATATGCTCTGTTATTGCGTAAAAATTCTTGAGGAGAATAAAGATATTGCTGATTATTATCAGTCAGCTTGTGTCTATTTGATTGAAGATGAGGCGCAGGATTCCTCTTCGATTCAACAGAAGCTGTTATCCATTTTGAGTGAAAAGCACAAAAACCTTGTTCGTTGCGGAGATATAAATCAGGCAATAACTACAACTTTTACCAATGCGGATTTAGACGGTTTCAGGTCATTTGTTCAACAATCGCAGAATGTTACAATGGATCATTCACAGAGGTGTGCGAGCGGTATATATTCTTTTGCCAATGATTTGATAGACTTTTCTCTTTCTGTTGATGATTTAAAACATTCCTTTTTCCCTATAAAAATGAAACCTGTAATCGGTAGAAATCCCCGGAGGAAAGACGCTCTTTCCGTTTCTTTTTTTGAAGATTATAAACAGGAAAAAAACTTTATTCTTGAAAAAATAAGAAAAATATTTGCTTCTGATAAAGATGCATCAGTGGCTATACTTGTCAGAAATAATTATCATATAGAAGATTATTCCGAGTTTCTTTCAGATTACGGATATACTGTAATCACAAAGAATGATACTCTCGAATCACAGAGCGTATTTTCTTTGATATATGCTATTTTAAAATTTTGTGCACATCCCTGGCAAAATGAGCATGTTTTACATTTTTACAGGGTGCTTGTAAAGCAAAAACTGATAAAATTTCAAAGCTGTGATGAAGAATTTATAAAAAATCTTTCTTCTCCTTTTATTTTGCTTTCGGAGGATAATTTAACTTCAGAAACATTGATACAGCTTTTATGGGATTTAAACTATTGGCTTCAGGTTTCTTATTTGGATATAGAAGAATTTGCAATAAAAGCGGGATGCTATTATTGTTCTTCAGAAATAGAAAAATCAAATGTCTATATGGTTGCATTATTACTAAAGAAACTCGCTGTCCAGTATAAAAATCAGTCTAATCTTTTGGATCGTCTTGAGGAACTGTCTAAAAGACCTGTTTTGGGCAAATTTAAATTCTTTGCCGATGAAGATAACGGCAATGACTCTTTTTACAAGGGTAAAATTCAGATTATGACTTATCATAAATCAAAGGGAGATGAGTTTGATTATGTATTTATTCCCCAATTATGCGAGGAGATTTTGCCTTTTGATTTGGAAAATATAAAAATTAAATCAAAAGAACGGTTTCTGGAAGCCGTAAAAGCGTTAAAATCTAATTACAAAAGAAAAGACGAATATCAGTTAAAACGTTTTATTGCAGAAGAGAATATGAGGCTTTTGTATGTTGCTGTTACAAGAGCAAAACAAAAACTTTATATTACCTGTGCAAAGAAATATAAAAGATATTCCAAAGTAAAGGAAGTAAAACCTTCCGTCATATTTGAAAAAGTTTTTAGTAATACCGGAGCTGTATCGGATGACAAGCGATAATCAAACATATACCCTCAATAAATTACAAATGTATGATGAGTGTCCTCAAAAATATAAACTCTGTTACATTGATAAAGTACATATTATTGAACCGATATCAAAAACAAAAACCGGAAACAATATCCATGCACTTATTAACTACTATTTAAAAGGTATGGATGTGACAAAGCTTGTTGAGTCTTTAAGCAAGGCTGAGAAACTGTTGTGGTTCAATTTTAAAAATAGTGATATTTCAAAATACAAATGCTTTGCAAGTGAATATGCTTTCAATGTGAAAATTGACGAATACTGGCTTACTGGCAGAATAGATGCACTGTTTGAAACAAATGACGACTGCTATATTATTGCAGACTGGAAAACAGGTGATAATTTTGTGCCGGAAAATGTAAAGTTCCAGACCTCTTTTTATCTATTATGCATGTATGAAATCTTAAGGTCTAAAAAGCTTATAAAAGAACCGAATCAGCTTTCTTTGCATTATATGGATCTTGCTTCTGACAGTGTTATAAAAATCAAATTTGATGATGATTTGTACAGACAGTATAAATCTTCGATTTTATCTGTTATCAACAAAATCAACGAAAACAAAACATTTTTCTGTAATAAATCCGATAAATGCAAATATTGCAAATATTACAGAGCATGTCCTTATTATTAGTTTGTATAACTAACAATTATCTTAACAGATTAATCCATTTAATCCAGATAAAAAGCTGTAATAACTTTGTGTGATTCTTCCGCATAATCAATTGCTTTATGCAATGTATTTGATGTATGAGAAAGGAAACAAATCAACTGCTGGCAATCATCAATAATTTCACGGTTGCAGATGCGGCTTGCATCAGCAAGAGTCATCATTGCCCTGTCAGCGTGTTCAATAATATTTGGTACGCCAATAAGCTGATCCTGTACATCGGATGGCTGCTGACCGATTGTTTGGGGCAGAATAACCTTTAGTTTTTCGGGATTTGCCTTCATTGCACCTCTTATTGTTGCAGCGTTAGTACCTGATGAACCGCCGGAGGTGATTATTGTATTGCCCTGTGAAACCAATGCAAAAGAAAGAGTCTCAATAATCTGCTGATGAGTAATAGGCAAATTTCTGCTTCCGATTATTGCTATTCTTTTTTCTGACTGCTGAATTGTAGCCAGTTCCATAGCAAGCTGATCAACAGTATTTGCGTCATCTTCAGATACTTTATCCAGATCATCAATAGGAACCATAATTGATGATTGTTCTTGATTTTCTTTGTTTTCTTCTGACATTGCTTTATCCTAATTAAATATAACTACATCCAAATCCTGTATCTAACTTTACTGTTAAGCGTCTTTTGTTTTTACTATTGTAACCTTTAAAGTGACACTCCAAAAATTGTTACATATAAGATTTTACTTAAAAAAATTTTTTGATTATCATAATAATATCATAAATTGACAAAATTGAAAGAGTTTTTTATTAAACACTACGGAACTTGGGGAATTGGAAGAGTTATTATCATCATTAAATGAGCAGCAAAAAGAGGCTGTTATAGAGAAAGAGGGTGCATTACTGGTGCTTGCGGGAGCAGGCAGCGGTAAAACAAAGGTTTTGACTACCCGTATAGTAAACCTTGTTAGAAACGGGGCTAAGCCGCATAATATTCTGGCAGTTACGTTTACCAACAAAGCTGCAAAAGAAATGCGCGAGCGTCTTTCTAAGATGCTTGGAGAAGATGTAGTAAAAAAAATGTGGGTTGGTACATTTCACAATATTTGCGGAAGAATTCTCAGATTTGATATAGAAAATTACAAAAGCCCTGACGGAAAAAAATGGGACAAGAATTATGTAATTTATGATGAAACAGATTCTAACACCATTATAAAAAATGCAATAAAAAAACTGAATCTTGATGAAAAAGTATATGCGGTAAAACTTGTAAAAGCTGCAATAAGCAATGCAAAAAGCAAAATGCAAGATGCCTATACTTTTTCTACCAGAGCAAGAGACTACAGAACTCAAAAAATATCAGAAATTTACGAAGAATACGAAAAACAGCTCCTTGCAAATAATGCAATAGACTTTGATGATATGCTGCTTTTGACTGTAAATTTATTGTCAACAAATCCTGAAGTAAGAGAAAAGTATCATGAAAGATTTACACATATTCTGGTTGATGAGTTTCAGGATACAAATATAAGCCAGTATATGCTTATAAAATATCTCTATGCAAACGGCAAGACTGAAGAAGAGCTGAAAAACAGAAGTCTTTGTGTAGTAGGCGATGTTGACCAGTCAATATACAGCTGGAGAGGTGCTGATTATAAGATTATTCTTAACTTTCAGTCGGATTTTAGAAATTCGAAGCTTGTCAAACTGGAAAAAAACTACCGCTCTGTTGCAACGATTCTTGATGCGGCAAATGCCATTATTGTAAATAATACCGAGCGTGTGAGCAAAAATTTGTATTCTACTAAAGGTCAGGGCGAAAAAATTGATATTTATGAAGCTCAGGATGAGTCGGATGAAGCATATTATATAGCTTCTAAAATTAGACAAAATGCCAGAAATCTGAATGATTATGCGGTTTTGTACAGAACAAATTCACAATCCCGTGCTATTGAAGAAGCTCTGATTGCAAAAGGAATCTCATACCGTATGGTCGGCGGGTTAAAATTCTATGACCGTAAAGAAGTAAAGGATATTATTGCATATCTTAAAGTCCTTTATAACAGGCATGATTCTCAGAGTTTAAGAAGGATAATCAATGTCCCGAAACGTTCAATCGGGGACACTACTGTCAAAAAAATTCTGGATATTGCAAATCAGATGGACTATTCTTTTTATAATGTTTTACAAGATATTGATGCATATGATGATTTTTCTTCCGGAGTAAAGTCCAAGCTGAATAGTTTTTGCGATTTACTGGATAAACTTGATAAAAATAAAGATTCTCTGCCGCTGCCGGAATTTATAGCATTTGTAATAGAAGAATCCGGCTATCTTGCCGAGTTGAAACAGGAAGATACGGAAGAGGCTGAATCACGTATAGAAAACCTTCAGGAGCTTGTTAATGTCGCAAGAGACTTTACTCCGGATGAGGAAGATAATGTGCTCGGAGAATTTCTTGCTCAGGTTGCTCTGGTCAGTGATCTGGATGAAACTCCGGATGCTGAAAATGCTGTCACTCTTATGACTTTGCATGCGGCAAAAGGTCTGGAGTTCGAAAATGTCTTTCTTGCAGGTTTGGAAGAGGGAATATTTCCGCACAGCAGATCTTTAAACAGTAATACCGAGATGGAAGAGGAACGGCGTCTTATGTATGTCGGTGTTACAAGAGCCAAGCAAAAATTGTATATTTCTTATGCCAAAAGACGCCAGATGTGGGGAGAAACAAGATACTATACACCAAGCAGATTTCTTGCTGAGATTCCGGAAAATCTTACTGACAGAAATGTATCTGAAAGCTCTTCCGAGTATGCTAAAGGCGGTACATTCAAGCAGGCTGTTAATAAAATCAAAACCGACAGAAGCGGTTATGTTGAAAAGACAACAAGCTTTGGCAAAGGTTTTATTGCTCCTTCTGCACTGCAAAATACACAGAGTATAAGCAAAGTTGTTAAGCCAAAAACTGCTTACAAAGGCACTTCATCTTCCAATAATTTTGTCAGAAAAGAATCGTTTATTGTTAAAAACGAGCAAAATAAAATTAAGGATGAAGAAAGAGTTAAAAAAATACTTGAGGATAATCCGATAAAAAGAATGCTCGAAGAAAAGAAAGCTAAAGAAGCTGCAGTTGCGGCGTCTGAAGTTACAAATTCTTCGTCCTCCACATATTCAATAGGTGACAGAGTTTTTCACGGAAAGTTCGGTATAGGGCACATTAGTGAGATAAAAGAAATCGGATCCTCGAAAATGTATATTATTGATTTTGGCAACCAGGGTAAAAAAGCTGTTGATGCGCTTTATGCCAATTTAAAGAAGTTTTGAAAATAAAAAAGGATTCTTAATTTAAGAATCCTTTTTTATTTAGTATTTTTTAGCTCTATGAGAAAAAGTGACCTCGTTTTGAATTAAGTGTGATTTTATCAAACGAATATAGCCTTGCCGGTCTTTTGGAACCGGATTTTGTATATTCATCCAGCTCTTTTAAAATTGCAAGTGAAAGGAATTTCTTTCTGAAATTTCTTTTGTCCAGCTTTTTCATAAGAATCATTTCGTAAGCTTTTTGCAATTCTGTTAAAGTAAATTTTTGCGGTAAAAGCTGGAATGCAATAGGACAGAATTCAAGACGTTCTCTTGTTCTTTTTAATGAATACTCAATAATTTCTTTGTGGTCAAATGCAAGTGCCGGTAGGTTGTTTACCGGATGCCATTTTACTTCGGTAATTTCTGTATTTTCCTCGAATGATAAAACTATGTCATCAGAGCGTATAAGCGCAAAATACGCACAGGTAATTACACGTGCATTAGGGTGACGAAGCGGGTCGCCAAATGTGTATAACTGTTCAAGGTAGATATTCTGTACGTTTGTTTTTTCTTTCAGGATACGTAATGCTGCATCGTCAAGGGTTTCGGATATTCTGATATATCCTCCGGGCAGTGCCCATTTTCCTTTAAACGGCTCATGAGCACGTTTAACCAGCAATACTTTAAGCTTGTCATCCTTAATAGTGAAAATAACTACGTCGGTTGTGACCTCATGGGTTTTCGTCTCTTTAAACATACATCCTCGGCTTGTTTCGAACTTATGTTATTAATATTTTATTCCAAACAAATGTTAAATAAAAAAGCATTTTGTATTTTTTTGAGAAAAATTTACAAAATGCTTTTAATTCTGTTTTATTTGACTAAATTGCTCCCGATAGAGTTACAATAGGCATATTTTCAAAATAATTACCTTTCAAAACATTGTTTTCTTTGTCAATTGTCAATGCTTTATTTACGGTAGCAACTGATCCTTTGCCCTGATATTTCATAATCGCCGGATCAGGGTTGGCCTTTTGTGCATAGTATTCATTCATAATACCTTTCACAAAACGTTTTGTTTCCGCAAAAGGCGGAACGCCTTTGTATTTGCTGACATTACCCGGGCCTGCGTTATAAGCTGCAAGTGCGAGTTCAATAGAACCGAATTTTTGGTACATCATTTTGTAGTACATCAATCCGCCTCTAATATTATCGCTCAGGTAATAAGGGTTGTAACCCAATTTTCTTGCAGTTGACGGCATTAATTGAAATACCCCTACCGCACCGAATGAACTTCTTTTTTCATGGACAAAGCCGGACTCCATCTTTGCAATGCTCAAACCCAGAGCAGGATCAATTCCCATTTCCAAAGAGTGTTTTACAATGTAATCTTTGACAGTGGCTTTTGATGTTTCTGCTTGTACTTGGTTTGGATTTAATAAAATGCAAAGAATGAATAGTAAGGTTAGTGTTAGTAACTTTCTAATCAATGTTAATCCTCTGTTTTGTAACTTGATACGGAACGGTCATTTATAAGACTTGCCTCTTATGTTAATGGGCGAACCTTTTATGCCCTCCCGCAGAACTCATTTTCTCATCTGATTGCTTTGACTTTCACAACGATTTTGAATCCGAGTTCTTGTTTATATTACTTCATAAAGATAAAAAGTCAAGCCCCGAGACTTTTTTCATCTTTTAATACTGAATTTGCGGGCTTTTTTGTGAACAATTTTATTTTTATTCATACTCTAATTTTTGTTAATTAGATGACGGAATATTCGTTTGTGATAATATAGAAATGAGGGAGATTTGAATGCCAAGAAAAAAATGTATTGAAATTGTTCTGGATGTTGAGACAACCGGACTGGACTATAAAAAAGAGAGAATTATAGAATTTGCTGCTGTGAGGCTTGAAAACGGCGTTATTAAAGACAGCTATGAAACTTTGATTAATCCAAAGCAGCATATAAGAAAATCGAGCATGGCTGTGCACGGTATAACGGAAGAGATGGTCGCCGACCAGCCGACAGAAGAAGAAGTTATGCCGAAAATTCTTGAATTTATCGGTGATTATCCGATTGTGGCACATAATGCAATATTTGATTATAACTTTATAAATGAAGCATCAAAACGCCTGTATGGCAAGCCAATTGAAAATCAGAGAATTGATTCACAGTTTTTGTTTAAAGAAGTTTATCCCGAGTTTGAATCTCACGGGCTTGAAAATTTGATGAATAAGTTTGGTGTTGAATTTGATACAAGACACCGTGCAATGGCTGATACCGTCGGTCTTGCAAAGGCATATCCCAAACTGAAAAAACTATATGAGAAAAAATATGACTGGCAGATGAAGCAGATTGATAATATCGATTATCTTTTTGAAAGATTTTTGCGCATACAGCAGGCAGTGCAGACAATGCAATCTGAAATTCAGGATTTAAAATCAATATTTAAGCTCTATTTTGACGAAGGCGGCAAGCCCGTTACCGCTACAACCGGTGAAACCCTTGTCTATCAATCTAAACAGTCATATTCGTACGATTTTGTACAGATTAAAGATATTCTTGATGATATAGGTGCTTTGCCAAAAGCCGTAAAATTAAATAACGGTTTTGTAGACAGGCTGGTTAGCGGTCACAGTCTTGATGAAGAAACAAGAGAAAAAATTAAGGCTGCCAGATGTGATTTTTCAGAAACAAGAAATATTCAAGTCATAAAACCTGATAAACATCATTGTGATTGTAATAAATAATAAAAAACCTGAACAATTTGTTCAGGTTAAATCTTTATTAGTCTAGTTGCCGTTATCTCTTTAGTTTTTATATTGTGGTCAGATTTTAATATGATTTGCTGTTTATTTTATTAAGCGATGAAGTTTGTGCCGAATCTTGTTGCGCCTAAGAAAACGCATTCTTCGAGCATTGAGTCTAAGCTTCTGTAAACTTTTCTTTTAGGAGCTTTTTCTGCTTCTTCAATACCTGCTTTTGCTTCATCGTACTGTGCTGCGATTGCTAAAGTATAGTTTGCAAATGGATTTGTAGCGTTAATCATATCTCTCTGACCTCTTTTTTGTTTTCTCTTACATATATATAAAGTACAGGAGTATATAAAAATTGCCAAAATAGTATATACTTTGCTTAATATTTCTTAACATACTGTTTAAAATATAATTATATAGGGATATCTTTTAGAAAGCAGTTAAGACACCATTAAGATTTATCGCACATACGTTGTAATTTTCATCCCAGTATATTTTTGAATCTTGCTTACTTACGTATGAAATATTTGAAGATGCCATAGAAACTGCAGTTTCAAGATCAACAAGCTTTTCTTGAACAAGTCCTTTTATTATATCTGCTACAAATGTTGTACTGCCTGCAATGGTTCCTTTTTCGTCTACTGCTTTGCCGTTTTTCATAAATACCGTTTTATTGCAAAATTCCATAGATTCTTTTTCGCTGTGAGTAATTGGAAGCGCATCGCTTATGAGTATAATTTTGCTTAAAGGCTTTGTTCTGAAAGTTATTTTTAAAACATCTTTTTGTACATGTTTAAAATCCGCAATGAGCTCTGCTGCAATTTCATCTTTTGCAAGGGCGGAAACAGCTGTAGAAGGTTCTCTGTGAGAGAAACTTCCCATTGCATTATATAAATGTGTAACCTGATCAACATGACTCAAATCCGTTGCAAGACAGTGTCCTGCAGAGACCCTTACGCCTTTGCTTTTCAGATATTTGCACAGCTCGTTATTTTCGTCAAGCTCGGGTGCAAGAGTTACTATTTTTATTGCCTCATCTTCCAGTTTTGAATAGTTTTCTATGCTTGGTTTTAGCAGCTGATTTTCATCATGGATTCCTTTTTTTGCAGGATTTATAAAACAAGCTTCAAGATGTATGCCGAGTATTTTTGCCATTGGCTCGGCTTCTGACTCTTGAAGTTTGATTGCTGATTTTATTTCTTCAATTTGTCTTTTTAAATTTTCGACAGTATCTGTTGCAAGTGTCGGAAAGAATGCACATACACCGTATTGGATTATCTTTTTTGAAAATACCAGATATTCCCTTGCACTGCATTTTGCAAAATCTATGCCAAAGCCCCCATGAATATGTTGTTCAATGAGGGCATTTGTTTCTTTTAAATTATCTATTGAGTTATTCATAACTTATTATATTATATAAGTTCTTCCAAATCTTTCAACAAACCTTTGTGTTTTGAAGCATATTTGCTTCCTCTTGCTTCGATTGCCATTTTTAAAATTAAAGGCAAATTGAGCGCAAGTCCGTTTTCACTTCGGTTGTTACAATAAACTTCTTCGAAATTATCAGGTAGTCTTAAAGACCAGTTTTGGTCTCCTGAAGTACCGGGTTTGTTGTAAGTATCTTTGATTCCGAAAAAGTCCGTAAAGAAAACCTGAATGTTTTCTGCTTTTGAAGCAAAAATTTCAGCAAGCTTTACATTCATCAAAGCTTTTGCATCAGTTGTAAGTTTTACAATGAGGTCGTCTCTTTCTTTGCCCTGCAGCTCTGAATACATATCATCCACAAGGTTTACAACATTAAGATATCCTACGTGGGTGTTAATCATTTCATCAGCCCACATTGAAATAGGCTCATTGTCGTGTGTTCCCACCATAGCCCAGCATCTGGGTACAATATTACAGCATCTGTAGGGGTGTTCGGGATCTTCATGTTTTACAAATTGAGTAAGTCTCATACCCTGAAGGTCATATTCTTTCATTACAGATTCTACGGGGAATGTAAGAGTCCCTAAGTCTTCGCATACAATTGCGTCTTTGTTAAGACCTTCTTCTTTTGCTGCCGCAATGACGATTTTTTCTATCATTGCGCCGTATTTTTTAATTTGATCTCTTGTTAATTTTTTGACTCTCTTTTCTTTGTCGTTTTCAAGTTCAAGATTCAAATCGTCCATTGTAGCAATTGCATATTGCGACAATTCAGGGTGTTCCGGCGATGAATACAATCTGCCTGCACCGTCTTTTGGCATCGGAGTTTTGCCTGCTTTGTATACCCACGGATCGATAAGACCTACAATGTGGTCAATTCTTACACCGCCCGGGTTTTCTTTAAACATCTTTTTATAAAGATGCTTTAATAATTTTCCTGCTTCACCCAGAGAACCGTCTTCATTGAACATCTTTTTAGGGTCAACAACAGGGAATCCCCATGCCTGACCGCTTTTTGAAAAGTAATCCGGCGGGCATCCGAGCATCCAGCCTTCTAAAAATAATGATTGATATGCCCAGCTGTCTCTGTCGGAAAATGCGACCTGTCTGTCTGCAATCATTTTTAAATCATCTTTTTTAGCATATTTTCTGGTCTCTTCATTCTGTTTTGCCGCAACAAACTGGCAGAAGGAATAGTAATTAATTGTGTCAGCATATTTCAGTCTGATTTCTTTTTCTCTTAAAAATGCAGCTTTCTTTTCTTCATCAGTTTTTGGATTAAACATATTTCTGTCAGCTTTGTTGTTCCATAGCGGCCAGTAGTCATTGTTGTTTTCAATGGCCAGAGCTTCGTACAAAGCATCTTTTGAAAGCCAGAAATCGTTTTCTTCTTTAAACTTTTCAAATTCTTTATTTAATTTTTTGTTATCCCATTGTTTAAAGTTCATGTAAGCTTCTTGAAGAGCTTCGTCCTGAGCTTTGTAAATATATGAATATGCTGTTTTATTTATATCTTTGTTCGGGTTTTCAGCGCATATTTTATTGTAAGTTTCTTCGGAAAGAATGTTGCCCCATTCTTTTGCAGTCAATTGTTCCAAATCTATAAACAACGGATTAATGGAAAAAATTGTGCCTGTATAAGGTGAAGAATCACAGGCCTTTGTTTTGCCCTGCGGCCCGAGTTGTATAGCGTTAAATAGACCTGAAGCAAAATCCATCAAATTCTTTCCTGCTTCTGAATTTGGTGTGCCGAAACCGGTATTTTTACCGGGGATAGAAGGGAAGCTGTTGCCGTGGATTATTAATGCAAAATTCTTTTTGCCAAGTTCTTTAAGAGCTTTTTTGCATACCTTTTTGAATTTCTTCATATCTTTTGTTTTTGCTTTGTCTTCGCAACAAATCATAAAATTACACCCCTTCTTAACTACTTATTAATCATATCCAAATTTATCCTACCATTTAGTATATTATTTTTATATAGTCAGGGTGCATAATTTATAACTGTTTTTACATTTCTTTACCAAATTTGAATTAAGATTTTATAAATTTTCTTGCCAAACATCAGAAAAATCACGATAATGAAAGTAACTTTAAGAGTCAGCCGAAAAGGAGAGTTAAAATGACAACAGAATATGTTTATTTAAACGGCGAATTTGTAGATGCAAAAACAGCTTCAATCCCTGTAAGAAACCATGCATTTTTGTACGGTACATCAGTGTTCGAAGGTATCAGAGCATACTACAATAAAGAAGAAGACCAGCTTTATGCTTTCAGGATGAAAGAACACTTTGAAAGACTTATAAACAGCTGCAAAATTATGCATATGGATCCTAAATTCACCGTTGATGAATTCTGTGCACTTACTAAAGAACTCTTAAAGAAAAACGGCTATAAAACTGACGCTTATATAAGACCGCAGGTCTATAAAAATGCATTGAAAATCGGCCCGGGGCTCATTGACAATCCGGATGCTGTTTTGATTTTTTCATTTGCAATGGGTGAATATATTGATTTGAGCAAAGGCTTAAGCGTATGCGTTTCCAACTGGAGAAGAAACGATGACAATGCTATTCCGCCGAGAGCAAAAGTTTCCGGTTCTTATGCAAATACCGCTTTAATTGTTACAGATGCAAGGCTTGCGGGCTTTGACGATGCAATAGTATTGGATCAGGCAGGAAAAGTTACCGAAGGCTCTGCTATGAATCTGTTCCTTGTAGAAGGAGATACTCTTGTTACTACACAAACAACGGATAACATTCTTGTCGGTGTTACAAGAAATACTGTTCTTGAACTCGGTAAAAATGTTCTAGGTATGAAAACGTGCGAAAGAGAAATATCAAGAACAGAACTTTATGTTGCTGATGAAGCATTCTATTGCGGAACAGGTGCACAAATCAGCCCGATTACTTCTATTGATAACAGACCTCTTGGTAAAGGTATTGTCGGCGAACATACAAAAGAACTTCAAAAACTTTACTTTGATGTAGTTAAAGGTAAAGTTGAAAAATACAAAAAATGGTGTACACCGATATATGATTAATTTTCTGGGACAGTGTGTCCAAAATTTTATAAAAACTTTAAAATATATTATTGACGGACGGACAAAATTTTCTTCCGTTATAACTCAAGCTGCAATGATTAGCTATGATTCTCTGTCAATTTCTTTGACTATTGTGTTTATAGCTGCTGCAGTAATATCATTGCAGGTGTCAAAGCAGTTTCTTATGAGCGGTGCGGAAAGTTATGTGGGCGGTTTTATCGCGGTTGCATTGGTCAGAGAGATTGCACCAGGATTTGCGGCTCTTGCAATAGGCGCAAGAGCCGGTACTGCAATTTGTGCGGAAGTCGCTAATATGCGTGTTACGGAACAGATCGATGCAATAAAGACACTGGGCGTAGATCCTGTAGGATACTACTTTGCGCCAAGATTAATAGCTTCTGCTGTTACTGTGCCGATGGTTGTTATACTTGCAGAGTTTATCGGTATAGTGGGCGGTATGATGGTTGCATACTTTGCTATCGGGCTTCATCCAAACAGATTTATGAATACTGTATGGCTTTTGTTGGAAGCAAAGGATATATATATAAGTATTTTTAAAGCATTTATTTTCGGAATCCTAATAACACTTGTTTGTGCAACACAAGGGTACAAAACCCGCGGCGGTGCAAAGGATGTAGGTATTTCGACAACAAGATCAGCTATTTTATCTACTTTTTATCTTCTTGTTGCGGATTTTATTGTTAATATAATTTTTTATGTTCATGTCGGAATATAGAGTTTGTAAATATATATTTTTTATTTAAATAATATTTGTTAAAATTTGTAACGATTTTATATATTCTTGAAATACACTATATATAACTTGTTTTTATTTATATGTAGTATAAGTAGAAAGACAGGTGTATGTTATGGGTAATCCGTTTGCAATTACATCAGACGACTTGCTAAAAAGGCAGCAGGGTGTAAATAGCACTCAGGGAACAGATTCTCCTAAAAGTACTCAAGAAACCCGTGAGGCGAAAGAAAAAGAGCAGCTCGGACATACAAATGTCTTGAACGAGACAAACGGCGGCTCTATGGCAACAACAGACGGCCGTTTTGAAAACTATGACGGGTTTGTGAGAACTACAGTGGCACCGAATGTTCCTGTTTCAACAAAATCAAAAGAAGAAGAAGAAGGAGATAGCCTTTTAAATGTTACAAATTCTGCAACTTCAAAAGCAAAATCTTCTAAATCAGATTGTGAAGATTATACAGATGCTGCACAGCAAGACCAGCAGGATATACAGAAACTTGTAAAAAAAGAAAAAAATGAATCTAAAAAGATGACTCAAAAGGTTGATAAAAATATACAAGAGCAAGAATCTTTGAATTCAGAAAATTCTTCGTTAAAGGACGAGGTTAATACTCTGAATGATGAAATATCTACACTAATGGAAGAAGACGGACAAGACTATACTCCTGATGCTCTTCCTGAAGCACCTCAAACGCCGAATGCAAATGTTTCAAACGGTGATAATGCTAGTGATAGTGCTGCTATGACTACTGCCTCTGGTGCTGATACAGGTGACTCTGCTGGAGGTATGTCATTTGGCGGTATGACTATGGGAGCAACAGGCGGAGCCGACGGCGGGCAAGCATTCGCTATGAATTCTTTACCGTCAGCTGACAATCAACCTGCAGCACCGACATCAATAACAGCTGTTTCTGCACAAAATTCTGCGGCACAGGGTAATCAGGGTGCAGCAAATAAAGCGCAACAGGGACAACAACAGCAGGGTGCAGGTAAAAAAGCAAATTCCGCCGGTGGTTCTTCTATAAAGGCGTTTGGTTCAAATTTGGTACAGCCAAAAGGTAAAAACGCAGATAAAATTAATGAATTGCTATCAGAGGTTGGTGCAAAAACTTCTCAAATTAGCTCAAATTATTCGAGATTTTCATCTTTGTCATCTACAAATAATAAATTAACTAATACATATAAAAACTTTTTATCAACAGCAACATCTACAATAAATACGAAAAAAACGAGCAATACCGAAAATCATAAAAGTGCTCAGGCTGCACAAACAGTAGGCACAACAACTTCCTTAACCGGTGGTCTTGCAACAGCAGTTGGCGGTGCAATGATGGTATGGGGCGATAAAGTATTGGGCGCAAAATTAACGGCTGGTGGTGGTATAGCAACGGCAACAGGTGCTGCTACATCTTCAGTTGCTTCTGCAACTCAGGGCGATACACAAAATGCCATTAAGACAGCAACAGACGGTTTAAACTCTGCTGCGACCGGTTGGAACACTTATAAAACAACAATGAATGATATTAAAAATACAAAGGCATCATAGTTGTCTTTAAAATTTTAACTATTTCAAAACACCTGATTTATCAGGTGTTTTTTGTTTTTGCAAATCCTGTAAAAAACAGGCTCCGACTACACCCGAGAAATCACCGAGTTTTGCTTTTTTAAATTGAATTTTTGAAGCAGGCAAAGGCAGCGCCTTTGCTTTTGCTTTTGTTATGGTTCTTTCATAAAATTCATCAACCGCATCTATCAACCCGCCGCCGAGTACAATCAGCTCCGGATTGTAAAAATTAATAATCGTAGCAAGTCCGTTAGACAGATAATCTGATGCCTCAAAAAGCACCTGAGTAATGAGTTCATCATGGTGGTCAAGCGCTTTTTTTATCATTTTAGAGCTTATAGCTTTGTCATCTCTCATGTAATCTGTTATCACAGAGGAACGGCCTTTTTTTAGAGCGCCCATTATTCTGGCTTCTATTGCCGTACGTGATGCGTATGCCTCAAGACAACCGTTACCGCCGCATCCGCAGGGACGGCCGCCCGCATCTACTATGATATGTCCTATTTCGCCTGCAGTGCCGGTTGCTCCGTGGCGAACCTGTCCGTTTTGTGCAATGCCAGAGCCTACTCCTGTTCCGACAAAAATACATACAAAGTCATCAAATCCTTTGCCTGCACCAAACTTCATTTCTCCAAGCGTTGCAATTTCTACGTCGTTACCGATAAATGTCGGGATATAAAACTCTCTTTCCAAAATCGCTTTTAAATTTAGATTTTCACAGTTTAAATTAGGAGCTGATACAAGAATCCCTCTTTCTCTGTCAACCTGCCCGGGTGCTCCTATACCGATAGAATCAATTTGTGCAATGTCAAAGTGAGAGGTTTCTATAAGCTCTTTAATCGAAAATTTTAGTTTTTCAACTATATTCTCTGCATCTTTTTCTTTACCAGTTTTTTGTTTTATGGAATAAAGAACTTCACCGCTGCCTTTATTTACAATACCTGTAAGTATTTTTGTTCCGCCTAAATCAATTCCGATTGCATAGTTGGGCATATTGTCACTCCGATTATGTGTTTTCGCTTTTTAGCATATCAAAATAATTATAGCATATTTGCTATGAATTATATACTTATACGAAAACCGAACTGAAGCGCTATACCGTTTCGTCCTCCGTTTCTTATCATTGCTTCCATAAATCCCGTTACTCTTTCACCCCATCTTTTTTGTACACCTGCTCCGTATTGAACAAAAGGTTTTATTGCAAGATTGGGTAAATAAACATCATCGGCCTGAAATTTTGCATGGTCAATAATATTCCAAACCATTGAGACTGCAATATACGGCTGCAGGTAATTTTTAAAATTGCCTATTAATTTTATTCTCGGTTCAATTTGAAGTGCGTGTAACGGGCGGGTATTTATTTGTATGTCCTGATATGTATGGTGATTAAACGTGTTAACAAATGAGTAGGAAGCAATGAGTGCAGGTTGGATTATTAGTCTCTTTTTCAGCATAGCTGCATTATATCCTGTCATTTGTGCAATACCTGTGTTAAACATTGTGAAATTTGATTGCCCGAAATAGGTAGATGCTTCCGACGAGTTTGCTCCCGCATTTGCTGTCCAAGCAGTGAAAAAGTTTCCTTTATAAAATACGGAATACAATCCTCCAAGACCGCCGTTATTGTAAATACTGTTTCCGTCATATGCCTGATGTGAGCCGTTATATGATACATAAGCTCCGTATATGGAATACCAACCTTTATTTAGCTTCTTTAGTCCGCTTTCTGATCCGACAATGCTGCCGTAACTAACATTTGACACTGACGGGCCGTTTTTTAGTCCTACTGATTCAAATGTTGAGTAAGGTTTAAACCATATACCCGTATTCTCTTCCGGCATGATAAACGGTGAATAGACCGGAAAATTTATGTTTGATGCTGTCTTATTTAGAGTTGTGAAACCTGTCTTTATATCAGGAGGGGTAATCATTACCATGTCCAGATTTGCAAATACATTACGGTATGTATCTATCTGGGTTAAGTATCCGGCCAGCTGAGCTGCTACTTCCGACACAAGTATGGAAGAGTTAAAACCGCCTCTTATAAACTGAAAATTTCCGTTTGAAGAGTCATAGCTTACATTATAATTGTATAATGGTGTTCTGAGGTTTGTAGGAGTATACGAGACATAATCTTTTAGGGTATTATCCGCAAATGGTATTATTATATCTTTCGCTTTTGGTGTTCCTTCAAGATTTAGCCCCGCAACAAATAAGCTGCCGCCTCCGTTTACCGATGAGGCGTTAATCCTGTCCATTGTGCTGTTTGTTAGGTTCACATCCGCATATATGTTTGCTGTACCCGCTAAATTCAGGTTTCCAAAATTTATATTATTAATTTCATTGTTTGCCATGTTAAAGTTGATATTGCTGCCAAACGAAGTGTTTTGGGCATTGAAATATTGTGAATTTGACAGGAGATTAAGTGTTCCTTCTTTAAAGTTGAAATTCCCCGTATAATTTTGATTTGAACCTCCAAGGTTCAAAATGCCGGTGTCGTTTTTATTTATTGTTCCGTTTCCTTTAATTCCGCTCTGTATTGAGTTTGTTCCTTCTCCGTTAAAATTTATTGTGCCTGTGTTATAAATATCGTTTTTCTCATTATTTCTGTCGTAATTGTCTTGCATTGTTGTGTTATCCAGTGTTAGTGTACCGGCATTGTATACAGCGCCGCCGTTACTGTATGTTACTTGTGAAGATACGCTATTGTTTGCAATTAAAGAATTGCTGAGAGTCATATTTGCATTAGTATTGTTGTATATTGCACCTCCGTCCCCGTACAAAGATGAATTAATGCTGTTGCCGTCGACAGTTATATTATTCGCTGTGAATGTTCCGCTGTTAAATATTGCTCCCCCGAAGGAGACAGAGTTATCATGTCCTACTATGTAGTTACCGTTAAAGTTTGTATTATTTACAGTTATATTACCGAGATTGTTAATTGCTCCGCCGTAAATAAAATTTTGCTGTGGTCTGTCTTCGCTCAGTCCTTCTGCATAATTGTTTTCAAAACTGCTGTTATCAATAACAGCAATACCTGTGTTGTTTAATGCGCCTCCTTCTGCAAATGTATAGCCTGAGGAGTGGTTTGCATTAAAGTTTGTGTCATTGATTGTTATTCTGGCGGTTCCGCTGTCGTTATATCCGTTTGATACTGCTCCGCCTGCAGCACCTGCTCCAATTGTATAATTGCTTTCAAAATTGGCATTTTGAAGCATCATCTCGCCCCCCTGTAGATTATATACAGCTCCTCCTATGCCAAAATTTGAATTGCTGGAATCTGCATAATTATTTTTGAATTCGGAACTTATAATATCTGTATTACCGCCAAAGTTAAAAATTGCGCCTGCAAAGTTTGAATTCTGGTAAAGTTGCCCGACACAATTTTGCATGATTACTTCATTGAAATTATTCTCTCTGCTGAGAATAAAACCTCCATAGTTGTTCTCTCCGTCAATATAATGCAAGTTTCCGTCAAAATTGATGTTGTAGTCAAAAAAATGTCTGTCAATAGATTCCGTTGAGCCAAGGTTATTGGTGAAATTGTATGTGTCACCGTTATTTAGCGTAGAATTTAAAAGCTCATCAAAAGAATCTATATTTATGGTGTTTGCTAAACTTAAATTCTGCAGGCTTATTACTACAGAAATTGTTAATAATATAATCTTCAATTTTTTCATAAGAATTATATTATTTTTTGATTCTTTTATAACTATTCTCTAAAAGTATATTAATTTTCTTAAGAAGTATTAGCTCAGTTAGCTTTTTATGATTATTAGAATTATAATTTTTATTAATAATAAAATACTATTTATGAACTACGAAAAATGAAGAAAATATAGTATAATTTTTCTAAAAGGAGTATGAGCCGGGTATGTCTTCTGACAGATTGAATTTAAAAATTTTATCAATATCACTAGCTGTGTGCGTGCTGCTTGTTACAGTTGTTTTTTGTGTTGTCAGGCCGCAAATGCACAAGCCCTTTGAATTCAGTATAATTAAACACATAATAAAAATTAATTCTAATGGCGATACTACTGTGACAAAGCAAATAACCACTACTAAGGTCAGGGAGAAATAGCGGATGAAAAAGTACATTGCTTTTATATTGTGTATTGTATATATTTTTTCGGCAAATGTTTGTTTTGCTTTCAGTGAGCTTAACTATTTGAAAGATGTTAAAAAAGACACATTGATACCTCAGGTTGAGGCAGTTTTAATAGGAAATTCTTACGAGATAAAGAATAAAAATGCTGTTTATTCCGTGTATTCCGTTTCTTCCAAAAAACCTGACAGGCATGTGTCAATAGTATTGCAGCAGAGCGGCAAAAATCTGTTTTATTATTTTGAATCCGATGATTCAAGCAAAAAAATCCATAAAAAGGTTTTAAAACTAATAAAAAATCTGGATATTGTTTATGAAAAATCAGAAGATGCATCTCATCTGACAAATTTTTCAAAAATAGTGCAAAAAACAATTACCGGAGAAAAAACGAAATATACTTTTGAAACTCCAAAGCCGGCTGTTTATCAGCAAACTGCTGCTGTAAAAAAAGAAGACAATACCACTCTTAAGGGTTTTGTGGGTAAAATTCCAAAAGGTACAAAAATGGATGTATATCTGCAGGGCGCAATTAATACGGCTACGGCATTGAAGGGTGATTCTGTAACAGCTGTATTAAAAAGTGACTGGGTGTATAAAAATTGTGTAGTTGCCCAGCAGGGCAGTCTATTATACGGATCACTATCAGAAGCCAATCGTGCAAAATTAGGTTCAAGAAATGGTTCTGTTAAGATTGTGTTTAATAATCTGGTTACTCCTAAAGGAAAAACTTATAAGATTACCACAGACCCGATAGAGTTTAATGTTACAAACGAAGGTAAAGTAAAGAAAGTTGTAACTTCAACTCTGGCTTATGCTGCTATAGGTGCTCTTTTGGGCCTTGGGATTGCGGCTATAACCGGTGATGCTTCTGATCTTGCAACAGGTGCAATAATCGGTGCCGGTATAGGAGGCGGCGGTGCACTGGCTACTAATGTGATAGAAAAAGGCGTTGATGCAGAAATACCGGCTTATACGGATATGGAAGTTGAACTTGCCAGTCCTTTGTCGGTAGTTTTGAGTTATTAGGATATAGAGGAATATTTATGAATAAAAAAAGATTAATTATTGTTGGAATTATTATATTATTTGCTTCAATACTTATTAAATTGATTTTTTGTGCATTAAAAAATATAAAAATTGATGAATTTAAACCTGCTGCTGTTATTTTTGTTGTTGATGCATCTGCGTCCAATCAAAATAAACTAGATGAAGAAATTAAATATTTGAAGTCGATTTGTTCAATACTTGATCCTGAGGATGCGATTAAGATTTTGAGGGTTTCAGAAAAATCATATTTAATTTACGAAGGCGCACCAACTGACGGTTCAGGTATATCTAAGGCATTGAATCAGTTTACGCAATATGACAGCAAGGAATATGGTACTGCCTATGGAGAAGCTATTAAAAAAGCATTCGGGCATTGTCTTACAATGAAAAAAGAAGGCTATACTCCCTCTGTTGTTGTAATCGGTGATTTGGAAAACGAAGGCGATGCTTCCAAACAAATTGATTGGGAGACATTGCCGCAAAATGTAAAAAATGTAAAAAAATATATTCCGGAAATTTCTATGATGTTTGCTTATGCTGATCCGGAAAAACTTGATTATGTAAAGACAAAATTAAACCCTGTTCTGGGGGAAAAGAAGCTGATAATTGTTAATGAAATTACCGTTAACAAATCACAAAGAAGACTTTTAGAAGCAATCGGAAGGTAGGATAATCTGATGACGTTTACTATTATTACAAAAAAATTTCAACAAACTTTTAATTCAGGAGATGTTCTTAATATTACATCCGGTCGTACGGGTGATTGTTGCATAAACTTTGGCTTTGATTATGTATTAACTCTTCAATACGATAGTAATACCAAGGTTTGCCGCTTATCAAATCCGCTTAATTGTGACATGCTGTTATTCAAGGGACAGCCGCTAAGTGCACAATTAGAGTTTACTAATATGTGCAAGATAATGATAAAGGGCACTGATGAATTTATTACAATAAAACATACGGAAGAAGCATCTGTTCAAAATCAAACAAACACGGATTTACCTCCTGTTAATGATAATGAAATAATATTTGAAGATAAAAACTCTGCCGTAAAAATGAAAATTGAAAAAAGAAAAGCGGAGATAGAAAAGGTAAGAGTTTCAATTATTAAGCAGGTTGCATATAAAATAAATGAATTGAAACATAAGATATCCATGAATTCTAAAACAGGTGTATTTATGCATATCTCATTATTTGCGGCATCTATTATACTTGCATTTGGTCTATCAGGATATTTGACGGGTTTGCCATTGAAAGATGCTGCAAGTTTTATACAAATGCCTATTAATATGAGAATTACAATTATATACTCTGCGATTTTGTATGCAATAGGTCTTACGTTAAAACAGGGTATGTTCTTATATCTAAACAATAAGACGGATAAATCATCTTCTGCTTCAGCATTTGCGGAAAAGTTTATGATAATAGTTCCGTTGTTGTTTTTTGTCGGCGTATACGTAATAAACTTGTTATATTATTTGTCTGCAAAAACTATGCCGTTTTTTGCGGTATTTATGTCTTTGTTCTTTACCGCATCCTGTGTTGCTCTGGCTATTGCATGCGGATATTTTAAATATAGCAATATTGTATACTCACAGGAACTGGACAAATATGAGTACAGAGAAGATTTTGAAAGGGTCGTAAAAGCTTATCAGCAATGGATTGAGCTTTTTATTAATAACTTAAGCAACACAAGAATCGGAAATATAAAAGACAAGCTGTTTATGCTTCAGTTAAAATCCGTAGGAGAAATAATACTCGGTATTTTAACTGCTCCGTTCCTTGCTTATGGCGTTTCTAACACTTTGGCAATGTGTTTCCCTGAAGCGGCAGGCTGGATAAGAATATCAGGTTTGAGATTCAGTCCGATATTTCTTGTACTGGCTACATTCTTGATAATATTTGCATTTTTTGCATTTGTTAATGCATTTTTCTGCAATAAAAAAATTCAGGCGTCTAATGTTTTGAAAAATGACGGTTTCAGCAACTATATACAACATGGCGTTGAAATATACGGGTTGCAGGGTGTGCGCAAACTTGATACAGAAATGCGCCGTTCATTTATTATAGGTATTTGTATTATATTTATTGAGTTTTCAATGAATATTTCATACTTTATGCAGGAAATGGGCGGTGACTTAAGCGGTATGTTTTTGAGTTCTGTTGCTGCACTTGTACCGACAGCATTACTTCTTGCAGAAACTTATATGCTAAGTCAGACAAAATTTGAGATGTATGCATGTGAGGAATTAATTGCAAAAATAGATAATTAACGGATGAGATAAAATTTTGTATAAAATAATATCGATTATAATTACATTATTTATAATACTCTATACTATGTTTGTTGTTTGTTTCCCGCCGCAAATGCACAAGCAGGTTATGATATATGATTCTGCTTATGAGCTGGTGCAGGATACAAAGCCGGAAGTGGAAACAAAGGTTTTGCCCACAAAAACTAATACTCAAACAACAAGAACAGTAAAAAATGTAGTTTCTAACACAAATCAAAATACAACTGTTTCTGTGGTACCCAAAAAGATGAGTAATACTGCAGTGCAAACTAAGTCTTCTGTTAAATCAGTAAAGACTACTCCTGTTAAATCGACAGTTACAACTCATACAAAAACTCAACCAAAACAGGTAAGTACAAACACTAAAAAAGTGCAAAAGCAAACGACTCAGGTAAAGAAAACTCAAACAACGGTTTCTAAAAAAACTGCTGCTACTCAAACTAAGCCTGCAGCCGCAAAACAGTCTGTACAGACAACTGCCGTGCAGAAACAAAAAGCAGAAGAATTGGAATTGATAAAATGGAATAAATGGCGCTCTGACATACAGAATCAAATTATGCGAGATGTTAAGCTTCCTATTGTGCCTCAAGGGACTGTGTTTAGATTTCAATTTGATGTTGATAAGTATGGCAAGGTTATGAATATACAAACGTGGTCAACAAATCCGTCGTTTACTCCATTTGCCATACAGTATATTGCTCCTGTTATCAGAAGCTATCAGGGCAGATCTATTTTAAATTTCCCGCAGGGGTCTAACAGAATCAGTACTACTGTAGAGGGCGGCTGGAAAATATCTGCACAGACGAAATACAGTACTCCGGCTGATTTTAAGGATGTAGAAAAGGTAAGGAATTAGTTATGTATAAGTGCAGCGAGTGCGGAAAAACTTTTAGCCAAAAACCTGATTATTGTGATTGCGGAAATGATACATTTGAAATAATGCCAGATAATAATCCGCCTAAAGCGGCTCCTTCATATATCCGTTATGAGCAACAAAATCCTGCAAGCAAAAGTTCCGTTCAGGGGTCTATTGATAAAAAGTCTGTGCTTATATTAGCGCTTTGTATTATTTTGTCAATTATTTCTCTTTTATTTATAGATATTGGCCCTGATGAGGATAAATCAACGTCAGAGAATAAAGCAGCAAACAATAAAATTGCTAATAAAAACATACCTTCAATTGATGAAATATGGATAGAATCAAAAATTAAAAAAACTGGTAATACAGTTGCTAATAAACAACAGTCCCAATCTATTCCGATAGTGTCTGATGTAATCAATACATATAACAATGTAAAAAATCAAATATCTGCACCTGTGCGGAAATCTAATGTGTATAATCAAAAGGCTTCAACACCGGCTTATAATACATACAAACCATCATCAACTGCAAAGAAGACTTCTTCTGCCAATAAGGCTGCTGCGCCTAAAAAGACTGTCGCAAAAACAACAACTTCTAATACCAATGTAAAAACTAATACCACTAATAAATCTAATGCTACAGCTGCTAAACAATCTTCTTCCGTGACAAAGAAAGTATCAGCAAAACCGTCTGCACAGCCCGCAGTGAATACAGCTGCAATGCAGAAAGAGTATCAAAATTACAAAATAGGCCTTCGTAATAAAATTGCATCAAATATTAATTTTGTAAATGTTGTTGGAGACGGCAGTTGTGTTGTAAGTTTTAAAATTGATTCGTCTGGGAATCTGGTTAATAGGGCTTTTTCACAGCAATCAATTAATGACAGTTTAAATGATGCTGTGTATTCTGCTATGATGAATACACCGAGCTATAAAACGCCTCCTGCTGCATATAAAAATCAGACATTAAAATTATCCGTCAAAATGTCGGGCGGTAATTTTGAAGTTAATTTATATTAAAAATATTTTTTTCAGCAGTTTTGTATCAATCATCAATATATTCGTAATTCTGCTGCGGTTTCTCCGGTTCCGGCATTTGTATCTGTGCAGGCGGTGTCTGCATAGACTCTATCAATATATTGGAAAAACTTGATAAGTCGTTTGTTGTGTACATTTTTCCGCCTGTTGTGTCAGCCAGACATCTAAGCTTTTGAGACGTAGAAGATACAAGAACTACATCTATGTGTATGTCATTTCTTTTTCTTACAAGTTCTCTTGCAAATTCACAAGGGTCGCCTCCGCAGTTTTCACCGCCATCTGTAATGAGCACTATCTTTTTGGGTATTTGTGTTGATATTCCTGAAAAGTCTTGATTTACTGCCTGATACAGGCCGTAAGTAAGAGGTGTTGAACCGCCAAGATAAATGGAATTCATTCCTGATAAAAGCGCTGTTAAGTTATTGGTTGCAACAGGAGTTACCTGTGCAGTGGCTGAGCAGGAGCCTGTAATAGAACCGAGATATTCATCGGATTTTGTTTGTACTTTATATTTGCCTCCTGCCGATTTGATTATGCTTTGTACTTTTGCAAGAGCAGGTTTGTACGGGTTGTATAGATTGTTGGAACCTGCCATGCCATTATGCCCGAAAACCCTAAAACCGATACTTGTAGATGCAGGCAGCTGGGCAATGATTTGAGACATAGAGTTTTTTGCTTCGTTTGTCCAGTTATACATACTTCCGGAATAGTCCATAACTATATCTATTACACTCACCTGGGCTTGCAGCACCTGTTTGCTGTTTACGTATTGCGGGGCGTAATAGTTGTTGTATATATTTGTTTGTTGATTTAATACACTGCCTTTTTGCACCTGTCCTGTCGGTGCTGTTACCTGACCGCTTGTATTAACTTTATATTTCGCAGCAAAAGCAGTCAGAGAAAATGCTGTCATCAAAAAAAGTGCAATAATTATTTTTTGCATATAATCTCCTTTAAAAAAAATTATAGCATATTAGTATATCTTTTTTTTCAAAATAAACTTAGCTGGTTTACGTTCTCTTTATCTGCTTTTTTATATTCTTTATCAAAAGTCGTAAGCTTGAGTAAATCATTTTCTATTTTTTCTAAAAATGGGGATATCTCTCTGTCTTCCATTTTTCCGAATATATGGCGCTTTTTTGCTCTTGTTAAAAACAACAGTTGTTTTGCTCTTGTCATACCTACATACAAGAGTCTTTTTTCTTCCTCAAGTTCTTTTCCTGTTTCAGCTTTGTATAAAGGAATCAACCCGTTTTCAAGTCCTGCAATAAATACGCAGTTGAATTCCAATCCTTTTGAAGAATGCAACGTCATTAAAGAAATTCTGTCCGCACGTGCATCTATAGTGTCCGATTCTTTCAGCAATGATACTTCGTGTATAAAATCATTTTTGCTGTTGCATTCAATTGCAAGTTTTTCTAAATATTCCCATATAAAAGAATCAATTTCTTCTTTAAAATCATTTTTTAGATGCTTAATCTGTTCAGCTATGCTTGTGCTGTCATTGAGATTTTTCAGAAGATTTCTTATTGCTTTTTTTGTGAATAATAAATCATCTGACAGTTTTACAAAAGGCATACCCGATCTTATAAGTGCTTCTTCAATTGGTTTTAATTGAAGCGATGTCCGGTAAAGTATGGCAATATCTCCAAAAGAGAAATCATCGCTTTGTCCGTCTGTTCTATCAGAATCAATTGAAAAAAGATTGTGACCGCCTATAAGATTTTCAATTGTGCTTACCATAAACTCAGCTTCGGATTTTTCCGTAGGTGCTGTATGGATAGTAATTTTATTATTTATTGCGCTGTATTTTGAAATTGTGTTGAAAGACTCTATCATCTGATTAGAGGCATTAACTATATCTTTTGCACTGCGGTAATTATTTTTTAAATTAACCGTTTCAACATCAGGATAATCTTGTGTAAAATTATTGAAAAATTTTGAATCTCCTCCTCTAAAACCGTATATTGCCTGATTAGGGTCTCCTATAATGCACATATTTGTATCATTTGTTGCAAGCATTTTTATAAGCTTATACTGATTTTCATCAATATCCTGATATTCATCTACCGAGATATATTTAAATTTTGTTTGATATTCCTTAAGAATCTCCGGATGATTTTCGAAAAGTTTTATTGTTAGTTCAATTAAATCATCAAATACCGGCATATTATCCGGTATGTCATTGTTATAAAGCGCTTTCTCTTCTTCCGTAATAACTCTAAAATCCTGTGGTAATCCTGCCTGTGTGTAATTCTCTTTTAATATGGAAAAGCATAAAGAGTGAAAAGTATGGATGCTGATTGTTTGTGCTTGTTGTTCGTCAAGAAGTACGGAAAGTCTGTCTTTTAGCTCCTGTGCCGCTTTTCTTGTGAAAGTTACGGCAAGACAGTTCTTTGCGGGGATATTTTTTTCTTTAATTAAATAAGCAATACGCTTTGTAAGCACAGTTGTCTTCCCTGACCCCGGACCTGCAGTTATTAACAATTTTTTTGCAGTATTTTCAACTGCAGAAAGCTGGTATTCATCCAGCTTTGTTGTCTTTATCGTTTCGGATTTTACAGTTTTTTCTTTTACGGCTTTGACAATATTAATATTATCAAAATTGTTTAAAGAGTACTCTTTTGTGTTTACTGAATTTTTTGAATTTGCCTTTGTTTTTTTCGATACATCGGGAATATTTATATCGAGTTTTAAATTAACGGAGTTTTTTTTTTACAATTTCATCTTCATTGAACAATTTTATTATGCCGTATTCTCCGTCATATCCGGACTGCCTTATTACCTGTCCTTTTCTCAGGCGGGATATACCTTCTGCCAGGATAGGCGAATGGACTTTTTCTATTTCTTCAACAGGTACGCTTGTGAGAATAGAAAGTTCCGGGCCGAGCTTGTTTATTAAGTTTTCATATTCTGCAGTGACTGATTTGCTTGAAGGTCCGACCTGCATTATTTCGGAAAGAATTTCAGGCAGAGGAACAAGACTTATTACTTTGCCTGCAGTCGGAGGGGGTGTGACGTCTCCCTTTCTGTCAGAAAGTTCATATACTCTGTTGGCAACTCCTATTGTAAGAGGTTTTCCGCATACCGGGCAGATTCCGTTTAGCTTTTTAGTCTCGGATGGTGTCAGGCAAATATTGCATTTTCTGTGACCGTCATCATGGTATTTCCCTTCTTCCGGAAAAAATTCTACCGTTCCTACATATCCGTTGCCGGTTTTCAGTGCATTCATCATACTGAAATAGTCAGGCTCTGTGTCAAACACAGTTGCTTCTCTTGCCAGCTTTGACGGAGAGTGTGCATCAGAGTTTGAAACAAGTCTGTATTTATCAAGGCTTGAAACATGCCAGTTCATCTCGGGATCGGAGGAAAGTCCCGTTTCTACCGCAAAAATATGTTCTGCAAGATCTTCATAGCATTCGTCAATGGAATCAAACCCGGATTTTGAACCAAGAACGGAAAACCAAGGGGTCCAGATGTGTGCAGGGATTATATAGCTTCCCTCTCCGGATTCAAGTACTGTTTCTAAAAGATTTCTTGAATCCAGACCCAGTATCGGTCTGCCGTCTGAATTTATGTTCCCTATTGCAGCAAGTTTCTGTCTGAAATTTTGTGCGGAATCTATATCAGGAGAAAATACAACATGGTGAACTTTTCTTGTTTTCTCTCCTTTTTTGTATATTGTAGAAATTTCAACGGAAAGTATAAAATATACGGGGCTGTTGGATTTTAAAATATTTTTTTCTATGTCGGGTCTAAGTCTGAACACTCCGTTTCCTGCGGGAATAAGTTTTTCTTTAATTTCTTCAAACCAGGCGGGATGAGTAAAGTCGCCTGTTGATATGACACTTAGCCCCTTTTTTTGAGCCCATATTGCCAGTTCTTCAAGGTTGCAGTTTTTGCTGGTTGCTCTTGAATATTTTGAATGAATGTGCAAATCCGCATAAAATAACATTTAATCTACTCCCGATTTAATATTATCCCAATTTTAATCCAAGCTTATTTTGTATGTCCAGTTTATAATTGTTTTTATCTTTAGAGCTGCTCTTATGTTTTTGTGATAAAATATCATTATAGCAATATAGGAGATGATAAATGTATACTGTTAAAGAAGTTGCTGACAAAATGGATATATCAGAGCATACACTCAGATTCTGGGCAAAATGCGGTTTCTTCCCTTTTGTAAAAAGAAATGAAAATAATATAAGACTATTCTCCGACAACGATCTTGAATGGGTAAAAATCGTAAAATGTCTCCGCTCTGTAGGAACAGAAAATAAATCTATAAAAAGATATATTGATTTGTGCATAATTGGTGATTCAACTATACCTGAAAGATATGAAATCATCCGAGCAACAAAAGATAAAGCATTGTCTCAAATGAAAGAATTACAGCAGCAGCTTGATTTATTGGATTATAAAGAGAACTTTTATCAAAATCTTATAAAAAATAATCTGAAAGATACATGGAACCCTATTAACAATTCCAGACCGGAGGATGCTGTTGTTTAGCACTGTTAAATTTTAGCATTTTTGCTCCAGTCTTCTATATTTTTATAGAAGTTGAACGGGGGTAATCCGTTGTTTGCAATTCTGTCTTTTGCTTTATCTTTTTCAACGGAGTGCCGGAGCATTTTGTTTAAAAAATGAGGCACAGTAAATCCGAGTACTGCCATATTTGTAATTAAAGATACCCAGTATAAAATTGCTCCAATGTTTTTTGTTCTCTTAATTACATCCTGTGAAACGTTTTTCAGGTTATCTATTTTCCTGAAACGTCTTGTCGGCAGCAAGAAACTTTTTAGAAAACCTATTTTTTGACCTTTATACTTATCCGTATTCATAATCTTTGTGCCTAAAAAATGATCCGAAAGCCGGCCCAAAATATTATTTATTAAAAAATCTCCGCCAAAAAACATTACAAATGTTGCGCCTTCTCTTGCTGTTCTATCTCTCAGCTCGTATTTATCACGGGAGGACGGCAGCTTTGCCAGAAATCCGGTGAATGCCCATTTCATTGCATTAACTGTTTTTGACATACTTACACCGGAAGTGTAATTAAAGTTTTGGGCATTATTTTTTATTATGTTCGCTGTTTTTGCACTGAGACCTTTTGTTACTACTTTTGACAGTATAGTACCGGGTATAAAGGCAAACGCAAGTGTCCCTGCAAGTCTTTTTAGTTTGCTTTTTGCGTGGTCTTTTTTAGATATTTCCTTTTCTTCAAGCATATTAAATGTTGCGGAAAATCCTTTGCGTCCTGTTTTGTATTCGGTTATCCCAGTTGCAATCCACGGAATACTTCCCATCAAAAGTCCTGTTGATATAAAATCGGAACGCAATATCTGTTCGTGTGCTTTTAGGAGTTTCTTCTTTAAATCTTCTTCTTTACCTTTAAATCTTTGTAGTATATTTTCAAAATCAGCTTCCGCTTTCAGCTGTTTTGCCGATTCTCTTATGCCTTTTATCATTGTTTCCGTATCTTTTGTCAGATATTCTTTGGAAACCTGAATAATTTTCTTTTCATTGTTTGCAAAGTTTTTTACAATGCTCGGTTTTGGTGCAATGAGACTGCCTACTGATAAAAACGGAGTTATTGATGATGCTCTTAATAAAAAAATGGTTCAAAGAGCTATTGATGCCGGCATAAACTATTTTGATACGGCATATATGTATATGGGCGGAAAAAGCGAAAAGGCAATGGGAAGAGCTGCTTACGAGTTTAAGAATGCAAAAGAAACCCTGAAAAAAGAAGCTCAGGAGTTGACGGAAAATGCTCAAAAAGCGGCTGAATCAGAAGCTAAGAATGAACAGACCGAATCTCAAACAGAAGTTTCTTAAAAATATGTCTGAGGCGGCCTCGCTTGCAGAAGTAGTACATGGAGTGCGAGTGACGCCACCAGGTAGGGGCATAACATCAGGCTTCGCCTCAGCTCAGCCGATGTTGCAGCCAGTCTAGCATTTTGCGACTCTGCCGAAGAAACAATTAAGTATTGTTTCTGAGAGGTAGACCCCATGTACTGTCTTGAAATCAGACGCTCACGAAAACTCAACGTTTCCGCTCGCAATGGCACTGGGTTCGGCTATGCCTCACACGGCGTGCCAGTCTGATTTCGCTGTTGCCTGTGCCGGACTTGTTGCTAAAAACGGACTTGTCTATCACACAGGTTCATCAAGTAGTCAGAGTCAGTTGACAATATGAAATATGAGTGTTGAAGATAAACAACAGGAGGAACAAACTTTTATACAGCACCTTGAAGCATTGAGAAGCATGCTGATAAGGTCTATTGTTGCAGTTGTAATACTTTCGCCTGCGGGGTTTTATGCTGCGCCTAAGTTTATTGATTTTTTGATAAAAAATACTCTGCCTCAAGGGTTATCAAAGCTTCATTATTTCTCACCGATGGAGGTTTTTGTAATACAGCTAAAAGCAGGACTTGTAATAGCTTTTGTGCTTGCGTTTCCATATATTGCATTGCAGGTGAGAAAATTTGTTTTGCCCGCATTGTATGAACACGAACAAAAGTTTATGGACTGGCTTGTTATTCTTGCTACTTTTTTGTTTGTGTCAGGTGCATGTTTTTGTATATTTTTGATAATGCCTTTGATAATGAATTTTTCTGCTGCATTTTCCACAACGCATCTCGAGGCGACTTTGGGGCTGGAAAGCTTTATAAACCTTTCGGCAGGCATGATGCTTGCTTTTGGCTTAATGTTTCAGATTCCGCTTGCTGTTTTGATAGGAATAAAATTCGGTCTGGTGAGTGTGTCTATGCTTGAAAATGCAAGACCTTATATAATTGTCGGTATTCTTATTCTTGCTGCTATTTTTACTCCGCCTGATATTGTGAGCCAGCTTATGCTCGGTGTACCGACATGGCTCTTGTTTGAGGCCGGAGTTTTTGCAGCACGCTTTATTGAAAAGAAAAAACAATCAGAAGAATAGAATTTATTTGGTTAAGTGCTGTAGCTTGGGCATACCTGCCCAATACAAAAATGTCATTCTGAAGCGCCAGATGTGCCTTGCGAAAAGAGCGTTTGTATTCAGAATCTTACACATCTGATATGTATTCAAAAAGCCTGTGAGATCCTTCGGTCGTTACACTCCCTCAGGATGACGAATAAGTGTCATTCTACACACACCTGTCATTCTGAAGCGCCAGATGTGCCTTGCGAAAAGAGCGTTTGTGTTCAGAATCTTGACGGTGTGATATGTAATCAAAAAGTCCTTGAGATCCTTCGGTCACTTTGTTCCCTCAGGATGACGAATAAGTGTCATTCTACACACACCTGTCATTCTGAAGCATCAAATATGCTTTGCTGTAAAAATATTGCTGTATTCAGAATCTTACACATCTTATATGTAATCCAAAATCTTGTAAGATCCTGAGCTCGCTTCGCTCCTCAGGATGACAGAGGGATGTCATTCTGAAGCGCCAGATGTGCCTTGCGAAAAGAGCGTTTGTGTTCAGAATCTTACACATCTGATATGTATTCAAAAAGCCTGTGAGATCCTTCGGTCGTTACACTTCCTCAGGATGACAGAGGGACGTTATTCTGAGTGCTGTAGGTTGGGCATACCTGCCCAACAGATAAATAAAAATCGGTCATTCTGACTCTGATATTTTATTTAGTATCGTATTAAAATCAAAAACACACTCCTGCGCTTTCTTTTGTATCATTTGAGGTTGTATTGCTTTTAATTCGTCAAATAATTTGTCTAAATCTTCGTCCACACTTAATTCGGAACATGGCAGCTCAAACCTTTCTGCTATTTTTTTGACTTTTGTGTCATAGCTCAGCGCAAGTGAAGGGATTCCGTATTTTAGTGCAAGAAGGCAGGCATGGTATCTCATACCTATCAAATAATTCAATTCTGCAAAAGACGCTACCGTATTTTCTATGCTCATTGCATTTATCAGCTTTGTCTTGATATCAGGCTTTAGAAGCTTTAGCTGTGCTTCAAAATGTTTGCATATATCTAAATCAAGAGTGTCTTGAAAAGAGTATATACATATTTCTTTATCAGCGAAATGTTCAACTACACTTTTTGCAAGATTAAAAAGATATTTTTGAGACAATCCCTTCCAGCTTCTTAGCTGTATACCGACTCTGTTTGCAGGCTTGTAAGCTTTTGTCTCAATATTCCATACCGGGTCTGATACAAGCTCGGGATTAAGTTTCCAGCTTCTTAATAAAAACAGACTTTTTTCATCACGCACTGTTATGTATTTACATTTTTTCAGTGCAATTTTTGTAAGAAATTTGCCTAAGGCATTTTTTATTGGGCCTATGCCCTGTGCAAATATAATTACATCTTTTTTGAAAAACTCAGCGCATAAAATAACAAAAACATAATACAAAAGGCTTTTTAGACTTGTTGAGTCCTGTAAAAGGCTGCCGCCTCCGCTTATGAGTACATCGCAGTTCTTCAGGGTTTTTATTATTGACTTTATATTAAACGTGTAAACAGAATTTACACCGAGCTTAAATCCTGTTTTTTCCGGATTTTTTGAGAAGACTGTTACGTAAAAATTATTTTTCTTTAACTCTTTTGTTAAGACATTTAATATTGCTTCATCGCCGAAATTGTCAAATCCGTAATAACCGGAAACCGCAATGTGTTTTGATTCATCAGACATAATAATACCCGCTATTGACCGTAATATGCCGAATATACCTGTTCTTTGTACGGTGTGGACTTAATTGCACCCATTCCTTTGCATTGTATCGCAGCGTCTATCGCTGCCAGTTTTGCCGCTTCGAATGCCGTCATACCGGAATTCAGGCCGTGTAAAAATGCACCGTTAAAGGCATCTCCGGAGCCCGTGGAGTCCACTATTTCTTCTGTTTGAAATTTGACAAAAGTTATGTCACCCTCAAAACCTACAAAATAGCCCTTATCTTTGGCTGATTTTACAACTACTATGCTTATACCTTTGTCCCACAAATATTTTATGCATTTGTCGGGTGAATCTATTTCAAAAAGCTTTATACAATCGTGCTCCAAACTCAAAAACATAATGCTTATGTAGTCGGATATTTCATCAAACGCATCTTTTGCATCCTGTATTCCCCATAGCCTGCAATCAAAATTCGGGTCATAAGCGGTTGTCATATTGTTTTCAAAAGATATCTGAAAAGCTTTTTTTACTGCTTCTTTTGCGCTTAGTGAAAGCGACTGTGTAACACCTGTTGCGTAAACAATATCAGCACTGAGTATATACTCTTTGTATATATCATCGATTGAAAGTTTTGTTGCAGCAGTTTTTTTTCTGTAATATACAAACTCTTTTTCTGCATTTTCGGGGTGCCCGATAAAATATACCCCGTTAAAACCGTCAATAAGCTTTACTTGCGATATATCAAGCCCTTCAGACTGCCATGCGTCCATGAGATATTCTCTAAAAGGATCGTTTGCAACCCTTGAAATGTAACCTGCCTGAGAACCGAGTCTCTGGGCTGCTACTGCCGTACACAGAGTGTCACCGCCGTAATATTTGTCCAGTGTTTTTGAATACGCAAGACTTGTCGGGCTGGAAAGCTCAATAAGGCTTTCACCTATTGTTATAATATCTAATTTTTCACCCATAATATTATCCTTAGAAATGACAATATCATAAGCAATATAATAGAGCAAATTTTAATATTAAGAAATGTTAACAAAGTATATACTAAAATAGCAATTTTTTGAATGGTATATACTTTATATATATAAGAGTACAAAGTCGTAGAGAGAAAGAACATGACTAACAGTTTTAGTAAATATAAAGACAGCGTGATTTGTTCAAATACCAATAAAGGTTGGCCTCTTGTTAATCAGTCTATTGATAATACTGGCAATCCCAACAGAATTTATTCTACTAACGTTGGTACTATTCTCAACGGACAAAATGCACAGAAAATGGACTGGAATATCCCTGATTACCAAAAGAAAAAAGATCGCATTTTAACTACAAACGGAATTTATGGTTCATATTCATCATCATCTTCTTCTTCAGATTCCGGTAACGGATGGGCAATAGCCGGCTGGGTAGTCAGCGGTATCAGTACTCTTTTCGGTTTGGCACTTCCTTTGGCATCTTTCTTTACTTCTAAAAAAGATAATGCAAATAATGCCGGATTCTCTAAAGCAGAAAGAAAAGAAATATCTCAGAATACTACAAATTCTAATGATTCAATGACTGCATTGAATTCTTGTATAAATACAGCTAACGGCGTTGACGAAAATACATCATCTGAAACACTTACAAATATTAATAATAATTTGATAAATGCTATTGAAACTGCTGAAGCACAAAAAAGTGAGGCCTTAAGAAATGCAGAAACAGCAAAAGCTACTAAGAATACAAAAATACAGGCTTTACGAAGTGAACAAGCTATTAAGGACGGATTGCTTAATGAAAAAGCTAACTTAATAAATAAGATTGGTGACTTGAAAAAACAACTTGATAATCCTGAAATATCGGATGCACAAAAGGATGCTATTAAAAAACAAATTGATGTTCTGGATAAACAATTAAAAGAAACAGAAGATAAAATAAAGGAAAGTCAGAATAAAATAGATGACATACAAGCAGAAATCGATGTACAGGATGAAATCATAAATCGAAATACACAGACAGCTAATACTTTTGAAGCAAGAATAAAAGCAGCAAGACAAGCTGCTGCAAAAGTAAATAATATAATTGAATCAAAAGAAAACAAATAATAATTTTTTATAACAAATTGCAACATTCAATTACAAACAATTGTATTTGATAGATATTTCATATATCCTTTTATTATAGACCTTCGGGGTAAGTTTTTATATTAACGGGTTAAAAGGATATGGAATTAAACAAAAGATATATTATTGATTTAACACACGCACAAAACCCTGCTGATGTGGTTTTTGAGCTTAGCAACATTATTGAAAAAGAAGAAGCCGCTAACAAAAAAATCTGGTTGAAACTGGGTGATATAACACTAAATCAGTCACAGCTTTTAAGTATTAATTCTTTGATAAACAGTATAAATTCTACTCTGTCGCTTATTGAATCTGAGTCACAACAGACAGAGCTGGCTGCTGCAACTCTCGGTATCAGTACAAAGGATGTTGAAGAAGAGCTGCAGGAAGAATTGTCAGCACTGGAGGCGCAGGCTCCTGTCGATGAACCGTCAGAACAGTATATCCCTATGACGGATCATATAGCAGATGAATCTAAAAATAAAAATAATGAAAATGATTCGCAGGTTGTGGAGGTAATCAGCGATACCTCAAATGAAGAAGTTGTTGAAAATGAAACAGAATCTAAATCTGAGTCATCTGGTACTGCTGAAGAATATACTGAACAACAGAAAATATCAGAAGAAATATCTCAGGATAAGACAGAACAGTCTGATTCTTCTTTGGAAGAAAAAAGTACGGAAATACAATTTGGAAAGCCAGTTGAGCAGGATACTGCACAGATTCGAGAACACGATGATTTTATAACCCCGCCTGTTGAACCTATGACTGAAGAAAAAGAAGAAGAGATACAAGAACAACTCGACAGCATTTTTGATTCCGAAAAAAAACTTGAAAATATTTTGAGTGATGAAAAAGAATTGTCCGATATGAAGAACTGGCCTTTGACAAAAGAGGCGGAGGATAATTTTGAAATTCCGGAAGAAGAAATGACGGATGAAGATTATGCAATTCTTCAAATGAACACACAGTATCACAAGCAGACAGTACGTTCCGGACAGGTTATAAGATCTAACGGCAATGTCGTTATTATAGGCGACTGCCATCCGGGATGCGAAATCCATGCTGCGGGTGATATTACTGTATGGGGAATATTAGGCGGTATTGCACATGCCGGCTGTAACGGCAACACAAAGGCAAGAATCAGAGCGCTGACTCTTAATGCGATACAATTAAGAATTGCTGATTCATATGCAAGAAGACCGGATCATATAAAAAATATTTATGTGGAAAAATCTAATACTTTTACTCCCGAAGAAGCGAGAAATGTTAACGGAAGTATTGTGATTTTAAAGATTAATGACAGATAGTGACGAGTAAAAGACAGGTAAATAGGTAAAGGAGCATAATAGAGATGACAGGTAGAGTAATAGTAATTACTTCCGGCAAAGGCGGTGTAGGTAAAACTACTACCTCTGCCAATATAGGAACTGCACTTGCCAAAAGCGGTTCCAGTGTAGTACTGGTAGATACTGATATCGGGCTTAGAAATTTGGATTTGCTTCTGGGATTGGAAAATCGTATTGTGTATACGCTTGTTGATGTTGTTGAAGAACGCTGCAAGTTAAAACAGGCTCTTGTTAAGGATAAAAAGAATCCTAATCTGTGTCTTTTGGCTGCTGCTCAGACAAGGGACAAGTCTGCTGTCAGTGCGGAACAGTTAAAATCTATTTGCGAACAGCTGCAGGAAGATTTTGATTTTGTGCTTGTTGATTGTCCTGCAGGTATAGAAGAAGGTTTTAAAACTGCAGTATCCGGTGCTTCGGAAGCTATTGTCGTAACAACTCCCGAGATGTCGGCAGTCAGAGATGCAGACAGAATCATTGGACTTTTGGAAGCAAGAGAAGAAATTAAATCTTATAAGCTGCTTGTAAACAGAGTACGTCCGAATATGATTCAATCTAATGATATGATGAGCGTAGAGGATGTATGTGATATTCTTTCCAGTGATTTAATAGGCGTTATACCGGAGGATACTGGTATTATTACTTCTACAAACAGAGGCGAGCCGATTGTTAATGTAGAAGATTCGCCTGCAGGCAAGGCTTATATAAATGTAGCAAGACGTATAAAAGGCGAGGAAGTTCCTTTTATGGATATAAATCAGCCTACAGGTTTTGCCGCTTTTATTGACAAAATAAAAAAAATCTTTGGTATTAAATCCAAACAGGACAATGAATAGGAAGGAGGCAGGACAATGAGTGAAAATATTTTCAGTAATTTATACAACAGAGTCTTGAACTTCTTTCAAAAAGACAGGCTGCAGGATGCTGAATCATCTAAAGATACTGCGACAAACAGGTTAAAACTTGTTTTGATGCAGGATAGATCTAATCTGGACGGTGCAACTATGCAGAAAATGCGTGAACAGCTTATCACCGTCATTTCTAAGTATGTGGAAATTGATCAGGAAGCTCTTGATTTAAATCTGGAGGCTGACGGTGATGAAATAGCTCTTATGCTTAACATCCCTGTTATAAGAGCAAGAACTAAAGAAGAAATTGAAGAGATTGAAGCACAAGAGCAGGAGGCTCTTAATGCTCTAAAAAATACTACTGAAGATGAAAACGATTCTGCTGATGCTGCAGAGGATGAAAAATCGTTGGAAGAAGAATCCTCTGACAATATTGATGTAAATCCTGAATCTGATAACAGCAATGCTGACAATAATCCGGATTCTAGCGATGATTCAACAGATATTGATTCAGATGCAGACTCTCAAGAAAATGATTCTTCCGATTCCGCTGATAATGATGAAAACTCTGAATCAGAGACAGAGTCTTCTGAAGATAATACAAATGAGCACAAAAAATCTAAAAAAAACAAAAATAATTAAAAATTTGGTATAATATTTTTTGTTAACAAATACAGGATTATTTTGTGTCATACGATAATAATGAATCAAGAATAAGAAGCGCCGTTTCCCGTTACGGGAATTATGGCGCTTCTTCTAATATAGAATTCGGTTATGACACCGAAAAATTAAAAAAAGAAAACAGATACCGTGTAAAGGGTCAGGCTTTCCCTAAGAATATTAACTGTTTTAACTGGGGTGCTTGTATAATCACGCCGATATGGGGTTTGTTTAATAATACTCCTGTTGCTTGTTTGGCTTTTGTCCTGCCATTTATTCCTTATTTTGGGTGGTTGCTTTCTATTTTGTTCTCCATTTATTGCGGGGCCAAGGGAAATGAATGGGCGTGGGAAAACAAAGAATGGGAGAGTATAAACCATTTTCATTCTGTGCAGAGGAAATGGGCGATATGGGCTGTGGCTATAGAAGTTGCGTTGATAGCTGTTTTCTTTAGTTCTATTATGTATTTTTCACAGGTCTTTTCTCAATATATGAGAACTGCTATGTAGAAAATAATGAAATAAATAGTAAAGTCCGAATTTTAAATAAATCCGGACTTTTTATTGCTACGTGTTTATTTAGTATTCTATTCTGTGCGGCCGGTTTTTATAAGATTGATGTATTTATCAAGAGCACCGCCGTCTTTATCCCAGCTAAAGTCATTTTGCATTGCCGTTTTTTGCATTTGTTCAAATTTAGTGTGGTCGTTATAGTATACATTTAATGCTCTTTCAAGTGCTTCGCAGTATGCATCATTGTTGTTGGCAAATCCGCCGCCGTACAACAGTTGTTTGCTGCCGGTTTCATCAAAGAAAGCTTTTGTTCTGAATCCGTCAACATTATCATTTATTGTATTAACAAGCCCGCCCGTTGATGTCGCAATGGGCAGAGAACCTTTTGCCATAGCTTCCAGCTGAGTCAAGCCGCATGGTTCAAATACAGATGGAACAAGGAACATATCAGAAGCTGCAGCAACAAGATTTGTATTCAGGAATCCGTGTACCAGTATTATTCTCTTACCTACATTTGGGTAGAATTCCGTCATATAATGTTTGAATTCTTTTAGCTTGTCATAAGCTCCTTTTTGAGAAATCGCTCCGCCAAGTATAAATACAGGCAGTTTCTCTTCCGGAGTGTTTTTATTGTGCTCGGCAAATTTCCACATTGCTTCTTTAAATATGCTGTCTACACCTTTTTGCGGGTCAACACGTCCTGAATATGCAATAACCGGTGTATTGGTAAAGTCGTCTTCTTTTATTGCCGTTCTGTCGGCTTCAAAAAGCATATATTTTCTTGCCGGCTGAGCATATTCATCATAAGGAAGATGTTTTTCTCTTTCTATTAACTGTTTGAACACTTTCATTACAGCATTCTTGTTCTGTATTTTTTTATCCAGAGAATCTGCATCGTATGCTTTTAATTCAAAATCAGACAAATCTATGCTTGGAACATCAGGCGGCAGCTGCATTGTGAAATCTTTTTTTGTTGCTTCCGTCAATTTTTCCATGTTTTTCTTCGTAGGTTCAATGAGTGATTTTGAATAACCGTTTGTAATCGGTGTAAGTGTATGTCCGGGGCCATAGAATCTTGCTTTCATCAAGTCCATCATTCCTCTTGCCTTTTCATTGGAATGAACAAGTTCCTGTGCGTAGTACTCAGAAACAGGAACTACTCTGTCAACAAGAGATATCCCTGTTTTTGCAGAGTTAAAGTTTGTATATCTCATAAGTGCACTTTTGTCTTCTTCCTGAGCTTCATTCCAGCTTTTGGAATTGGGGAGAATTTCTGCGCCATATGCTCCGAATAATGTACCGAATATGTTTTTTCTGTTCCAATCATTTCCGTCTGTTGCGCCTTGATGTTCACAGTTATGAACAATATAAATTGTCGGCGTTTCATCAAAGTAGCGGCCTGTCTCTTTTGAAATTGCACCGGTATCAGCTTCTGCATTTGCTGTGTAGTGCATCATTGCAGCAAGAGAACCTGCCTGCCAGTCGTTAAGTATAACGGAGTTTGGTGCTTCAATACCCTGGAAATCGCCTTCTTTTATGCTTTTCATAAGTTCATATACACCTTTGGAGAAAAATGCCATTCTGTATACAGGATCTGAAAATTCTGAATTTGCATAAGGTGTGTTGTGATTTGCATTTCTTGTATCTTTGTCAATTATGTTAAAGAATTGGTTGAATGTAGTGAACTGTCCGTTTGCATCATCACCGTATTCAGGTACTTCAAGCATAATATATTTAGTCGGTTTCGGTTTGTCTGTATTAAGCTCTGTTGTAAAAACTCTCACATCTACATCTTTTAATCTCGTATTATGCGGAGAACCGAAATACATCGGAACATTAATTTTCCCCTCGTATTTTACTTCTTTTTCTTTTTCACCTCGTTTGCCATAGTGGTAAGTATATTTTCCGTTGTTATATTCAAGTCTGTATTCTTTACCGTTTACATACATCGGTGTTATTACTGACATAAAGTTTTTATTATCTTTGTTGAATCTTTTATTAAAGCTGTTTGGCAGATCTTCTGCAACTTTGCCCAAGCCTCCGTCAGATTTAAACTCGTTGGTTTCGGATGTGACCATCCAGGCATTTATATTTTCTATTTGAGGCCAGGGTCTTGTTCCGAATATTCTTGAAGATGCTTCATTGTAAATCTTATTTTTTGCATAATCAGACAAAGTCGGTTTAAAAACATCCACATCAAAGTTCTGACCGTATGGACGCACAAGTGTCTGCTCCATCGGTATGACCGGTACAAATTCTTTGTTATCAGCACCATGTCTTGTCGGTGCATATCCGAATGAAACTATTGCTTTATTATTGTTTGCCATTAGTGACAAATAGTTTGTTAACAAATCAGGTGAAGTGCTATTTAAAATTTTTATCTTATTCTGATTTTGATGTTTGAGTTCTTTTGATTGCGGCAGTTGTTGTAAAGTTTGAACTTTTTGTATGCTTGTCATTTGCTTTTCCTTTTATGTATATATAAAGACGTAGTAGTTTTAAATCTGAACATAAAAAAATTTGTTATTAGTTTTGTAAAGGTAAATTGAAAAGTTACAATTGTTAATACAACTCTTTGTATATGTTAATATTTTTGTATGGATTTAGATAAATATTTTAAATTAAAGTTAAAAATCTTTGCAGGAGATGTTTTTGGTGGTATAAATTCTGCAATAATTACTCTGCCTCAGGCATTAGCTTTTGGTGTGGCTACTGGATTTGGCGCCGGGGCAGGGATATGGGGTGCAATTATTTTATGCTTTGTCGCCGGCATGCTCGGGCCAAAGGTACCTTTGATATCCGGTACTACAGGACCCGTTGCAATTGTCGTTGCATCTGCAATGATTGCTATGAATAATAATATGCAAGCAGCTGTAACTGTTCTTTTTACGGCTGCTGTATTTCAGATTATTGCTTCTTTAACGAACATACCGCAAATGGTTAAATATATTCCTTATCCGGTTATATCGGGGTTTATGAACGGTGTCGGGATTATTATAATCATATTACAGCTTAATCCTTTGATGGGGCACAAGGCTTTGTCATCTACTGTTGAAACAGTACTTACGCTTCATCAGAGTATTCTTTCTTTAAACCATAGTGCGCTTTTTATCGGTATTGTTACTTTAATTATTGTATTTTTTGTACCAAAAAAAATTAATAAATATATCCCTTCTCAGATTGTCGCTTTAATATTTTGTACGTGGCTTTCCGTTAAAATGGGGCTTAATCTTGATAGAATAAGCGAAGTTTCTGTATCTTTTCCTGCACTGATAAAGCCATATTGTGATTTTAGTCATATTATAGAATATCTGCCTTATGCTCTTACAATTGCAATTGTTTTTTCGGCGGAAAGTATGCTGACAGGTCTTGTCTCTGATTCTTTGACAAAAACACGCCACAATCCCAAACACTTACTTGCAGCTCAGGGGATTGGTAATATCTTTTGTTCAATAACGGGTTCATTGGGCGGCTCTGCTGCAACTATGCGTACTGTTGCTGCTCTAAATGCAGGAGCTACTACAAAAATTGCCGCTTTTATAAATCCTTTTCTTTTATTAATTCTTCTTTTTAAATTTTCAGGTTTTGTTGCACAGATTCCTCTTGCAGTTCTGGCTGCAATATTGATAAAGATAGGATATGACATTATAGACGTAAAACTTTTAAAAGTTTTAAAATATGCCCCGAAAGATGACTTGTATGTCTTGTTTACAGTATTTTTTCTTACCGTATTTTACAACTTAATCTTTGCTGTTGGTGCGGGGATTACTCTGGCTGCTCTTTTGTACGCAAAACGTGTTGCTGATAAGGCAGATATTATACACAAGCCCCTTTCTAATTATGATGCGGATATAATGGAATATGAAAAAATACTTGAAAATGATTATCATCATAAGATAAGAGTTGTGCATATTTCCGGACAATTCTTTTTCGGTTCTGCAACACAACTTATTTCAAAGTTTGAGGATATGCTCGGTACGAAATATTTAATATTAAACTATGAAGCGGATGATTTGCTTGATATATCGGCTATTTTTGCACTGGAGGATATTATTCTTCGCTTAAAAGCACAGGAGGTTGAAATGCTTCTTGTTATAAAAAATGAGGATGTCCTAAAGCAGCTTAAGGAACATAATATATTAAACCAGATTGGTGAAAATTATACATTTTTTGAAGAGATGCCTGCAATTGAGTATGCAAAAGAACAATTGAAAAACAGCTTTTAATTCTCTTTATATGCATTATTGGTATATTCTCAAGTCATTATGATTTATTCTTTTTATTCCACAAACAGGCAGTGTAATTATCTGCTTGTTTTGTGCTAAATTGTTATGTATGAATAAAAAAATAGTATATGTAATATTACTTTTATTATTTATATGTGTTCTTCTTGTCAGCTGTATAAGAGTTGACCGTCCTGAAAAAGAAAAGGAATATAACTCTGAAAACAGCAATGTAGAACAGTTGTATACTCCTTACCCTGCTGCTACAAAAACAATAGACGGAGTGGATTATCTTTTGTCCAGAAGTCCTGCCGGAAAGTACGGTGGCACGCTTGTAACAAGTACTATAGGCGAGGGGCCCAAAACGTTTAACAGCTGGAATTCTATGGATGCAACTTCTTCTCAGGCTGCTGATATTATGTTTGATGCTCTTGTTACTACAGATCCGTACACCGGAGAAGTAATACCAAAACTTGCAAAAAGTATAGACGTACTCCCTGATAAAAAAACGTATATTGTAAAATTAAGACACGGTTTAAAATGGTCGGATGGCAAGCCTATTACGGCTGATGATGTGTATTTTACTTGGAATACAATAATCTTTGGCGGTTATGGTAACACCAGTACAAGAGATGCAATGTATGTCGGTGATAAGCTTCCAAAAATTGAAAAAACAGATGACTACACTGTTAAATTTGTTACCCCAAAACCGTTTTCTCCGTTTTTAAGACAATTGAGCGTGCCTATAGCTCCAAAACATATACTAGAGCCCGTTACTAAAAAGGGTAAAAGAGCCTTTGCTTCATTCTGGAGTTCAAATACAAGACCTTCTGATTTTGTTACAAGCGGTGCCTTTAAACTGAAAGAGTATGTTCCTGCCCAAAGGATTGTTTATGAAAGAAACCCTGATTACTACATGATTGATGAAAAGGGACAAAAACTTCCGTATTTGGATAAATACATTATTTTGATTGTGGGTGATTTAAACAATGAACTGCTGAAATTTAAGGCGGGCGAGCTTGATACTGTCGGTTTAAGAGGAACAAATGTTGCTCTGTTTAAAGAAAAAGAAAAATTTTCCGATTATAAAATCTATAATCTCGGGCCTGATACAGGTACTATGTATTTTGCTTTTAATTTAAATACAAGAAAGAATGATAAAGGCAAATACTATGTAAATCCCGTTAAACAAAAATGGTTTAATGATGTAAATTTCCGTAAGGCTGTTGATTATGCTCTTGACAGAGAAAATATGGTATTTAATATTGCAAGCGGTGTTGCTGCGCCCTTGTTCACGTCAGAACCTCTGTCTTCTATATATTTAAATGAAAAGGTTGCCAAAGGGCATCCTCAAGACTTGGCTAAGTCCAGAGAATTTCTTAAAAAGTCCGGATTCTACTGGAAAAAGGGAAAACTATATGATAAAGACGGTCACAAAGTAGAATTCGATCTCTATACAAATGCCGGTAATACAGAACGTGAATCAATAGGAGTGATGGTCAAACAGGATCTTGAAGAACTCGGCATGACCGTGAATTTTAAGCCGATTGAGTTTAATACTCTTGTGAGCAAGCTTGTTAATACAAACGATTTTGATACTGTTATTATGGGCTTTACCGGAAGTCCTTTAGAACCATACGGCGGAAAAAATGTATGGTATTCAAACGGTACATTGCATGTGTTTAATATGAGAAAAACACCCGAGGAGAATAAAAATCTTTTTGATTGGGAGAAAAAGCTGAATGAATTGTTTGATCGTGCTTCATTAGAACTCGATTTTGATAAGCGAAAGCAGCTTTATGAAAATTATCAGCAGCTTATATATGACTTAAAACCGATAATATACCTGTATTCTCCGATAAGAATAACGGCGATTAGAAATAAATTCGGAAATATACACCCTACTGCGCTTGGCGGGGTAATACATAATCTTGAAGAAATTTATATAAAATAAAAGCCGGTTTAATACCCGGCTTTTATTTTATTATTTGTATAATTTATTCTTCATCAAGCCCAGCAGCTTTTTTCATATTAGTTCTAATTGTAGTCGTTGATTCTTCAAGTATTTTTTGTTCATCTGCAGTGAGGGTTTCACCACCCAGATATTTGTTAACTACTCTGTTAATTTCAGGATTGTTGGCATTCATTCCTGTTATAGCACTAAACATTCCGCTTTCTCCGGCATTTGTTATTACACCATCTGCTTTTCCATCCATTTCATCTGCATTTTGGTTGAAGAAAGCAAGTTCCTGTGCAGAAATTATTCCATCAGCGTTCATATCTAAATTGCGTGCAAATAAATTGCCTGATCTTTCTGAAAGAGTTTGGTTTAGTTCTTCATTGTACATTGGCTGCATATCCAAAGAGGCAAGACCTTTTGCATATTCTTCACGTGAAATTTTTCCGTCTTTATTTGTGTCATAAAAATTCAAAAGAGTTTGTTGTTCTGGATTTGTTTCAATATCTGTTATTACATCCTGATCAAGTTTTTGTCCCTGAATATTTAAAGCATTTACAGAACCTTCAGTTTCTTTTTTGCCGAATTCTTCCGTAGTAACTTTGCCGTCACCGTTTAAGTCATAATATTCTTTTAAAAGCTGTTCTGAATATGCTGTATAAGCTTGTTGTTTTTGTTCATCTGTTTTTACATCCGATGAGAAGATAGAAACAGAGCTTGCTGCTAATTTATCTAAATCTTCATGAGTTGTTATGTTATTAAAGCCTATTCTTTCATTTGCTGCGGTTTGTGCTTGTTGAGTTATAGGGTTGGTTCCTGTATCTTGTTTTGCTTGAGGTTCGGCGGCCTCGGGTTCCGTTGTTTTTTCTACTGTTAACCCTATATCCAGATTAAGTTTTTGTCCTGCAAATATAAGATTTTTGTTTTGTATATTGTTTGCTTTTGCAACTTTATTTACTGTATTTGCAATATCAGTACTATTTGTTAAACCAAATTGTGATTTAACAATATTCCAAAGATTATCTCCTGATTTTACTGAATATGATGTTGTCATGTCTCTCTCCAAAAATATATACTATATATATAAAAAAATTTTTATACAAAAAATTTACTTTTTATGTATTTTTTTGTAACAAATGTTAAAAGTAATGTATAATACATAAGAGTTTTTATTATTCACAGGGAGTTTAGAGGATGAAAGTTTTAATTACGGATAAAATCAATGAAACAGCAAAGCAAATAATCGATGAGGCTGCTGAAGGGGTAATACTGCCTACTATGAGTGAAGATGAATTGTGTTCTGTTATTGGTGAATACAGCGCCTTGATGGTCAGAAGCCAGACCAAGGTTACCGCTAAAGTTATAGAAGCTGCCAAAAATCTTAAAATAATAGGCAGAGCAGGGGTTGGGGTAGACAATATAGACTTGGAAGCCGCAACAAAAAGAGGGATAATAGTTGTTAACTCTCCGGACGGGAATACAAATGCAGCTGCAGAACATACTGTTGCTTTGATGCTTGCTATGTCCAGAAATATTGCAAAAGCTGCTGAGTCAACAAAACAGGGTAAATGGGAACGTTCAAAGTTTACCGGACATGAGGTTTTTGGCAAGACTCTCGGTATTATCGGCTTTGGTAAAATCGGTCATCATGTGGCAGAAGCAGCAAAGGCACTGGGCATGAAAATTGTGGTTTCTGATCCTTATACAACAAAAGAGGTTGTGGAAAAATTCGGTGCAAAATATGCTGAATCTTTAGATGATTTGTGGCCTGTTGCGGATTATATTACAGTGCATGTACCAAAAACAAAAGAAACAATGCACATGATTAATAAAGATACTATTGCAAAAATGAAAAAAGGCGTAAGACTTATTAATTGCGCCAGAGGCGGTATTATAGATGAAAATGACCTCGCAGAAGCATTAGAAAAGGGTCTTGTCTCTCAGGCAGCGGTAGATGTCTTTGAAGGTGAGCCTGATATCGCTGATTCACCTCTTGTAAAAACAACGGGAGATATACTTTTGACTCCTCACCTCGGTGCAAGTACGGAAGAGGCTCAGCTAAAAGTAGCGGAAGATGTCGCAGAGCAGATTCGTGATGTACTTTCCGGAGGTTCTGCCCGTTCTGCCGTGAATATTCCTTCTTTAAAACCGGAAAAATTGGAGCCTGTAAAAGACTATATGCAGCTTGCCGAAAATATTGGCGAGCTTGCAATGCAGATGTCATCAGGTAATTTAAAAGGTATTTATATTACGGTAAAAGGCAATCTTGCGGATTTGGATGTTTCTCCGCTTGAAACTGCTGTAGTGAAAGGTGTAATATCATCTTTTGTTAATGATGTAAATTATGTTAATGCCCCTGTTATTGCTAAAAATAAGGGTTTTGACGTATCTGCTACAAAATCTAATACAAGTACGGATTATATAGGTTCTATTACTTTAAAACTTGTAACGGATAAAGAAACAAATACTATTGCAGGGGCTTTAATTGCTAATGATATGCCCAGAATAGTTAAAATAAACGGATACAACGCAAGTATTGAACCTGAAAAACACATGATTATTGTTCCTCACCAGAATAAACCGTCTATGGTAGCTAAGGTTGCAACTATTCTGGGTAATAAAAATATAAATATTACGAGAATGAATGTTGCGCAAAACAGGTCAGATGATGACAATATATCATTGATGATAATAAATACAGGAAGTGAAGTTGATACTGCTGTATTGTCAGAGATTTCTGCGGTAGACGGTATTTGCAAAGCCAAATATATTAATTTGACTGCGTAAACAGAGAATTTAATAATTGTTTTTTATACACTTTATTAAGAATTGTAAAAAAACTTTACTTTTTTAATGATTTTTGAATATAATTAGCAAATAATTCTCTTTACAGACTTAAAGCGAATACAGAATATACATAAAATAGATTGGAAAACCAATGAAAACCGAAAATCTAGCTTATCATAGTCTTTATCATCATTATTTAGCAAATAATAATAACAATAGAAGTGCGAATAAAACGACCGCAGGATTAAATCCGAGCGGTCGTTTGAGTTTTAAAGCGAATCCATTGCCTGTTGCAAAAACAATGGGTGAAAAATTAGCCCGCAACAAAATGTTCAACAAGTTTCTTGATATACTTGCGGACAATTCCTTAATGGCGGATGCTCTTATTGCTCTCGGTCTTACTACTATTGCCAGACCAGCTTCAATTTATGTTATTCCGACAAAGGATCCTGTTGAAAAACGTAAAAATAATTATCAGGTTGCACATTCCATAGCTACAGGTGTTTTGGGACTTGTAACTACATTTGTTGCATCGGAACCTATAAAACGTGCTGTTAAAAAGGTAATGGACAATCCCTCCAAATATATGAAAAACGATGCTTCTTTCATAAAAGAGCATGGCAGAGTATTTAAAGAAACAGCAGGCAGATTACATCAGCCGATATTCCTTCCTCTTCGTGCGGCTGCGACTATTGCTATTGTTCCGCCTATATTAAGAGCTATGGGACTTTCTAAAACCGGAAAAGAATTGCCTCCTGCGGATAAAGCAAAAATAGATTATTCTTTTATGAGCTTTAAGGGTAATGACGCAAAACCTTTTAGCGGTTTTACAAAAATAAAATCGTCTTCTGATTCTGCTTATGATAATCTTTCTAAAAATAACAAGGCAAATCCTTCGTTTAAAGGTGTTGGCAATATGGTGACAGAAGGTCTGGCCAAAGGCATTGGCAAGGTGGCTGACACAAATTATGCAAGAAGATTTGTTAACTGGTTTGCCCAAAAAGAAAACTGGTTCCCGCATTTGATTGCAGGTGAAAGCTTATGGCTTTCCGGGTGGTATATGCAAAGAACAGCAAGATCTAAAGGTATAGAAAAAGACCAGAAACTCCCGATGATTTTAAATCAGGGTATTACTGCTCTTCTCTGCACAATAGGTGCTTATAAACTTGATGGTGTAATCAATAATAAATTAGCAAATTATAAAGAAACATATAAGAGAATGAACCCTGATATGGTTAGAAAATCTGATTTCTATGAAAATCTGTTAAAAAGATATGCTAATAAACCGGAAGTTTTGGAAAAATTAGAACAAAATCCAAAATTTGCAGCAGCAAAAAATGCAAACAAAATTCTTAATAACAGAATGATTGGTATAAGACTCTTAGGTCCTATAGTTATATTTACTACAATATACAGATTTGTAGGTCCTGTAATTGTGACGCCTTTCGCAAACTGGATAAGCGAAAAAATTGAACCGCACAATAAAAAACAGGCGGCATAAAACGTAGTAATAGTTCATTTTGTACAAAAAGGCTTTGGGCATTCCAAAGCTTTTTTGCTTTTACATATTAATGACATTACAAGTTGTTTAGTATATTATTTATATTATTACTTAGGGATATAGGATAGAATAATGAAATTAAAAGACACACTGGCTGTAAATTCTTTCGATTATGCGTATCTTACAAAAAGAATATATAAATATATAAAGCCTTATCTGTTTAGAATCATTTTGGGCTTTTTAATAGCTCTTCCCGTTGGTGCATTAGACGGTGTTATTGCTTATGCTCTAAAACCATATATGGATGAAGTTCTTATAAAAAAGAACATGCTTCTTGCTTATATAATTCCTTTCGGCATAGTTGCCTTTGCTGCATTGCAGGGGCTGTTAAGATATCTGAATGATTATCTTACTAACTGGACAGGTCAAAAGGTAACAAATGATGTAAAACTCGGATTGTTTAAAAAACTTGTACAGATGGATGCAAAGTTTTATGATGAAAATTCTTCAGGCATAATTCTTACAAGATATCTTACTGACCCTGATACTGCATCAAAGGGAATACTTGATAATTTAAAAGCTTTGATGAGTTCCGGTATCGGTGCATTTGCTCTTATCGGGGTTATGCTCTACAACTCGTGGGAGCTTGCGGTTGTCGGTGTTGTTGTGCTTTGTATTGCATTTTTACCTGCAGCAATCATTAGAAAAAGAATAAAAAAAGCATCAAACGAAACCATGAAAATCGGCGGTAATATCATGACCGATTTTAATGAAACAACACAGGGCAACAAAATAGTTGCTTCCTATAACCTTGCTGATTATCAGTTTTCCAAATTTTCTAAAGAAATCAGGGATTCTTTTGATGTAAATATGTCTCTTGTAAAAAGAGTCGCATGGATGTCTCCGATTATGTACACAATTGCCTCTGTCGGTATTGCAATTGTTATGGCATTTGGTACATATCTTGTATTGTCAGGACGTATGACAAGCGGAAGCCTGCTGTCGTTTGTAACCTCACTATTGCTTTTATACAAACCCGTAAAAACCCTTGGCAACACGCTGACTACTTTGCAGACAATATTTGTTTCACTATGCAGAACTCTTGAATTGTTTGATATTGAACCTGAAATAAAAGACAGCGAGAATGCGGTTGAACTAAATGAAATTAAACAGGGCGTTTCTCTTGAAAATGTTTGTTTTGAGTATGTGAAAGACACTCCTGTATTGAAGAATATTAATTTATCGGCAAATGTCGGTGAAACAGTTGCTATAGTCGGTAACTCGGGCGGCGGCAAAACAACTATAGCCAATCTTATCCCGCGTTTTTATGATGTTACATCGGGTGCTGTTAAAATTGACGGAGTGGACATAAGAGATATAAAGATTGATTCTTTAAGGCATCATATTTCTGTAGTTTTTCAGGACAATTTTTTGTTCAGCGGAACAATAAGAGAAAATTTATTAATGGGTAACTTTGATGCAAGTGATGCTGAGCTGGAAAAAGTTGTACAGGCTGCACATCTGGATGAATTTTTATGCGAAATGTCTGACGGTCTGGATACGGAAATCGGAGAAAGAGGTACTACTCTCTCCGGAGGTCAGAGACAGCGTGTAGCAATAGCAAGAGCTATGCTTAAAGATTCTCCCATAATTATCCTTGATGAGGCAACGTCTGCTCTTGATAATAAGTCGGAAGCTGTTGTTCAGAAGGCGCTTGATAATCTTATGCAAAACAAGACTGTTTTTGTAATTGCACACAGGCTTTCTACTATTAAAAATGCCGATAAAATAGCAGTGATAAACGAAGGTGAACTTGTGGAACTTGGCACGCATGACGAGCTTCTTGCAAAAGAAAACGGATTTTATAAACGTCTGTATGAAATGCAGTTTGCTAAAAAAGATACTGTTCTTGCCGAATAAATTTTGTATTTTAGATTTTATAAAGAAAACCTCTTTGCGCAAATAAAAAATAATTGCGAAAGAGGTGAGCACTAAGTACAAGCAATCAGAAGAGTTGAGGATTTACTTGATTATAATAGCTTGTATCCGCAGTTTTATCATTGGAATAAACTACTATGTTTTACTTTAGTACTTTCGGACAATAAATCGTATAAGACGGCATTGCTTGTATTCAAGAGCAGGCGTCAGTTGACAATATGAAATGTTAAATATATGCAAATTAAATTTGATTTTTGTCTTTTTTCGCTGATATAATTGGAAAGAATAAAGTTATAAGTTTACGTAAACAGGGGAATGAATATGACGACTAAAGTCGCGGTTTTGGGCGCCGGTATCTGGGGAAAGAATCTTGTAAGAAATTTTTATAATCTGAATTATCTTCATACTGTTTGTGATATGGATGAAGAAAACAGAAAAAAAGTCAATGCTGATTATCCGGAAGTACATACAACACCTGATTTTAATGAGGTGTTGAATAATAAAGAAATTAATGCAGTAGTTGTTGCTACACCGAGCCATACTCATTTTAAATTAGTAAAAATGGCTTTGGAAGCAGGAAAACATGTGTATGTAGAAAAACCTATTGCAACGGCAAGCGAAGAAGCTTTGGTATTAAAAGAACTTGCCGAGTCTAAAGGGTTAGTTTTGATGGTAGGACACCTTTTGTTGTATCATCCTGCTGTTAACAGGCTCAAAATGATTGTAGAATCCGGCGAATTGGGCGACATAAAATATGTTCAGTCTGACAGATTAAATATTAACTATTTTAAAAACGACAGAAGCGTAATGTGGGATCTGGCTCCTCATGACGTATCAATGGTCAGCTATATTCTCGGTGAAGAGCCCAAAAGAGTTATTTCTGCTATGGGTGTAAGCTCTGAGGGTAATGAGATTATGGACATAACTCACATTGAAATCGAGTATGAGTCCGGTTGCGTTGCTCATATTTCTGACAGCTGGATACATCCGCAAAAGCGTGTAAACCTCATGCTTAGAGGTACAAAGGGTTCTGCTATGTTTGATGATACATTGAAGGAAAATAAACTTCAGGTATTTAAAAATGATAAACCGAATTCCGGCAGTAATGTTGCTCTGGATTATATTGAAATTGAACCTTTAAAACTTGAATGTGAACATTTTGTAAAATGTATTGAACAACATAAAAAGGCAAGAAGTGACGGTGAAAACGGTTATTTTGTCGTAAAAATATTGGAAGATGCGGAAAAAATGATGCTGGGTGATAAATTACAACTGTTGGAACATCATAATTTTGCGTCATCTCGAAGCAAACAGTAAAACTAATTCTGTATCTTGCAGATAGATGTTAGAAATCACGAGGAGTATAAAATGGCTAATTTAATTACTATTATTAGAATGATAATTGCGTTTATAGCAATATGCCTGTTATTTTATCAGACACCGGCATGCTATATTACTGCTTTTGTTTTAACAATTATTGCAATCTGGTTTGACGGTTTGGACGGCTTTGTTGCAAGACTGTTAAATGAAAGTTCCAAATTCGGTGCGGTTCTTGATATTTTAGGCGACAGAATTGTTGAAAATATTTACTGGATTGTTTTTGCGGTCTTGGGCTGGATACCTGTCTGGGTTCCGTTGATTGTTGTAACAAGAGGTATTTTAACTGACGGTGTAAGAAGTATAGCTCTTGAGCAGGGATATACCGCATTCGGTGCTACAACTATGATGAAAACAAAACTCGGGCATTTTCTTGTAGCTTCTAATTTTTCAAGAGGTTCTTATGCTGTAACAAAAGCGCTTGCTTTTGCGTTAATGATATTGTGTAATTTCCCTTTTGCTACAATGAATCTGTTTTTACAGGGCGGTGATCCGACTTTGTCCGAACAGGCTGTATCTGCGTGGGCTTCTTTTCATAACGTTTGTATAGCGATTTGTCCGTTTGCTCATTTTTGTGTGTATGCGGCAGTTGTATTCTGTGTATTGAGAGGATTGCCTGTATTAATCGAAAGCAGAAGATTTTTTGTTGAGGATAAAAAGTAATAATTTTAAATTAATTAATATATTTATAGAGGCTTTTCGTATTTGTACGGAAAGCCTTTATTAATATTTTGTAATAATTATTTATTCTTTGGCAATATTTATTTTTTAGAAGTATTGAATTTTATATAAGGCAGGTAAGTGTAAATGAATGTTCAAAATAATCAAAGTTATCAAGTGAAAAAGCATAAATCAAATGTCGGAAATTCAATTATTGCTACAGTCGGAGGTTCTGCTGCTGTAGCTCCGCTGTTAATTGTATCTAAAGGAGTAAAAAATTTTACATTAAATATTGGCAACAGTTTATCACCGGATAAAGTTGAAATTTTACATAATGCTGCTGAAAATGCATTAAAAAGGACGGGTTTAAGTGATAAGGGTGTTAAAATAAATTATTTAGTTAAAACTCTTCAGGACCTTTTTCTCCCCAAACTTGTTGCTGCAATGAACCCAATACAGCAGATTAAAAACGGAAAAAACGCCGGCTGTTGTTTAAAAGATATAAAAAATCCGCTTACAGGGGAAATTATATATAAGAAAGGTACAATTTTAATGCCTCAAAAAGCAATACCCCATGCTGCATTTCATGAAATAGGACACAGCTTAAATTTACATTTTTCAAAATTGGGTGTATTTTTACAAAAATTCAGAAATTTAGGCTTTACTGCTGCTTCTCTTATTGCATTATTCGGCGCTTTTACATCAAACAGCAGAGAAGATAAAAATAGTGATAAATTGACACCACTGCAAAAAACTAAGAATTTTGTAAGAGATAATGCCGGAAAATTGGCATTTGCCGTTACAATACCTACACTTGTTGAAGAAGCTATGGCCACCGTGAAGGGTCAAAAACTGGCAAATACACTTCTTTCTCAGGATTTGGCAAAACATGTGTCAAAATGCAATAAACTGGCATATCTCACGTATATTTCAACAAGTTTAATGCTGGGCTTGTCTGCATATTTTACAGTAAAGATAAAAAATCATCTTACTGCAAAGAATAGTGACAAATAATAATATTTTTATAATCAACATTTAGTGCCATATATGTTACAATAAAATGGATTTTATATGGTAATTTTTAATGAAGATAAAAACAAAATTAAATATTGTTTTATACGAACCCGAAATCCCGCAGAATACCGGAAATATAGTGCGTCTTGCCGCATGTACAAATTGTGATGTCTATCTTGTCGGTAAGCTCGGTTTTTCAATAGACAGCAGACATCTAAAACGTGCCGGGCTAGATTACTGGGATTCTGTCAACATTAGAAGGATAGACCATATAGAAGATTTGTGGGCAGAATTTCCAGATAGTGATTTTTATTATCTGACAACAAAAACAAATAACTATTATACGGATGTAAAATTTAAAAACGGTGATTTTCTTGTCTTTGGTCCAGAATCAAGAGGTATACCGGAGGATTTGCTTTTTTCAAAGGGTAAATATTCTATTACTATCCCAATGAATGACGGACAGAGGAGCTTGAATCTTTCAAACTCAGTGGCTATTGTAGTGTATGAAGCTTTAAGGCAAACAGGTTATTAGATTATGGAATATACAAAAATTGATATAAATCTGGCTAAAAAGCTTTTGCCTGAGAGGCCTTTGGAAAGTAATAAGGGAACATTCGGCAAAGTGCTTAATATAGCAGGATGCCTTGAATATGAAGGTGCAGCATATCTTTCTTCCCTTGCACCTTTAAAGGCAGGCGCCGGACTTGTTACTCTGGCAACAATTGAGCAGGTTATTAATAATATTGCCGGGAGCTGCCCGTGGGTGACTTTTTATCCGCTGCGTGATTATTATAAAAAATGTATTGCTTCAGATGCTTTTTCTGACCTGAAAAATATTATAGAATCTTACAGTGTACTTTCTGTTGGCCCCGGGCTTTCAGATACTCCTGCTATCAGTGCATTTATTGATGATTTGATTAAATATTTGTGCAATTCAGATAAAAAAACAGTTATAGATGCTGATGCGATAAATGTGATTGCAAAATCAGATATTATTTCATTGCCGAAAAATTCCGTAATTACTCCTCATCCTGCGGAGTTGTCCCGTCTTATTGGGGTGCCTGTAGATACCATACAATCAGACCGTATAAAGTATGCTCTGTATACCGCTGAAAAATACTCCTGCAATGTTGTCTTGAAAGGCAGTAATACGGTTATAGCTACAAGAGAATTAAAAATTTATGTTAATACAAGCGGCAACAGTGCTCTTGCAAAAGCAGGAAGCGGTGATGTATTGACCGGACTTATATCTGGTTTTATGGCGCAGGGTTTGCCTGTAGAAGATGCTTCTGTCTTAGGTGTATATTTACACGGCTTATCAGGCGAACTTGCTTCTGATGATTTAACTGTATACAGCGTATTGGCTACGGATTTGATAGATTATATTCCTCTTGCCGTTAAAAAGATTATGGAGGCTGTATAATTGTCAGGTATATATATCCCGTATTCCGTTCATTCTGGTGATTTTAATATGGAGTATGATGAAGAACTTTTGAATACGGCAATTGAAAAAGCTTTGCACGAACCGATTCTTCGCTTTTACGGCTGGTCTCCCGCCTGTGTATCTCTAGGGCGTAATCAAAGTGATGAACATATAAACAAGTCTTTTTGCAGGTATCATAAAATTGATATTGTTAAACGTCTTACAGGTGGCAGAGCATTATTGCATGACAATGAGCTTACGTATTCTTTTGTATGTCCTGCAGATTTTTTAAAACATGGAGAGTCTGTTATAAATTCGTATAAAGAAATTTCCGGCGCAATTGCTCTCGGTTTAAGAAAGGCAGGAATACAGGCTGAATTTCCCCAGAACAAAAAAGCTTCCACAAATTTTGAATACTGCATGTCTCTTTCTACCGGTGCGGACTTAAGTTACAACGGCAGAAAAATAGTAGGCTCAGCTCAATTTAGAAAACAGGGCTATATCCTGCAGCACGGTTCTTTAATGTTTGATTATGACAGTGAGTTTATAAAAAATATTTTTGGTGAAAATCCTCAAGAAGACAAAATTACAACAATAAACCAAATTTCTTCTTTAAAATTAGATGAACTCTGCAGCTTTTTAAAAGCGGGATTCGAGGAATATTTTTGTATAGAGTTTAAACCTTACGGGATTTCAAAGGCTTTTGAAAAATCATAATATATTCATGTTTAAAGATATAAAAGCCTCCGTATAGTGCTCTGTATCTCCAGAGATTTGCCTGTTTACCCTTTGCCTTTTCATTGCCTTCTATATTTTTAACAATTATGGCTTTTGTGATAAACCCTGCACGGTTCATTCTTTCCATACAGCCGAAACTGAGAGGATAGTATTCTCCTTTTGCATATTTGTCGCCTATTATAAGTGCTGCAAATCTGCCTTTTTCCAATTTTTCATAGCCGTTTCTTGCAACTTCTTCAAACAGGTCATAAAATTCTTCAGTAGAAGCACAATTGGAAAGGTCTTCCTTTTTATCTGAAAACTTAATTATGTCATCATAAGGCGGATGTAAAACAAGGAATTGTGCCTTGTCTTTGCCCATAACTTCCAATCTGTCCTGAATCTTGTATCCGATATCTGAAGATGCGCTGTCTCCGCAGATTATGTTCACATCTGTAACCAGTGTTTTTTTGTCAAATTTATTGCTTACGTAATCGACAAGCTCCTGCTTAAGCTCTACGCCAATGCATCTTCTGCCCATATTAACAGCTTCTATGCCAGAGGTGCCGGAACCAAAAAACATATCCAGTACAACATCACCTTTTTTGGTAAATCTTTCGTATAGCTGCTGCGCTATTTGCGGTATATAGTTGCCGTGGTAATCATAGGAGTGACCGTTGCTTTTGTCGCGTGATTGGAACTCCCATAATGTATCAGTTAAAACATGGGAATAATTTTTCCAGTTATTTAAATCTATATCATTATATGGCTTTGTCAGGGGCTTTTTAGGCTCCTCTGCAATGCGCAAATCCGGTTTTGCCTGTATTTTTGTCTTTAAGTTGGATTTTTTAACTGCCAAAATCATATCCCTCTTTTTAGTATTTACAACTAAAGTATAGGGAATTGTGAAGAAATATGAATCATAATAATAGATGAAATTTTATATCAGACATTCCTATGGAAGAATGAGGCAATTTCTTTTTCGCTGAAAGAATGCACTATCGGACGTCCGTGCGGGCATGTATAAGGCATTTTTGTCGTTTTCCATTTTTTTATAAGTTCTTCCATCTGCCACAAATTAAGCTCTGCACCTGCTTTTACTGCAGCCTTGCAGGACATTGTTACAAGCATTTTTTCTTCCAGATTGTTTAAATCTCCGTGGAGATTTTCCAGTATATCAGCAAGAATATCTTTGACTTTTATGTGTGATATTACCTGCGGAATCTTTTTGAAGACAACTTCCGTGTCAGAGATTTTTTGTATTTCATATCCGAATCGTTTCAGCTTTTCTCTGTTTTCTTCAATAAGCTCCGTATCTGCAGGTTCAAGGTTTAATATGTCAGATATCAGTAAAAGCTGCGAAGGGATATTTTCTTTTTTCAAATTTTCCTGAAGCTGCTCAAATATGTATCTTTCATCGGCAATATGCTGGTCTACTATTTTTAGTTCCGTATCTTCTTCAAAGATAATATATGTATTTCTGTATTGTCCGATTATATTTATTGTTTCTTCTACCTGAACAGTCTTTTGCAGGTCTAAATCAATTTGTTTTACATTTAATTCAAATTGCCGTGAATTGTTCTGCTTGATTTCTTCAAATTTTTCTTCAGAAACATAAACGGTATCTTCGTTTTGCGTGTCTTCTTCTATTCCCGAATCAGAAAAGTTTATATTGTTATAATTGCCGAAAGGCAGAACAATATTCTCTTCTCTTTGGGGTTGATTCTGTGTAAATGTTGACAGTGCATCAAGTATCGATCCGTATACAAAGTTGAATATCTGGTTTGGATTTTTGTATCTTACTTCTTTTTTTGAAGGATGCACATTTACATCAACGTCATGTGCCGGTATATCTAGATTTATACAGACAAAAGGATATTTCCCTGCCGGAAGCATGTTTTTATAAGCGGTATCTATTGCTTTCAATATAACAGGGCATTTCACAACCCTGTTATTTACAAACACATAAATAGATTTTTTTGTTGAACGTGTAAAATCCGGAGTAGAACAGAATCCTGAAGCGTGAAGCTTTGATATCTCATCAGATTTGTTTATTTTTTTTAATTCGCCTGCTATGGAATTTGAATAGATTTCCGTAAGCACACACAATAAATCCCCGCTGCCTGATGTTTTGATGGGTGTTTTGCCGTCATTTATCATCGTAATCGCAACATCAGGATTGGCTATTGCAATGCTTTGCAGGATTTCTGCAATATAAGAAAGTTCTACTTTTTCGGATTTTAAAAATTTTTGTCTTACAGGTGTATTGTAGAAAAGATCTTTTACCTCCATTGTTGTACCTATGGCACATGCTGCTGGCATTGATTTTACATTGGATTCTTCACATTCTACCCTTGTACCTGTTTCAAAATCTTTTGTTCTTGTTGTACATACAACTTTTGCAATAGAAATTATACTGGCCAGAGCTTCTCCTCTAAAGCCCATTGTGTGTATGTCAAACAAGTCGTCAGCTTCGGATATTTTACTTGTAGCGTGTTTTGAAAAAGCAAGTTCTATATCATCAGGATGTATACCGGAACCGTTATCTGAAACTCTTATGGAAAGGCAGTCTTTGCTTATTTCTGTCTCTATGCGTGTTGCGCCTGCATCTATGGAGTTTTCAACAAGCTCTTTTACAACGGATGCGGGTCTTTCTATAACCTCTCCGGCTGCTATCTGATTTATCAGTTGTCTGGATAACTGTTGTATTCGTTTCATCTTCTCCACCCTTGTTTTATTCTATAATAATTTGTTTTGATGTGCTATATTGTAGGCATGAATACCTTACAAAACGAAATAATTAATACAAGAAAAATATACAAAGAGCTTTTTTACAATGCTCAGACTGCAATTGACAGGCAGTTGCTAAATTTGAAAAAATCTTCTCTTTGCAATCATTGCAAACAAGGATGCGAAATAGACTTTAATAATATTTCTTTATTCCAAAAATTTCCTGACGGCTGCAGATATAAGTTCTGGCAGGAAGCGGCTCTGGACTGCTTGGAAAATAAAATATCAAAGGATATTCTTGCAAAAATACAAAAGATAGATGAACGTAGAAAATGCTTTAATTGCGGCTGCTGTTCTTCATGCTGCAAGCTTGCAAGCTCTGAATATTCTTATGAAGAGTTAAAGGAAAGAGCAAAAAACGGAGATAAATTTTCACAATCTTTTATAAGCGTTTTTGTTCCTTATACTTCTGTCGAGGAGCCTCAAAAAATATACCCTGACTATGTCAAACTCTTGCGAGAGCATTTTGATGACAAAAATCTTTACTTTTATTACTGTCCGAAACTTGGTGCGGACGGATTGTGCACAGATTATGAGAATCGTCCGGATATTTGCAGGGATTTTCCAAACAATCCTCTTGTTGCGTTGCCTTTAGATTGCTCTTTTAATGAGTGGAAACAGGAGGTTGAAATAACAGCACTGACTTTACACGCATTGATTGATATAGTCGGCTTTTACAAAGATAAAATAAAATCAGCTTTATAACTGTTCATTTGCAAGATCGGAACGTAAAATTTTTGCGGCGCCGAGATATATGTGTTTGATTTCATCCTGCTTTTTATCTGTATTTATAACCATTAAAATTCTAAGACATTTTTTCAGGCTTGGTTCAATATCCATTTCATTTACACACAGAAGAGGAACATATTGTATTTTAAAGTTTCGTCTTACAAACTTTGCAGGGAACGCGCATTTTAAATCTTTTGTGATTGTAAAAATTATATGAGATATATCTTCTGTTTTTATGTCATTTGCCTCAATCATTTTTGAATAAAGCTCAACAGTCGCTTTTTCAATTAACTCCGGCGTATCTTCTTCAACTGTTATTGCGCCTCTGACGCCTCTTGAATACATATTTATAAACTCCTATTATTTCTATTGAAATTCGTTACCCGTGCTTATTTTGAAACCGTTTGTCCAATCATAAGCATTCATTTTCGATTTACCTTCCGGTTTTAATTCTTGTATTAACAGTATACCCCTTTTTGCGGCAACTGCAATCCCTTGTTTTGATATCTCAATTATTTCACCGCAGATAGGGTTCTCTTTTTCTGTATCAATGACCTGCGTTTTTAAAATTTTAATAACTTTGTCGTTAATTGTTGTGCAGGCAACAGGCCATGTCGTCATTGAACGTACATGATTGTGTATTTCTTGAGCGGATTTTGACCAGTCTATTACCGCATCTTCTTTTTTAAATTTTTTTGCAATTGTTACCTTGGATTCGTCCTGTTTTTGAGGAGTTAAAATCTTATTGTACAACTGTTTTATTGTCGGATACATTATAAACGGCGCTTTGTCGCTAATAATGTCCATAAGCTCTTTGTCTGTCATGTTTTCAGTGATTTTAATTTTTTCCTGCAGGCATATATCACCAGCATCCAGTGCAAGTACGGTAAGCATTGTTGTTATACCGGTTTCTTCTTTGCCGTCATATATTGCTCTTTGTATCGGGTTTGCGCCTCTGTATTCCGGCAGTAGTGAGGCATGCAAATTTATTGTTGCAATCTTAGGAATATCAAGAATTTCCTGAGTTAGCAATTGACCAAAGGCAAATGTTATAAAAAAATCAGGATTTAACGTTTTTAGTTTTGCTTTTATTTTTTCATCATTTTTTAGGGCTTCTGTTTGAAGCACTTCTATATTATGCGATAAAGCAAAGTCTTTTACCGGCGGAGCAGTAAGCTTATTGCCACGACCTGATGGTCTGTCAGGCTGTGTAACTACAGCCTGAACATTGATATCATTAAAATTTAAAAGCTTTTGAAGACAATTAACGGCTATTTCAGGCGTAGCCATGTACACTATATTAATCAACTTTTTCTTCTCCGTTGTTTGATTCTTTATTATCATCGGGCAATACAGTTTCTCCCGGGTTTACCGGCAAACCTTCAAGCGCTTTGTCCAACTCGGGTTCATCAAGTATTCTGTCTGCCTCTACAGGAGAAAGTCCTTTTTCCGTCAAAATTCTGTCTGCTTCAAATCTGTTTCTGCAATGGTCTATAAACAAAATCCCATCCAGATGATCAAATTCATGCTGTATTGCTCTTGCAAGCAGACTTCCGTTTTTGCCCTCCAGTATGAAAGGTTTTCCGTGTATATTCAAAGCCTTTACCGTTACATCAGAGTATCTCTTTACATCAGTATATGCTTCCGGAAAACTCAGACATCCCTCATAGCTGCTGCAGGCACCGGATTTTTTTATTATTTTCGGGTTAATAAATACAATCGGATTAAGCGGCTGGTTGCCTGTTGAAACATCAATTACAAAGACTCTGAGATTTTCTCCTATTTGCGGAGCGGCAAGACCTACACCGTTTTGTGCATACATTGTATCAAGCAGATCATGTACTAATGTTTGAATTTTTTTTGATATTTTAGATACTTCTTTTGACGGTCTTCTGAGTGTTTCGTCACCGTATTTTACAACTTTTTTTATTGACATATTGGATCCTTTTAATTCTTAATTTCTTACTAAAATCATATCACACAAACATTTTGTAATTTACGGGCGTTGTGCATCCAGTTCCTGTCTTATTTGTTCCACAGTGACATATTGTACCGGAGTATTTTCATCTTTTTGCAGGTACACATCTTTTATACCCGCCTGAACAATGAATCTTTTGCATAATATGCAGATAAAATTGTGTCCGTATATGTACATAGTGGCATCTTTGCATCTGTCCTGTCCTGCCTGAATAATCGCATTTTGTTCGGCATGTATGCTTCTGCAGGTTTCATACCTTGTGCCTGAAGGGATGTTATTTTCTATTCTGTAGCATTTGCCTATTTCATAGCAGGATGTTACTTTAGACGGTGTGCCGTTATAGCCTGTTGCTTTTATCTTCTTATCTTCTCCTACTATAACTGCACCTACTTTGGCTCTAAAACAGTTTGAGCGTGTTGCGCAGGTTTTTGCTATTTCCAAAAAATATTCTGTCCATGGTTTTATCATTTTTTTATCCTCATTATTGCATTTGCTGTGTCTGTAACGATTTTAACAATTCTTGAATTTGTGCATTTAATTCATCTTCGTTGATACTGTTGTTATAATCGTTATTATATTTATTTTTTCTCCTGCTCGATCTGCTGTTTTGGGTATTTCTTTGATTTTGCATTTCCTGCCGGAGCATGTTCGTTAGTAGTTCCAGCATTTGTTCAAGTTTTTGCTGTCTTTGTGACATTGCATTAAAATCATAGTCATTACCTTGTGAAAATGAAGTAGAACCGTCTTCTGCAATCCAGCCTATTACTTTGCCTTTTCTGTCTTTAAAATACATTTTGTTTATAACGACTATGCCATGTCGGTTTTCGTCAGTTTCTTCACCCAGTATGATATCTCTGTGTGCTGTAGGTCTGATTGCTGTTTTGATTTGAGTATCAGGAGCCCAAAGGACCTTCATCGGATTATCACGTTTTTTCTTTGTAAGTACAGGAACACTTACGATAGTGATTATACAGACTATTAAGAGAGTTATGAGTGCTTCTGCAAGTGAAAATGCATTTTTTCTGTCCATAAACTTTCCTCTTAATTCCCGCTTATATATTTATTTTATTTGCTTTTGGGGCTAAAGTAAAGAATTTTATCTTAGAATTACAGGAAAAAAACCAACAAACAGATGAAAAATTCCTGTAAAAAAGTACTTGCCAATATTTGAGATTTTTATATAATAAGAATTGTACATTTTAAGAAAAGGGGTTTAAATACTATGAACAAAGAAGAATTAGTACAAGAAGTATCAAAAAAATCTAAAGTTACTCAAAAAGAAACAGCTGAAATCATCAACGCTTTGATGGAAACTATTGAAAAAACAGTTGCTAAAGGTAAAAAAGTTACTTTAGTTGGCTTTGGTACATTTGAAGCTAGAAAAAGAGCTGCTAGAACAGGCCGTAACCCTCAAACTGGTAAAGAAATCAAAATTGCTGCTAAAACAGTTCCTGCTTTCTCTGCCGGTAAAAAATTCAAAGAAGCTGTTAACGGCAAAGTAGCTGCTAAAAAATAGTTTATAGTTTTTATAGCAAAAAGCGCGGTAGTAATACCGCGCTTTTTATTTTTCAACAATTGCTCCATTTCTTCTGAGTATTTAGTATGTTTTGTTTATATTTTTAAATATTCTCTTGTGTTATTTTTTTTATGTATAAAACAAAAAATCCCGCAGTTCGTTATAACTGCGGGATTTTTATAAAATGTTATTTTCAGATTAACCGAAATATCTTTTTAACAAGCCCTGGAATGCCTGACCGTGACGAGCTTCGTCTTTGCACATTTCGTGTACTGTGTCATGGATAGCATCGAGGTTGAGTTCTTTTGCTCTTGATGCAATGGCTTTTTTAGCTGCACAAGCGCCTGATTCAGCTTCTACACGCATTTCAAGGTTTTTCTTAGTAGAGTTTGTAACAACTTCACCGAGTAATTCTGCAAATTTAGCAGCGTGTTCAGCTTCTTCCCAAGCAATTCTTTTATAAGCTTCAGCAACTTCCGGATAGCCTTCTCTGTCTGCTTGTCTGCTCATTGCAAGGTACATACCGACTTCTGTACATTCACCTAAGAAGTGATCTTTTAAACCTTGTTTTACTTCTGCATCAACATCAGCACCTACGCCGATTCTGTGTTCATCAGCCCAGCCGATTACGCCTGCTCCTTCTTCCACTTTATTAAATTTATCAGCGCCTACACCACACATAGGGCATTTTTCAGGAGCTTTATCTCCTTCATATACATAACCGCAAACTGAGCATACAAATTTTGCCATAATTTACCTCTTTCATATTTACCATAATTCTCCCGGAAGGCTTCTTATTAAGAATCATTCCTAATAAGATTATTATACACATGTAGATTATAAATTGCAAGAGGTTAGAAAAATTATTTTTTATCTCCCAGAATACCGTATACTACACGCTTTATACCGGATACATCAGTCAGACAGTTTATGTCTTTATAGTTGTTATTTTCCATAATTTCCATGACATCTTCTGCCTGATTTATCCCTACTTCAAAAATCAGTGATGCGTTTGCGTTCATATATTTATATGCTGCTTGAGTTATTTTTGTGTAAAACTCCAGTCCTTTTTCGTCAGCCGTAAAGAGTGCGCTTGACGGTTCATGGTCTTTTACTTCGATTTGCAAGCCCTGTTTATCTTTTAACGGGATATAAGGCGGGTTCGATACTATCAGGTCAAACTTTTCTTCTTCTCTTATTCTGTTGAACAGGTCTGATTTTCTAAATATTGCTCTGTTTGCCAAATCCAGATGTATTGCATTATTCAGGCATATTTTTAATGCTTCGTTAGAAACATCAATACCAAGCACCTGTGCATCTGTCTTTTTTGCTATCATACAGGCTATGCAGCCGGAACCGGAGCCTATATCAAGTATTTGTTTGTAATTATTCTCTTTTATAAGTTCAACAGCCTTTTTAACAAGAAGTTCCGTTTCCGGTCTGGGTATCAGCGTATCTTTTGTGACCTCAAATTTATATCCCATAAAATATGAGCATCCCAGTATCTGTGCAATCGGTGCCCTTGTCGAAAGACGTGTATCAACAACCTGTTCCAGCTTTTCAATATCTTTTGGCGAAGGCATAATACCTATTATAAGGTCTTTGGGTGTTAATCCGCTGATTATTTCTATGGCAAAATCTATTTCTGTGCCTGCTTCTTCAAAACTAAAGCCGCAGTCAATATATTTCTTTATCAGATCTGATTTTTTTAGCTCTTTCTTGTTCATTATCTATTATTTCTGAAATTTTATTTTTTAAATCCAATCTTGAGAGCGTGTTTGTGTCATCCATCTCTAAATTATATTTTTTACACAGTTTTTCGTAATAGTAAAGCTGTTTTTTTGTTGGCGGCTCTTTTGACATCTTATATTCTGATGCTTTTTTTCTCTGTTCTTTTGCCAGCTGCTTTTGCTTTTCAAGAAAAGGTTTTTGTTTCTCTTTTATGTCAAGTTGTTTTTTATTTTCATTTATTAATATTTTTAATTCTTTTATAAAACTGTCTTTTTCAAACTCATTTATAATCCATTCAAAATGGGGATTATTCTGCGCATAGTAGTATTGTTCATCTTCAATAAACAGCTGCAGTATGTCATCACAGCTTTTATCGCAGTGCTTTTTGACAAAACTTTTTATAAAACCGAAAAGCGAAGACTTTTGGTTTTTTGTGAGTTCTAAAAAAAGAGTATTTTTTAAATAATACATATCATTTTATAGTCTAAAAAAGGTCATTTATATCAAACTTTTTGGAGAGATTGTCATTTTTAAACTGTGCAAGTTTCTTGAAAATAGGATTAGTCGATTTTTTGAATGTTTTTGCAGGTTTATCTGCCGCAGTATCATCTGCGGATTCTTTAATCTTTTCTCCTATTATTTTTGTTATATCAGTTATTTTCTCCATAATTTTATTTTAACTCTGTTTTTTGTCTTTTGCTATATATAAATAAACAATAATTGTTTTTATTAATTGCTATAAAATTGCTGATATTATTTAAACAAAATTATTAAAAAAACTCATTATTTAATATCTTTACAAAGGAAGTTAATAACTGTTAAAATACAAAAAATTGTAATCAAACTTAATCTTCTCATGAATTTTAGCAAATTTTTAGGGTTAGGGTTTTTGTAAGATTATATCAGGAAGGTCATGCTTTGAATTTTAATAGTTTTAACAATTTTAAAAATCTCTCGGATAATCTGTCTTCTCAAAAAGCTGATGCCGATAAACAAGGGGTTGATTCAAAACATTCAAGCCCTATAATTCCAAGCGGCCTTATTTCTAAAATCAATTCCATAAATAACCGCACAACAGCAAACAGAATGTATGCAGGCTATAATAATAAAATGTGGCGCGGTTCTGAAAGTGTTGATTATCAGGAACTTATCAGAGTTTTAAACGAGGTCACGGAAGGAAAAGATACACAAAACGAACTCTTTTATTCTCTGCATAATATTTTTACAAACAAACTAAGCGCTTCATTTTCTGCTTTGGGTTTGTATTGTGAACAATCAAAATGCATAAATTTTAAAATCGTTGATAAAATAGGTTCTACATTTACATCAAGAATATTAATCAACGGCACTGACTCTCCCGTTGAAAAAGCATTTCTTTCAAAAACAATACAATATGCCCCCAGCAGCAGCTTTTTAAATGTTCATTATCTTAATGACTCGCCTGTTGTAATAATTCCTTTGTGTGCGGTAAATGATTGCCTCGGGGTAATGATTGTCGGCGACAGTAATTATGAGTCTTCTTGTGAAATTTATAAGCTCATGTCCAGATACTTTGCTTTATTTATAAAAAACAAGGATTTATCTGCAAGAGTTTTGATGAATACTGATACTGATGCTTTGACAGGGCTGTATAATCACAGAAAATTTCAGGAACTTCTTGCGGGGGAAATTGATAAAGCCAAAAGAACCAATACGCAGACTTCTATTGTAATATTCGATATAAATAATATTTCTCAGATAAACAAGGATTTTGGCGCTGCAAAAGGTGACGAAATTATTAAATTAGTAGCTGATAAAATTAAGCAGGGTATAAGAAGCAATGACTCCGCTGCAAGGTACGGTGGTGACGAAATTGCTATTATTCTGCCGGAGACAAATTCTTCTGAAGCAAAATATCTTGCAGAGTATTTGACGTATTCTCTGTCCTGCTGTCTAGTTGATGATGTTGGACCGGTGAAGGCTTCTGTCGGTATTGCTACTTATCCTAACTCTACACAGGATTTGGAAAAACTGCTTATCCTTGCGGAACAGGCAATGTATATCTCTAAAAGCAAAGGATATAAAAACGGTATGTCTACAATTGTCTGCTCTGAAGACTTTGATTTTTGGGACGATACTGCACTCAGCTCTTTTGCTTCGGTTATTGCCAAAAGACATGCTTCAATCGGTATAAATTTTGATGAAGAGCTTGTAAACAAATTCCATTCCGAAGAAATTATAAACCAGGGGCACCTGATAGAAGTTGTTACTTCGCTGGCAAGTGCCATTGATGCCAAGGATGAATATACAAAAGGTCATTCAACATCTGTTTCCAGATATTCTGAGGCGCTTGCAAGAGCATTGAATCTTCCTGAAAAGGATGTGGAAAGAATAAAACTCGGAGCCTTGCTTCACGACATAGGAAAAATCGGTATTCCCGAATCAGTGCTTAGAAAACCGTCAAAATTGACGGATGAAGAGTGGGAAATAATGAAACAGCACCCGACTATAGGAGCTGAAAAGGTTCTTTTGCCGAATGAATCCTTGCATGATTTGATTCCGATTGTAAAATATCACCATGAGCACTGGGACGGATCCGGATATCCGGAAAAGCTTAAAGGCGAAGATATTCCTCTGGCTGCAAGAATAGTTTCCGTTGCAGATGCTTATCATGCATTGATTTCCGACAGGCCATATCGTAAGGGAATGTCTAATGAAAAGGCGTGTGAGATTCTAAAAATTGGTGCTGGAATTCAGTGGGATAAAAATCTCGTTAGAGAGTTTATTAATATTTCGGAATCTCTTTATACAAAAATATAAAGGAAAAGACCCTATAAAAGGGTCTTAAAGTTTAAATAAGAAGAGAGAGCTTTCATATTTATTAAAGTATTTCTCTTCTTGATTATTGCCTAATATTTACAATAGTTTATAATTTTACAAGTTCGGGTTTTGAGTCTATTTTCATAAACATATTTGCATTGTTTGCAAATTTCTCAGGCTCGCTGCTTGCAAAATAGTTTATCTCTCCATTATTGTTTTTTGCTGCAAGATTATGCTTGCATAAGTCTTCTTTTATATATTCCGCAAACAGTTTGGCCGGATTTATAAAAATATCTCTTGGTGCATAGTTTTGAAGCTTGTCCGTGAGATAAGGATAATGTGTGCATCCGAGTATGATTTTTTGCGGTTTAAAGTTCAATACATCTTCAAGATAGCCCTTAAATACAACATTTTCATCGTATTCAACAATCTGTTTTTCTACAATCGGAACCCAAAGAGGACATGATTTTTCAAATACCTGTATCTGCGGGTTGTTCTTTTTAAGTTCCTGTGAGTATTTGTGAGAATTTATTGTTGCCTGAGTTGCCATAACACCTATTCGGGTAAGCCCCTTATCTTCTGCCACGCATTTTGAGACTATTTGTATCAACGGATAAATTTTAAAGCTGTATTTGTCTTTTAGTTCTTCATAGGCGGTGGCTGATGTTGTATTGCAAGCCAGAACAACTGCTTTTACCTCTTTTTTTTCAAAAAAGTCAAATATCTCTTTTACTATTTCAATAAGCTGTTCTTTTGTTTTTTCTCCGTACGGGAGATTTTTTGTGTCGCCGAAATAGAGATAATTCTCTTCAGGGCAGAGTTTATACAGCTCTTTTAGTACTGTTAACCCTCCTACACCTGAATCCATTACACCAATAGCTTTATTACAATTTTCCATATTAGTCTTTACCCAGATATTTCAATATTCCTTTAGCAATTGCCTCGGCTGTTTTTTGTTTTCTTGCTGATGTCAAAAGTTCTTTTCTCTCTTCGGGGTTTGAGATAAATCCCGTTTCTACAAGAATTGACGGGCATGTAGTATGATTAATAACATAAAATTTTGACTTAAACAATCCTCTGTCCTTTGAATTTATTGCAGAAACGAACTCTTTGTGGACTATTTGCGCAAAATCGTATGACTGAGGAGTGTAATAGTGTGTTTCCAGTCCGTTTCCTTCCGGTGTTACGCTGGAGTTTACGTGTATGCTTACAAACAGGTCGCCTTTATTGTCTTCTGTGTATTTTACTCTGTCCTGTAATGAAACATATACATCATTGTCTCTTGTCATTAATATATTAAAGCCTTTTTTCTTTAATATTTTTTCCAATCTTTGAGCAATATCAAGCGTTATGTCTTTTTCGTAATACCCTTCTCTTGTTGCTCCTACATCGGAACCTCCATGTCCTGCATCTATAACAATTGTTTTTACATTAGGGTTCCTTGTAATAACAGCAGGAGAAGGCTTTGATTGGTTAATTTCTTCTTCTTTAGGTGTGTATACAGTTAGTTTTAATTGTTTGTTATCAAAACTCTCCTGATAATTCAGTTCAGTTGTCTTTTTTATGGGTATTATAACTTTTATGCCGGAAGGACTCAGCTGCTCTGTACGCAGCTTTGAAAGGACTTCCGAATTTAAATTCTTTTTGTATGCATCATGATTAAAGCCTGATGAGTTATAAAGGTTTAGCTCTACTCTGTTTGAGAATTTCTTTATTGAATGCACAACAGGTTCCGTAAAAACAAATTGGAGCACATCTTTTGTATTATCAATTTTTTTTGCGGAGTAAGTGTAGATAGCGGATGTTTTGTCAAAAAGTTTCATCCCCAAAAGCCGTTCATCGTGCGCAAGAAATATACTCTGTGAGTCATAAGAGTATATCGGACGGAATTTCTCAGCATCTTCGCTTGTTACCACAACTCTGGCTTTTGTCGGTTCAAACTGTCCTATTTTTATTGTTTCTTTTTCGGAGAGCACATACTCTTTATTTCTTATTTCCGGTGCTACATAGGTATTTGGCATATCAAATACAAATCTTGTCGGATTTGTAACGATAAAAGGACTTTCCACTGATATTGAGCCTATACCTCGTATTAGAGCATTCCCTCTTTTTACATCAATTCTGTTTACGTGAAAGTTTGATTTTAATTTTTCAGATTTTTGGTTTGATATATTTATCTCCGGCTGCTGCTGCCTTACCAGCTGCCCTTTTGCGTTAAATGCTTTTTGTATTTCTATTGCTTCCGGAGATTTTACCAAATTTGAGCTTTGCTCTTTTGTGTCGGATTTTTTTTCATCTTCTGTTATTTGTGTGTATTCATAGTAATTAACCGATGATTTTTCATCGTTATAAATTGAACGGAGATTATTCTGAGGAAAAAGCTTTTTGTCATAGACAAAGACAAGGTTATTATCAATCCTGTACAGCTTTAGTTTGTTTACGTTAAAGTTTTTGTTGTAAGTTATTACCATTCTTACGACATTTGGGTTTGTTGTAAACTGTGACAGCTTTACCTGCTTTATAACACTGTTTTTAAACGTCCAGCTTGAATTCGGCGTTGTTAAAATAGCATTATCAATGTCAAAAGATATTCTGTCAGGGTTTGACAGTTTCATTGATTTTACATTTATATACATGACCTTTGTTGTCGATGTGAGAAAAATAATATTGTCCGAATTATCAAAATTAATTGCATTAATTTTGAGTATTTCATCGGCTTTTGCAAGGCTGAACATATTGATTATGAATATAAAAAATATAAGTATTATTTTTTTCAGCATACTTATATTTTACAATAAATGATTATTATGACTAATCTTTAACATTAGTTAATCGAGTAAATAGTCATAAAAAAACCTCTTTTAAAAAGAGGTTTTTTATTATTTTCCGCCTGCGATGAAGTTTACAATATCAAATAATGAGTCTTTGATAAATTCTTTTGCCAGCTCTTGAACAGGTCTTTTGTCGATATAATCAAAAGCGATATAAAGCGGGTCTCTTGAATTTTTAAATCTCATTCTTATATCTTTTTTATCGAGGATAGCAAGATTAGCTTGCAGTCTGTTTTCCTGCTGGGCTTTTCTCAAAAGAGGTCTGAATTGACCATTGCCGCCTCTGTTATTTTGAGCATCTCCTGCCGGGTTAATTGCCATCTTGTTTCTCCTTTAATATATCTTCTATATATATAAAGGTATATACTTTTAAAAAATTGCGTATATACTTTTATTTTGTTACAAATTGTTTACAATAATCTCTATATTAAATATTTATAAATAATTGTCTGAGTGGGACCTCGCTTGCAGATGTTGTACACGGAGTGCGAGTGACGCCGAGTCCAGCATTTTACTGAAGTGACCCCATGCACTTGTTGCGGGTGCCCCTGTTATATGTACAATATAGTACTTGTTTATTGCACCCGCTCAATAAGTTGTCGGGGGCGGTTGACTATATGAAAATTTGAAATTTGGCTGTGATAGTATTAAAATAAGACAATACATTTAAGGAGTGAGAAGTAAAAGATGAGAACTTATAAAGTAGAGGAAATTTCGGAAATAGTCGGCGGTATTCTTACAAAGGTTTCAGATGCTTCAATAGATAAGCTGAGACCGCCTTTGCTGTCTGATGAAAATTCTCTTGCTCTGGCTTTGTCAGAGGAAGAAATAGAAAATCTTGCAAAAACTAAAGCAAAAGTTGCACTTGTACCTCTTGGTGTTAATTTTGAACACATATCTACTATAGAGGTGGAAAGACCGAGACTGGCTATGATGAAATTGCTTCATCTTTTTTACGATGCTCCTGATGCACCAATCGGTATTCATCCCAGTGCAGTGATTCATCCGGATGCAAAAATCGGCGAAAATGTTTCAATAGGACCAAATGTAGTAATTTCCAGAAATACTGTAATAGGTAATAATACAAAGCTTCTTGCCAATATTTATATAGGTAAAAATTGTACAGTCGGTGAAAATTGTTTGTTCCACCCCGGTGTAAATATCGGTGACTGTTCTCATATAGGTAACAGAGTTATATTGCAGCACGGAGTTAGTATTGGTGCTGACGGTTTCAGTTTTGTTACAGAAAATCCAGATGTAATCGAGCAGGCAAGAAAAGAAGGTGCTGTTAAAGAAGCCAATACAAAGCAAAAAGTTTATAAAATACCTTCTATCGGCGGTGTTGTAATCAGCGATGATGTAGAAATCGGCGCTAATACTTGTATAGACAGAGGTACAATAGAAAATACATTTATCGGACCTCAAACAAAAATTGATAACCTGGTGCAAATCGGTCACAACTGTAAAGTTGGCGGTGCTTGTATGATAGTATCGCAGGTAGGTCTTGCAGGCAGCTGCAAAATCGGTGACAGAGTTGTTATTGCAGGTCAGGCAGGTCTCGCTGACCACCTCGAGATCGGATCTGATTCTATTATCATGGCCCAGGCCGGTGTTACAAAGTCATTCCCTGACAAATCTATTATTATCGGTGCACCTGCAGTTCCGAGAAAAGACTTTATTAAACAGCTAAAAATGCTCAAGTCGGCAGAAGAGGCTGTTGCAAAATTCAAAAAATACGAGCATTTGCTTGAATCATTTGAACAGGGAGAAAAATAATGAACGCAACGGCTTTTAATACAATTGCAAAAGAAACAAGTGTTACCTCAAAAGGCTTGATGACTGGTATTGAATCAACAGCCAGACTGGTTCCTTCCGATGTAAAGGGAATACGTTTCCATGTCGGTGATGCTGTTGTTGAGGCTAATGTTGATAATGTTGTTTCTACAGAGCACTGTACAGTAATCGGAAATGATAAAATTAAGGTAATGCTTATCGAGCATTTTATGGCTGCATGCGCCATATGTCATATAGAAGCAATAGATGTTTATCTTACACATTTTGAAATGCCTATATTAGGCGGCGGTTCTGCAGAATGGGTGGAAATATTCAAACAGGCCGGCAATACTTCACGAGAAAGTTATGTTTTAAGCGAGCCTGTTACATATATTAACGGTAAAACTCACTTGATTGTTCTGCCGTCTGATGAATTTAAGGTTACTTACAGCGTTAATTTTAATCATCCGGAGCTGAATCACAGATGGGTTTCTCTTGATAAAGATAAAATGAATGAAATTATCGAGGCCCGTACATTCGGCTATTTAAAAGAACTGGAAATGCTTCAGGCTGCCGGCTATGCAAGAGGTGTCAGCATGGAAAATACTGTCGGTATGACTGATACAGGCTATACTACAGAGCTTAAGAGCGATTTTGAACCTGTGAAACATAAGATACTAGATTTAATCGGTGATTTTTACCTTACCGGATTTAATCCTCTTGATTTAAAAGCAGAGGTTATTGTTAAAGAAGCCGGTCATGCAGTACATGTTAAAGTGGCAAAAATTTTAAAAGATAAAATAAATAAAGAAAATTAGTAATAGATTTGAAGAGGAGTTATAAATGACTGAACAAAATACTACAGAACAAACTTTGAAGTTTGATGTGATGGAAATCATGAGCATGATACCTCACCGCTATCCGTTTTTACTTGTGGACAGAATAACAGAGTGTGTTCCCGGTAAATATTCAAAAGGATATAAAAATCTGACTTTTAATGAACCGTTCTTCCAGGGACATTTCCCGGGAAATCCTATTATGCCGGGGGTACTTCAGGCAGAAGCTCTTGCGCAGCTCGGTGCCGGCATATTGATGACAATGGAAGAGTATAATGGTAAACTTGTTGTTTATGCAGGTATAGATAACTGCAGATTTAAAAAAATAGTTCGTCCCGGTGACAGACTTGATATGGAAGTTGAACTTGTTAAAGTTAAAGGACCGATTATTAAGGCACAGGGCAAAGCTATGGTAGACGGTCAGCTTGCTATGTCTGCTGATATGATATTTTCTGTTGTATAGGAGATAAATGAATGATTGATAACAGAGCGATAATAGCTGATGACGCAATTATCGGAAAAAATGTTACTATTGGTGCAAATGCCATAATCGGTAACGGAGTAAAAATCGGTGATAATGTAACAATTATGCCAAATGCATATCTGGAGTATTGTGAAATCGGAGACGGAACTTTAATTTCTCCTTTTGCAAGTATAGGTACTGCTCCGCAGGATTTGGGCTATAAAAATGAACCCACAAAATCTATAATCGGCAAAAACTGCATTATCAAAGAATATGCAACGGTAAACAGAGCTGCTACTGAAGGCGATGCAACTATTGTGGGCGACAGATGTATGCTTATGACCTCGACCCATGTTGCGCATAATTGCGTTTTGGAAGACGAAGTTATTATGGCTAATCTTGCTACTTTGGGCGGTCACTGTCATGTCGGACGCGGTGCTTTTCTGGGCGGTATGAGCGTATTTCACCAGAATGTCAGAATCGGTGAAATGTGTATAATAAGCGGTTTTTCCGCTGCAAGAATGGACTGTCTCCCTTATGTAAAAGGTGAAGGCAGACCCCCGATTCCTCATGGAATTAACGCTATAGGACTAAAAAGAAGAGGAATACCTCAAGACGTCAGAGATCATCTCAAAGAAGCCTTGAAAATTCTTAAATCAGAAAAATATCTTATATCAAAGGCTTGTGATGTAATTGAACAGGAAGTTCCACAGGATGAATATGTCAAAAAATTCGTTCAATTCATACGTGAGTCAAAGAGAGGTATAACTCTAAGAAAAGCAGAAAACACTATGTGTTAGTAAATTTAAAAATTTCTTATAAATCGATACAGCAGCTATTATACGGCTGCTGTATTGTTTATTTAGCTGCAAAAGTGTATTATTGATTCGGATAGAATATATTGAGGACTTTTATATGAATAAATTGTGGGAAAAATACGCAGGTGTTCTTGTTGATTATTCAACAAAAGTAAAAAAAGGTGATCTTGTTATAATCAGAGCAACAAGCCCTGAGGCACAGCCTCTGGTTAAAGAAATTTATAAACAGGTACTGTTAAAAGGAGCTAATCCTATTGTAAAAACCTCATTAGAAGGTCTGGGAGAAACTTTTATTAAATATGCTTCTGATGAGCAGCTTGCATATATTGATCCTATGACAGAGGTAGAGTATGACAAAGCAGATGTTATGATTTCTATTGGTGCGCCTGTAAATACAAAATCTATGGCAAAAGCTGATTCTAAAAAAATGGCACAACGCTCTGCCGCAACAAGAGAATTGTCTAATAAAATGCTGAAACGCTCTGCTGAAGGTTCTTTAAGATGGGTTATTGCGGATTTCCCGACAAACGCTCTTGCTCAGGAAGCGAAAATGTCTCTTGATGAGTATACGGAATTTTTGATTAATGCCTGCTATTTGAATCTTGATAATCCTGTTGAAAAGTGGCAGGAAATTGACAGAGAACAGCAAAGACTGGCTGATTATCTTAATAAAACAACAAAACTCCATATTATAGGTGAAGAGACTGATATCACTTTTGACACAACCGGCAGAAAATGGCTCAACTGTTCGGGACAATGCAATTTCCCTGACGGTGAAATTTATACATCACCTGTTGAAGACAGTGCAAATGGTACAATATACTTTGATTTTCCTCAAATTTACAGAGGAAATGAATCCCATAAAGTAAGATTGCGTCTTGAAAACGGTAAAGTCGTTGAAGCAAGTGCGGAAAAGGGCGAGGAATATTTCCTGAACATGATTAATATGGACGAAGGCTCAAGATTTGTGGGCGAGATTGCTATAGGTACAAATAACATGATACAGGAAATCACAGGGAATATTTTATTCGATGAAAAAATAGGCGGAGCTATACATATGGCGTTGGGTGCTTCTTATCCTGAGGCCGGCGGCAAAAATCAGTCCGGTCTGCACTGGGATTTGATAAAAAATATGAAAAACGGCTCTGAAATATATGCAGATGATGTACTTATTTATAAAGACGGTAAGTTTGTTATATAAAAATATTCAATTTATAAAGCAAAAGGCTTTGCAATTTGCAAAGCCTTTTGCTTTTATTTATCCTTGATTTTATACAGCTGTTTTTTCTGCAATTTCTTCCAGATATTTTACTGCATAACAACCTGCTACCGCACCGTCAGCTGCTGCTGTTATTACCTGTCTTAACGGTGTTGTTCTTACATCTCCTATCGCATAAACACCGGCTATTGAGGTTTCCATTCTGTCATTTGTTACTATAAATCCTGCTTCATTTTGCTGCAGCTGTGCATTTATATGTTCTATATTCGGAGTAAATCCTATGTATGGAAACACACCATCTGTATCAAGCTCGAATGTTTTGTCTGTTTTAACGTTTTTAAGTACGATTTTTTCTACACAATCTCCGCCTTTTACTTCAAGAGGTATTGTGTCATATATAAACTCTACTTTTTCGTTTTTAAATGCACGTTCCTGAACAATTTTGTCGGCTCTTAATTGGTCTCTTCTGTGGATAATGTATACTTTTTTTGCAAATTTTGTAAGATAGCATCCTTCTTCTACTGCAGCATTGCCGCCGCCGACAACAGCAACTGTTTTGTCTCTGTAAAAGGCTCCGTCACAAACAGCGCAGTAGCTTACACCTCTTCCGATGTATTCTTTTTCTCCGGGGATGCCAAGTTTCTTTGCCTGTGCGCCGGTTGCAATAATTACTGTTTTTGATTCAAAGATTGTATCTTTTGTTTCTATAATTTTGGGCTGTGAGATAAGATCAATTTTTTCTATTTCCTGCATAGGATATTTGTCTATTTCAAACATATCGGCATGTTCTTCAAATTTTTCCATCATGTCATATCCGCCGATTTTTCCAAGTGCAGGATAGTTCTCAAGTTCAAGATAATTTGAAGGCTGTCCTCCGAACATAGAAATATCAATAACAGCTGTTTTTGCATTGCCTCTGGCAGCATATATTGCGGCAGAAAGCCCTGCTGGACCGCCGCCCAGTATTAGTACATCGTATTCAAGTTTCTGTTTCTCGCTCATCTTTTACTCTCTCTGATTTTTTATCTTCCGCTCATAAAGATGGATGCATCATTTCCGGATATTTTGTGCGCCTGTATTTTATAGACAACAATATCTGTACTTATCTTTTTACCATCTTTAAATTTTTCTATAACTATTTTATCAGTTCCATAAAAATTTTCACCATTCAGTGTCAAAGTAGGTGTCTCTGTCATTTTGGCATTTTTATGTTCTGTCGTATGTGTAAATGTTATCTGATTATCTTTTACATCCTCAACAGTTACCGATGCTGTTGCACCGGAAAAAGGATTTGATAATGTTATGACGTCATTGACTTTTGATAAGTTCCAAAAATCGGTTGTTGTTGTATTAAATATTTCTTTGTTGTTTGTGTAGGTTAATGTTGAGTTAATTTTCCATGTGCCGAAGAATCCTTTCGGGACTCTGTCAGACATTGATACACCTGCTTGAAGAACAAGGTTCTGGGCACAGACATATTGCAGCGGATATGCAAAGATAAATAGCAGAAGTATTGTTATTATTTTTTTCATAATACTTATATAATGGTGAAAATTATTTTTTCAATATTTTTGAAACTATTCATGATATTCTTTTGTTATGGAAAAGATTTTTTCAATAACCGTTAACAGTTTAGATGAGACTAATATTCTTGCTGAAAAATTTGCAAATGCAATTAAAGGCAATGGGGCGTTCGTATGTCTATACGGTGATATAGGCGCTGGAAAAACAGCTTTTACAAAGCTTGTTGCTAAACATCTTAACGTAAATGAAAAGGTTACAAGCCCGAGTTTTGTAATAATAAATGAGTATTTGTCAGGAGATTTGCCTGTTTATCATTTTGATTTATACAGGCTTGAAAAAGAAGGTGTTATAACAATTTTGGATGAGCTGCTGGAATATTCAAAGCCCGGTGTTTTGACATGTGTTGAGTGGGCGGAATTTTCAGATATTGAATTGCCTCTTGACCGTATAGAAATCAAAATTGAATATTTGGATGATACTTCAAGAAAATTTGATTTTTATGCTCAGGGTGAGGCGTATAAAAAGCTTTTGGAAGGATTAAAAAATTGAAAATTTTAACTTTTGATACAAGTTTGGACAAGACTTATGTTACTCTGTCAGAAAATGAGAAGATTCTTGCGGATATAATTGTGGAAAACCATGATGAAAAATATCATTCCGCATATTTAATTCCGACTATAGTAAATATTTTAAAAAATAACAATATTCTGATGAAAGATATCAATGTAATCGGTACAAATGTCGGTCCAGGCAGCTTTACCGGAATAAGAGCATGTGTAACCGTTGCCAGAGTCTTTGCGCAGCAGCTCAATATTCCTCTTGTCGGTGTTAGCTCATTAGAAATTCTTTCTCATATAAATACATCCGGCTCAAAAACAGCAGTTGTTCTTGATGCAAGAAAAAATCAATTTTATACGGCTTTATATGTGAGAAATAAGGAGCTTTCTTCGCCTAAACTTACAAATGCCGATGAATTAAAATCGTTTGATTTTAAAGATACTTTTGTAATTGCTGATGAGACTTCATCTGCTTTTTTAAATTCTTTCGGTGTTGAGTCTGTGGTTTATACAGAAGTCAATGCCGATCTTGGTCAGTATTTAAATAAAATTGTGTATGATAAAATCAGCAATGCTTCTGATGAAGATTATTTGTGGGGTAAATTAAAACCCCTTTACCTGCAGGCGCCTCCCGTTACAATTTCTGCAAAATCAAAAATTAAATAATCCTAATCTAAATAAATGATTTCAAAATCCGCAAATTATTATTTAATTATAAATAATAATTGTATATTTGGAGATTAGATTAGTATGGATTTTACCTCTTTAGTGGGCGTATTCTTCGGGATAGTATGTATTTTAATCGGGCAGGCATTAGAAGGCGGTAATGTCGGACAGCTTTTGCAGATAACAGCGGCTTTTATTGTATTCGGCGGTACAATGGGTGCGATAATTTTAAGCTTTTCTGCTGTAGAACTTAAAAATGCACTTGTCCTTTTAAAAGATGTTTTTATGGGAGAAAATGTCAATTTTGATGATTTGATTGCTGAGATTATAAAATTTGCAACAAAAGCCAGAAGAGAGGGAGCAATATCTCTTGAAAAAGAAGCAAGAACCGCCTCGGATTCTCTTATGGTGATGGGGTTGGAAGCTGTAGCAGACGGCACTGATCCGGCTTTAGTTAGACAAATGATGGAAACGCAGGTTATGCTTTTGGAAGAGAAAGTTAACGGAGGTGCAAAAGTTTGGGAATCAGCCGGCGGTTTTTCACCAACAATCGGTATTATCGGTGCTGTTCTGGGGTTGATTCAGGTAATGCAGAATTTATCTGATCCTTCAAAATTGGGTGCAGGTATTGCTGTAGCCTTTGTTGCCACGGTTTATGGTGTTGGTGCTGCGAACCTCATTTTTATTCCTTTTTCAACAAAATTAAAATTTAAGTATAAAAAAGTATTCTTAAAGAAAGAAATGATAATAGAAGGTATTCTCGCAATTCAGGCTGGAGAAAGCCCTGCTTTGATTGAGAGAAAATTGCAGGCATACATTCTTGACAGTCATATGAAAGAAGAAGCTGTATAAAATGGCAAGAAAAAAGAAACCAGAAGAACATGAAAATTTAGAGCGTTGGCTTGTCTCTTATTCGGACTTTATGACGCTTATTTTTGCTACTTTTGTTGTCCTTTATGGACTTTCGCAAGCTAATGTTAATGAGTTTAAAAAAATTGAAGAATCTTTAAAAAAAGCATTTTCTGTACAATCAATACTGGATGGCGGCAGCGGAGTAATGTCTTCCGGTGAATCTGTGCTGGATGCTAGTTCTGCAAATTCTATGATTGATTCTTTGATGATGGAATATATTAGCCAGAGATATGAAAAGGAATCTTATGACCAGATAAAAAAGGATATAGAAGATCTTGCAAAATCTGGTGAATTGAACGGTGTAAGCGCAACAATTGATGATAGAGGTCTTGTTATCACAATTACTGATAAGGGTATTTTATTCCCGTCGGGTTCTGCAGAATTGCCCAAAGGTTCTCAAAAGATTCTTGATACTATAGGCAAATTAATTGTTCAAAAGTTTGCTATGCATTCTATCAAGGTTGAGGGGCATACTGACAGTGTACCTATTTCAGGCGGAAAATATCCTTCCAACTGGGAGCTTTCATCTGCAAGAGCTTCATCTATTGTAAGATACTTAATTGACAGATTTAAAATTTTGCCAGATCTTATGTCTGCTGTAGGTTATGCTGATACAAGACCGATTGATACCGGCAAAGATTCTGCTTCTCTTGCTAAAAACAGACGTGTTGAAATAGTTGTACAAAGAAATCAGTATAAGACTCTGGACCACTATCAAAATACGTTTATTAAAATGGGTAAAACAGAACAGCAAAGAAGAAGAAATGAGCAAATTAAAATTATAAGAGAAATAGATAATCAGCAGCTTCAGTCTCTAGGTGAGGATGTAAAACATTCTTCTGGTATGTCGGATGCACAAAATACGACATATGAAGAAATTAATAATGATTTTCTTGATGAATCTGAAAGATTGGACAAATTGTCTGCGCCTCCTGCAAACTAGTTGTATGATTGCCAAAATCAAAAAATTTATTTCTGTATTTTGATTTTGGGTTTGCTATTTTTATTTTATAATATATTTATCCGGGTAATTATGTGAGAGGACAATTTATTGCAGAACATTAAATTGACCAGATATATATTGATTTCGTTGATATTAGGGATTGTTGTCGGGATACTTTTCCCTTCTTTTGCGGTTAAACTTTCTCCTCTGGCAATGATGTTTTTAAATATGGTGAAAATGATTATTGCACCATTATTGTTTGCTACTCTTGTTATAGGTATTGCCGGACATGGAGACATAAAGAGTCTCGGTAAAATAGGATTCAAAACAATTGTTTATTTTGAAGTAGTTACAATTGCAGCATTGCTCATAGGGCTTGGAATAGGTCATTTTACCCAACCCGGTGCAGGTTTGGATAATGTTTCTTCCGTCTCTTCCTCGTATATGGACACTGTTACTGCAATGAGCCATGGCTCATATCATACTTCTTTAAGACAGCTTGTTGTAGATATTTTTCCGTCGAGTATTGTTAAATCAATGGCAGAGGGTAATCTTCTTCAAATTGTTGTTTTTAGCTTGTTTTTTGCTCTGGCAATATGTGCTGTCGGACATAAAGCAAAGCCTATGATGGATCTTTTAAATTCTCTTTCAGAGATTATGTTTAAATTCACGGAGTATGTAATGTGGTTTGCTCCTGTCGGCGTATTTGCTGCAATTGCAAGTACGATAGGCGGTAGCGGAATTGCAATTCTCAAAAATTATGTAAAAATTGTATTTTCATTGTATTTTGCTTTGTTTGTATTTTTGCTGTTTATTATCGTTCTTGTATGTAAAATTGTAAAAATACCTATAATCGGATTAATCAAGACATTAAAGGATCCTGCTTTGCTGGCATTTTCTACCGCCAGTTCGGAAGCGGCTCTGCCTAAGGCAATGGAGCAGATGGAAAGATTCGGTGTACCTAAAAACATTGTTGGTTTTGTTATGCCTACAGGATATACATTCAATCTTGACGGAAGTACTCTTTATCTTTCGATGGCTGTTTTGTTTGCAACGCAGCTTGTAGGTATTGATTTGTCTTTTCAACATCAGGTTATTATAATGCTTGCTCTTATGTTTACATCAAAAGGTGTTGCCGGTGTACCGAGAGCTGCTCTTGTTGTTCTTGCCGGTACATTATCCAGTTTGAATTATCCTCTTATTGGTGTGGCAATCCTTATGGGTATTGATCAGATACTTGATATGGGCAGAACTACCGTGAATCTTGTCGGCAACTGTATTGCTACAATTTTTATTGCACGCTGGGAAAATGAATTTGATTATGACAAGATGAATGAATATCTCGCTTCAAGGGATATATAATTTTTTATGCTTGTTGTATAATATTTGGGTAGAAGATTTATATGCGATTGGCGGGTTACCATGCTTCAAATTTTAAAAACACAGGAAGATAAAACCTTAAAAGAATTTTCTATAAATGAATTTGAACATGGGTCTTGGTTTAATCTTATAAAGCCGACTGCTGATGAGATTAAACAGGTTGCTAATGCGTTAAATATTGATGCTGATTTTTTAAGAGACTCATTGGACTCTGAAGAGCGTTCACGTATTGAGCTGGATGATGACAAGCTGCTTATAATCACGAATATCCCTATGATGGAGGATGAAAACAGCTTTGATACATTGCCTCTCGGTGTTATTATGACACCTGACAATATTGTAACCGTATCTTTAAAAGAAAACAGAATTATATCGTTTTTTAATCAGGATACTACAAAGTTGTTTGATACGGCTGACAGGACAAGATTTTTGTTTCAGATTTTATTCAGATCAACGAAATTTTATTTAAGATATTTGGAACACATTAATCGTCATACTGATAAAATCGAAGTTGATTTAAAAAGAACAATGAAAAATAAGGCTCTGTTTCAGCTTTTAGATGTGCAAAAATCTCTGGTATACTTTACTACAGCATTAAAAGATAATGGCAGGGTTCTTGAAAAGTTAAGCAGATACAAGAAAATAAGCAGTTTTTCTACCTTTATGAATTACAATGAAGAAATAGAAGACCTTATGGAAGATGTCATAATTGAAAATAAACAGGCTGTTGAAATGGTAGAGATGCACCGAAACATTTTGGAAAGTATGATGGATGCTTTTGCTTCTATTATTTCAAACAATTTGAACATAGTAATGAAATTTTTGACATCTGTGACAATTATTCTTGCCATACCTACAATGGTTGCAAGTTTTTGGGGGATGAACGTGGAGGTTCCTATGGCAGGAGGTCATTATGCCTTTTTAGGTATCCTTTTATTCTCTTTGGTGCTTGCCGGTATTATTGCCGTAATTCTTGCCAGAAAAGGGCTGTTTTAGTTCTTTATATTATTTTAAGTTATTGTAACAATCTTATTAAAAATTTGGGCATGATTAGCAAATTTTTTTGTTTTCAGTCTTAATATTTATAGTCAGTGTGTGATGTGAGGTTGATATTGTGTATACAAGATTTGTAAATTTTAACGTTAATTCAAATTCTTCTAAACCTATTAACAGGAAAAAATCAAATCCGAGTTTTTCAGGTCATATATTGACTAAAGATTCGCATGGAAATAATGTTTATAAATTCTTTTGGCCAAATGCACCTCAGGGTACAAAAGTTATACTGACACGCATGGTAGATAACGGAAACCATGAATTTACCACACCATCACAGTATATAGACGGAAAAAAAACATTTAAAGCTATAGAAAGAGAACTAACAGGCAGCGATTTACCTTCTTATACATTATATGCCGATGATTTAAATTTACAAGACGGTGCTGTAATTGGATACAAATTTAAGTTCCCAGGACAGGATAAATGTGTTTATGATGAGTATTCAAAAGGCTTTAATAACGGTATCGGGAATGAAGAAGGGACGTTTACTATAGCTACGCCTGTATGGACGGCGAATTCAATTAAACCACGTGTAATAGAACACCTTGTTCCCGATTCATTTAATGTTGTTAAGGATGAAGAAAATAAATCTAATATTGATTTAAAAGCAAAGAGAAATCACTTTAACCGTTTGGGCGGTACTTTAAATACTATAAAAGATAAGATTCCTTATCTGAAAGATACAGGTATTACTTCTGTATTAGGTACTCCGGTTTTTGGCATGGATCATTCAAGCCACGGGTATTGGACAATTGATCCGTATCAAATTACTGATGAACTGGGTGATATTTCAGATTTTAAAAAGCTCATGATTGATTTGTACAAAAATGACATGAGATGGATTGCAGATGGTGCTTTTGTAAATGAAGGCGTTCCCGGAATGCATATCTCTGATATTGCCTACTGGGGAGCACAGAGTCCGTGCGTTGATTTGTTTGAAACAAAAGATTTGGAAAACTTACCGACAAGGTTTGGCGTCTTGTCTAAAAATATTAACATTGATGAGCATATACACCTAAAACTGGTTAATGCTCCTTACAAAATAATTTTTGAAAAAACTCCGGAAGGTAATTATATTGAGAAAAAGATTATAGACAATAAAGTAGATCCGACTAAGCCGACTTTTGTACAGCTTTTTGACGACAGGCTGGCTTCGGAAGATCAGATGAATAATGATGAAGTATTTTCTGTATATGCCAAAAAAGAAACTGATAACAATTTTGAAATTGCAGGGTACAGAGATTCTGTTCAGCCTTATTATCATAGAGTGACACTTAGAGAAGTTGAAGATAATTACAAAAAATATAAAGAAGCGCATAAAATTGATAGCAGTGTTGAATTCAAAAATCTTTTGACAAAGTGGAGAAATTTTGAATTTGTTGAATCAAATAAAGACGGCGGTATATCTCTCTGGGTGGGTAACAGTGATATTTCTAAAAAGAGATTTATTACTCCGGAAAAACTTTTGGAAGATGGGCTGTCTCAAGATAAATATAAACAAAAATTTGCTGCACAATATCAGGTGCAGGATGATACCGTACAGGTCGGAAAATTCTGGACAAGCGAAGTAGCGAGAACCCTTGTCGAATATACGGCAAGAGCAATAGAAAATAAACGTCATGAAAAAGAGAACAAAGTTTTGTCTTATCAAGAAGCAGTGAAAGCTTTAATAGATGAGGGCAGCTTACCTGCAAGTGCCAAAGCGATTTTGGAAAAAGATGCGGATAATCTTTCTTCTCTTGATAATATTCTTGCAACAAATGCGTGGGGTGACGGCAGAGATTATAAGCTTACAAAAACTAAGATGCCTGAATCCGTTACGGACGGACTTATGTCATATCCGTTTGAGGCCACTGAGTTTGCTGTAGATCTTTTGGGTGTATTTACTTACCCTTATATTAAAAATATGGCTGTGACAGAAGATACTGTCGGCATGTCACGTTATGATTTTTATAAAATGGGTGATGAATATTATGAAATGATGCCTGACCGCTACAGAGATTTGTATAAAAAGTCTGATAAATTGATTGCAAATGACATGACTCAACAGGCTGATAATATACTGTCTAAACTTTCCGCAAAGCTTGGAATAAACATAATATCAGAAAACGGAGAATTGACAGAACAGGGTAAAGACATTTATTCAGTTATATATCCCGATATTGCAAAATTCCTGCTCGTTTCATCTCTTGCCCCACAAATAAAACCTGTTTATAAAGACGATAAAGATAACAATAATAATATATTTAGTTATAATGTAGCTGATCTCAGAAAAGTAAGTTTCAATTCATTGAATCTGCAGTATGAACTTTCTCCTGAAGATGTTGCAAATCGCTTGCTCGAAGAAATAAAACACGGATTGAATAATATTCCTGATGATGATATTGATGCATTTGTAAATCATTTGTCATCAAGATTAAAAGATGTAAATTCCGATTCTATAAATGTTGCAAAATTAATAATAGAACAAACTGAATCCGGTTTGGATTGGAGAATAGATGCATCGAAGGATGTTGGTGATTTTGAGGCAGTTGATGACGGTGCTCTTGATTATAATACTAATATCGCACACATTTATTCTTTCTGGGATAAATTTAATAAAGGCGTACGTGAATACAATCCGAGATCTTATACGATAGGTGAGCTTACAGACTGGAAAGAAGATGAAATAAAGTTTTCACCAAGGACAGGTTTTTCAACGGTTTCTGATTACAGCTATTTTTATTCTTTATTACCAAAGCTGTATGGTAAAAATAGTGACGGACAATCTGAGAACAATTTCAAAGATGTTGTTTATAAAGAATTGCAAAAATTCTTGAATTCAGGATATGCAAGTAATGTGAATTTTGCACACAGATTTGTAAGCAATCATGATAAACCAAGAATGCTGCATGTATTTTCTCTTGATCCGAGTGCTTTCTTGGATGAAAATGCCGATAAAAAACCTGAATTGATGCATCACTTGATGCTTATCAGTTTAAATTCCAGTGCAGAATTTAATAAACTGGATAAACCTCTTAAAGATGCATTAATTGCTTCTCTTAAGCTATTGCGCGATGGCACTGTGTTTGTAAACGGCAAAGAAAAAGATTTTGACAAAGAAAACTTTGGGATAAGACCGTTTGATTTTAATATTGATTCTCTCGTAGAGCAAGCAATAGAAACTAATCGGGAATTTGAAAAATTTGCTTCGGATGATGCAAATAAACCTAAAATAGAAAAAATGAAAGCTGAAATTTTAGAAAAAATGCTGACAAATAATGATGCTCTTAATCGTTTCAGGACAATGTGGCTTGCTATGAATGCTTTACCCGGAGCACCTACGATGTATGCGGGCGATGAGCTCGGTATGACAGGGTGGGAAACTTTTGCTAAAAATGAAAAGCAGGAAAATAGAAACAGGCTGCCCTGGGAAAGATTGAATGACCCGAATTATTCATTTATTAAAAAGTTTAATGAATCTGTAAACGCGATTACTAAAATTAGAGCTAAAGAAGCTGCTTCTGCCCTTGTTAACGGTGCAACAGTCTTTATAAGTGCGCCTACTAAAAATTCCGTTGCATTCTACAGATATAATGACAAAACCGATGCAATTTGTGTAATCCATGCTGATCCGTTTAATGGCGGTTGCAAGCAGGATTTAACTACAAACAGACTGGATTTGAGCGGTTTGCCTGCAGGTTTAAAAGTAGGTACTATATATAAAGATGCTTTAGACGAAAACGTAAGATTTAAAGTTACAAACCCGTATGAGATTAAAAAAATTGATAGCAACGGAAATATTGAAGAAACTATTAATCTTCATGATTCCGGCTTAATTCTTTTGCGTGAAAAAGATTTTTCCGGCAAGGAACTTTCTTTTAAAGGACGTATAGAAAATCCGAATGTTAAACTTGCAAATACAAAATACAATTTTTCTTATATGACAAAATAATTGATTAAGGTTGTATTTTAATGTAAGATAATATAGCCGTGCTCCACGGGGACTTGGCGGATCTCTCGACCCGAACGCTTATGCGGGGTGCAGAGCCTGCTGTGAGGCTTGTGATGGAGTGAGGATTCTTATATTTGTTTATGATTGCTCAAATTCTTTTGGCAAAAGCAATCGAACCGTGTCAGATCGGGAACGAAGCAGCACTAAGATTCAACTTTTGGGTAAGAGATTTTTGAGAGGGAGACAGATATAAAGATGAATTGTTTTTTCGCTTGTCGATAGGCAGTGGCACGGCTTTTATTTTTAATAAATCTTAATTAAGATTGTAAAAACATTTTTTATCCTTTTATATTGGGGGGCATGGTCAATTGTAAAACTTATTTTACAAAATGTTTATTGATACAAAATTTTTATCTATGTATGATAATTTTACTGGAGATCCATTTTGGGAAAGAAAGAGGTGATGGCTGATTCCGGGGATTAGGGATAATCATGGAAGTTTAAAAATTAAAATTTAAATTTTATTGGGAAGAATGGAAAAGTTAGATTCAAAAGGTTTTGGCTGCTAGCCATGGGGTTAAAAGAATATTTGGGGATGAAAATTTAAAAGTTCTGTCTTTTTTGACAGGGCTTTTGTGTTTAGATTAATAAATTTGTAAAATAAATACTGAAAAATTTTTTTGCTTGTATTAAAATAATTTTATAGTTTGAAAATTAAATATTGTAAAAAATATCGGGACACTGTGCTGAGAGAGAAATGACTAAATGTCATTTCGAACGAGAGGAAGCAGCGAAGCTGCGCGGAGTCCCAAATTGAAAATTAAA
>CALVAR010000002.1 GCA_944325575.1 Candidatus Gastranaerophilales bacterium | reverse complement strand
AGAAAAACTGTAAGAGCTGTAGAAATTATAAATAAGTAAATTAAGGTATTAAAAATGATATCCAAATCTCATTGATAGTATGGGGTATCTCAATTTGCAAGCGAAAATAAAGTTACACTTTTTTGCACTTTCTTGCACTGGACTTAACTTCAAACACAAAGCCGATTTTAGCCTAATGTGTTTTTTTTAATTTACAAATAGAGTGCAAAAGAGTGCAAGAATTGAGTAGATGAGTGCAGCGGATTTTCGGTAGGGCGATGCGAGGCTAGACGAGCAAGCCCGTAAGGTGTCGAGAAGCTGAGAACTTTCCGACACCTCGAATAATCCAAGACAAAATGACCAGTACATCTCAATACTAAAAAACAGCCTCAATCGTGCTGTCTGTTTGATTTTTTATTAAATTTTCCCCGTCTCAATGTCCCAGAAACCTATTAACACAGGTAATAAGACATTAAAAAAGAGCCTTAAAGGCTCTTTTTATAAATGGTGGGCCGCAGTGGACTCGAACCACCGACCTCACGCTTATCAGGCGTGCGCTCTAACCACCTGAGCTAGCAGCCCACATATTTAATTTTCAACCCAGTGTTAGAGCGCACGGCGTGCGTAATCTAACTTCAAAAAGCTTTTCGCTTTTTAGGCCACCTGAGCTAGCAGCCCACATATTCAATTTTCAACCCAGTGTTAGAGCGCACGGCGTGCGTAATCTAACTTCGAAAGCTTCGCTTTCCAGGGTAACTGAGCAGACACCCCATTTCAGTGTGTAATTATTACACCATAGACAAACTCTGAAATCAAGCATTTTATTTGTAAAAATATAATACGATTTCAGATAGGGTATAAAAACCGCTGCTATTCTTCATCAGTTGTAGGTCTTAAAATTATTATAGAATTTATATTCAATTGAACAAAATCATGGAATTCAGTACGTCTGTTCGGCAGCTGTCTGTATGCAACCTCACAATCCTTTATAGCAACGAAACGTTTTTTGCCGTTTAAAATGTCAGAAAGCACACGGCTTCTTTTCCCGATTTTAGGCATAAAAACAGATCCCTTGATTTCATAATCCTGAGTAATTACAAGAACACGCTCTGACCATACACCATTGGTAAAATCATTATCGCCCAATTCTTCTACTTCAAAATGTTCAAATTCTTCATTATTCATTTACAAATCCTTTATATAAGTTTTCTACGATATTTGATAAGACTGGAACAATGGCAGGTACAATGCCAAAGCAAGGAACATTACTATACTACCAATAACTATAAGCATAAAAGGTTCTATCATCTTTGTCAAAGCGTCAATAATATCATCGAGTTTTTTATCCAAAAATATAACACTCTGATGGAGCAATTCGCCCAGTTTACCTGTTTGCTCACCGGTTGCAATCATAAATAAAACCATTGAAGGAATAATATTAGCCGAACGCAAAGCCGTAGAAAGGTGTATACCCTGTTGAACTTTGCCTATCGCATCTGTAATTCTTTCTTTAATTGTTCTGTTATCAATTGTTAAGTTACCGAGATGTAAACAATCCACAATCGGGATACCTGCTTCATAAGCAACAAACATTACGGTAATAAAGTTTGAGAAGTTTGCATACTTAAGCATATCACCAATCAACGGAACTTTAAGGAAGAAATCATCCAAAATTCTTCTTGAAACCGGATTTTTAAAAGCAGTATATATCAATCCGCCTATTAAAAACGGTGCCATTAATGTCAAATACCAGTATTCTTTTAAAAATTCGCCCAAATCGATACAAATCTGAGTAACCATAGGAAGCTTTGCACCTGATTGGTCAAACATTTCTTTAAATGCAGGAAATACAAACATAAGCATGACCGTAACAACCACAATGGCCAATAAGATAACAAAACATGGATATATCAATGTTCCTATTACTCTTCCTCTGATGGCAGACTGCTTTTTCAAAAGTTCAGACAAACGATCAAGAGTTTTTTCCATTTCACCGGAATCTTCACCGGCCTTTGTCAAACCTACATATATACTTCCGAATATTTCCTGATATTTGGCAACCGTATCAGCAAAAGTTGCACCTGCAATAACCTGTTTTCTTATTTCTCTTGCAAGCAGCCTGATACGTGAAGATACAGCATCTTTTTCAAGAAACACCAACCCCTCAATAATAGGTACACCGGTACCAATAAGAGTACGAAATGTTCCCGTAAAATCTATCAATTCCTGCAAAGATAGCGGGCTCAATCTTACTTTTGGAGCTGCTGCCTTTTTACCTTCATCAAAAACTTTTGTAGGAATTAAACCAAGTGCACGTATTGCCTCACGCGCTGCCTTTACGTCCTCGGCTTCTATTTTTCCGTTAACGATTTCTGATTGATTTCTTAATGCTATGTAATTATATATCGTCATTTCTTATTTACCTTATTCAGTAACAGGACCTAATACACGAACAAATTCGCTGATTGTTGTCTCACCTCTTAAAATGTGCCCGAGACATGAAGTCTGCAATGTTTTCATACCCATACCAACAGCTGCTTCTTCAATCTCAACATCATGGGCAGAATGTGCAATCATTTTTTTGATTTCTTTATTTATTAACATTACCTCATAACAGCCCAAACGACCTTTGTAACCTTCGTTGTTGCAATCGAAACAGCCCTTTGGTCTGTAGATTGTTCGTTTCATAAATTCCTGCTGTTCATCAGGATTTGCAACGACCAATTTTGCCTCTTCCAAAGATGCATGATAGGCCTCTTTGCATTTCGGACAAAGACGTCTGACAAGACGTTGTGCAATAATGCCTGTTAATGTGGAAGAAATCAAATAATCCGCAGCGCCCATCTGAATCAAACGTGTAATTGTAGCAGCGGCGGAGTTCGTGTGGAGTGTGGACAGCACAAGGTGACCTGTCAATGCAGCTGCAATAGCTGTTTCTAATGTTTCAAAGTCACGAATCTCACCGATAAGTATGATATCGGGGTCCTGTCTTAATATAGCTCTCATACAGCTTGCAAAAGTGATACCGGCCTTTGGATTTATCTGTGACTGGTTCAATCCGTCAATCTTAATTTCGACAGGGTCTTCCAGAGTAGTAATATTTACGCTTTCACTGTTTAAACTTTTTAATACCGAATAAAGAGTAGTTGTTTTACCCGAACCAGTAGGACCAACTGCCAGTATGATACCGTTAGGAGCTGCAACCATCTTATTAATACGCTCAAGATCTTCCTCCGTACCGCCTGCAAGTTTAATAACTTTGTCCTCAGTTTTAATACTTGCAGCAGGTGCCAAAATACGGATAACCATCTTCTCTTTACCTGCAACAGGCAAAGTGTTAATACGGAAATCGTAAGAAATTCCATTATATTTAACAGTAAAGGTACCGTCTTGTGTCCTTCTGTGCTCTGCTATATTCATTCTTGAAAGAACTTTAAAACGAGCAATCAAAGAAGATTCTACTTTTTGCGGCAAATCTAGCACACGTCTCAATATACCGTCGATTCTGTACCTAACAGTATAACAATCTAATCTTGGCTCGATATGAATATCAGAAGCCTTCATATCAATCGCATCTGTAATAATTTTAGTTGCGAAGTTTGCAACATTACCGGAAGTATCCTCAAGTTCTCTTTCTACCTGTTCCCAAAGTGATTCTTCAACTTCAAACTCAAGGGCTTCTTGCTCAATTTTTCTGATAATTTCTTTTGTTTCTTTTCTTGCACGTCCAAAGTACTTAGTCATACAGCTTTTAAATTCCATATAACTCATCAAAAGCACTCTCGGACGCATACCTGTCAGGTAAACAATTTCATTTAATGCTTTTTTATTGTTAGGATTAACCATACCAACATCAAGAATTTTTCCGTCAGAATATAAAGGAACGACTTTATTTTCTTTAATAAAGTCTTCGGGTAAAATTTTGATAGTTCCTTCAGAAATATTAAGCTGCTGAGCCGTAACATGCTGGAAGCCCTGCTGTGCAGACAGTGCATCTTTAAGCTGGTCTACAGTAATAAAGCCCATTGAAACCAGCATAGAGCCAATTGGAGTACCTGTTTTTTTGCTTTGTTTAAGAGCCTCAACCAGCTGATCTTCTGTTAGTTCACCGCTTTCTATAAGTATTTCGCCAATTTTCTTTTTGGGCGCATCATGGATTATGTTTTGAACAGGTGCAGACTCCTCTTTATTATTTTCTGCATTTTCAGTTTCGTGATTCTGTTCAACCTGCTGTACGGAATCAATAGCAGCCGCATCTTTATCGTCTTCAGCATAAAATTCGGAAATATAATAATCCAACAGAGCATTAAAGCTTTCTTCATTCAAAGAAATAAACTTTAGAGTATCTGAATCCTTTGTCGCTATAAATTTTGAAATATCAGACTTATTAGCACCCTCTTTTATTGCAATAAAGAAAAACCCGGCCTGTTTATTTATCGGTATAAAATTATTTGCCGATAAATCATCTTTTGTAAAAACCGAAGCAAATTTAGAATTTATATTATTTTTAATTTTATTTACAGTTTCTGTGTTCATAATTATTTATAAATTTCCTGCTGCAAACAAAACACTTGCAGCAGGAAATAGTTGCTTTACAGATTTTCAGTGTCTGAAGAAGCTACATCTTCAGTATCTTTAATAATATGAGGTGTAATCATTATTACAAGCTCACTCTTTTCATTAGATGTAGTGGTACTTCTGAAAATTGAACCTATTAACGGCAAATCACCGAGGAAAGGCAATTTAGAAATATTTTTGGATTCTCTTTCCTGAATTAAACCGCCAAGTACAAGAGTTTCACCGTCTTTGATTCTTATATTAGACAAATCAAGATTTCTTCTTTGTAACAGTGTTGCAGCAATAATCTGTCCACCACCATTACCCGTACTCATTATCTCACCGTTTGGTTGAATAGTTGCATATTCAGGTTTAAGGTTCATAGTTACATATCCGTCAGGACTGATAAACGGTGTCAGTTCTACAGAAATACCATTGTCTTCACCGATTTCATATGTTCTTGACACACCTGCAACACCCGTGCCCAGTCCTGATGTCATAATTTCTTCATCAGTTGATTTAATATAGTCTGATGTCAGGTTAATAAGGGATTTTTTGCCGTTTGTAACCATGAGTTTCGGATTAGCAAGGATTCTGCCCTTACCGCTTTCAATTAAATAGTTAATTGACCATGCAAGAGTCTTTTTGCCGTGATATCTGTAATATCTGACAGTTTTTGGACCGGAATCTCCGCTGTCACCGCTGCCGGAACTTGATTGTGATTGTGTAGTAACAGTATACGGAGAACCCATAAAGAACATCTGCGTATTATCAAACGGACGCAAACCATTCTTACCGTCAAACTGACCTGAGAAAAACGGCGTCAACAATGTCCATGAGTTTTCAAATTGCTTTGAGCCCTGTTCTGATAATTCTACAATTTGTACTTCGACAAAAGCCTGAGGTTGTTTTACATCGTTAGCTTTTATAAAATTCTTAACCATCTCGGCCTGAGCTTCTGATCCGCCTGTTATGTTAATAGTACCTTTCTGAGGGAAATACATAACAGTCAAAGATGAGCTGTCCAATGATTTTAGAGTATTAGCAGTTGCACTGCCTTTGATAGTACATGCAACTTTTCCTTCACCCAGTGATATTGTGTCGCCGTCACCTGAAGAGTTTCCACCGCTGCTGTCAGAAGATGAACTGCTGCCGGAAGATGAGCTACCCGAAGATGAACCGCCGCCTAGTGAAGCAGCACCGCCTGTAGACGAACCTGAAGACGAGGAGCTGTCGCTGCTGTCATCTCCGCCTTGAGAATCACTGTCTCCCGAATTGCCGGAGCCAGAGCCCTGTTTTGCAGTAGGGAATAAAGACTGACAAATCAAAGTAGCCATTTCTTTTGGTGTGGTGTGGTTAACTCTGTATGAAACCGTCTTTGGTTCAACATCAATTTTTGATACAACTTTTTGAGCCATTAAATAGTCATTTTTTGTACCGAATATAATAAGCTCATTTGTAACAGGATTTGTTACAACTATTTTGTTATTTGACAAGCCCGGCCTGTTAGTTGAAAAGACATTGCTGTTTAAAAAGTCAGCTACCTTTGCGGCATCAGTATATTTAACTTGAATTGTCATCATATTTTGTTTGCCGATATCAGACTTCAAGCTAGCATCTTTCGTCATAACAATTAATGTACCCTTGTCAATAAAGAAAGATAGATCGCTTGCCTGCATTATCATTTTAAATGCATCATTTAAAGTAACATTAACCAAATCAAGCGTAATATTACCGCTTACTGAACTATGAAATATAATATTTAGTCCTGCCTTATCAGCAATCATTCTCAACGCTTGTTTTAAATCGGAATCTCTTAATGATACGCTGATTCTTCTGTTGCCGTTATTCAAGTTAACAGCCCCGTCCAGATTAATATTGCCGGAACTTTTATACTCGGTTCTGAGCACCGGCTTGCTGATTGAAGCCTGAATTTGTGCCTGTGCTATTGTTGCAACAGAAAAAGTTACAGCAAGTGCAATGGTTGCGGCACCCACACCCAAAAGCGGGAACTTTCTTTCTGATTTTTTTTGCTTGTCATTAAACATTTATTGATGACTCCTATTAATTATTTGTATTTTATTCGTTAAACTGAATTACATTACCGGCAGATTTGTTATATACACCGCCGAATTGATTAGACAAACCGGATACAGGATTAAGATTTACACCGTCATCCAAAGATTGCCCGACTGTTGCCTGGTAAATGTTATTTTTATATTTAATTACAACACTATTTTTTGTAATATTTACAATATTATATCCTTTTACAACGTCCCCCTTGTGGACAAGCTGGTCTTCTCCGCCAAAGTTCACAATAGCGGAAGGTCTTGCCTGATCATACATAATACCTGAAATTTTTGTTTGTACTAACTCGTCAACAACAGGATCCGCTTCCGGTATAACCGTAGGAGGAGCAATAAGCTCAAATTTTGTTTGTTTTGCAAGAACATCTTTTTGCATATAAGGCATAAACGGATCAACTCTTCCTCCGGAAGAAACAGGAACTATTACAGATTTTGCAGAAATTCCAAGTTGAGATTCTTTTTGTTCGTCAGCTTTCTTTTTAAGCATTGCCTTTTCCAGCGGAGACAATTCCTTTTCCTGTGCTTTGCCGGCTGCTAAATCAGCACTGCCGTTATTAGGCTCATCAGAAGGCTTGGCAGGAACTGCCGCTTCATCCGGACGAGCCGGGAGGGGTTCGGATAAATTTACATCAACGGTCGCAGTAGGTTCATTTGTAGCAGACGGTGAAGCATTACCCGCATCAGCAGAAGCTTTATCATAGAAATAATCGCCCATTGACTGCTCTGCAGTTGAGCCTGTATCTGATGACATATTCTTTTTATAAAAGAACATGCCGCCGGCAGCAACAAACACCAGCAGCAAAAGTAATATATAGATAAATCCGCCGCTTTTCTTATTTGAAGCGGGAGCTGATTCAGCCTGACCCGCAGCCTGTTGAGCGGTTGTATACTGCCGCTGTTCAACATTCTGTGACTCAAAACCGGATGCCTGTGCATCATTTTGCAAAACGTTATTGTCAGCAGGGACAGCCTGAGACGGAGAGGAATCATAAGAACCAACATCCCATAAATCTTCGTCTTGAGATGGCGTAAGCCTGTCACTATCAGAGGAATAACCTCCATCTCCGTTATTGTAAAATTCATCGAAACCATAGTTCGGTTCGTTATCGTGTATATCTGAGCTACCTAATTCTCCAAACATTTATACTCTCTTCATACTCTATTGTAACCTTAATTCTATAACCGCAGCGATGCCGGTAAAACATACGAACAGTCTATTTTAATATAATTTTATTACACTATTGAAATTATGGCAAATATTGTACATTACTTCTCATATAAATATCATACTTTTGGATGGCTTTTTATAAAAAATCAAGTATTTCTACTACATTTCGCAATTTTTGCTCATTCTACCCTATAAATAAAATTATATATTAATTTGTATTATACTTAATAAACATTTACATACAACTACTTTTTTAGAAAAAACAAACTATAATTAAACAATGAATGAAATTATTCTAAATGCTCCGATTAAAAAACCGCAGGACATAGAACATTTTATCAAAAGAGTAAAATGCAGAAGCTTCTATGTATATCATCATAAATTTATAAATGCGGAACACGGTTTCGAATATGTAAATGAATTTATCAAAACAGCACATAAAAACGGCTGTAAAATATACGTAAATTTTAAACACAATATTACGGAAGAAGATTTAATTGAAATCAAAAAATTTATTAACTTTTTGAAACAAACTGATATAGATGGGATATTTATAAACAGTTTTGCGATATTGGAAGCAATAAAAACACATACGCTTCCGTTTAAAGTAATTATTGATTCATATTTTGATATACACAACCTTGCAGGAATCGACTTTGTAAACATGTTCCACAAGGCCGATCAGGTAATAATAACAGAAGAAATTTATCTTAAAAACATTGCAAAAATAAAAAAATACAAGAATATTTCTCTCGCAATTGACTCTGATAATCTACCATGGTGCGCAGAGGATATAAAAAAACTGAATGCAATTGATGCTGTTGTCATAAAAGGCAAATTCTCAACCTCCGAAGAAATACTGGAAGGTATAGAACTCGTAGAAAAGATTCTTGCAAAACCCAAAGTTTTCAAAAATCAAAAACTTCCGTTTAAGCATGTACGAAAAAGTATTTATCAGACAAATCATTTCTGCGGAGAGATGATGAGTGCACAGGGGTCAAATTTTAAATTTTCCCGAAATATTCAAAAATTTGAATGGGAAAACAAAAGACCCAGATTAAAAAAAGATTTTGATTACAAAAAACTTGAGCTGCCACGTATAAATTTACGTCTTTCTTCTATAGGCCAGCTGGACGATTTGAAAAAATTTATATCAAAAGTAGGATACAATCCTGTTTACTCAATTGAATACGGTGAAATTCTAAACACAGCTGATCTTTCAAAAAGCAGCTTCCACCAGATTATAACAAAAGTTAAGAAATTCTGCTTTAACTACGGCATAAACCTGCAGCTGAGTACACCAAGAATCCTTATAGAAAGAGACTTTGACAGGGTTTACGAATATGTCAAAAACCTCTGCCTTACAGAGCCGATTCCTTCTTCCATAATAATAAATAATATAGGGTATCTGTGGGCTTTTATAAACGATGATGAACTTCACAGGATTCCTGTTGAAATAGGGCAGGGGATTAATCTTTTGAACAGCATGTCAATTAAATGTTTAAATAACCTTCATCCTATAGATACAATCGAATTCAGCTCATTTGAGAATATAACCAATATAAAAAATTGTATAAAAAAAGTAAAAAACTTAATTCCTAACAAAAAACTGACAATTGCAGGCAATGTCAGAGTGCCGTCGCTTGGACTATGTCCGCTGAATAACGATACTGCAATTGTTTCAAGATTGTCGTGCAAAGCGCCATGCCACAACGGGAATTATGCACTAAAAGATCCGTCTCTCAAAAAAGTTCTGCCATTTGTTGTAGACGGTTTTTGCAGGATGCACATGTTTCAGGATTATCTTCTTCATTTGTATGAATATATACCAAAGCTGGAAAAAATCGGAATTAACGAGTTTGTTCTGGATTTATCAGATCTGCCGCCCAAGTATGTAAGTATATTATTAACCCATTTTCTTAATACTCTTGCGGGTTTCGAAAAACCATGCCGTGATACAATAAATGAATATTGTATTCAAGATTTAACTTAACAAATACATATTAATTTTTATATTTTTGTAAATATAACTCTATAGAATTAGTTCTATAGGGTTATATTTTATCTATAATTGTGATATAAATATGTATAATCAGGGGCGGACTATAAAAAGCCAAACCGATAAATATATATTAAAGAAACAGCGTCAAGGCGCAATTAAGAGAAAAGGAGACACTATGACAGTCGGTCAATTCGTATTTATGCTACACTCCCATCTGCCTTATTACAGAAAAGCAGGTATGTGGCCTTTCGGAGAAGAAAACCTGTATGAATGTATGGCAGAAACCTATGTTCCGCTTTTAAATGCAATTTCGGAGCTTTATGAAGACGAAGGCATAAAAGCCAAATTAACAGTGGGCATTACGCCTATACTCGCTGAACAATTAAATGATGAACATTTACAAAACGGGTTTATCACTTATCTTGATACAAGAATAGCTGCTGTTTCAAAAGATCTGGAAAGATATCCGGATCCTGAGGTAGCCCATTCTCAGCATTTAAAATATCTTGCTAAATACTACTTTGATTGGTTTAACCACATAAAAGATTCTTTTGTAAACAAGTATCACAAAGATTTAATCAGTGCATTCAAAAAATATCAGGATTTAGGATGTATTGAAATAACCACATCAGGTGCAACTCACGGATTTTCACCGCTGCTTGCCACTGATACAAACTTAAATGCACAATTCAAAATCGGTTCCGACACAACAAAAAGACTGTTCGGCAAAAAAGCAAAAGGATGCTGGCTTCCGGAATGTGCATACAGACAGGGCTATGAGTTCATAGGCAAAGACGGTCAGAAAAAATGGAGACCTGCCATAGAAGTAACTCTTCAGAATAATGATATAGAATACTTCTTTACTGAATCTCATGTAATAGAAGGCGGAAATTCAATCGGCAACAGACGTGTAATCGGTGTATACGGAAACATTGAATACATACCTCTGCCGGAAAGAGAACCTACCGGTTATGATACATACTCTGCTTACTGGCTGCCCGATGCACAGGTTGCAGTAATGGGCAGAAATGACAGAGCAGGTTTTCAGGTTTGGTCAGCTGCTGACGGATATCCGGGCGACGGCTGCTACAGAGAATTCCACAAAAAAGATGACAAATCAGGCGCACATTACTGGAGAATTACATCTTCGACTACAGATCTGGGTGACAAAATGCTTTATGACCCTGTTCTGGCTATGTCACAGGTTAACCTGAACTCTGACCACTATACAACATTGATTTACCACTTATTGAACGATTACAAACTTTCTCACAATAAAGAAGGACTTGTTATGGTTTCATTTGATACGGAATTGTTCGGTCACTGGTGGTTTGAAGGTGTTGAATTTATCAAACAGGTAATAAGAAAATTCAACAACTATCTTCCTCAGGTAGAAAGAATGACCGCAGGCGAATATCTGCAGGCTCATCCGCCGACCGAAGCTATCCAGATTCCGGAATCTTCATGGGGTCAGGGCGGTCACTTCTATGTATGGCAAAACCACCTTACAGAATGGATGTGGCCTATTATACACGGATGCGAAAAACGTATTATTGATATTGTTTCAAAATACGAAAAAATTCCGGAAGACAAGCTGCTGCATAGAGCCCTAAATCAGCTTGCAAGAGAAAACCTTCTCTTACAAAGCTCTGACTGGCCGTTCTTAATCACAACATGGCAGGCAAAAGACTATGCAACAGACAGATTCAGAGAACATGTTGAAAGATTTGAAACTATTGCTGATATGATTGAATCCGGCAATATTGATGATAATAAACTCAAAGAAATAGAATCTATCGACAATTGCTTCCCTGTGATAGATTACAGAGCTTACCTGCCGATTGAAGAAGGAAAAATTCCGCAGCAGGAAGAAAAACTGAAACCGTTGTATCAATAATTATCAAAAATAAAAAACACCTCTGTAAAAAAAATACAGAGGTGTTTTTTTGCACATTTTAATTTCAATTTTTAAATAAATTGCAAAATCCAATATAGTCATATAATATACTAATAGTGGTGATAAAGATGGTTGAACATTACACAAAATCATTGCCTTATGAATTAGAGCTAACCTCAAGAGCTTTACACGAGGCTACAAAATCTTATTTTGAACAGAGTAATTTTCCGATTACTCCTGATGAGTTTATTGTTTTGGACTGTTTATATCTAAAACCTGATATTATTCAAATTGATCTTGCAAAAATGATCTTAAAAGGCAGAGCGCATACAGGCAGATTTTTAAAATCTCTCGAAGAAAAGGAACTGATTGTAAGAAAACCCGTAAGACAAGCATCCCGTACTATTACTAAAAATATAATTACACCCAAAGGACTTGAGCTGTACAACAAAATTCGTTCCCAGATTGATAAATACATTGAAGAAACTAACCCTAATATAAATATACAGGTCAATGATATTATTAATTTGCTGCAAGCTATCAGAAAAAACTGTGTAGAAAAATTCAATATAAAATTTGATTAAAACAGAACTTGCATTTTAATTAAATTTGTATTTTAATCTACATGTAGATAAATCTACAAGGTAGAATTTATGGCTCATAATACGCCCGCTGTGGAAGAATGGCATTTTAAAGTAAATCCCTGGATTGCAATGATCCCTATAATGCTATCCATATTTATGTTCGCATTGGACGAAACAATATCCAATGTTGCATTGCCTCACATGGCGGGTTCTTTTTCTGTAAGCCAGCACGAATCTACATGGATTATCACCAGTTATCTGGTTGCAAGCGGTGTAATCATTCCGACTGTTGACTTTTTTTGTAAATTAATCGGAAGAAAGCAGTATTTTCTTTTGAGTATTGTTTATTATGATTTTCACGAACAAATATTTCATATTGTCAACTGACTCCGACTACCTCTTGGATTTTCTTCACGCTCGGTACTGTCGTTCGCTTTGCTTCGCTTGTGCTCACTTCGTACCTCGCCCCCCGGACTTTGTCCGTCCGAAAATCCGCTTGATGAACCTGTGCGATAAACAAGTACATTTTTACCAACAAGCCCGGCACAGGCAACAGCGAAATCGGACTGGCACGCCGTGTGAGGCATAGCCGAACCCAGTGCCATTGCGAGCGGAAACGTTGAGTTTTCGTGAGCGTCTGATTTCAAGACAGTACATGGGGTCTACCTCTCAGAAACAATACTTAATTGTTTCTTCGGCAGAGTCGCAAAATGCTAGACTGGCTGCAACATCGGCTGAGCTAGAGCGAAGCCTGATGTTATGCCCCTACCTGGTGGCGTTACTCGCTACCTCTCATAACATATGACATTTAGTCATATGTTCTTCGGCAGAGTGTGTACCACTTCTAGCTTGAGATGTAGGCAAGTATACGGGGCGAACATATCATGCGTATCTTGAGTATAAGCGAGGCCGCCTCAGACATTATTTTATCCGAGGATTTTTTGAATATCTTCTGCAATCAGTTCCTTTTTCAGATGGTAGCGGTTATAGAGTTCATCTAAAGATACACGATCCGTAAATTCTTTTCTGGCACCGTAGTTTAGGACTTTCATATCGGAATCGCCGTAAAATCTTGTAATTTTTTCTCCGAATCCGCCGTCAATTTCACCGTCTTCGAGCGTAATTACAAGGTTGTGGCTCTTTTTGAGTCCTTCTAAAAGTTCTTCATCTACACCTGTTAAGTAGCAGGGATTAATAAGTGTTGCATTTATATTAAACTTATTTTTTATTTCTTCTTTTACCTGCTGCCCGAGTGTAAAGAAGTTGCCCGCAGCTATTATAGCGACTTTTTCACCTTTGTTTATTACTTTGAATTTATTAAGTATTGAATAATCGGTTGTATCTTTTATACCGGTTGAAACAAGCGGTGTTGCCGGAACTCTGATAAATACGGGATGTTCTGTCTGATTATAAGCCCATTCCAGCATCGCAAGATATTCCTCTTTATTTGTCGGTGCAAGATATACAATATTGGGTATATTGCTAATTAGAGGAATATCAAATGTACACAGGTGTGTCATATCGGCACCTGAAATTCCGCCCCAGTATATGAGTACTGTTGCGGGAGAATTATTTAGTGCCAAATCCTGAGACATTTGATCATAAGTTCTTTGTACAAATGAACTCATAAGCGCAAGCACCGGTTTTGCTCCGTTTTTTGCAAGTCCTGATGCATAGGCTATTGCGTGTTCTTCCGCTATACCTACGTCAGTATAATTTGCGCCCATTTTATCTCTAAAATCCGGAGTAAATCCGAACACCCCGGGGGTTGCTGCGGTTATGGCCACAACGGGTTCTTTTTGTTCTTTTTTATTTAGAAGAAAGTCTTTGGTTATCGAATTATAAGATTCCCCCTCAGCGCATCCATCCTTCTGTTCCAAAAATCCAGGCAGCTGCCAGTGATATGATTCTTTATCATCTTCTGCAGGTTTATATCCTTTACCCTTCAGTGTATGAATATGAACAACAACCGGATGATTAATGTTTTTAACTTTTTCAAAAGTTTCTATAAGCGATTTTATATTGTTGCCTTCTTCAACATAGAAATATTCGAAACCTATAGCTTTAAATACATTATTCTGCGCTGTTCCGTTTGTTCTTCTTAATTCTTCAAGATTTTTGTACAAACCGCCATGGTTCGGAGCGATAGACATTTCATTATCATTAACGATTATTATAATATTTGTGCCCAGCTCCGCAGCATTGTTGAAACCTTCATATGCTTCACCGCCGCTTAGGGAACCGTCACCTATCAAAGCAATTACATTATAATTTTCTCCTTTTACATCTCTTGCTTTTGCCATGCCTGTTGCAAGGCTTACAGACGTCGATGTATGCCCTATTACAAAATGGTCGTGTTCACTTTCCGCAGGATTTGAGTAGCCTGAGATTTGTGAATAAGATTCAGGATTTAAAAATCCGTGTTTTCTGCCTGTAAGCATTTTATGCGGATATACCTGATGCGATACATCAAAGACTATCTTATCTTTTGGGGAATCAAATACATAATGCAAGGCTATAGTCGCCTCTGCTATCCCGAGATCAGGTCCGAGGTGCCCGCCTATTGTATTTACCCTTTTCATAATACCGTCTCTTATATCCTGAGCAAGTGCATTCATTTCTTGTTCGGACAATTTTTTAACATCTGAGGGGGAATTAATTCTATCCAGAATTTGCATATTTTTCTCCTTTTTATTTTGTGTTATTAATTTTGGTTAGTTTTCATTAATTTTTAGATTACACCTTGGAGTCCACTCTCAGTCAAGCGCATATTTATTTTTAATTGTTAAAATTTCTTTACTTTGTATACTAATAAAGCAAAATTATACCTTCCACTGTTTTGTAAAAATGTAATTTAGACATATTAAGGTAAAGTGTGTATGAAAATATCTCCGGTCCATAGTTATTTCAATTTTGCTTACAGTCAAAAAAACAATAAAAAAGAGAATAATATTAATAACGAATATTCACCAAACAAACAGTTTGAATTAAGATCAAAATTTAATGATTATATGCTTTCTTTCGGTGCAAGAGTCGACAAGGGGCTGGAGCGTTTTTATGATGTAAATAAAGACAGAATGCCGCATACAGTAAGGAAATATGTGGAATCTTTGCCGGATAAAAAGACATTATCACCGCTGGAAGCACAAAAAAACGCGTTTGAAGATTTGCAGCTGTCAGACAGCATAGAAGACATAAAAGAAATGTTTCCGGAAGAAACACTTTTTCAGGGATTGAAAAATCCCGAAGATACAAAAGCCGTAAGAGGGATACTGCAGGCCGCAAAAGAAGATGCCGAACTTTTAGAACTTTCTGATATGGGTGTATTAAAAGACAAGACAAATTTAACCGTTTATCTTGTAAAAAAAATATTTTTAGAAGCAAAAACAATTGAAGAAATAAATAAAGATCTGGAAAATGATCTTGAACCCGATTTTAAGGCTGATTTTAAATTTAAAAATCCGGATTCTCAATATATTCATGGTTCTACCCTAAAGGCTCTGGGTATTAAAATGCCGGCAGTTGAGTATCAGCAATCCCTGAGATACACAAGAGACGGGTATTCCGATATGGTCGGTGACACAATTTCAAAAGCACAGATTGCATTTTGGAACTCATTAAACGATGAAGAAAGAACAGCACGTGCCAAAAAGTCTGTTGAAAATTTTGAAAATTGGTGGAATTCTCACACAAGAAACGAAAAATTAGACCTTATTGCCGGTCAGGATAATATTCTTGAGATGTTAAAAGACTTTAAAAAATCGAACCGTGCAGCAAAAAAACAACAAAGCCGGACAGATACACAACAAACTTCTGATGAAATACAAAAAGGCAAAACCGATAAGCGTGTAAAAGTCGGATCTTCCGTTCTTAGTCAGGATGAACTGTTTAAAATATGGGCTTCCAAAAACTTACAAATATTTGAAGCAACGCTTTCAGAAGCCGACAAAGACACATTGCATCTAAAAAGAATGAGCAGGCTCGTCCAAAGATGGCAGCAGATGACGCCTGAAGAAAAGACCGATTACATTTCAAAAATGAAATCCGGTGCGGAACCTTCCCGTTACGCAATGATTGATGCCTGGAATCAAAATATTAAGCTGCTAAAAGAGTTATCTATGTTTTTAAGAGAAAATCAGATTTATAAACCTGCAGATTTATTGTATTCCACACAGGAATTCAGCAAATTTCAATCAAAAGTTATGAGTGAATTCTGGGATACACATGCAGATTATGCAACAATGCTGGGCTACAAAATACGTGAATCAAATCAAAAAGTAGAAACAGCAATAAAAAGAGGAACCTTTGAAGAACTAAAAAGACAAATATTGCGGGATAAAAATCAGAGAATAAAAGAACTTGCACAATTTAAATCTAATATTGCGTCAGAAAATACAAACATTACAGAAAAAGACGAACCGTTATACAAAAAAGAATTTAAAGCAGCTTATGACTCACATGTATACGGCAAATTAAAATCAATTCCGAAAAATTTCTATAATGACTTGTATGCAAAAGTTCTGGATATGCTTCCGGAAGAAGCCATAAGAGCTTGGACTAAGAGTTTAAAAGGGCAATATATAAATGAAGAAGACAAAGCATTAATTAAAAAATTTGTAGCTCAAGAAATACCTGAAATTGCCAGATACAATAGAGCATTGGAAGCTGCCATGGCTGATTCAATATATGAATTAACCAAAAATCCCGATGCATACAGACTGTCAAATTCTGATGTAAAGACCGTTATGTATCACTTTGAACGGGGTGAAGATGCTTCTATTGTTTCACACAAAACAGGAGAAAGATTCGATTTTCATATAGTTAATAATAGAAAAATTAATGTATCAAGAATCAATAATTTGTATGAAAACTATAAAAAAGATTTAACCAAAGATGAAATTAACGAAATTATAGACCGGTATTTTCATCTGAATCTCCAAAGCATTAATAAAACTGATACACTAAACGAGGCTTTTGATATTCAGAAAAAACTTTTTGATTATATTCAAACATATGGAAAATCAGCATTGATTCTTTTCTCTGACAAAAGCGTATATCCCGTAGCGGTAAAAGCAAAATTTAATGAGAAATTTATTGCAAATATGCCTTATGAATTAAGAACGCATATAATGCCAAGGCTTCAGACAAAAGATGATATAGAGTTTGATCAAAAATCAAAACACGCTGCATTTATGTTTATGAAAAGATTTGATTTTCTTCCGGCAGATTTTATGGATGTATATGCCAAAGAACTGATAGTACAATTTAAAAACGGTCAAACTGATGATTCAAATCTTGATGCTTTTATTAAACGATGCTGTTCAAAAAGAAAAAATACAAAAGCAATTGCGGGATTGGCTATAATGCCCAAAATAGACCTAACATTCGAATCAAAATTGAAGTATCTTGCAATGGAAGAAGCAATGGCTGATGTACTGTATGATTCTACAGGCAATGAAGATGTTTACTCTCTGGAAGTTGAAAATCTTGCAGACAATATAGAGCTGTTTAATCTTGCAAAGAAATTCCCGACAGAAGAAAGAAGATGTATACCAAGCGGAAACAAAGAAGAAATAGTGCTCGCTGCGAATAAAAGGATAAATTTACACCAAATAAAGCAGCTCTATAATGAATATATGGAAGACATACAAGAATGGCTTTCAGAAGCAAATGGAGACTATAAAAATCTTGATTATGAGGATCTTTTGTACATTCTTAATCCCGAAGAGAATAATCCTAAAAGGGATATGAATGTTGCAAAACGAATGGCAAAATACGGAATTAACATAGACAAATTTACAATATATCCTAACAATAATACCGAAAATTAATAAAAAGCCCTGTGTCATAAAGACAGCAGGGCCTAAGTAGTATATTACTCAAGTTTTGTCTCTCAAGTAAATATTACAATAACTTAACATGTTTTATATGACTCTCAAGGGTTATTTTATCTGCCGTGCAGGATGTTATTATCAGTATAAAATACGATATAATAAATATTATGAATAGTTAGGATTTAGTTTATAAAGTAATTATCGAATATGTTAAAGTTTGCCAAATACTTCTTTATAGTTTTTTTAATTACTACCATTTTGCCTCTTGTTCTTATGTTTGCGTGGAATAACTCTCAGATGGAGAAATTCCACAATATTATGATGAAAAACGGACTCAACATTGTTTACAACAAAATGGATCATACAATAAAAAATAATTTGAAAGCACAGGAGGGTGATGTTCTAAGAAAAACATATTTTATGAACAAACAGAACTATACCCTTGAAAAAATAAAAAAAATATTGCCGGAATATAATGTACAAATAATTAATGACTCTATAAAAGATTCTGAAATACCGTATTCTTATTATGAAAGAATCAATTCCGATTTGTATATGGTTACAATGCTGCCTTATAACGGCAGGGGGAATGTAAAAGTTTCTCAAAAAGTTGATTTTGTGCAATTGCATCCGACAGGCCCGTTTAATTTAGAAATAACTTTTGATAACGGAGGAAAATATAAATATTTGTCTGCGGACAATATCGAGTTTTTGAAAAAAAAGAAAAATGATAAGTTTTTAAACTTTGCAGACAAAATTTTTAAACTTTCTTCCGAACATAAATATCAAAAAACGCTCAAAATTAAAAACAACAATAACAAACCTATCGCAGCGATAACACTTTCGATTGAAGATAAAACACCGAGAGGCAAAATTGATAATATTCTTACGGGTTTAATTATTTTGATTGTAGGCATTATTTCCAGTTTTGTTATAGGTTTAATTATAAAAAAACTGTTTGTTGTTCCTATAATGGCTTTGTCCGCTGCCTCTGCACAAATTAAAAGAGGAAATTTTGCTTTCAGGCTCAATACAGACACAAGAATTGAATTAATTCAAAGCCTGTATAACAGCTTTAACGACATGGCTCAAAATCTTGATACAAAAGAAAAACTCAGAGAAAGCTTTATCTCAAATCTTACACATGACCTTAGAACTCCTCTTGTCTCTCAGGCACAATCTCTCGGTTTTATTTCGGAAAAGTTTAAAGAAATAGGACTGCAAAATGAATATGAGTTGGCTGAGAGCCTTGCAAAAAACAATGAACATCTCTTAAAAATGGTAAACCTCATTCTGGAATCATACAGCTTTGATTCTTCCAAATTGAAGCTGAAAAGAGAACAGGTCGATTTATACGAAATAATAGAAGACTGCCACGAAAAACTAAGACCGTTATTGTCCGAGAAAAAAATTGACTTTATAAACAACATATATAAAGGCGGAACAAAAATAGAAGCGGATTTGTTTCAACTCACAAGAGTTTTTATTAACCTTTTATCTAATGCTATAGAAAATACAAACGAAGGCAATTATATCAAAGTCGGCGCCAAATTCGAAGACAAAAATGTCTATATAACAATAGAAGACAATGGAAACGGTATTGCTCCGGAAGATTTAAAAGTTATTTTTGACAGATACTATTCAGGCAAAAGTCTGGAGCGCAAACTGGGCTCAGGTTTCGGGCTAAGTGTGTGTCAAAACCTTATTTCCATGCATGGCGGAGAAATTACCGTAGAAAGTGAATTAAACAAATTTACAAGATTTACAATAAGACTCCCGATAGGAGCATAAAAAAAGAGGAACGTATATGAAAATCCTTTTGGTAGAAGATTATCAGCATACAAGAAAAACAACAGCATACGGATTGAAAACAAATATAAAAGATGTGGAAATTTATGAATCCGACAATGGTCTTGCTGCGTTGAACTTTGTAAAAAGCGGGAATATACCGGATGTTATTCTTATGGATATTTCCATGCCTGTTATGAATGGTATTGATGCTTCCAAACAGATTAAAGAAATCGCTCCCGATGTAAAAATAATCATGCTCACATCTTTTAATGAAGAAAAACAGGTTTTTGCTGCATTTCATTCCGGTGCAAACGCATATTGTTTAAAAAATATCAAACCGCAGGAGCTTGTAAACGTTATAAACTCCGTAATAAACGGTGCAATATGGATAGATCCTTCTATAGCAAGTTATATATTACAGCTGTTTCATTCAGAAACTGCTGTAAATGTTATAAAAGAAAATGAGCACAACGATTTTGACCTTACCGCAAGGGAAAAGGACATTCTAAAGCTTGTCGCAGCGGGTAAATCGAACAAAGAAATCGCTGATGAACTGATATTGTCCATACATACAGTAAAAAATCATTTAAAAAACATTCTCCAAAAGCTGTGTGTAGAAGACAGAACACAGGCTGCAATTCTTGCCATTAAAGAAAATCTTGTTTAAACGTTAAAATGGCCCCATGGGGTCATCAATATTTTGATTAAACCATATATAATAAAATTGTTGGAAGACCGAACCAAGCAAAAGCTGTGGTTTGATAAATATATTGTAACCACAGAAGAAAGGCTGTTTATCCCTGAAACAGCCTTTTATTTTTATTTAATCTTTTTCAAAGATGAAAGGAAGTTAAAGTTTTGTACATCTCCGTCTACCTTGGTCAGAAATACCTGACAGTCTTTTTCATCGGCTTCTAAAGGCGGCAGCTGTTCAAGCTCCAATGCATAATAGTTCGCTTCACTTTCAGCCCCTAAAGAGACTCTGTTTGCAAGACTGTTAAGTGAGATGTTTCTTAAAAATCCTGCAAAGCCCTTATTTTTGCTGCTGAATTTTGTATAAATCCTGAGTGTTGCATCACCGGTCTCTAAATCGTATCTTCCTACAATAAAAGAACTCAATTGCGGTGCAGAAGATTTTATCATTATTTTTTCAACTATATTATTTTTTATGATAAGACTACCATTTATACTTTTAAATCTTCCTTCCGGCACATTCACAAGATCAACAAGTGTAGACGGACTTATCATAGCAAGAGGATTTCTGAATAGCGACGCAAAGTTAAGAGCATACTGTACAAGGCCGACTTTCTGTATTGTTCCGTCCTCAACTTCAAACAAAATTTTGCCGTTTAGCTTTAACGTATCATCTGTATAAATATCAATCAACCCCTTTGCTTTACCGGAGATTTCTTTGTTTAATGCAAGCATGGTTGTTGCTATTAAATCAGAGTTGATATCCTTGACCCCGAGTGTCAAATTATATTTATGTTTCATCAAATCGCAATATACTTTTAAACTTGAAATGCCTTCCGCAAAGTCAAATTTATTTGATTTAATCTGCAGTACACCTTTGTTATCCAGTGTAAGATTTGCATACAAATTACCAAAGTTAAGTTCTTTATAATTACCTTTTATTACATGGAGTATGCATCTTTCTATAATCAAAAGACCTGTATTAAATGTGTATGCATCATCGTTATTTTCATCAGATGAATTTTTAACAGCCAGAGCATCTGCCGTAACTGCTTTGTGATTTTGTGCATTCACTGCAGATGCGTTTTGATTGTTCATAGACAACAGGATTTTTTCAACATCTATATTGTCCACGGTCAGGTTTATGTCCTTTATTACTATAGGAAATACAAGTTCATTTTTTATATAGCCTTTAAAATTATATTCCGATCTTTTAAATCTGCCCTGAGCATCAAGTTTGATGAGGTTTCTGTCAGTTTTCATTGATGCTTTTTTGATAGAAAGTCTCTGGCTGGGGACAAGCACCTTATCCATTTCAAGGTTACCCATCAGTTTAGGTATATTATGAGGAAATACGACCTGCATATTTCCTGATATAGTACCTTTCTTAAACAATTTTTGACCTATCAATACATTTAAAAATTCACTTGGAAGCGGCTTTGGAATATTGAAACCTATATTTTTAACCTGTAATGTTGCAATATCCATATTTCCGTCAATGGTTAAAATAGGTCTTACGTTCTTTGTTTCTTTGTTGAGTTCTTTTGCAATAAAGTATCTTATTGACTTGATGTTCAAAAGATTTCCGTCCAGATGAAGATCAGCTACTACCGCTCTGTCATAGTTTACAGGGCTGAGTGATGCTCCTTCTATCAAAATATCTTTGCCTTTTGCAACTTTAAACATCATGGTCATATCGACTATGCTGTATTTTGATTTTACAATTATTTTTGCACCCGAGTCACCAGTAAGCGTAATTTTACAGCCCACAAGCTTGGATAAGTAATTTTCTGTCAGGTCATTGGTCGCAACACCCGTAATTTCTATATCTGTATCAACGGATTTTGTATAATCTTTTACTGTACCTCCGAGTACAAAGCTGTTTCTTCTGTTTGTTCCGTACCAACCCTTAAAATCCGATAAAACAACATCATTTTTGGAAATTTTTATAAGTCCGCCATCAGCAATAACAGGCAGATTAGCCATAGGTATAATCCTCAAAGAACCGTTATTAAGCTTTACAACACCGTTAATATCGTTATTTGTCAGATTTATTTTAAAGTTAAAGGAGCCATTAAAATCTTTGAAGAAAGAAAGCATTTCTGCGCCGTTAGGCACAACAATATTAGACTCTAAAAGTTCCGCAGCATTCTTTACCGAAAAATCTTTTGAATAAACAGTCAGGCTCACATTGTTATCTTTGTCGGCATAGGCATCTATGTATACTCTGGAGTCATTTATACCCAGAAGTGCTTTATCAATTATTAATTTGCGGTCTTTTATGCAGACTCTGTTTCTGTCATCCAGACCGATTTTTATGTTATGTTTACCCTTATTTACATCAATAGCAAGATTAAAACGTATAAACTTCGGCTCTTTTGTACTTGTGATAAGCATATCGGAACCGTTAATTTTTATATGTGTATCTTTATCAAGGTCATATAAAATTTCACACTTTTTAAGGCTCAAAAGCGAGTCAAACCAGTATACTCTCCAATCAGATTTTACCTGTTCTTTTTTTTGTTCCTGCTGAGGAGCAAGAGTCATCAAACCGTTTGCGTCCGCAAACACAGAATCAAGTGTAAGATTTTTTAATATAATTTTATGATCCAAAACCTCTGCAAAAGAAAGTTTTATATCAAAATTTTCCACACTCAAAAGCTCTTTTTTATCTTTCGAAAGTGCGAGTTTATCAAATTTAAAACCGATTTGAGGAGACATTTCCGTTTTTAATTCCGGTTTTTCAAGAACAAGTTCCGCCCCTGTTGATTCTTTTACAAATTCTTTAACGTAATTTATTACATTTTGATTGGAAACAGCAGCAGGAAGAACTTTGAGATACACTGTGAGAACAAGTGCAGCAAATACTATTGCTATAGCTGCTATTATTGAGAATGCTTTAAAAAAAACAGATATATTCTTCTTCATTTCCATACTTCCAACTTCCTCTATAAAAAATTATAACATAATGCCAATCTTATGTTATCATTCTGTTATGAAGAAGATTTTTGTATTACTGGGTTTATTTTTGGTTATTCAATGCAGTGCATTGGCTGCAGAGAATGTTCAACTCTCCGGCGGTATAAAAATGTCTGATTTGAAAGTGTTTAACGAAGACGGACTGTTTGGACTGCAAGATAAACAGGGCAATATAATAGTTAAGCCAGAATACAAAAAACTCGTACGTGTCGGTACTACCTCTTGGATTGCACAGAAAAAAAACAGATTCGGCCTTATGGACTGCGAAGGCAATTTTCTGATAGAGCCAAAATACAGACATGTTGAGAGAGTACTTGGCAAATATGTAAAACTCGGTAATGATAACGACTTCGGCTTATATGATGAAACTGGCAAAGTTATAATCCCCCCCGAATACAGCTCTATTGATCTTTTATACGGAAGAATGTTTTTGACCTGTAAAAAATATAAATACGGAATTATTGATTTTGATGGAAATGTTATTCTGGATAATCTTTTTGATGACATTTATATGCCGGATACAAAATCTCTCAGAGTTCAATATGAAGGAGAATGGTATCAGATAGAGAAATCTACAAAAGACGATATTGAGCTGCCTGATAATGTTAAAAAGGTGATGATAAATGAACATGAATTTAAAGTTACACACCTTGTGACAAATTCCGGTGTATTGTCAGGTTATTATACACTTACCGCAATGGATTATATTTTAAAACTTCTTTCGTCAATCTCTCCTGCATATGAACAGACTATTGATGAGCTTATGCTATCACAGGGGGCTGATACTGTTGAAATTTATTTGAAATTCGGCTGGATTCCAAAATTTCCGTTTACATACGCAAAAAAATATTATCAAAATCTGAGGAACCCTAACAACGGACCTTTGGCAGGTGTCAAAAACAATTTAAAAAGACAGATAAAATAAAACCTATTTTATTACTTATTTAAATAGCAAGCTTTTATAATATTTTTGTCCTTATCATATCCAGTTATTAAAAATTCACTGCCTCTTTTTAAAAGGAATTCCTGCTCATTCCAGTGCTGTCTGTCGATGTTAAAAAGTCTGTCCAAATCCAAATATTTCGAGCCTTCAGGCAAAGATATTTCCATAATAGGATTCCCGGGAGTATTGAAACGTTTTGCCGTGTCGAGATTTTGCGTAGTCGAGACAAAAGAATTATCTCTGTATACAGCGCCCACTGTGGATAAAAGGATTTTATCACTGTCGCTTAAGTTATTCTGCAAAGCCCTGTAAACAGTTGTTTGTTTTTTTGTTTTATACACTTTATCAGTTGAGCTAAAACAATTATCAATAGTATTAATCAGGTTCCACAGATTTTCCTCAGATAGCATGGAATGATATCTGTTATTGCGCAAAAGCCCATGAATCTGTTCGGGATGATATTTATATTCAAACAGAGCTTTCATTTCTTCAGGAGTAAATGTCTTTATAATTTCACCGTTTTTATCATAAACATTTACCTGTTTAGTAGCGGAATCAAGTGTATAAATTTCATCCGTGTTGTTATCTTTATAGCAGGATATACTCAGCCTGTCATTATAGAGATTTTTCCAACCCTGAATTTCATCTCCCGCCTTTGCACGTGCATATACACCATCTTGATTTTTTTCAAAAAATCTGTATACAGTATAGCCCTGTTCATTTGCAATAGAATTAAGCAGAGCATAAATATCTCCGGCATTGCCATGTCCCATAGGATTTTGCATATTCACAGCAGCTTTGCCAAAAGAGCATTTGGAATCGGAGGCGTCACCCTCCGGAGGCCGTGCAACCTCTTTGTGCTGCGGTTTATGTTCTTCTGCTTGAGAAGAATAACTACCGGAATTAATGTAACCTGTCCTATTAACCTTCATAGTTTAATAAAACAATTTTTTAGTATAAAAATTGCTTTTTTATACTTAAAGATTAACTTTTGTATATAATACTATTCTGCAAGAACCGGTGTTTCGACAATAAGTTTTTTTATTCTTCTGCCTTTTATTTCAACAACCTTTATTTTTAAATTTTCAATTTTTATTTCATCATTTATTTTTGCCATACGGCAAAGAAGCTTTTGCACCAGACCGCCTATTGTTTCAACTTCTTCATTTTCATCTTTTGATGTTATATTAAAATATTCAAAAAAGTCTTCTATCCTGACCAGACCGTCTACTACAAACTTATTTTCGCCTACTTTTTTAATATCTTTTTCTTCATCATCAAATTCATCCTGTACTTCGCCAAAAATTTCCTCCAGCACATCTTCTAGCGAAATTATGCCCGCCATACCGCCGAATTCATCTATAACTACAGCTATTTCTGTTTTGTTTGTTTTGAATTCCTGTAAAAGTTTGTCTGTTGTCATAGTTTCCGGAACAAAAACAGGTTTTCTTAATATTTCTAAAATAGAAACTGTTTCATTTTTCATTTTGCAGGAATACAAATCTTTTACATGCAAGATTCCTGTTATATTATCAATCGTATCTTGATATACAGGATATCTTGTATACTGATTTTCCAGAATAATTTTAGTCAATTCGCTAATTTCAATATTTTCCGGAATTGCAATAACATTACATCTCGGTATCATTATTTGCTTTGCTGTCAAATCAGTAAATTTTAAAGTGTTTTTCAAAAGAAAATTTTCAGTTTCGTTTAAAACACCGCCTTTATAGCTTGCATCAATTATCATATCCAATTCTTCTTCGGAATGTACTGAATGCGCAGGATGTGCCGGCGGAATATTCAAAAGTTTTAAACACCAGTTTCCAAAACCGTTTAATATAAATATAAAAGGTGTAAACAATTTTGCCGTACACACAAGAGGTCTTATGACAGTAAGCGTTGTTTTTTCCGGATATTGCAGCGCTATGGATTTTGGCATCAGTTCGCCTATTACAACATGCATAAATGTTATCAAAACAAATGCCAGTGCAACGGCAATAGTATGTGTGGCAACAGAGGACGAAACATAAGGCAAAAAATCAAATAACGGATGAATTATTTTTGCCAGAGTAGCTTCACCGACCCAGCCAAGACCTATACTGGCTATAGTAATACCCAGTTGTGTCGCTGCTATATATCTGTCCAAATCTTTTAATGCGCTCTGTGCTGTTTTTGCTGTCTGATTGCCTTCATTGACAAGCTGGTTTATTCTGGTTTGCCTCACACTCACCAGTGCAAACTCGGATGCTACAAAAAATCCGTTTGCAAAAAGTAAAAATAAAATAATTAATAAATTAATTAAAATCATGTATTTTATTATACAGGATATTGGCAATAATACAAAAACAAGGAATCTCTTTTACATATTCTGCTGTCTTGACTGCTGCTATACTGACAGATACAGCGAAAAATCACACAAAGCTAGTTTTTGCTATATTGAAAAAATTTTATTTTTTATAACCATTATCTTATAAAATTTGTCATAATTTTTTCATCTAATTCCGGCTTATTTATTCCCGCATTTTTGCCGGCTTCTATACATTTCAGCATCCATGCCATATTTAGTCCGAGATGACGCATAATCTGAAGACCTTCTTTGTCCTCCATAACCTGTTCGGGTGTGTTGCCGTGAACCATGTTCCAGTAGCTTGATGAGATTACCGGCATTTTATTTATAGTAAAGTGTTTCATAATTGTATCAAGAGAGGCCGTTGTTCCAGCACGTCTGGCAGATACAACCGCAGCTGCCGGCTTAAAAGCAAATGCAGAAGAATTTGCATAAAATGCTCTGTCCATAAAAGAAAGCAGCCTGCCGCTCGGGTGTGCGTAATACACGGGAGAGCCGAATATAAAGCCGTCAGCATTTTTTGCCTTTTCTATAAAATCATTAACATTACCGTCATCAAATGCACAATGCCCGCCGCTGTTTCTGCAGGCATTACAGCCGATACAGTCTCTTATAGGCTGATATCCTATATGTATTATTTCTGTTTCAATACCCTGTGATTCAAGAGACTTTGCTGCTTCCGTAAGAGCAGTATAAGTACAGCCTTTAGGCTTTGAGCTTCCGTTGACCAGTAATACCTTCATATCTTTCTCCTTTTATTTTGGAAATATTAACAAATATCCTATATATATTATTATACCCGCCAGTATGGTTTCCGTTATTTCTCTAAGCAGAGATTTGTTTTTAAATATCTTATTCTTTTTCTGTCTTTCTTTTTTGGCTTCCAGATATTCTTCATACAGTTCAAGATTTGTCTTTTTGCTTTTCTTTTTGGGCTTATGAGATTTTTCGCTTTTTTGTTGTTTTTTCTGCGTTTTTGCCATTTCTTTTTTTCTGCGGGCAGTATATTCCTCCTGCAATATTGAGGATTCGCTTTTTTTGCCTGTCATCAAAAGTTCTTCGTCAAACACTATATTTAGCAATCCCGTGTCCGCTTTACAGAAAAATACAGAAAAATTTATTGAAGCTTCAAAAGCTCTCTCCAAACATTCAAGGGCTTTTTTACCCGCCTGTGCATCGTTTTTCGATTTTATGGAGTGTGCGGCTTCATTTCCTGCTTTTTTCAAAAAATACAAATCATCAAGAAACTCTTTTTCCTCTTCAGATGGGGCGGGAGTGTCTTTGAGTGTTGCAAGCATCATATCAAAAGTATCATCGACCCGTGCTCTGTCTTGCATAACCTGACGGCACATATTTTCGCCCAGCCTTCTTGTCTGTGCCATACACTGTTCAAAATATCCGTCTTTAAAAAGTTTTTCGGCATCAGAGGCAAGAAGGAAAAGTTCCTTATTAACATCTTTTAAAAAATCAAAATTGCTCATACTGACACAATTATATTACATTTATCCAAAAAATTTATACTTCCTTCGGATGGAAAATTAAAATGTGCCTGATAAAGTCAAGAAAAAAAGGAGTAATTATGTCTGAAGCCAATTCAAAACTGCCAAATCTCACAGCAAAAACCGAAGAATTTATCTCTATGCTGGAATCACAGGAGAACCCGCCTCTGTATACACTTACGCCAGAGGAAGCAAGGGGATTTCTTGATAAACTGCAAGAAAAAACACACAAAGTAATACCGGCAGATGTAGAAGATACAAGTATTTTAACAGATGATTCAGGCTATGTGGACATCCGTGTAGTCCGCCCGAAAGACATGGATGAAAAACTGCCCGTGATTTTGTATATCCACGGCGGAGGCTGGGTAATGGGCGGCAAAGACAGTTTTGACATGCTTATAAGAAAAATTGCCGTATGTACAAATTCCGTTGTAATTTTTCCTGATTATTCACGTTCTCCGGAGGCAGAGTTTCCAAAAGCCATTAATGAAATTTATTCCGTTCTTGAATATATTTATAAAAATCCCGAACAGTTTAATATAGATGCAGAAAGAATTGCAATTGCGGGTGACAGCGCAGGCGGAAATATGGCAATAGTCACCGCAATGAAAGCAAAAAATAAAAATGGACCAAAACTTTTGTATCAGTGTCTTTTTTATCCCGTTACCAATGCAGGTATGGATACAAAATCCTACGAAGCATTTAAAGACGGTCCATGGTTAAGCAAAAAAGCAATGGAATGGTTCTGGGATGCTTATGCCCCCGAAAAAAAACTAAGAAATGATATTTATATTTCACCGCTTCATGCAGATGAAGAGGAACTGAGCGGCCTGCCGCCCGCACTTATTATTACGGTGGAAAATGATGTTTTGAGAGATGAAGGTGAAGCATATGCCACAAAGCTTGACTCAGCAGGTGTTGAAGTATTAAATGTACGTGTAAACGGAACGATTCATGATTTTTTAATGCTTAATGCTCTGTTCGATACACAGCCTGCAATAGGTGCGATGGAGCTTGCTTGTACTATGCTGAAAAAACGTCTCCACGGATAGATTGTTAATAGTATTACAATTTTTGGAATATTTGATACAATTGATTCATGAACTATTCCAAAGCCAGAGAAATACTAAAGCAAAGTGCCACATATAATCTGATAAAGCTTTTACTTCTGCAAGTCGAAGAGTTTTTTGAAACTCTCGGAGAAATGGGAATAAGAGCCTGTCAGGTTATATGGCTGATATTTCAAGATTTGATTAAACGACAGATGAACTGGAAACTTTTCATAGACCAGTGCTCGCGTTTTGCCGTGGATTCTTTGCCCATTACACTCACAATTGTCGGAATGGTATCCGTAATTGTGTCCATGCAGGTTGCACCGGAGATGGTTAAACAGGGCGGAGAAAAGTTTGTCGGGATGCTTATGGGTGTAGTTATGACCAGAGAAATGGGCGCTATAATGTCAGGATTTGCAATCATTTCCATGATAGGTTCGGCTTATGCTTCGGAAGTGGCAACAATGAGAGTTACAGAGCAGGTAGATGCTCTTAAGGTGTTAAAGGTAAATCCTATAGATTATTTATTTGTGCCGAGAGTTATGGCAGGGTTCGTAATGATGCCTTTTGTTGTTATACTGGCATCGACTTTCGGGCTAATCTGCGGCGGTGTTGCCGCATACTTAAGTGCACACGTCAGCAGACTGAACTATATAAGCTCATTATGGCAGGGGCTATATATCAAAGATATTTCCGTCGCATTGGGCAAATCAGCCTGTTTCGGTGCAGCGATTGCATTGATAAGCTGCACGTGCGGATATCTCGCATACGGCGGGGCAAAAGGAGTGGGTCTTGCCACAACAAAGGCAGTAGTATGGTCTTTTGTTGCTATTTGTATAATAGACTACATTTTCGCTACAATTTTCTTTTTTTAATTAAATACAGGACACAATAATGAGTATAGAAGTTAAAAATCTTACAAAATCATTTAAAGGCAAAACAGTACTGGACAATATTTCGTTCAAAGTAAATGACGGAGAGATACTGGCGGTTGTAGGGTTGAGCGGTGCCGGCAAAAGTACCATACTAAAGCTAATCTGCGGACTTACAAAGCCTGACAGCGGAGAGATAATAGTTTCTCCCGGTGATATCGCAATGGTTTTTCAATATTCCGCATTATTTGATTCCTTAAATGTATTTGAAAATATTGCATTTGCGCTTAAGGAAAGAAAAGAATTTAAAAATAAATATACGGAAGAACAGCTGAAAGAAATAGTTGCACAAAAACTAAAACTTGTCGGACTGGAAGGCATAGAAGAAAAAATGCCTCACGAACTCTCAGGCGGTATGCAAAAGCGTGTAAGTTTTGCACGTGCAATAGTAACCGATCCTAACACAATTCTCTATGACGAACCCACGGCGGGTCTTGATCCCGTATCATCAACTATGATTGAAGATTATATTGTAAGGCTGAGACAGGAATTTAATCCGGCATCGGTTATAGTAACTCACCAATTATCCACCATTCAAAGGTGTGCGGATAAGGTTATTATGTTATATAATACTAAAATCGTATACTCCGGAACCCCGCAGGATATGATACAAGGCGGAAATGAGTATACAAAACAATTTATAAATGCCTGTATAGAAGGCCCCATGAAAGTAGCAGGCACGGGTTCGGAATAAATTTAAGCGATAACAAAGGAATCAGAAGATAAAATGCGTTTTTCATCCTCATTTAAAGTCGGATTATTGACTCTCACGGCACTTTTAATATTGATTTTTTCCATACTGTGGATTAAGGGAAGAGCCCTGTCTGCAGGAGAAAGGCTGTTTGTTGATTTTAAAGATGTTAACGGAATAAGACCGGGTTCTGCCGTACAGATGATGGGTTTTAGAATAGGACAGATTGAAGAAATTACACCTGTTTTATCAGATATGGATGATCCTTATGTAAGGGTAAAATTTGTAATCACCGAACCGGATATCAATATACCGAACGCTTCCACTATTTCTATACAACAGTCCGGCATAATAGGCGAACAGTTTCTTGAAATAAGCCCGCCGAAATTGAGAACAATTTATCTTCCTATCAACAGAAGATCCATGGTGCTCCATGAAAATGACAATGTTGAAATGATTTTGAGCGAAAAACCATGCAACATCGGTAAGGTTAAAAAAGTTGAAATTATAGAAACAAAAACACTACCTATCAATATTCAGGAAGAAATAAAATCACCTTCTGCATACAAAGTAGGCTATGTTGTCACACTGCCGGGGCTGCAGCTGCCTGAAAGAATGCAGGGAAAAATTAAGTCAAAAGATTCAAAACACTACCTTTCTATAAAGCCGTATACGGATATGGAATTTGCATATCCTAAAAGTACTTCAAGATTCACTGTAATAGAACCTTTAAGGCTTTCCGATTTCATGGATTTGCAGTACAGAGCAGCATACGCTTTAGCTGAAACAAATGAAAAGCTTAGTGCAATAATGTCTGACGATGTAATTGCAGACTTAAAACAGATAGTTGCAAACGTAGATATGCTGACAATAAAAGCTAACAGAACAATTGATAAAACAGAGCTGCTGATAGATTCAACAAGACAGGATATTGAAAAACTTGTTGCAACAACAGATGAAGTCTCTGCCAAGGTTATTGTTCTTACTGACAATATCAACAATATTATCGGAGACAAAGAGTTTAAAGACACCCTTATGTCTACAACAAAATCTATAGACAGACTGTCTCAAAACCTCAATACTTTGCTTGAAGACCCGAAAACAAGACAAACACTTGATGACCTGCAGGTAGCAAGCAAAAATATCTCTGAAATTGCACAATACGTAAATGCAATGACAAAAGATCCAAATGTAAAAGCACAGGTTAATAATACAGTAACTAAGTTTAACAAAGCACTCGATGACCTGTCCTGTACACTCGAGACAGTCAACGGACTTACAACTGATAAAAAAGCGGAACTTAACGATACAATAAACAATGTGGCTGAAACATCCAAGAACCTTCGCAAGTTCTCGGAAAAACTCAACAAACGCTTCCTGTTGTTTAGATTGATGTTCTGATTGTAATGCAACCGGTCCGTATGAAAGTATAACAACATTCTTATTACATTAATTTACATCTGCTGTTTCATTCTTGCAGAAATTACTGTAATAAAAGTGAATGTTCCTCCAATTCAAATTTTTGATTACAAATCGTCATCCTCAAAGCCCGGTGAGCGAGAAGGAAGATTTGAATATCCCGGATTTGCAAACACGGTTTTTCTTATGTATTTGCTTGTGTAATTACCTTTAATAAATAACTTTTTAAGGGTATTTTCTCTTACGACAAGAGGATGCATGCTGTCATTATATTTCGGGTTTTTCTCGGAAAGCTGCGTCCAAACAGCTGCCTCAAGCGTCCAGGCATAAGTTTCTTCATTTAAAGAGTTAAAGTCATCCTGATGTAAAGCTTCGTGTGACAATACAGCAGCCAGTGCTTCAGCCGGAGCATCCTGATGTTTTTTATTTATATAGATATACAGTCTTTCCTTTTTCTTCCAGCCGAGAGCATCAAAGTTTGCATAAGCCTGCCCAAACTTGCTTAAGTCATCAAAATCCACCATCATAGGCTCACCGGACAGGTTGTTTCCCAATATTGCTCTTCTAGAAAAGTCTGCCAGCCCGCCTTTCATAAGCTCCAGTGCTTCCATTATTTTTTCATCTTTTGTGACCTTTTTATAAGTCTTTTTTAATGACTCAGAGCGTTCTTTCTGCTCTTTTGAAATAGGATTGCCTGCAGAATCCTTGTATGTTTCGATTTTTCTTTTAAAAAATCCGGATTCCGATGAGTTATCTGCCTCTATTTTTGCAGGAGGTTTCATCATAGGCGGCTGAGTGCTTTGTGTAGTCTGCTGCGCTGCCATGGCTCCTGTTTGTAAAAAGCTTGCAATTATCAATCCGGCTATAAAACTTTTAATATTCTTTTTGGCTTCCAATAACCCTTACCCCGTTCTCAACTATTCTTATAAGATATTATTAATTACTATTTTTACAATATCAAATTTCTCTGCATTTGTGAAAAGTTTTGTTAAGTTTAAAACAAAAGAGCCCTCCGATAAATCAGAAGGCTCTTTATAATTTGTTTTTTGCAAAAACAAAAAGGTCTATTTTCCTGCCATCTGGCTTGCTACTTCTTCTGCAAAGTTGTCCTGTCTTTTTTCAAGACCTTCACCGAGTACGTAACGTACAAAAGATTTAATATTCATTTTGCCTTCAATCAACTGTGCAACAGTTATATCAGGATTTTTAACAAACGGCTGTTCCAAAAGACATCTTGATGCCATAAGTTTGTTAATTCTTCCTTCAACAATTTTTGCTCTGATGTTTTCAGGCTTCTTAGCAAGGTCTTCTTTACCCATTTCGATTCTTGTTTCTTCATCAATAACAGATTGAGGAATCTGTTCTCTTGAAACGAATTCAGGAGCATTTGATGCAATGTGCAAACAAATATCTTTTTCCATAGCTTCATCAGCTTTGTCAGTGTTTAACAATACACCGATTTTTCCGTTGTGGATGTAAGAAGCCGGGTTGCCTTCAACAATAACAAATCTTCTTACAGTGATTTTTTCACCTATTGTTGCAACTTTTTCTTTGATAACATCTTCAATTTTCTTTCCGCATTCTGAACATGTAGAAGCAAGAAGTTCTTCAACATTTGCAGGTTTTATAGCAACAACCTGTTTTGCAAGGTTTTTAACCAAAGTTTTGAATTCTTCGTTTTTAGCAACAAAGTCTGTTTCACAGTTAACTTCAATCAAAGCACCTGTGCTGCCTTCGATATAAGAATCAACAAGACCTTCTGCAGCAATTCTGCCCATTTTCTTTTCAGCAGAAGCGATACCTTTTTGACGGAGGTATTCCATTGCTTTTTCCATATCGCCGTTATTTTCTGTTAATGCTTTTTTTGCATCAAGAATACCAGCACCGGTTTTTTCTCTGAGTTCTTTTACCATAGCTGCTGTTACTGTCATAAACTTATCCTCTCTAATTTTATTTGATAACAATAAAATTAAGAGCCTTGCACTGTGTCTTGTTTGGACAAGCCTGAGGCAAAGCCCTTAATCTTTTAAATTTAATTAAGCTTCCGCAGGAGCTTCTTCCTTTGTTTCTTCTTTTACTTCTTCTGCAGATACACCGGCATCTTCAGCCTTAATAGTTTCTGCTTTAGAGCCTACTGCTTTGTTTTCTCTTAGCTGTTTGCCTTCAAGAACCGCATCAGCCAATTTTGAAGCAATCAATCTGATAGAACGAATTGCATCATCATTACCCGGGATGATGTAGTCGATTCCGTCAGGATTAGCATTTGTATCAGCCAGACAGATTACAGGGATATGCAATTTGTTGGCTTCTGCAATAGCAATATCTTCTTTTTTCTGGTCAACAACAAAGATAATGTCGGGCATACCGCGCATTTCTTTGATACCGCCAAGAGTTTTTGATAATTTTTCAAGTTTTTTAGTCATTTGAACAACTTCTTTTTTCGGAAGTTTGTCAATGTGACCTGAATTAACAAAATCTTCTAATTCTCTAAGTTTGTTTACTCTGCCTCTGATAGTTTCAAAGTTAGTAAGCAAACCGCCGAGCCATCTTCTGTTTATATAATACATTCCGCAGCGTTGTGCTTCTTCGGCAACAACTTCCGTAGCCTGTTTTTTTGTACCTACAAACAGAACATTTTTACCTCTTGCGGCAAATTCTTTTACTATGTTGTAAGCTTCATCCAATTTGTCAGAAGTTTTTCTTAAGTCTAAAACATAGATTCCGTTTCTTGCACCGTAAATATACGGTTTCATTTTGGGGTTCCATCTTTGAGTCTGGTGTCCAAAGTGTACACCTGCTTCAAGTAAATCAATCATTGATGCTACCGGCATCGTTTTCTCCTTTTCTATGGACTTTAACATACTAGGAAGGGTGTAATGCTTTGGATAATTGTATCCGCTGCCCCGACTGGTTCCGTCTAAAGCCCGATTACTATACTACATGGATAATTATACTCCAAACATAAATTCTGAAAACAATCAGTTCTGAGAGGATTCGTGCATGATGTTACAATGCGTTACAATTTAGCATTTGATATTTATTTTCTTATGTTTAATCGTACAAACTCACTGATTTTTTCAAGCCCCTGCTTAAGCACCTGAGGACTTTTGCAATATCCTACCCTAAAACACCGCTCTTCTTCAAAACAAAATCCGGGAGTCAAAAATACCCCTGCCTCTTTTGCCAGCCTGTCACAGAGTTCTTTTGATTTCATATCAAAATCATAATAAAGCAATGCGGTTGTACCCGCCATTGGCTTGACATAGTTGAAATCAGGTTCATTTTTTACCCAGTTATCAAGTATTTCAAGGCATTCTTTTATTATTTTTTTGTTTCTGGCTATTATCTTATCCGCATTTTTTAAAGCTAATGCGGCAAGGCTTTCATCCGTTATTGAACAGGAAATCATATTGTATTCTCTGTGAGAAAGACAGTTTTCGATTATTTTTTTATTTTTTGAGGCAACCCATCCCAAACGCAATCCCGCAAGCGAAAATATTTTTGACATAGAGCATACACTTATCCCCTTTTCATAAATATCTGCAACAGACGGAGTTTTTTCCTCCGTAAGATTAAGTCCTCTGTATACTTCATCACTTAGCACAAAAGCATTTACGGATTGTGCAACTTGAACTATCTGTTCAAGAATTTTTGCAGGCATTAAAGCCCCTGTCGGATTGTTCGGGTTATTTATACATATCAGTTTTGTATTTGATGAAACAAGCGATTTAAGTTCATCTATATCAGGCAAAAAATTATTTTCTTTTTTGAGTTTTAAAAGTTTTACTTCCGCACCGAATGACTCCGGTATGGAATACAGCTGCTGATAAGTCGGAATAACAGACACCACACTGTCAGATGGCTCGACAAGAGAATAAAAGACAAGATGGTTTGCTCCGGCTCCGCCGATTGTCGGAATAATCCCGTCCGGCGTAACTGTTTCATAAAGTTTTGAAATTCCGTTTTTTAAGTCCGGATTTCCCGTTATATTACCATAGCCCTGCTTTTGTGCGCATAAATTATTTAAAAAGGCTGTTTTATCAACATTTGATAAGTCAAAAAGTTCATCAAGCGAAAGATTTTGGACAGTTGTATTGCCCAAATCATATTTTGAGTACTGCTCATACTCGTTCATCCATTTTTCAACTTTAAACGGCTCTAATTTCATAAACCGATTATGACAAACACAAGGTCATATTTCCAGTTCTTATATTACTGAAGCTGCACGGAGGTTTCTTTACCGGTTACCCTGTCCCAACGAAAATAGCTGTAATAAATACGTACATTTCTTACAATACTAAGCCAGTCTTTCTGCTGGTATTGCAAAAAATACTTTGGATTTTTATTTATATAGTGAATCGAAACAATCCCCTCATATGCGGAAGTTACACGCAGAATTTCGCACTGTGCGGGCATAACCTTATTTTTATCAACACACCAGATTGCAACAGAATCTTCGGGGCGGTCTTTTATAATCGTGCTTCGCATTGTTGTATTTTGCGAAGCAACGCTTGCAAGCAGGTTGGACATAAACTTGTAGCAATTGTTGCCTTTTGCCCAGTTGTATGCATGAAATACCACTGACTCCGTCCAATCATTTTGATATGAATATGCAGGAATCCACTGGGAGATTGTTTCGTCATACTGTTTGCCAAAATATATCTGCTTCCAGTTTTTATTGTAATCCGGATAGGTAATAAGAGCTGTCTGATAGGCATTTGCAGCAGGAGAAAATATATTCATCAATAGTAATAAAACTATGAATATTTTTGATTTAAACATATTCCCATGCCGGTTTTTCTTTTGCAACAACAACCTCTATTCTTTGTTTACTGCTCTCCAGCAGATTTTTTATTTCTTCCACAAAAGGTTTTTCCGATTCAAAATGACCTATATCCAGAATAGCAGCACGTCTGGAATCCAGTGCGTCATGATATTTTACTTCTGATGTTATGTAGGCGTCAATATTATATTTTTCAACTTCCTGTATAAAATCGGCACCGGATCCGGCACATACGGCTATTGTTTTTATTCTCGTTTTAACTGCATTATTTACAAGTTTTATTCTTTCGACATTAAAAGCCAGTTTTACATAAGAAATAAGCTCGCCCAGTCCCATTTCATGAGGAGCAAGACCTACTCTCACGAAATCATTCAAAACAGCTGTTTTTTTCAGGTTAAGCTTTTGTGCTATTAAATCGCTGGTTCCGTTGTTTGTTTTATCGCAGTTTGTGTGAAGCGAATATATCTGAATACCTCTTTGTACAGCTTTTATAAGTTTTATATCTTTAATTACTTTAAGCGGCTTAAAAATAACAGGATGATGGGAAACAATAAGATTACAGCCAAGTTCCGCAGCCTGATTTATTACATCATCCGTAACGGATAAACACAGAAGAACTTTGGTTGTATTATCATTGCCAAAGAACACCTGCCAGCCTGAATTATCCCAGCTTTCCGCAAGTTCCGGCGGTGCAAAATCTTCCAGAATTTTTATTATTTCACTTGTCCTTGCCATATCAGCTCCAATATTTTTTGTGCAATATTATCTTTAGTGTCTTTTTCTAATTTTGTAATATTCAAATCTTTATCCAATACAAAAACTTCATTATATTCACTGGAAAATCCCGTATCCTGTCTTGAAATATCATTTGCAACAAGCCAGTCGCAGCCTTTTCTTTGTATTTTTTCTTTTGCATTTGCGATTAAATCATTGCTTTCTGCACAAAAACCTACTACTGTTTGGTTTTCTTTTTTTATTTTACACATTTCAGACAGAATATCCGGATTTTTTACCAGCTTTATTGTAATTTCGTTTGTATTTTCTTTTTTTATTTTTGAGTCTGCAGTGTTTTCAGGTCTGTAATCGGCTACAGCAGCAGCCATAATAAGGACATCCGCAGCCTCAAATTCTTTTTTCACCGCATCAAACATTTCTTTTGCGGAGGTCACGCCTACTGTTCTAAAAGACATCTTCCCTGTAAGGGAAGCGCTCGTTATCAGTGTAACTTCAGCACCGGCATTGCAGGCTTTTTGAGCCAGAGCAAATCCCATTTTGCCCGAGCTGTAGTTGCCTATATATCTTACGGGGTCTATGTTTTCTTTTGTACCGCCTGATGTAATCACAATTTTTTTGTCTTTTAAAAATAAGTTTGATTCGCTCAATACATTGCATACGGCTTCAAAAATTGTATTTAAATCAGCCAGTCTGCCCTGACCGTTTGTGCCACAGGCAAGATACCCTTCCTGAGGTTCAACAAAAATACCGCCGTTATCCTTGAGTGTTTCAATATTTTTTTGTACGGCTTTATTATTCCACATGCCGGTATTCATAGCGGGTGCATATATTATTGTTTTTTGAAAAGCACAGGCCAGAGAGGTCAAAAGATTGTCACACAGGCCGTTTGCTATTTTACCGAGTGTATTTGCACTTGCCGGTGCTATTAAAAACACATCTGCCCAGTCGCAAAGTGCAATATGCTCGGGCTTTTTATTTTCATAATCAAACTGGTTTATATAAACAGGCTCCTGTGACAAAGTTTCGAGAGTAAGAGGAGTAACAAATTCAAGCGCATTTTTAGTAAGCACTACTTTGACATTTGCATTTTGTCTTTTGAACATACGGACAAGTTCGCATATCTTGTATGCGGCAATACCTCCTGTTATCCCTATTAAAATATTTTTGCCCGTAAGTAGCATTTTTTAAATTCCCGTCTGATTTTATATTAGAAATTTACTGCCTTAAATCTGCATTACAGCTGTGTTATAGAATTCTTGATTTATTAACCCTGATACATCCCGACAGTTTTTCTTATTTGTTTAAGCACCTTTTCCGCTTCGAGTCTTGCTTTTTCATCACCTTTTTTTATAATTTCATCAACAAGTTCGGGATGCTGCTCGTAGTATTTTCTGCGTTCTCTTATCGGACGCATTTGTTCATTTATCAAAGCGGCAAGCTCACGTTTGCAGTCCGCACAGCCTCGTTTGCCTGCTATACATTCTTCTTGCACTTGTTTTATTTTTTCTTCAGATGCAAAAGCCTTCCAGTATTCAAAAGCCACTTCGCATTTGTCCGGATGTCCGGGGTCATCTTTTCTTGCACGGCTTCTGTCTGTTATAGACTTCATGATAGTTTTTGCTGTTGTTTCTTCATCGTCAGAAATCTTTATATCATTATGGAAAGACTTGCCCATCTTTTGCCCGTCAACACCTTTTAGCATAGGTATATTTGTAAGAAGGGGTTTCGATTCTTTAAACAAATCCGTTTTATAAATATTATTAAATCTTCTTGCAATATCTCTTGTAATTTCAATATGTGCAACCTGATCTATGCCTACGGGAACATAATCTACGTTAAAGGTCAAAATATCCGCAGACATCAAAACAGGATAGCCCAAAAATCCGTATGAAACATTGGGTTTTGAATCACCTTCCGGTGTTTTAATCATTTTTACAAGATCTTTTAAAGTAGGATCTCTTTCTACCCAGTTTTGCGGTGTAATCATACTCAAATAAATATGAAGTTCCGCTGTTTGAGGCAGATGAGACTGTATATATATACTGCATTTATCAGGGTCTATACCTGCAGCAAGCCAATCCAAAACTACATTTTTTGTATTTTCGATTAAATCTTCGGTACTGTCAAACTTTGTCGTCAGTGCGTGCCAATCAGCAACAAAAAAGAAGCATTCGTATTCATCCTGAAGTTTTACCATGTTTTTTAAAACACCGAGATAATGCCCAAGATGCAGCTTGCCGGTAGGACGCATGCCTGTAACTATACGGCCTTTTTTGTTATTTTTGCTGTTTGCAGCAGTTTGAGTTTCACCCATTTTTATACACCCTTATAAATATTGCATGGCAATTATATAACAGTCATATATAAAAAACTACATGGGGAAAGCCGAACGGGAAGCATACTGCCCAAAAGGGAAATAAAAACTTACTTATAAAGCTAATTCAGATACTGATTCAGCCTGCCGGAGTTTATCAGCTCCTTTAGCTCCGAATAGCCGCCTATATACTTTCCGTTAATTGTAATTTGCGGGACGGTAGCACGACCTGTAGGTATTTCAAAAAGTTCGGCAAGCTGTTTTCGAATTTCTTCTTCATTGTGAGAAATATCGAATTCCGTATAATCAAGGTAATTATCTTTCAATTTTTCTTTTGCCTTATTACAAAACGGGCAATCAGGCAGTGTATAAATTTCTATATCGTTAGTCATAACCGTATTATAAAATCCGGCTTTTGTTTTTTCATTACCTTAAAGTCTAGTTATTTAAAAAGTAAAAAAGAATAAGATTAACAAAATCTATAAGCAGGTTTGCAAAGAATATGAGCATAAGTAACACTGCAAACCATTTTTGGATATCTTTTACCAGAATGACACGTTTCTTTGAACGTTTATCTGTAAGTTCTTTGTATTCATCTCTGTTCGGTGCTTTGGGCAGATCCTCTTCGAGCCTTTCAATGACAGCATTGTATTTTATTTTGATTATTGTTGAATACGCATCCTGGTTTGATATCCACATAATACAAGAAGCAATACCGAACAGTTCTATACCGAGAAGCAGAAAATATCCGTTTAGGATAATCATTTTTGTAATAATCAAGCCGAAAAATAAAACAGCCGTTATTAGCATAAAGAATCTGTTTACAAGAAAAGAGCGGTTTATAAAGCTTTCTTTCATCTCATTATATATTCTGTATTGTTCAAGTATTAAATGTTTTTCGTCCATCAAAAAGCTCCATAATATAAATTATAAAGTAATTTTACCATAATAGTGAACTTATGTTACATTTTATTTTTCAAATAGCAAAAAAATAGTGTCAGAGGCTTTATACTTATATCAAGTAAGGAGTGCAGTCATGATACAAGCAGTAAATTTTTCAACTAACAATTATCAAAAAGCAAATAACAAACCTTCTTTTGCACAAAATGCACAGGAAGGAATTATAGATTACAAACCGGAAGAGTTAAAAAAACGCAACAAAAGAAATAAACTAGCAAATGCTGCAGGCTATATTGCAACACAATTTGCTGCAGGTGCTATAGTAAGCGGTATTTTTGACGGCTTGACAAATGCTTACAGAGCTATAAGGAAAAATCATGCTCTTATTCCTATTAAGGAAATCGGCTCACGTGCCGCATTTACCGGTGCCGTTTTTGCGGTAATCGGTCTTGTATTCAGCGGTATAGCAGCTGCTGTTTCTGCAAAGAACAAAGATTAACAAAATTTTATACTATAAAAAGATTGTCCGGAAAATTTCATAATTTTAAACAAAGTTATGCAAAAATTTTTCCGGACAATCTTTTTATCAACAATACTTAATTTTTTCTTTAAAATTTTTCGTGTTTATGCAAGAATTTTCTTAAGATAGCATTTTGCTGTCTAAAAAAGTTGTCACAGAATAAATGACAAATTAATTAAGTAGTACTAGTTAAAATAAAAAAGGAAAAATCGAAATGCCTAGACAAGTCCCATTAGAAAAAGTTAGAAACTTCGGGATTGCAGCACACATCGATGCCGGTAAAACAACTACAACAGAACGTATCTTGTTTTATACAGGTAAAACTCACAAAATAGGTGAAGTACACGATGGTGCAGCAGTAACCGACTTTATGGATCAGGAAAGAGAACGTGGTATCACTATCCAATCCGCTGCTGTTACAGCAATGTGGAAAGGCCACCAGTTAAACATTATCGACACACCCGGTCACGTTGACTTTACAATCGAAGTTGAACGTTCATTGCGTGTATTGGACGGCGTAGTTGCAGTATTTTGTGCTGTAGGCGGTGTTCAGTCTCAGTCAGAAACTGTTTGGAGACAGGCTAACAGATACGAAGTTCCGAGAATGGTATTTGTTAACAAAATGGACAGAACAGGTGCAAACTTCTACCGTGTAGTTGACCAGTTGAGAAACAGATTGAATGCAAATGCTCATCCTATTCAATTGCCTATCGGTGCTGAAGATCAATTTACAGGTATTGTTGACCTGCTTGATATGAAAGCTCATATTTATACAAATGATCTTGGTACTGATATCAAAGTAGAAGATATTCCTGCTGATATGGTTGAAAAAGCAAACGAATACCATGCTGCTTTAGTAGAAGCTATTTCTGAATTTGATGATGACTTAATGATGAAATTCCTTGAAGGCGAAGAACCTACAATGGAAGAACTCAAAAAAGTACTCAGAAAAGCAACATGCGAAAACAAAATCGTTCCTGTTTGCTGCGGTACAGCTTTCAAAAACAAAGGCGTACAGCTCTTGTTAGACAATGTTGTTGAATATATGCCTTCACCGGTTGATGTTAAAGCTATTGAAGGTGAACTCGAAGACGGCACAAAAGTAGAAAGACATTCTTCAGAATCAGAACCTTTTGCTGCTCTTGCTTTCAAAGTTATGACAGACCCTTATGTAGGCCGTTTGACATTCTTACGTGTTTACTCAGGTAAATTGACAGCAGGTTCTTATGTTCTCAATGCTACTAACGGCAAAAAAGAACGTATATCAAGACTTGTACAAATGTATGCCGACCAGAGAAATGAAATTCAAGAAGTTTACGCAGGCGACATCTGTGCAGCAGTTGGTTTGAAAGATACAACTACAGGTGATACATTGTGTGATGAAAAAGCACCTATCATTTTAGAAAAAATGACATTCCCTGAACCTGTAATTTCTGTAGCTATTGAACCGAAAACAAAAGCTGACCAGGATAAAATGGGTATTGCTCTTCAAAAACTTGCTGAAGAAGATCCGTCTTTCCGTGTTAAATCTGATACAGAAACAGGTCAGACAATCATCTCCGGTATGGGTGAGCTTCACCTTGATATCATCGTAGACAGACTTTTAAGAGAATTTAAAGTTGATGCTAACGTTGGTAAACCTCAGGTTGCTTACCGTGAAACTATCAGAGGCAACGCTGATCAGGATTCTAAATTCATCCGTCAATCCGGTGGTAAAGGTCAATACGGTCACGTTAAAATTCAAATCGAACCGGCAGAAGAAAATGCAGGATTCGTATTTGAAAACAAAATCGTCGGCGGTGCTATTCCTAAAGAATACATCGAACCTGCAAGAAAAGGTATGGAAGAAGCCCTTGAAGGCGGTATCTTAGCAGGATTCCCGATGATTGACGTTAAAGTTACACTGTATGACGGTTCTTACCACGAAGTTGACTCTTCGGAAATGGCGTTCAAAATCGCAGGTTCTATGGCTATCAAAGAAGGTTGTAAAAAAGCTAAACCTTGTATCTTAGAACCTATGATGAAAGTTGAAATCGAAGTTCCTGAAGAAAATACAGGTGATATCGTAGGTGACATTGCTTCAAGAAGAGGCCGTGTCGAAGGTATGGAAATCATCGAAGGTACAGGAATCCAAAAAATCAGAGCTATGGTTCCGCTTGCAGAAATGTTCGGTTATGCTACTGATATCCGTTCAAAAACTCAAGGACGCGGTACATTCTCTATGGAATTTGCTAAATACGAACAAGTTCCTGCTAACGTTGAAAAAGAAATTATTGAAAAATCAGGTGCTACTGCGTAGTTAACTTAATTTTCGATAAGTTCATAAAAAACAGACCTCTAAAATTTAGGGGTCTGTTTTTTTATCTCATTTTATATTCTCAACTTAATAAAAAAACGTTATTTATCAAACCTTTTGAAAAATAAAGATTTTTGTATCCATTTTTGACCCGTCATACATTTTTGCAGGCATAAGATGCTTTGAAAGAATCTTAAATATATCATTAAAAACCTTTGTATAAAGTATACAGTAGCGGAATCTTCTTTCTTTTTCATTTAAGTTTGTATTGTCTATGTTAAGCATACTAACCCAAACGGGATACGAATCATCAGGTATAATATAGCCGAGATAACTTTCTATAAAAATAAATTTATCACCCTTTTTCATTTTAGAAATATAGTTTTCAATAAAATATTTTTCCAGAGATTCCGGAGGTTGTTCAGACATAGCATAATTTTGTAACGGCAATTCTCTTTTATTCTCTACTCTCATTTGTTCGTCATTCAATCCAAAAGTCTGTTTGATAAGGGGATAATCCGAACTGCAAAGAATTTCTTCTAAACGAAAATCTACATGTCTTCCCTCGGGGAGATATTTATACAGAAATCTGCCCATATACGGCATCAATATGTAATCATTTTGGGTAATTGTTTCGTTTTGACTTTTTAATATATATGCGCTGTCATAGTGATACGAAGAAGCTTTCTGCAGAGGAGAACTTTTATCCGTACAAAAATTATACAGACTAATTGCAGCCACAAAAAACATTAAAACATACAAAACTTTATCATTTTTTATCTGTGACAGACCAAAGCTTACACTAAGCACAGCTAAAGAATGGAGTATCAGAATATATCTCAAAACAAGAGGTATAATCTGCATATATGCCATAAGCATAAGAACAATTATAGAAGATACTATCCATACAAGCAAAAGCAGATTTTTATAATTTTTTGTCATTATGCTTTTGTACAAACCATACAAATTTAAACATAAGAAAAAAGCTATATAAGCGGCAAATTTAAAAATTCCAAGATTTTTGATTTCCGAAAAAATATCATAATAATATCCGTTATTGCCTAAATTTTTCAAAACAGGAGTAAAAAAGTCCTGAAGCACCGTAAATATAAAGCAAAAATCGAAATGGAACATGTCAAAAACGCTGCAGACACCGCTTTTTGCAGCAAGATATACATTTATCTGAAATACAAAATACGGAACGTAGAGAAGAAAGACAGAAATAAATGACAGCAAATAACTCTTAATGGGTTGTTTATTTTTATATAAAAGAAAAATAAGCCCGATAACAAATTGCAATGCAACAAAAACTATACCGATATTGAATGTATAAATAATTAAAAAATTAATTAAAGCAAGCAGCATTGCATCTTTTTGACGGAATTCATCCGTAATTTTACTGAAGAAATAAAAACTTATAACAGAAAGCAGCGGCAACAATGCATAAAACTTTAATTCCTGTGCATAAAAAATTTCTATAGCGCTAAAAGCCATCAGTATGGAAAAAATAACACCTGTTTTTTTATTAAACAATTTTGCACCTGCGAAATATCCGGCTATTACGCTTCCCCAAGATGCCAAAACCGTCAGCATAAGCATCATTTTATCAGATGCGGAAAAAATTTTTATCCAATAATGCAAAATAATAAAAAACACCGGTGCATGCAAATCAGAAGAAAGAACCGTTTTCAAAATTTCCGCTACACCGCTTTTATTCGCTATATCAAAACAATACAGCTCATCTATCCACAATCTGGAATATTCGATATTATAAATACGCAGGACAAATGCTGCAATAAAAATCATTCCAAGCAAACAAAAATATAAAATTTTCTTTTTATCCATCTAAGTATTTCTCAAATTTTTATGTATCAACTCTGTAATTATAATTCAAATTAATTTTGCCTATCAGTAGTTTACAAAATCTTATTCAATTTTTTTGCCTGATTAAGAGTAAGCTCTTTGGGCTTTGATTTTAAATATTTTTCCGGGTTTGTTCTCAAATCTCTAAAATACACCTCTCTCATCAAATCCAAAAACTTATCCAGATGTTTGCCGCTAAAAAGATACAAAACACTTTTATCATTAATTTTTTGTTTTGCAATTGATATAAAAACATCATTATTACTTTTTAATTCTTCTCGAAAATCAGCAATTGCTTTTGTATGCCCTTTAATTTTTATAAATTTTCCGAAAGAAGGTATGGCTTGTCTGTTATTAATGTTATTTGTATACATAAAAATTTTTCTCCGATTTGTTTATTATACAAAAAACAAACATAAAAGTTTTTGCTCTTACAATTTTAAAGATACCTCTTCGAAATTGTTGACGTGTTAACAATAATAATTTAAAATTTTTATTGTTCACAAGTTAACAATTTTTTTAATACACAAATTATGATTGAGATTCTCGAACAAATTAATATATTTTTTGAAAACAGAAAAATAATAGAAAAATTATACAAAGATATTGCCGGAGGAATTCTGGATGAATATAATATCAACGAAATGCACTGCATACATTTTATAGGTGAACTGGAAAAACCCAATGTAACAAAACTGGCTCACTCATTAAAGATATCAAAAGCTGCAGTGAGCAGAATAATAAAAAAGCTATTAAAAAAAGAAGCCATACAAACTTATTCGTCCGATGAAAATAAAAAAGAGATATACTACAGATTAACATCTCTTGGAGAGCAAATTTTTGCTGCACATAACAAAATTCATAACAGATGGTGCAATGATGAACTAAATTATTTAAAAAGCTTTACAAAAGACCAGCTTTTATCTGTGCTGGATTTTTTAAAAAAATATAACAAAATAATTGAAACAGGAATAAAACCTCGAAAGAAAAATTAATAGGCAAAAGGAGTACTTATGCAAATTCATCAAATTAGAAGCGCAACTTTAATAATTACATATAACAACAAAAAGTTTTTAACAGATCCCTGGCTTGGTCCCCAAGGATACATGCCGGGTTTCGAAGGAGCTTATCACTCGGAAGTAAGACAGCCGAGGATAGATTTACCAATAAGTATAGAAAAAATAGTAAATGTCGATGCGGTGATTGTTACACACTATCATCCGGATCACTGGGATGAATATGCGGCCGAGGCGCTTGATAAAGACCTGCCTTTTTTTGTCCAATCCGAAAAAGATGCACAAATTTACAAATCACTGGGTTTTAATGATGTAAGAATATTATCTGAAAATGGAACGGATTTTGAAGGAATAAAATTATACAAAACCGGATGCCAGCACGGAAAACGTGAAACAGTCAAAGCAATGTGCGAATCACTGGGATTTCCGTACGAATCAATGGGTGTTATGTTCAAAGCAGATAACGAAAAAACACTTTATCTTGCCGGTGATACAATCTGGTGTGATGAGGTCAAAGAGGCAATAAACGAATATTCGCCAGATGTGATTATTGTTAATGCTTGCGGAGCAACACTTTTAAACAATGAACATATTATTATGCATCTGGATGACCTAAAAGCTGTCTCTGCTTTTGTTTCTAAAGATACAACAATTATAGCAAGCCACCTTGATACAGTGAGCCACCTCACAGTCACAAGAGAAGATATAAAAGCACTAAACCTGCCCAATATTGTAATACCGGAAAATAACGAATGCTTAACATACTAAAAAGAGGGCTTAGACCCTCTTTGTCATTATAAAATTAATTAGAATTTTCCTATTTTAACAATCTGCTCAGTGTATGCGGCATGTTTCTCGCTCCTCTTACGGATTTAATGCCATATTTGTTTAATACTTTAAATGATAATACCTCATCATTGTATTTTTCTATCATTTTTATCTTCATCACTCTGGTAATCTTTAAATTTGTATCTTCATACTTATATGGAATATTTGACTTTAAAACTTCGCACTTATAACGTATAGCTTTAACAGGTGCCGCAACATACAAATATACCATATCTCCTGCTTGTATATTGTTTGATTGCTTCCATAATATTTCTTTATTTTTTGCAAAGGCTTTGTCCAAATTAAAATACTTTGGATTTGCGGGAACTATCCATTCTGATTTAACTGTTTTTGCATTTCCACCGGAGACTATATGAGATTTTTTTATTAAATGCATAATTGTTTTATCATCCAGTGTTTCATCAAGGATTATTGTTATCCAGCTTTTTTTGTTCATATGATAAGCAGGGTAAAAACCTTTTTGTTTTAAAAGATTTTGTACTTCATCCTTATCCAGCTTTATATTGAGAACTTCAACTTCACCTTTTGATTTTTTGTCAATTTTTGACTTATCTATATTTAATATAGCCGCATACCATTTTCTGGTTTGAGGATTTCTGAATATGCCGGTTCCGGAAAATTTTTCCCACAAAAATTCCGGAGAATCACCGTATTTTTCTTTTATTAAATCTGTCAGTCTGTTTGACTGTGGAAAGACAAAATATGTAGATTTGCAGCAATTTTCAGCTATTTTGTCAAGAATATTCCGATAAGCTTCTCTGACCTCTCCGACAAATGTACCCGCTGCACCTTCCAGAAGATGAAGAGTATAAATGTCTTTTGTTTGTATATCAGTCAGACGCGTTTCTATATTTTTTGTGCCGGAAATCTTTATATAAAATTCAAACTGGTTATCTAAAAGTTTTTTTGTATAAACAAAAGAATCTCCGATCTTTTTAAAGCCGAATTTTTGCATTTTTGCTTCGACAAAAACTTTATTCTTAAATATTTTATTTACAAAATCATCCATAAAGCATTTATTCCGGTAGTAAAATTTTAACATATAAATATATTTTCTTAATTTTTATACATATAGCAAAAAATATTTTTACGGGTTTTATTTCAGTAAAAAATAAATTTATCCAGATAATTGAAAAAAAATAAACAGGGAAATTGGAGGTATATATGGAAATATCAAACAAAAATTATTCTTCTCCATCATTTAGAGCCAAATTTGAAGCAAAAGCATTAAAAGAAGTTGTCGATTATGCGGCAAAAAATAAACAGTTAAGGAAGCTCGATACCGCATTGAACAACATATTACATGCCAATGAAGGTGATATCCTTATCATTCACGGAAAAACTCCGGACGGTAGAATATTTTCAAACTTCACAATGGGTAAACACACTATCCAAAATTTTTCAAACGGCGCACAATCTCCGCAAGAAGCTTCCTTTAACGGAATTTTAGAACTGGGTGAACTCGGCAGAAAATTCAGAAGCTTGGTCGGAGGCGACGTAAAAGATAAAACAACAGCGCAGGAACTTATTTCACGTTATTCAAAATAAGTGAATTTGCTCAACAAACTTAAAAAACCGGCTTTAAATGCCGGTTTTTTAAGTTATATTTAAAACGGATTATTTTTTTCGTAATATTCTTTAAGCTTATTAAAAATTACACATTTCAAATTATGTTCCGGTTAAGATTTTCTGTTAAAATATAAAATATTTAAACACCACCATTAATATTATTAAACATACAGAGATTCAATTATAAATGACGGAAACACAGGAAAAATTTCTCAAGCAATTGCCTGAGAACATGCATTTCATGGGAGTCTGGCGTTCTTATCAAAAGCACTTTTTAGATGAAATCAGTGTACATTTATGTGATAACAAACTGAATGTTGTAGCCGCGCCCGGAGCAGGCAAAACTACTCTTGGTATTGAACTTATTAAACGGCTGAACAGACCTGCTCTGATATTAGCTCCTACTATAACAATAAAAAATCAATGGAAACAACGGATACTGGAAGGTTTTTTAACACCCGAAGATGACAGCAGCTGGATAAGCACAAATATCAAAGATATAAAAACAATTACTTCTTCCACGTATCAATCGCTGCATACAATTATTAAAGATAATGCATCCAAAAAAATTTTTATAGAAGAGTTAAAAAAACATGGCATTAAAACTCTGGTACTTGATGAGTCCCACCATCTGAGAACAGAATGGTATCATTCTTTGGATTATTTGTGCAAAGAATTAGCGGCACCGGATTTCAGGGTTGTATCACTCACGGCAACTCCGCCTTATGATGTTTCCGTATCCGAATGGAACAATTATTATTCTTTATGCGGTTCTGTTGATGCGGAAATTTCGATTCCCGAACTTGTAAAAAATGGAGATTTGTGCCCGCATCAGGATTTGTTATGGTTTTCGGATTTATCGGAAGATGAAAAAAAGCTTGTTTTCAATTTTGAAAAGGAAAGAAATAATTTTTTTGATTACTTAAATAAAAGCTCTGATTTTTCATATGCAGTAAAAACATCTGCTTTTGTCAGTGATTATGAAAACAATATTGAATTAATATATGACAATCAGGACTTTACAATTGCTCTTATTTCATATTTGTTATCCATTGACGATATGTGTATAGAGGCCGTTGTATTGACTGAATTTTTATGCCTGACAAAAGAACAAATACCTGTTTTTGATTATGATATGGCAGAAGTGCTTTTTAACGGTATACTGGGCAAGTATAAAAAATATTTTAAAAATGTTGATCTAATAAAATCAAAATTAAAAGAACATCATTTATTAAAAACTTCTGTGTCCGTTGATTTCAAAGGCGTAGAAGATTTAAAGAAAATATATGCACGAAGTCTCAATAAACTTAACGCAATACAAGAAATTACACAACTTGAATCAGAATTATGCGGTGAAGATTTAAGAGAAGTTGTACTGCTTGATTATATAGGAGCAAATAAGACAATCGGTCTTAACGTAGTTTCCGTCTTTGATAATTTATGTAAGACTATACCGGATAATAAAATAGCAATTTTAACGGGCTCTTTAATCGTTATACCCGAAAGCTCAAAAGCCGCGCTTGATTGTTTGATTTGTAAATATAATCTTAACAAAGAAAATATTCTTACCGCAAAATATAAGCCCGGCTATATAAGAATAGAAACTTACGGCAGTGTGAATATTGTTCCTGTTATAACAGAGATGTTTTCTGCCGGACAATTCAATATTATAATCGGGACGCAGGCTTTACTGGGAGAAGGCTGGGATGCGCCGTGTGTCAATACTCTAATTATCGCAAGCACAGTCGGATCTTTTATGCTCTCAAATCAAATAAGAGGCCGGGCTTTACGCATAAACAAAAATAACCCGCAAAAAACGGCAGATATCTGGCATCTTGTCTCTCTTGCAGATGGAGAAGAAAGTTTCGATATGCAAATAATCAAAAAACGTTTTGAGACTTTTGAAGGAGTAAGTTTTATTGATAACAAAATCCAAAACGGTTTAAAAAGGCTTGGTTATGATATGAGTCTCGTAGAAAAATCCGATTGCAAAAATTTGAATGAGTATTCAAAAATAAGAGCCTCTCACAAAAAGGATTTGTCAAAAAAATGGGAGCAAGTTTTTAAGGAAAGTGTGATTTCCGAATCAAAAATCCGTCCGCAGGTATATGAAACCACACAAATACAAAATATAAAACTGCCCGGTATTTACTATTTCGGATATGAAAATCGTTTTTTGAGATCTATAAGAAATTTTATCGGTCAAAAGTATATAGAATATACTAACAGAGATATTTTTAATATTGCAGATGCTGTATTAAAAACAATGTGTGAAACAAATATTATTCTTTCTTCTTACGACAAAATAAAATTATTTAACAAAATAAGTTTTGATAATCAAAAACGTACATGCGATTTATATTTAACTTTATTAAATTGTTCAAACTACGAAAGAAATTTATTTATAAAAACTTTAAATGAACTTTTTGAACCGCCCAAAAACAACAGATATATTCTAAAAAAAGAAAATATAAAAACAAATACATATAAATATTTGTCTGTTCCCGACATAATCGGCGCCAAAAAGCCCAGAGTAGTAATATTAGAAAAACATTTGGAGCCGGTGCTGGGGTATTTAAACATAATTTTTACCAAAAATCCCGAAGGCAGAAAAGAGCTTTTAAAAGCAAAATTTAATATAATGAAGTTTCAAAAAGTTTCCAAAAACAAAATCTGGATATAGGTATTTTATGTGGCTAACCACTAATAGCGTGTTGTTTGCAATACTTGAGATTACAGATTAATCAATCTGTCAATAAGATACGATATCAATTTTTATAATAATTCTTATCGGAATCACATTCGGAAATAATCAATCCGCCTAAGGTCAAAAATGTGCCTATAATCAAAAAACGGCTTACTGGTTCTTTTAAAATCAAAGTGGCTGCAACTATTGTAATAAACGGAATCAAATATATATATGCACTTGATTTTATTGTTCCCAAAAGTTTTATAGCCTTTGACCATGAGGCAAAACATATTGCCGAAGCGCAGCATCCCAAAAACAGCAGATTTAGAGCATTAACAGGGTTTAAAAATCTTGCCAATCCAAAATGGCAATCAGAAAAACATAAAAACGGTATCATAAATATAATTCCGTATAAAAAAGTCTTTTTGGTTATGTATATTATTGAAAACCCGTAATTTGTAAGTCTCTTTATCAAAACAGAATAAACAGACCAGGTCAGAGCCGCTATTATTGCCAGCATATCACCGATAGGGTTCAGATGGATACTCATACCGTTAAACATGATAAAAGATATACCGACAATTGATAACAAAAATCCTATCAAAAAGTTAACGCTTATTTTTTCTCTGTCTTTATAAAACAGATAAACTATAATAGCTGTAAATAAAGGAGAGACACATCCTATCACACCGACATTTGCGGCAAGAGTGTATATTAACGCCGTATTTTCCAGCAGGTAATAAAGGCAAATCCCGGTTAAGCCTGCCACGGCAAAAAGTACTTCCTGCAATTTTGTTGTTTTTTGAGTCTGTTTAGGGCATATTATCCACAGAATAATTATTGCCAGCACAAACCTTATAAACAATATTTCAACAGGGTGAAATTCTTTTAGCAAAATTTTTGTTGAAATAAATGTTGTGCCCCATATAAATGAAGTAAAAAGAGCTAAAATATGTCCCCAAATTATGCCGTTTTTATTCATATATCTTTATCACCAGCTACCTATATAAAAATCTTAGCATAAATGTTGATAATAAATCTTTAGCTGAATTTTTTACCCATACAACATTGCCAATCACATATATTATGTACAAATACGTATTTTACGGGAAGATAGTCGGATTGGTAAATCCGCCATACAAAACTATTGTTTGGCAGTATACCAATCCGACAACAGTCTGTCGTCCAGTTCCAAAATACCGGTAAAACTTCTCGTTTTAGCGGTATTTTTCACATCTGTATGCTTTTGAGTAACAAAAAACGAGGCACAAGCCTCGTAATTTTTGTTACTCAAAAGTTTTTTGGGTGAGGCGGGACCAAGCATCGCTTGCGATGCGATTATAAATTATCCCACGGTCGTGGGTTCGAATGATGCAAAAAAGAGGGCTTACGCCCTCTTTTCTATTAGCTTTGGGTGAGGTGGGATTCGAACCCACGACCAATTGATTAAGAGTCAACTGCGCTACCACTGCGCCACTCACCCATGCACTATTTAATTGTCATTATCGCTTGCGCTACCTACCTCTCAAAAATCGATACTTAATCGTTTTTCTTGGATTATTTGCGATCTCAAAAAACGCTGTCTTGGATTTCCTTCCCGCTCAGTACTGTCGTTCGCTGCGCTTTGCTTTGGCTCACTTCGTACTTCGCTCCCCGGGTTTTACCCGTTCGGAAATCCGCTCGGCAGAGTGCCACTCACCCATGCACTATTTAATTGTCATCACCGCTTGCGCTACCTACCTACTATAGTAGCTTATTAAAGTATCAAGTCAAGTCTAAAAATCTTCCCAGTCCTGAAAAATTCTCTGTCCCAGCGTGCGTTTAAAAAATGGAGTATACTTAAATTTGTGTCCTGTCCGCTTAAAAATATTTTCACATATATCTTTTTCCACAAAATAATCCTCCTGCACACACAACAACACTATATCAGGCTTTAATGTATAAATCCGCATAGGAGCAATAACATTATATCCAACGCCCTCATCAAAAATCGGCTCTTTTATTTCGGAAAACTTTTTATCCGAAACAGCTATAACATTAAGCCCCGACAGGTCGTATTCTTTTTTTAGCACATCAAAAAATTTGCCGGCGCCGTAAATTACTATCCTTTTGCCGGAATATTTTTTTACAAGATATTCAATTTGTTTTTGTGCATTCAAATTCTTTAAAATCTCAGGAATTTCCATATCCTATCCCCTCAATCACCTATATTATCCAGTTTAACAATCTTGTATTCATAAGGCATTGTTTTATAAAACTCATCGTTTAAAATCGTATAATTCTCATCAAAAACTTCATTAAATAAATATCTAAAAAGATTCACCAGTGTACAATTTTGAGGAATACAAGATGAATTATATTTCTCAGGCAAATATGCGCAAAGCAATATATGATATGTAGAATTAATTTTATCTTCTCGGTTAACACTATGATCAGAATGAATAAGGATTATAGAATCTTTTTTCATATTCTGCTTGATTGAGTCAATCAAATCCAGATATTTTTTGTTAATATACTTCTGATATGCAGCATAATGTTTGTTGTTATTATATTCAGCCGGCGGCAAATCCTTCCCGTTCTCATCCTTAAAATAAGGAGGATGAGGTGCAAGAATATGCATATAATTATAAAGCGGCTGCTCTGTTTTAATTTTGCTCAACTTTTTATATCTGGCTAACAGTTCCTCTATATCCTGCTTATAATTCAAATCCTTTGTCTTTGTTATAAACAACCTGAATATCGAAGAAAAAAACATCATCACTATGATTGTATTTGCGCTGCCCTTATATGTATTTATTGTGTCATTTTTATCAATATAATTATACTGATGCATGTTGATAAACCACTTATGCAAAACAAAATTAAACAAATATCCTCTCTTTTTTAAAAAGTCAAAAACTTTGTTTTTTGCATAAAAAGGCCAGCATTCTACAGGAAAAATCCCCTCTTTTGAATCAGTAACAACATTATATACATAATCCATATTTAACAAAGACGAAACAGACAAATGCGTAAAATTGTAATTGCTCTTAGCAAGTTTGTATATTTGAAATCCCCTTTGCTCTAATCCATTTTTAAATTCTTCATCACAATATTCTGAATCAAAAAATCCGCAGTGAGCATCAGCAAGTATATGATAAATATCAGGGAAATCCCCGCCCGAAAGACTGTCATCAATCTCTACACCTTTAGTTCTTAAATGTGACAGCTTGGCAGCAATATCTGCCACCACAAAAAATGTAAGCAACAAAGCTGCGTAAAATATTATTTTAGCAGCAGCATTAAAAATTGATACGGGATTAATAATGTATAAAACAGCGGAAATCAATGCACATAACAAAATATAACAAATGCTGAAAGAAATTTTTACTGATTTCAACGAACGTTTATATGTGCTGAACATCCCTATAAAAACGTAATTTGCATACAATATCATAAAAAAGTTTACACAAAATAATGCCTCGGCAGTATAAAGACCGTTTACAAAAATATTCAGCCCCAAACATCCGGCAACTACAAGAAATCCCACAATACAAAGAGCCTGCAAATAAGATTTAAGCGAAATTTCTCCTATATTTTGTGCAAATAACGTATGCACAGGGATTAAACAAAGCAAAAGCGGATAAAAAAAATACAGAAAATCCATCATTTTCTCCTCATCAAATAAAGAGTTCTCTGCGAATTTTTAATACAGCTTTTCTCAAGTATATCAAAATATGAACAAAACTCTTTTTCAAAATTTTCTATATCGTATTTGTCAAATATATCCTCTCTGGAAGATAACAAAATTTGCACTTTTGAATCAGTTTTTGGAACAAACTCTATTATCAAATACCGTGCAATCGAAGCAAAAAACTCCGCAATGTTTTTAAACGGAAGATTATTGGAAATTGCAAGATGATGTATCAGAGCAAGTGCCATTGCCATATCACACTTAAATCTTGAACAAAATCCCGCACGCTCATCATTCATAAACCCGATAGCGGGGCTCGGGTTGTTAAAGTCTTGAAGAAGAGGCAGGATATTTGTTTCCTTATATTTTTTTACATGCCTGTAGTTATCCTCAATTGCGACAGGATCAATATCAAATGCTATGGTTTGTATATTTCTTTCAGAAGCAATTCTTGAAAAGTCGCCTCTGTTGGAGCCAAGGTCGCAAAGCGAGCTTGGCTCCACTTTATTAATAAAGTGCGAAATTATTGCTTTTTTCTCGCTGAAAGATTCATCAGAATAATTTGTATTCTCATAATAATTTCCCCACTCTGTATATATATCAGGAAATTTTAAGCCCTTGACCGTATTTTCCAGAGAATCGAGCAAAGATTCCAATTCAAACATGCTCATTTTCGCACTTTTAGCACAAGATTGCTTTTTATCTTCAAAAGTTTTTTGAGACAACGAATGTAAAACAATATGGGTTAAAACGCCAAAATTCAGCTTTGCCATTGCAGGAAGAAGCTTTTGCGCCAGGTCCAAAGGTATACCGTCAATATTTGCTATCAAAAGCTTATTCAGGTTAATGTCCGTATAACTCATCAATACAAGAGGTGCCAAAAAATGCCTGCAAAACTGTCCGTATGCTTTCCAAGGCGTATCCTGTTTATATTCTTCAAAAGAAAGAGTATCTATAAAAACGGGTTTCCCTTCCAAAAACTGAATGTTATATGCCGATGCATCTTTTAGAGTCATACCGTATTTTAGAGCAGTTTTTTGAATCTTTAGCGTTAAAAGAGCAGCATCCTTTAATGCAGAAAAAGCCCATTCATAAGGATAAGAAATGTATTTAATCTGCTCCGGTTTTATGTATTTATAAGCATTGGCATCCGGTTCTTTTTCAATACAAACTTCCTCGTGGCTAATAAGCATTTTATTTTCAGCCAGCTTTTTATACAAACCGCTGTTAATTAACAGGTCATAATCCTTCTTTGCACAATTATTAATCTGTCTGTACACAACACCGTCCAGACAGAAAACAAAACCCGCAGGATCTTTGTAAGATGTATATTTCATATTGTCAACTGACTCCGACTACTTGATGAACCTGTGCGATAAACAAGTCCGTTTTTACCAACAAGTCTGGCACAGGCAACAAGTGCATGGGGTCACTTCCGCAAAATGCTAGACCTTGCGTCACTCGCACTCCGTGTACCACTTCTACAAGCGAGGCCGCCTCAGACATATTCATCTTCAGCTTCATCCTCTGCCGAAGATTTTTTTATTCCAAACAAATTAAGCAAAGACATAAAAAGCTTTTTAAACAAAGCAATTATAGCAAGAATACCGCCTATTACAGTTTGAAAAATATAACTTCCGGATCCCGGATTTATATATGCCTGCGCTTCTTGATTATTGACTAATATCAAGCATAAAAATACGATTAAAATAATATTTGGTAATTTTCTCATAAAATTATTATAACGACTAAAAAAACATAAAACAAAATTGTTAAAAAACTTATTTTTTGTCATAATTGAAGAATGGATAGTAAAAATATTACATTAAACATTGCTCATCTTTACCCGAAACTTCTTAATATATACGGTGATTGGGGGAATGTTTTGACCGTAAAAAAACGCTGCGAATGGCGCAATATTGATGTAAACATTGATTCCATAGGCTTAAACGACACTATTGATATAAAAAAATATGACTTTTATTTTATAGGCGGAGGGCAGGATAAACAGCAAATTGCAGTATCAAAAGAACTGCAAAAACACAAAGCCGCACTGCAGGATGCAGCAGATGAAAATGCCGTGTTTCTGGCAATATGCGGAGGGTATCAGCTTCTCGGGCATTACTATCAGCCGCACAATGCAGAAAAACTTCTCGGCATAGGACTTTTGGATGCCTATACAGAAGCCGGAAACAAAAGATTTATAGGCAATGTAACCGCAACTTGCGATTATGTCACACCCAATACCCTTGTAGGTTTTGAAAATCACAGCGGGCTGACATATCTGCAGGGGGATACAGAGCCAATGGCACATATTGTTATAGGCAACGGCAATAATGCAAAAGACAAAACAGAAGGTGCAAGATACAAAAATATTTTCGGAACCTACCTTCACGGCTCTTTTCTACCTAAAAATCCACACTTTGCGGATTATCTGATTACACTTGCACTGCACAAAAGATACAAAGAAGAATTTGAACTCTCCCCATTAAATGACGATTTTGAAAAAAGTGCTCATAAATCACTTTTGAATAAAAAATATTAAGTAATGTATCAATTTTATATATTTTTTATAACTTTTGCAGTATTTTCTCATACAAAAGTATAAAATGAGAATATGGATATCGTCAAAAATATAAGGGATTTAAACCTCAACGAGGATCAGCAGTTTTTTGCCGAAATTATTAAAGATGAATTCGGCTGCAATACCTGCATTGAAGAAGTCAAAAATGTTGACTTCAAACAGGCATACGCACGTCCCTTGAATGATTTTAATATTTACACAACAGCGCAGCCTTCTGCAGAAGGTATGCGAATGGTTGCCTGGAAACGAAGATAGTTAAAATTTCATATTTTAAAATACAAAAATAAAACCGCTTATTTGTTAAGCGGTTTTATTTTATTAATCCTGATTAACAACTAATCCATAGGAATTATCAAAGACTGACCGATTGATAACTGGTTCGGATTGGATAAATTGTTTGCTTCCATTATTTTATTTACTTTAGAAGGGTCATACTTGCCGTAGAATCTTATAATAATACCTTCCAGAGTATCTCCGGATTTTACTGTATAAGATTCGGGAGCAGCAGTTTTAACTTCTTCCACTGCCTGATCAGCAGGAATAATGGATAATTTTGCCGCTTTAGCAGGTTTAACTTTTTTCACCAGTTTTGGTGCTGCAGGGTTGTTAGCTTCGTTAATAGCATTAGAGCTGAAGCTCAACAATGCAGTCATCAAAAACATGCACAAAGCGCCTGCGATAAATCCTGTTATAAGGTAAACACCGGGAGATTTTTCTTCCTTCTGGTTTACTTTAAAATTCTGCCAAAGAACATCCAGTTCTTTTTCTTTTGCAGGTCTGATGTAAACATCAGGAGTCCTTGTTTCGTTAGAAGTGTGATTGTTATTTGATTTTGCTCTCAATTCTTCTAACAAGACCATTTTTTCTTTAGAAAGATTTGATCTGGATAATGTTGAACTTTTCATGTAACCTCACTTATTCTTTATAATATATATTAATAGGCTGATAAAATGAAAGTCAAGAAATCTTGTATTATATATTACATTCCTCAATACTTTTTATATTTTTTTGCTAACAAGTAAAAGATTTTAATTTAATAAAATACAAACAAAATTTTTTTTGCCAATACATAATATTAAAAAAAGGATTGTTCCTGAAAGACCAACCCTTTTCAATGTTTTGTTTGTTTCGGCTATATATGTTTTAGAGAAACTAAGCTGCAATTTCGCCTTTGATTTCAGAGATTAAATATTTAGCAACCCATTCAAAGTCTTTGTTGTTTTCTGCAACTTTTTTAAGACAATCAACAGAAGCTTCACCGATTCTAATTAAGCTCATAGCAACAACGCCTCTTACAGCGCCTTTTACTGTTTGTAACTGTTCAACAAGAACTGGAACTGCTGCTGAACCAACATTTACAAGCATATTTTCTATTTCAGCTTTACTTTTGTTATCTGCTGTTTCTAATTGAGTTAAAAAATATTTAATAGAATCTGCGTGCATTTTATTTCTCCATGTCTTTTTCTTATCGTTGTACACATTATAAAGCAAATATTTATTAAACTTTGATTTCTTTATCTAATCTTTATATCTGTGTAAAGACAGCTTAAAATGCAGATATAGCTTGAAATAATATTTATAAATTTATATCTTTGTGAAATGACATACAGAAAGTTACTTTAACAACAATAAGTCCGATTTGTTTGAGGATTTGGAAACATAAGAAAATATTTCCAAATCCGAGTTATCGGACTCAGGTTAAAGTTAATTTCTGTAGGAATGAAACAGCAGATATAAATTTATAAATATTATTTCAAGCGTATAAACTTCTTACCCTGATAAGAATTTCTTTCTTCCAACTCACTGTCAATCCTATTTAATATTTCAAATTTTTTATTAAGCCACTTAGGTGCAACTTTTATTGCCTGCAGTCCGTTGCCGCCCAGCCTGTGGATAGTGGTATCGGAAGGCAAAAGCTCAAGACAATCGCATGCAATATCTATGTACTCATCTTCTTCGAGAAGTTTTATACTCCCCTGCTCATATAAATCATAAAGTTTTGTATTGGGGAATATACACAAACAGTGGAACTTTACCCCGTCAGCACCGATATCAGCCAGCATTTTTACTGTTTCCAGCATGTCCTGTTTTGTTTCGCCGGGAAGTCCTAAAATAACATGCACGCCTGTTTTAATTCCTCTTTTTTTGGTTTCTTGAAACGCCTTCAAAAAAGTTTCAAAATCATGCCCGCGGTTTATAAATTTCAAAGTCCGGTCATGCATAGATTGCAGACCGTATTCTATCCATGTTTCATAATTTTCCGTATAAGATGCAATCAAATCCAGCTTTTGTTCATCAACGCAATCAGGCCTTGTCCCTATAGAAATACCGACCACATCGGGATGACACAGTGATTCATCATATATTTTTTTTAACTCATCGACAGGCTTATATGTATTTGAATAAGCCTGAAAATACGACATAAACTTTTGCGCCTTAAAACGTTCTCCAAGAGTTTTCACACCTGTGTAAACCTGATCTCTGACAGATAACAAAGAACTGTGCGCACGCGAAAAACTCCCGCCGTCATCACAGAAAATGCATCCGCCTGACGATATCGTACCGTCTCTGTTCGGACAGCTAAAACAGGCATCAAGAGTAATTTTGTATACTTTTTTACCGAATTTTGTTTTTAAATATTCGCTGAATTGATAATATCTTTTGTTTGTTTCAGGACGGGGAAACTGCATTTTTGACCTGAAAAATTACTCAGCGTTTTCCATATCATCAGGCAAAACAGGATAAAGATAGTGTTCGCCGCATTTCGGACATACAACTTCCTGCTGCTTTCCGTCTTCCAAAATTGCTACTTCAAAAAGTTCTCTGCAGCTTGACTGTACACATCTTATCGCCCATGAGGGTCTTACTATTCTTGCCATAATCTTTCTCCATTCATTATCTTACTGCCATTTTATCATATATTTTTTGTTATGTAAAAATTTTGTAAATAGACTTGCTGCAGGCAGCATTTTATACGGAAATGCAATACAGGTAGAGGCCGGACGTGCTCACAAAAACGGAGAACTTGAACTGAGATTTAACGAGATTATTACAACCGACGGAAAAAGTATTCCTATTGCATCAAACACTTATGCTCTCGGAGTTGATGAAAACAGACCCCTAAAAATTGCAAGCACTATGGCCAAAACAGGTATGGCTATTATGCTGGACATTGGCTCAAGACCTCAAACATACACACAGGGATATGATAAAAGCTACATGATAGGGCGAACAGTAGCCATATTGGCGGATTCTGCTCTTAACACATTTTTTGATAATCCGGGCAAGAATGTGGAACTCCCGAGAAATACGATTATTAAAGTTAAATTATCCCACCATATATATGTAACTGTCTAGGTTAAATTTCTACGGAAAATTATTTTTTGTCTTCTATATATTCAAAAATCTCAGAAGGCGTGCATTGAAGCGCCCAGCATAATTTGTCTAATGTAGCAAATTCAATGCCTTTGTTTTTATCGTGGTATAGCCTGTGTATAGTTTCATATCGTACACCGGCAATCCTGCTGACATCAGCAATAGAAATTCTTTTCTTCCCCATTATTGTAGACAAATTATTCTGAATCATATTGTGGATTGTAACAGTTATGGTTAAAATAGTTGATAATATCTGCTACACCGTATAGAATATGATATATTTTAATAAAATTTGAAACACAACTTAACAAAGGAACTACGATGGAAACAAATAATACAGCCAAAGAGAAAAAAGATTTCCTTATAGATGAAGACGAGCTTGATTTGTTATATGAAAACTTAGACAAAATATTTATACAAATAGCCCAGCTGCACGGGTTTATACAAATGATGAAGCAGCTTGAACAATTCAAAGATAAAAAAGGAAAAATAGATTTCGACTATATAGAGACTTTCGTAAGAAAAAGAGCATACGAAGTACGGAAGCAAAAGGATAAAATTGATAAACACATAGAAGAAATACGAGAAGAGAATAAACAATCAAAAAAGCAGGCATGAAATAAATCATACCTGCTTTTTTATATTTATAATCAGTCTTGATTAATTATGCATTGCAGCAAGCAACCTTTTTGCAAGATTGGCCGTTGAATGCTTTTAATCCCATATATTTAGCTGCAGAACCGAGTTCTTCTTCGATTCTTATCAACTGATTGTATTTGCAGATTCTGTCTGTTCTTGAAGCAGAACCTGTTTTGATTTGTCCGCAGTTTGTAGCAACAGCAAGGTCAGCGATGAATGTATCTTCTGTTTCGCCTGATCTGTGAGAAGCGATTGCTGTATAACCTGCTTTGAATGCCATATTCATAGCGTTCAAAGTTTCTGTCAAAGTACCGATCTGGTTAACTTTGATAAGAATAGAGTTAGCAGTACCTGTTTCGATACCTTTAGCCAATCTCTTAGTGTTTGTAACGAATAAATCGTCACCAACAAGTTGACAGTGAGAGCCGATTCTGTCAGTAAGCATTTTCCAGCCTTCCCAGTCTTCTTCAGCCATACCGTCTTCGATAGAGATGATAGGATATTTGTCAACCCAGTTAGCGAGGAAGTCAACCATTTCTTCTCTGGAAAGAACTTTGCCTTCGCCTGCGAGGTTGTATTTGCCGTCTTCATAGAATTCAGAAGAAGCAACGTCTAAGCAGATTTTAACCTGATCAGTTGTATAGCCTGCTTTTTCGATAGCTTCGATAATTACCTGAAGAGCTTCTTCGTTAGAAGAAAGGTTAGGAGCAAATCCGCCTTCGTCACCTACAGAAGTAACCATGCCTTTGTTTTTAAGAACTGTTTTAAGGTTGTGGAATACTTCAGCACCCATTCTGATAGCTTCTGTGAAAGAAGAAGCACCAACAGGAGTAATCATAAATTCCTGGAAGTCAACGTTGTTATCAGCGTGAGCACCGCCGTTTAATACGTTCATCATAGGAACAGGCAGAGTTACTGCATTGATACCGCCCAAATATCTGTACAAAGGCATTTCAAATGCAAGAGCGCAAGCTTTAGCACAAGCCAAAGATACACCCAAAATAGCATTTGCACCTAATTTTGATTTATTTTCAGTACCGTCAAGTTCGAGCATTAATTTGTCGATAGCTTGCTGGTCAGCAGCATTTTCACCGATTAATTCCGGTGCAATGATATTGTTAACATTGTCTACTGCTTTTAAAACGCTTTTTCCGCAATAAATTGATTTGTCGCCGTCTCTCATTTCAAGAGCTTCAAAAATACCTGTAGAAGCGCCTGAAGGAACAGCTGCACGGCCTACAACGCCGCAATTGAGTGTTACATCGACTTCAACAGTCGGGTTTCCTCTAGAGTCAAGAATTTGTCTTGCTTTTACGTCTTCAATAGTTGTTGGCATAATTTTCTCCTTTGTTTTTGCCTGAACATTTTTATCCATACTTGCCATGATTATCATACGAAAATAAACTTTTTACAAGAAAATTAATGGAACAAATATATAAGAAAATCAATTAAAATAAGTATTAATAACCTAATATTTGAAATGCTATAATTTTTAATTATAAAAAATATACAGATATGACAATGGATAAAGATTTTAACTATAAAGAATTTGCACAAAATATGAAAGAACAATGTATTGAACTTTCTTTCAGAACAGCTGCGTACAGCATTTGCCAGAAATATATGTCTTAACTACTGCACTATAGACAAAGTTCTTTATACAATCACAATATCTGACAATTTTGAAAAAATACTTTCAAAAAGTACAGTAAAAACGGAACAAAATACATACTTAAATCTTAATTCCGATTTTATGAATGAATTTGTTGAAAAAACGGCAATTGCACTGATGACTGCCCATAAAATGACATATAATATGCCGGTGATTCTCTGCTCGCCGGAAATCAGGCTGCCTTTATACCGTCTTTTGAAAAAACATATTCCAAATATTGTTGTTATATCAAACAACGAACTTATTGACGGCATAAAAATTGAAAATATCGGGCAGATTGAATAAAGCTAGTCAGGCTATTCTCCTGATTTATGACATTTTACACCGCGTTTTGTTGCCGCTATAACGTCGAGAATAGTTTTGTCCAAAAGCTCAAATTCTTTTTGCTTTTCCACAGATTGTTTTGATCTCCAGTCATTGAGCATTTTTACAAATTCTTCTCTTTGAATAATGCATTCGCCCGTTCCTACTTTTGAAGAATACTTTTTAACAAATTCCTTATTAAAATCTTCATAAACCTCTGTAATTGCGTCAGATACAAGCTGTGCATTTGTGAGCATTGTGTCTATATCTTTATTCATGTTATCTTTGTCTTTTTCAGACAACACCCACATACCGTTTAGGGATTTTTTGCCAAAATGCTTGCCCTGTCCCATCAGCATAGTCGCCATAGAAGCCATATGCGTTGCAGCTCTCATATCAGCCGTTATTCCCCAGCTTCCGTCTTGGCCGTAGAAATGTTTTTCGCAAGAATTACCGCCAAAGTCAGTAACAAGCCCGCTGAAGATTTTTTCAAAAGAATATTCCGGATTAACTTCATCGCTAAAGTATACAGCACCGCCAAATGAGCCTCTGGGGTCCAGTGTTATAAAGTTTATAGAATCGCCGATATGATCAAGCCTGCCCTCTTTTCTGGCGAGTTCCTCCATAATAATACCGTTAGTAGCGTGTCCGCATTCATGAGAAGTAACAAGTTCTTTTCTGTATTGCGGATCCTGTGCACTTGAAGGACGGCCCGTTGTCAGCTGCAAATAAGCCTCAGTAAAGTCAGATTTATCTATTGTTTTATGTTTTCTTTCCTTTGCAACATTTTTTGCTTTGTCCATAAGTGTCAAAATTTCAATATATGACAAACGCTCCGTAAGCAAGTTGATATGATCTTTAATTTCCTTTTGTTCCTGTTCATTACCGGAGAGTTTTATATTCTTTTTCTTTATGTAATAACCGATGATTTCGTTTCTTGCTTCACTGTTTCTTTCGGGAGACTCAACCTCAATCTGGTCAATAAATTTAAACGACTTTGAAGTTGCTGCACCGATATGGGCAGGATCACCCATAGAGCCCATAACAACTATATTAAGCCCCTGTTCCTGAGCTTTATTCATTTCTCTTATAAGTTGTGACATCGCTTTTTCATGGTATTCGGACACATATTCTCCGTATGAAAAATAGTCAAAGTTCTCGACAAACAATAATGCTGACTTAGAAGGGTTAGTTTCCGCCTGAGCTTTCACCATACCGAACAACTTTTTCATGGAAGCTTCAGGGCTCAGCATACCAAAACCAAACAGGTCAACATCTTTTGTACCGAAGTCTACTGCGTTTATTTCTATATAAGGAATCTTTGCTTCTCCGGCTATAGCCTGCGCAGTATATTTTCTGCCGGCACCTACCGAGCCGTCTTGTGAATAGATAATAAAGCCCTTTGTTCCTATTGATTTATCTTTTATCCTGTCAACAATAGACTGAGCTTCTTTTTTTGTGGAAGGAGCACCAACCATGTCTTTTAATTTAATGCCGGTATCAAATACAACTTTTATAGAACTGTCATTTTCTACCGGTTTAAAAATTTCTTTTGCTTCTTTTACGTAGTTTTGGACATCTGATGTACTTATTTTGTCCTTGTCAACATAATATGCGGCGACAAGCTCCATTACCTTTTGTGCTTTCTCTGGGAAATTACCTTCAAGCTGGTTTGCCGCTTCTATACATTTTTCTATGGCAGGCTGTGAAAACGGTTTTTTTATTCTTGCAGTAAGAGCGGGCTGCTCCTTAAACATCTTTTTTGCCTGAGTCATATTCATCAAAGGCATTGATATCTCGCCGAAATCTCTGAAAAATTTCTGTGCCACAACCGATGTACTCTCCTTGTAATATTTATCTTTGTCCGCAACCATGACAAATTTTACATTTTTAGGAGCTTTTTTAAACATTTCAACGTTTGTTTCATCAATAACAAGAGAATCCATTTCTCTGTCCATGATTGACATTATCATGATGTAATTTTTATTTTTATCTTTTCCGAATTGATGGATTTTTTTGTTCATATAATTATTATCAATCTCACCGTTATCATTAAAATTGACAATAACTGTATTATCTTTTGTAAGATTACCGAAACCGTTTTTACTGTTTTCAAAAACCGATAAGAATGAATTTATAAGATAAAAAACTGAAGAATCTTTGTCATGCAGTATAGCCATATTTGTACCTACCGCAAGATTTTTCCAAATATTCACAGCCTTGTCGTCATAGAAAGAAAGATGTATTCTCTGTGACAAAGGTCTTTTATCCATTTGAATTTCATCTTTCATAACAGTTCTGAAAGGGGTAATGATTTCTTTTTTTATCTGGTCATTGTTCGGATAATATGCGGCTTCAAATATAGTCTGGTCATGTACAAGTCCGTCTCCGCCCAAATCCTCAACATTATCCTGTGTATAAAAACTGTATATGTCGTTTAGAAAATCTTTTGAAAATACAATTTTTGAATTTAATGAAGATTTAGCCGCAGGCAGCTCTGCTAGCTTTTTATCAATCTCTGTAATTTCATTTTCTATTACGGGTCTTATTATATCTCTTTTGGTTTTATCTTTAAACACGGTCTTCCCAAGATCATTTTCAAGAGTTATATGTGTGCTGAAAGAAGATTCATCATCATAAGAAGCCTCACCGGAATCCAGTTTATCCATATATCTTTTTATATTCGCCAGACCGGCTCTCAATACATGAAGCTGTGTTATCTCGTTATGTTTATACTTTTTGGCCAGTGCTTTAGAATCATTAAAAAGTTTTTCTCCGTAATATGAAAGATTGTTTTCTATCTCGGACATTTTGTCCTTGCCGGCAGATTTTGAAGATTTCTTTATAACTTTTTCTTCAATATCATTGGAGTCTGTATCATAATCTTTATTTTTTCCAAAGCTTACAAAATAGCTGTGTAGCAGCTGAGTTGAAGGCGCCGTCATAGTATTTTGAGAAACAGGTGAGACCGCTTTTGATTCAGTTTTTTGTTGTGCATTTTCTTGTTTTTTTAATGTATTTCTAAAGTTAAAATTAAATCCTATTTTTTCAATCATTTTATCAATTCTCTCATTAAAAATATAAATCCGTTACAGAAAGATCTGTTTTTGTTGTGAAAAAACAAAAAGGATTTTTTTTGTTAGAGAATTATATGAATTACAAAAAATTGTAATATTTATTAATACAAAAACATTATCAACAGCTTGCGGCCGAAAAGCATCATACCTATCAAAATACTCGTCATTGCTGCAATAAGGACAACACCGGCTGACAAATCTTTTGCCATTTTTACCATTTTAGAATATTTATTTTTGTACAAAGCATCAAGAGCAAATTCTATTACGGAATTAAAAAGCTCCGCAGTAATGACAAAGCTGATAGAAAGTATCAGCACACAATATTCAATACATTTAAAATTGAGCAAAATCCCGCCCAGTATAGCAAGGAATCCCACAAAAAGATGAAATCTGTAGTTTCTCTGGGATTTGTATGCAACGCTCAAACCTTGAAGTGCATAAGACAGACTTTTTCTATATCCTCCAGATGTAAATTTTGACATTTATTTACCCTCATCCCTTTAGTTCGGATTTACGCGCCCTGTCTTGCATCCGCTAATCATTTCCTGTTGGATTTTCCACATTTCTTTTAATGTTTTTTCATCCTTATGGTCATATCCTAACAGATGTAGTATGCCGTGTGCAACAAGAAAATAAAGTTCATCATAAAAAGTTTTGTTTTCATGACTCTCATCTTTTGACTGCGAAAGAGCTTTGTCCAGGGATATTATTACTTCGCCAAGGTTTATTTCATTATCAAAAATAAATCTCTCTTCATTCGGACTGTCGGCAAAAATTGCAAAAGTTATAACATCTGTAGGTGTATCTTTTTCTCTGTATTCACGATTAATTTCGTGAATTTTCTTGTTATCCGTCAAAACTATATCAAAATACAAAAGATTAAAGTCATAACCGGCAAGACAAGAATTCTCGACAAGATTTGTTTTTGACAGAAAATACTCGGTCATTTTTATTGCATCTTGAGTAAGCTGCGCGGCATTTAGCTGAATGCCCGACAATTGTTCAAAATCAGTATAGGTATTTTCTATAAAAATATTAATCTCTTTTTTCTTGCTCATTATTTTCTTTTTGCGCTTCCGGGTTATTATTTTCACATTTTTGATAATGCTTTTGAATTTTCTTTTCTATTTTTTCTTCTTCATCAGTAACTATTTTATCCGGAGCAACAAACTTCTTTTTGAGGGCTTTTTCTTCCAGCTCCTGTATAATATTTTCATGGTATTTGATTCTCTGGTGGTGAGCGGCTCTCAGGCTCTTGCTGAATACAGCAGCTATTGTTTTAAGATCCTTTAGAGTAAGAGGGCTATCTGATAGCTGACCATCATTCAACTTTGACTGGATAATTTTATTAATCATGCCGTCCAGTTCTTCCTGAGAATGTTCTTTTAACGTACGTGCAGCAGATTCTACAGAGTCTGCTATCATCAAAATAGCAGTTTCTTTCATATTAGGACGGGGGCCTGTGTAGCGGAATTGTTCTTCCGTAACCTTATCCTCTCCCTCTTCAAGTTTTGCCTGATTATAAAAATAACTTGCTATAGAATCGCCGTGATGCTGTATTATGAAGTTTTGAACAACAGCGGGAAGTCCGTATTCTTTTGCAAGATCAATACCGTCTTTCGGGTGAGCGGTGATAACCATTTTACTCAATCTTGGATTTAACTTTGTATGAGGGTTTTCTATACCGAAATATGTCTGGTTTTCTACAAAGAATAAAGGTCTTTTAAGTTTGCCTATATCATGATAAAGCGCCCCTACACGCGCAAGAACGGGATCCGCTCCGATAGCTTCGGCAGCAGTTTCGCAAAGGTTTGCAACCATAAGACAGTGTGCAAATGTACCTGGTGCTTCAAACTGCAAGCGTTTTAAAAGCGGCTGATTGTTATCGGCTAATTCCGCAAGTCCGTATGGAGTTACAAGCTTGAACATACTTTCTAAAAGAGGAATTATACCAAGAACTATAATACCGGACAACAAACCGTTGACCGTTCCTATAAGAGCATTTGTCCACATTATGCTTGAGCCTATAGGATTAATTGAATTTTCTATAAGATAAATTATCACTATCATAAACAGCATTGAAAAGCCTATTTCTCCGCCGATTTTAACAAGATCAAATCTTCTTGAATAACGCACTTTTGAAGTTGCAATAGCAGCTATCAAACAAACCACTATAAATACGGCTGCAGGCTGTATGGGCATTTGTTCAACAAGAGCTATAAGAGTGATTAGTATTGTAGTTACGTTTATGGACACTCTCGGGCTGGTAAATATCGCCACTAAAACAGCAAGCGCCGGAAACGGCAGAAAATAGAACGATGCACCCGACGGCAAAACTGCAGCAAGTGCAGACATCAGTATAGACAACAATGCAATAACCGAAAGATAGTTTTTTGTCACATACTGTTTTTCAAAATACAAAAGGTAGTATAAAAACGTTATAATACCCATACAAACAAGAGCAAAAATACCTATAACACCTTTGGTATTGAGTTCCAGAACATTATAACCGGCCTTTTGCAAAGCATCTTTTTTTACACGTGTAACAGGTTCACCGGCAAAGACTATTTTGTCTCCTTTTTCGAATTTAACAACTGTCGGTGCAACAGAGTTTATGGCATTTTTCTTTGCAAGTTCAGTTGCAGCCTCATCAAACACCATATTCGGCACAATTACCTGTTCCAAAAGCGCAGAAATAACTCTTATTTCGCCTTTTGATGTTTCAAAATGAGTATTACGGAATATCATTGTTGCAAGATTGCCTTTTTCAAAGTCTTTTTCCGTAACACCCTGGTTTAAGACATTTGTAAGTGTTTTAGCCGCTTTTTTCAAAGTACTGTGAAGACGCTCGTCGTTTGAGTTAATCAAATAATTAAGAATAAAATCTTTATAATAATTGTTTTCAAAATCAAAAAGAAGGTTCATTTCTTCTTTTTTTTGCGCATAATTAGCATCTTTTGCCCTGATTTGTTCTATTGATTTAACAAGGGTTGCATAGTTATTTTTTATATATGTATCTTCCGCAGGGGTCAGAATAGGTTCTACTTTCTGTGCGATTTCTTTTTTATTTTGCTCTGTTTTAAAAGTATCCACAACTTTTATTGTTTTTGGAGCAATAATATCTCTCTTGCTTGTACCGTCATCTGATATAATGCTTTGAAAAAGGTAATATCTGGCACTCAATGTAGCAGTCAACACAAGTGCAAATATAATAAAAACAAGCAGGTTAATTATCTTGGAAGACGAAAAAATATCTCCTAGCAAGTTAAAAAATTGAATTTTTCTCATATTTATACATATCTCATCAATAGCTATTTGAATTACAGATATTTTAATACTTACATTAAGAATTTCAATCCTACTTGCGGATGAGCATAGGGAAGGATCAACAAACCTCGCAGTAATGTCTCTTATCGAGTTTTTTAAATTCATATATACGGCGTGTTTAGGAATTACAAATTTTGAGTATTATATATATAGGAGTCAAAATAGGATAAATACATGCCGGAAGAAAATTTGCCCGCGGACAGCTGCGATTACGGATTTAACTTTAAACTGGACGACTTTCAAGAGGAAGCTCTGTACCATATAAATAATGGCAAGAGCGTAGTTGTGTGTGCACCGACAGGAGCTGGAAAAACTTGTATTGCACAGATGGCAATACATAAAGCGCTCAAAGAGGGCACAAGAATTTTTTATACTACTCCTCTCAAAGCGCTTTCTAACCAAAAATACAGCGATTTTTCCCAAAAATACGGCGAAGACAAAGTAGGGCTCTTAACAGGTGATACATCGATAAACCGTAATGCACAGATTGTCGTAATGACTACGGAAGTATTCAGAAACATGCTCTACGGTACGAATTTCGGTTCTGTGTCGGATAATCTTAAGGAAGTAAGATATGTTGTGCTTGACGAAGTTCACTATATGAATGATGAACAAAGAGGTACTGTCTGGGAAGAAAGTATCATATACTGTCCCACAAATGTTCAGATTATCGCACTTTCTGCTACTGTTGCAAATTCGCAGCAGCTTACCGACTGGATAAATACGGTACATTCCCGTACGGAACTTGTTTATACGGATTTTAGACCCGTACCTTTACGGTACTATTACTATGATTCTTCAAAACCAAACGATATTCTGCCGCTTTTGACGCCGGAAGGCAGATTAAACAAAAAGATTAAACCGGAATCTAAAGCAAAATATTTCGGACGTAAAGGGAAAATGCCACAAAGACAGGTCGCAAAAGATGTTGTATCTGTTTTGCACAAAAAGAACATGCTCCCTGCCATATATTTTACTTTTTCACGTAAAAAATGCGATGAACAGATGGAAAAATGTGCCGGATTGTGTCTTACAACACCGGAAGAACAAAAAGAAATCAAAAAAATTGTTGATGAATATCTTGCAGAAAATCCGTACCTGTATAACAACAAACATCTGGAATATGTGCTGTGCGGAGTTGCATCACACCATGCAGGACTTTTGCCGGGGTGGAAGGTATTAATCGAAAAACTGTTTCAAAAAGGGTTGATAAAAGTTGTTTTTGCAACAGAGACTCTTGCTGCAGGTATAAATATGCCTGCACGTTCAACGGTTATTTCCGCAATATCCAAAAGAACCGACTCCGGACACAGAATGCTCACGCCGAGTGAATTTTTACAAATGTCCGGCAGAGCCGGAAGACGGGGTATGGATGAAATAGGCTATGTAACGATTGTTGGCACTGCTTTTCAGTCTCCGGAAGAAGTTGCAGAACTTGTAAAAAGCGATGCAAATCCGTTAGAAAGCCGTTTTACTCCGACATATTCAATGGTTTTAAATCTTTTGCAAAGGTTTACGCTTGATGAAGCAAAAGAGCTTATACTGAAGAGTTTTGGATATTATACTTCCACAACAAGGCTGACTCCTCTTATACGGCAGCAGGAGGAATTGAATAACGTTATTGCCGGGATTAAAGAATTTAAATGTCCTTTCGGTCATTCAACAAAAGATATGTTTGAATATAACAAACTAAAAAATCTGTATGTTGAGCACAGAAAAACCGCTAAAATGCTGCGTAAGCAGATGAACAAAAAAAATCCGGAAAATGTGGATTATGTGAAAGACTTTGAAATTAAAACAAAGGAACTTTTGCACAAAGTTCACTCCTACGGCTGTGACAACTGCAAATTATACAGAAAACACGTAAAAGAAAATGAGCTTTTAGACAGATTCCAAAAACGTGCAATGAAGCTCGAAAAAACAATAGAGTACGAAAAAGATATCTATTGGAGAATGTTTTTAAACCATGTCGGTGTGTTAGAAAAAATGGGATATATTGAAAATAATTATCCTAATGAAAAAGGTATGACAACAGCGGCGATAAGAGCGGAAAATGAACTTTTCCTCTCTGAGATTATTTTCAGCGGTATACTTGATACGCTAAAAGTTGATGAGTTAGCTTCAGTTATTTGTGCAATCACAACAGAAGACTTAAGAGCTGATGTATATCCGGAAATTCCAATCAGCAAAGGAACAAGAAAAGCATTAAACAGAATTAAGGATATACGAAGAAGATTGACAATTGTGCAGCGTGATTTTGATATAGAAACACCTATGTATATAAATTCTTATTACTCGCCTTTAATAGAATACTGGGTTAACGGCGGTGAATGGGAAGAACTTATTGAACAAATCCCTGCAGGCGAGGGAGATGTTGTAAGATGTTTTAAGCGTACAATAGACGTATTGCGCCAGCTTACAGTCATTCCTAATGTATCAGAAGAACTTGTTCAAAATGCAAGAGCTGCTATTGATGCAATAAACCGCTCGCCTATAGATATTGATTAATAATAAGGATGCAAGGCTATGTCACTGGAGAGAGTAAAAAAATATTTTGAAAAATTCGGAGTAAAAGACTCCATAATGGAATTTGATGTTTCAAGCGCCACTGTTGAGCTTGCAGCAAAAGCACTGGGGTGCGAAGAAGCAAGAATAGCAAAAACCCTATCGTTTCTGGTTGACGAAAATCCTATACTTATTGTTACTGCAGGCGATGTTAAAATCGACAATGCAAAATACAAAGCGACCTTTCACACAAAAGCCAAAATGCTGAAATTTGAAGAAGTAGAACCGCTTATAGGACATGCAGTGGGCGGGGTATGCCCCTTTGCGGTAAACGATAATGTTAAAATTTATCTTGATGAATCTTTAAAAAGATTTAAGACGGTTTTTCCTGCCTGCGGCAGTGCAAACAGCGCAATAGAATTGACCATACCCGAACTGGAAAAATATTCATCTTCCCTTGGCTGGGTAGATGTGTGCAAGTATGTTTCATTTGAATAGTTGAAGATTACAACAAAAAATTTTGGTACAATGTTGCGGTTACAAAAATGAAGGAGATTTAAAATGTCTGATGAAAAAATGAGTATCGCTGTCTCAACATTGGGTGCAATAATTTTAGGTTTTATAGCACCGCTTATCATTTATCTTGTAAACAAAGATAAACTTGCAGACCCTGCAAAAAGCATTGTTATCAGTACATTGAATTTTGAGTTAACTTTAATGATAGTAGGAATTATACTTTGTTTGATTCCGTTTGTAGGAGCATTACTTTGTGCACTTTTGAGTTTATTCAATATTATTATGTTAATAATAGCATTCAGTGCCGGAAATAAAGGTTCTGTATACAAATATCCTTTCAATATTCCATTTATTAAATAATTAATAATTTAATAATTGATTAATCATGTAAAAAGCTGTATTTAATTATAAATACAGCTTTTTATTATTGAGAACTAAATTGCTGATTTTAAATTATTCACAATTATATTATAATAATTGCTCTGCTATTGGTTTTTTATGAAAGGAGATATAATGGATAACCAACCTAAAAAAGGTGTAAACAAAAAGGTGAAAAAGTTTTACATAGTTTTGGGAATGCTTTTAATCCTTCTTATACCAATAGCCTTTATGAGCGGTATTATAAGAGACAGAGAGTCTTATAAAGATGAAGCAGTAAACAATGTAAAAATGTCCTGGGCAGATTCCCAGATAATATATCCCCCTTCTTTAACACTAAATATTCCTTCCAAAAAAGGTATTACAAAAAAGACACTGGAGCTGAATAATTATGAGGCAGAAGTTGAAGTAAAAACTGAAACAAGGAAAAAAGGTATATTTACAGTGCCTGTTTATATCGCAGAAGTTGAATTAAAGGGAGATTTTATAAATCCTGACGGTAAAATAAAAAACATAAATACAGATTTATCTTTTAATGTTTCTGATTCCAAAGGTTTTGTTTCGCAACCGGAATTTAAACTTTTATCAGATAAATCGGCAACAAACACTTCAAAAAAATATACAAAAACTCTTAATACAAATGCAAAAAACATACCTTTTGAAATTAAATATGAAATCAGAGGGATTAATAAAATTTATGTGGTACCGGGAGGAATCAATAACGAAATAGAAATAGAAGGCAATTGGAATAATCCGAGTTTTGACGGAGATTTTCTGCCAAAAGAAAAAGAAATAAAAAATGATTCTTTTGAAGCGGAATGGGAAATACCTGCTATTGCCGCATCATCCCTTGTAAACCCGAGAGCGGGAGTGTCTTTCTTAACACCGGTAGACAGTTACAGAATGGCGACAAGAGCGGTAAAATATGCATTTTTATTCTTATCATTAACTTTTCTTGCATTTTTTATATTCGAAATTGCATCCGCTAAGAAAAGACCCGTGCATCAGCTCCAGTATCTTATGATGGGTGGTGCTATGCTTATATTTTATCTTTTACTGCTTTCTTTATCTGAATTCTGTTCGTTCGGTTTTTCATATACAATCGCAGCTTTTATGACAATTGCATTAATAAGCACTTACACCTACTTTGTAATTACAAAAAAAGAAAACGTAAAATTTACCGTTTTAATAACAACAATTATGGCTTTACTATACGTTTTTCTTTATATATTGCTTATGCTGCAGGATTTTTCACTCTTAATAGGCAGTATTGTACTCTTTTTAATAATGGGTGTAGTTATGTATTCAACAAGGAATGTTGAATGGAATAAAGATGATGATTAGCCCTTTTATTTTTTAACAATTGAATGAATACCAAGCCCGACTAATGCGCCGACTGCAGCTCCTATGGCAAGACCCTTTGTTATACTGCCTGCCAGATATTTATACATTTTGAACATTTTTTGTTTGGTAAGCTTGTTTATTTGCTTCATTTTTTCAGCGTCAAAAACACCGGTTTCAATCAACTTGTCTTGTATTCTGCCGAATGCAAACATTGATTTGTACATCTTGGGACGCATTGCATTGGCTTCTTTTATAGCTTGTTTAAGTGTTTTTGTTCTTTGATCATAAGGTATTTTTTGTATATCAACTATAGCCTGTTCTTTTTGCACTATTTCATCAAAAACATCAGTAATATTCTTTACTGTATTGAAAGTTTTTAAATCCAGCTTACCTTCAGCAACCGCTTTTTTAGCTGCAGAAATATCAAAAGAGTCTCTGTAACCCTGCATTGTTTCAACAGTAGTAGGCGTTAATTGTGCAAGTTTATCAACAGCCTTCGAAGATGGATGTCTAAGACCGTAAACAGCACCGCCGAGTCCTCCGGCAACACCTGCTGTAATTGCATAATTTCTTTGAGATTTATTTACTTCCATTTTTTCTGCCTTTTTGAATACAATTGCATAAATATTGTAAATATAAAAAGTTGCGTCTTACAACATTAATATTACGATATATTAAAATAATTCTTAAATTATTATATAAAAAATCAATAGCAAAAAATTTTTTTACGTTTTTTATATCCTGTATGCTGAATATTAACACTAAATCAAATATAAGCTTTGGTTCAATTATAACTACCGAAAATCTGGCCTCGTCTGTCTCGGCAAAGTCACGTGATATCCTTTATGCTTTAGGCTGTATAAATCCAGATTTAAAACAGTTAAATGAATGCCGACATGTCTCCGGAGCAAAAAAAGCTGTTGAAACTTTAAAAGAACTTACACATCTGGATTGCATCACAAAAGACGGCGTAATTTTTAAAAGAGGAGAAAAACAAATCAGGTTTGAAGCTCCGGACAGAACAACATTAATTATTGAAGAATCCGACAACAAAAATAATATAAAAAATGTACAAATCAAGTACAACAGACTGGTACAAGCAAATGGATTTTCATCAACAACAGCCGAGTTAGAAAATTTTCTGACAGAAATTTTTGATAAATTCGATTTTGTTTTCTTACAAATACGAAAATTTTTTGCAAAAAAAGATATTGCACAAATCTTAGAAAAATTTATGCCTCGCGCTGTACTTAAAAATTCAAATGAAAAAATAGTAAATGATATCAAAATTCTTTTTGCTGCAATACAATCAGAAATATCATCTATAAAAAATCCACCCACACGCTCTAAGATTAAAAATGGTTATAAATCTATCAAAACCGGTACTCATGGTTCAAAACAAATCGAGTTTGAAAAAATAGGATATGCTGAAACTGATTATACAGTTAATAGGATTGTTGGACGTGATGGAGAAGAATATCTTTTCATTAAAATAAAAGAGGAAAACAATACACCGCAGTATTTATTTATAAGACCTAACGGTGAAGTATTAAAAGAAGTCAATTTTAGCCGCGTTTTAAAAGTAGGAGACAAGAAAACATACTATACACAAAGAGAACTGGATTCAGTATTATTAGGAATGCGGCTTGAAACGCTGAGAGATGAACTGATAAAATATAAAAAATACATAGAAGAACGCATAAAAATTCATGAAAATATTAAAAAACATTCAACAACAGAAGATATAGGGACACTGGATACAAATAGCATAAACTTAATCAATGCAGTAAAAAAACTTTGCGAAACTTGTAAAATAAGAATAAAAAATATTAAAGAAGCCGACAGAAAAAAAGCTTTTAAACAAAAATACAAAATCGACACGGTTATGGCAAGCCCTACTCTGATACTAAGAGATATTACACCGGCAAACGAATCCATTCTTATCAGTTTTCCCGTAATGGAAGGAAAAACCTGCACAAAGATAATTGTTCTCGGACAAAATGATAAAATTAAAAAAAGTCTTTTTGTAAGAGATGATAAAATGTTGAAATTCTGGGCAACAAGCCTCGGCAGAAGCAAGCGTAAAGATACAGCGACACATTATCACTCACAGCAGGAAATTAATGAATCCGGATTGAATGATTATCTGCTCTTGATAAAAGAAAGGCTGGAATCTGTTCCGCCAGCAAGAAAGAAAAAATCTGCGTCTTAGTATTTATTTGAGCAGCACCCGTATTTTGCGGCAGCAAAATATATGGGTGAAGAATCCCTTGAATTCGCCACGAACAGTCACTATTTAAAAATCATTGCAAATGCAAAAGTTTAGTACTTTTTCGTGACGCCATTTTGCACGCTTCGCCTCAGCTCAGCGGCAAAAGAAGGCAAGAAACGCGCCCAAGAACTCTGTTTGAAAGTTGACTAAATGTCAAGTTTCAAATAGAGACTCTGCCGAGCAAAACAATTGAGTATTGTTTTGTGAGAGGGAATAAGCCAGATACTAAGTATCTGCGTGCCGTATAAAAATTAAAAGAATCCCTCCGGATATAAAATAAAAAAATAATATAAAATAAGAAACGCGCCCGGAGGGATTCGAACCCCCGACCTTTTGGTTCGTAGCCAAACGCTCTATCCAACTGGGCTACGGGCGCATTATAATCTTGAATTCTTGACGTTCACAAGGTTTTGTACTCCGCTTTAATTTGCTTTGCAAATTTCGCTTCGTCAACCTTGTTCACATGGCTGTTCGCTCGTCTGTTTCACAGACTCGGCTCCACAGCCGTACAAAATTCGCTATTTAATTGTCATTTTCGCGTTTGGCAGCCAAACTATATCGGAATCCGCAAGCTTAACGCTTGCTTCGCCAACTGGGCTACGGGCGCATTATAATCTTGAATTCTTGACGTTCACAAGGTTTTGTACTCCGCTTTAATTTGCTTTGCAAATTTCGCTTCGTCAACCTTGTTCACATGGCTGTTCGCTCGTCTGTTTCACAGACTCGGCTCCACAGCCGTACAAAATTCGCTATTTAATTGTCATTTTCGCGTTCGGCAGCCAAACTTTATCGGAATCCGCAAGCTTAACGCTTGCTTTGCCAACCGGGCTGTCGGCGCATTATATTTCTTTTTTCAAAATATTGAATAAGAAATCCAAATTTGCTATCTAATAATAGCGCAAACATTTTTTTTTGTAAATTAAAAGCAGACCGCATACTTTCCGGTCTGCTTTTTGAAAAAATATAACCTTAAAAACTAATCATTATATTCTCTTAAATCTACACATAAATTAGAATTTTTTGCAGCACTGTATGCTTTCAAAATTGTATCCATGTCATGTTTTACCGGCATGACAAGCGGCTCTTCCCACTGATAGCCATTGTGTTTAACAACCTGCGGAAAATCATACGTAATATAAGTAATATTTTTGTTATACTCTCTTGTTGCAATATCAAGAATTTTATCAGTTTCCAGTGATGTTGAAACCGGCCTGTCCGCATTATTAACCCTGATAAGTCCCTTAAATGCCACATTGTTAACTGCATGAATTGTCATAATATCTCTCCTAAATAATACACAATTTTATATTACACGATTTATAAAAATCATAAAAATTATTTTTGCTATATTTTACTCTCATTTTTACAAAAATTAACTGCCTAATTAAAAATCCTCAATTCATCATTTTCTATTTTGTGCTAAATTTAAAAATATATTGTAAAAGAGTAGGAAAAATAAATGAAAAAACGTGCAATTATAAGTGTATTTGATAAAACCGGTCTTGCTGACTTTGCAAAAGAGCTTCAGGAAAAATTCGGCTACGAAATTATTGCTACAGGTTCAACTGCCGGATTTTTGAAAGAGCATAATATTAAAACTACAGAAGTAAGCGAAGTTACAAAAACGGAAGAAATGTTATCAGGCAAAGTAAAAACCCTTCATCCGTCAATCCATGCAGGTATTCTTGCAGATATCCAAAATGTTAAAGAAGCAAAAGAAATTGCAGATAAAAAAATAGAAGCTTTTCAAATGGTTGTGGTAAATCTTTACCCGTTTGAAAAAGTTGCAAAAGAACAACACGATGAACAAACTCTTATTGACAATATTGATATAGGCGGTGTAGCTCTTTTAAGAGCTGGAGCAAAAAACCATAAAAATGTAACCGTAGTCTCTCGTATAAGCCAGTATGATGAAGTATTAAAAAACCTTGAAGAAAACAACGGCGAAACTTCTATTGAACTTAGACGGGGGCTTGCTCTTGATGCTTTTGAAACAACATCAAAATACGATGCTGTTATTATGTCGGAACTTTCAGAAGATAAAGAAAAATACAGAACCTTCTTTTTAAATAAAGAAGGCGGCCTAAGATACGGCGAAAATCCGCACCAGAGTGCGAGTCTGTATAAACATAACGAAATTGCGGACTATGATTTTTTAAACGGAAAAGAGCTTTCATATAACAACATACTTGATATGACTGCAGCGATTAATATTGTAAGCGAGTTTTTTGATGTACCTGCTGTCGCAATAGTAAAACACAATACACCTTGCGGTGTCGCACTGGGCAAATCAATTGAAGAAGCATACCTAAAAGCTTTTGATACAGATCCGATTAGTGCATTTGGCGGGATAATCTCTTTTTCGCAAAAAGTGAACAAAGAAATTGCAAAACACGCCTCTTCAGTATTTTTAGAAGTTCTTATTGCTCCGGATTATGATGCGGATGCTCTCGAGCTTCTTAAAACCAAAAAGAATTTGAGAATAATAAAGCTCAATACACCTCTTAAAGACTTTAAAAATCTGGTTGAAAAAGATATTAAAGTTACACCTTTTGGCACGCTTGTTCAGGACATCGACAGAAAAGAACTGGATAAAGAAACTTTTAAAGTTGTGTCAAAGAAAAAGCCTGATGCCGAAATGATAGAGGATATGGTTTTTGCATGGAAAGTAGCCAAACACGTAAAATCCAATGCAATAGTTGTGGCAAAAGATTTTAAAACTCTCGCTATATGCGGCGGACAGACCAGCCGCATAGATGCAATGGAAATTGCACTAAACCGTGCCTGTGATGCTGCAAAAGACGCAGTTATTGCGTCTGACGGATTTTTCCCTGCAATAGATAATATACAGGCAGCTGCACAGTGCAGAATTGCGGGTATTATCCAGCCGGGCGGAAGTATCAAGGACAAAGAGGTAATTGACGCTGCCGACAAATACGATATAGTTATGATTACTACAGGCATAAGGCATTTCAGACATTAGTGTTTAAGCTTAACTTACATCCGTCGAGAGGATAAATGGACGAACAGGACTCAAAAAATAATTCAAATACGGACAATGCGGCTGAAAATAAAAAAGCAGTTGCCTGGCTTACACTGGGTCATGGTATGGCTGACAGCTACTCGGGTTTTATAAACCCTATTCTGCCTTTTATTGTCGCTAATATAGGAGCAACCCTCACTGCAGCTACCTGTGCAATGAGTGCATCGCAATTGTTTTCGTCTATGATGCAACCTGTATTCGGCTTTATTGCAGACAAATGGCAAAAAAGATTTTTTATTTTCTGGGGAACAATTCTTGCCTCTGTGTTTTTTTCGTTGACCGGGCTTGTTCATAATATATGGCAACTTGCATTATGCTTGATTATAGGCGGTGTGGGTGTAGGTTTTTATCATCCTCAGGCAACAGGATTTGTTGTACGCTACAGCGGCAAAAAACTTTCCGAATATATGAGTATTTTTATTGCTGCGGGTACAATAGGTTATTCAATAGGACCTATAATATCCTCAACAATTACCCAGTTTTTCGGAGTTACAAAACTTCCGTTTGCTGCAACATGGGGGATAATCTTTGCACTGCTTGTATTTGTTTGTGTGCCTAAGATTAATGTGAATAACTTTATAAAAAATGAAAAATCTTTTAAAACAACGCTTACAGACATATTTAAAAACAAAACAGTAAGGATACTTATTATGGTATCTGCGCTAAAATCTCTTGTTACGTCGAGTTTTAGTATTTTAATGCCGTTTTATTGGAAGGAGCTTGGTTACAGTGCTTTTCAGATAGGTTTTGCGGTATTTTTATTTTTAACAGTGGGTGCATTCGGTACTTATATCAGCAATAAGTATGAAAAAGTCATAGGTTACAAAAATGTCTTTTATACATCTTTGATTGTACCGTTTATACTTACAATTATTTTTGTAAGCCTTATCAAACTGTCGCCTGTCCTGTCATTTTTGCTGTTTATCCTGACCGGTTTTGTGACAATGCTTTCCGTATCCATTAACATGGTAATGGCACAAAAAACAATGCCGCAGTATAAGAGTATGATATCCGGATTTATCGGCGGGTTCAGCTGGGGTATTGTCGGGGTATTTCTGCCATTAATCGGTTTTGTTGCTCAAAATGCCGGTATAATAAAGACTCTTGTTATAATTTCATTTATCCCGTTTGTGCTTTCTTATTTTGTTCGTTATCTTCCGGATAAACAACCCGAATAACAGCGGGGTGATAAGATTTGTAAATATTTAAAATTCAAATAGCAAAAAAATCCATGTTCAAATTTAGAATAAATGTATAAAAAGGAGAAAGATATGTCTATACAAGCAGTTTCATTCGGTAAAACAGTAACAACAAAAAAAGGTAATGAGTATAAAAAGACACACGCAGGAACAATTGCAGGCGCGGCTGTCGGCCTTGGTTTAACAGGTGTAGAGCTGTACAAGTTAACAAAAACATCTAAACTGAAAAGAATAATAGCAGATGCATACTCAAAATTAAAAGAAACAATGCCCAAAGAACAAGCAGCAAAATTTGCAAAACGTACCGCAAAGGCTGGTCTTGGTGTTGGTATTGCTGTAACTGTACTGGCATATCTCGGTTTGGGCGCTCTTGTCAATAAAGGTATTAATCACTACAGGGCAAAATCTGCTGATAAAGCAGCACAAACAGAAAAACCTGAAACTGAAAAAGTATAAAAAATCATTTTAAACATAAAAAACGGGTGCAATATTAAAAATTGTAACCCGTTTTTTTATGCCATGGTTGATTTTTAATCTTGTTTAAAATACTATTACTTATACGAACCGCAGACAACAGGCGGGGGAATGGCAAAAGGGGCTGTTTTACAGACTACCGGACTCCCTTAAACATACCTGTCGAGGTCAGGAATCTGCATAAGGCAGGGCTTTATTGCAGAAAACAACTTAAATTGTTTATTTCTGATGATTTTGCGGCTACGTAGAATCGTCTTTTTGTATTTATAGACGTAAATTCAAAAGACGAAAGTAACCAAACAAAAATAGGTCGATAAACATAAAACATAAAGGAGCAAATCATGGCAACAAAAGCCTTTAAAGAACAAAAAATCGCACATATCAAAGATTATGCGCAAAAGGCTAAAGTAGCAATTGTAACTAATTACAAAGGTTTGACCGTTGAAGAAATCACAAACTTGAGAAGAGCTCTTCAAAAAGAAGGTGCAGACTATACGGTTACAAAAAATACATTAGCCAAAATAGCTATGAAAGGAACTGATTTCGAAGTCCTTTCCGATTCTATGAAAGAATCAACAGCTATTGCATTTGGTTTTGATGATGAAGTTTCTGCAGCCAAAGTGCTTGCTAAATTCATCAAAGAAAAGAAAAAAGCAGAAATCATCTGCGGTGCATTAGACGGTCAATTACTCGATGCAAAACAGGTTGATGCATTGGCTAAAACACCTTCTAAAGAAGAACTTTACGCAAAAATGCTTGGCTGCGTAAATTCACCTGCAACAGGCATCGTAGGCTCTATCAACGCTGTAATGAGCAGCCTCGTAAGAGCTATCGACGCTGTAGCAAAACAGAAATCAGCATAGCCTGTTAATTGACTATGTTGTAAAAACAAATTAGTACACAATAAAAAATAAATAAAGGAGAAAATCATGAGTGTAGAATCTATTTTAGAATCAATTGAAAAATTAACTTTGTTAGAAGCAGCTGAATTAGTAAAAGCTATGGAAGAAAAATTCGGCGTTTCTGCTGCTGCTCCTGTTGCTGTAGCTGCTGCTCCGGCTGCTGCAGGTGCTGCAGAAGGCGGTGCTGAAGAAGCTTCTGAAGTAAACGTTGTATTGGCTTCTGCAGGTGCTAACAAAATCGCTGTATTGAAAGAAGTAAGAGCTATCACAGGTTTAGGCTTGAAAGAAGCTAAAGACCTCGTTGATGCTGCTCCTAAAGCTATCAAAGAAGGCGTTAAAAAAGAAGATGCTGAAGCTATTAAAAAACAACTCGAAGCAGCTGGTGCTACAGTTGAATTGAAGTAGTTTTTCAACAAAAGATAAATAAAAAGCCTCCGGTATTATCCGGAGGCTTTTTATTATTAAAATCAGTTTAAATATAATTTTAAATTTTCTATATACTCTGCAGGTTTTACAGAGGCATAAGGTTCAAAACTCAATACATCCAGATATTTTTTTGCACGGCTCACCGCAACATAAAACAGCCTCAGGGCCTCCTGTGCTTCTCTGGGTTTTTGCCAGAGCTGCTTATAAATAAGAGCCTTCGGATTTGGCTTGCCTTTGTATTTATTCACAATAATGCCAAAGCCCGGTTTATTACCGTATTGCATATCAAAATATATGTTAGATTTGTCAGGATTTTTTGAGCCGGAAGCAATACTCAACACAAATACATAAGGAAATTCTAGCCCTTTTGATGCATGTATTGTAAGTATCTGCAGTGCATCAACCTCCTGAAGGTTTAAAGACGGCAGTTCAAAGTTTCTGTCCTCTTTAATTTTAGAAAGATAATCAAGAAGGCTTGTTATGCTCAGATGATTTTCATTTTGTGTGTAATCATCTATAATTTTTTCCAGAATTTTTATATTATTCTCTGCTTCTGTATTTTCATAATCCTTCAGCCCTGCGGGGACAAGAGAGATTTCTCTTTTCAATATTTCAAAGATACGTGTCAAAGACATGGTGCTTTGATTTTTTTTGATTGAAAAAATCGTGTCATAAATATTGTTAATTGCTTCAGAGTTTTTATACTCTGCACCGGAAGCTTTTATTGCTTTGTATTTTTGTGCAAAATTTAGTCTTTTTAGTTCTTCAAAGTCTGTTGATTCCATAAGTTTGGAATCAATTTCTTTTTTTAATTTATAAATTTGTGCATCAGTCAGAATGTTTTTTAACAAGCGCATAAGAGCCTGCTCGTCCTCCGTATTTTTAACAAGTCTCAAAGCTGCGTATGCATTTTTTACGGCAGGGTGCTCAAAAAATCCCGTATTGACTTTTTTTATGGAGGGTATACCTCTTTTTTTCAATTCTTTTTCTACTATATCAGCCTGTGCATGGGATTTTACAAGTACGGCAAAATCTTTGTATGCTGCATTGTCACGTTTGAGAAGAAACGCTGCTGTATCTGCTATATAAGATGCTTCTGCTGTTTTTTGCTCAAAAGAATTCTCAAATCCTTCTATAACGGTGACTTTGATGTCTTTTTTTGTATCAGTATATTGAATATTCGGATTTGGTGAGAGGTTTTCACCTTCAAGGTTAAGTTCATTTTCCGTAACGTAATTAACGGCATTTAAGACCTCGGGTGTGGAGCGGTAGTTTATAGACAGATTTATCGGCTCAAATTTTAAATTGTAGAGGTTTTCCACATTTTTGTACAAAACCTCCAGATTTTCCATCTGAGCGTATCTGAACGCATAAATTGATTGTTTTCTGTCGCCTACATATGTTAAATCCGGATTATCAGGATTCAATAAAAGTTCTATCAGCTCTAACTGTGCACCATTGGTATCCTGAAATTCATCCACAATTATCTGTTTGAAATATTGTTGATAATAAGAGCGAACAGCTTCATTTTGTTTAAAAATTTGTATGGTTTTATTTATCAGGTCGTCAAAATCCGCAATGTCATTTTTTTCAAGTTCTGCCTGATAAAGTGCATAAACAGCCGCAATAACTTTTGTTAAATAATTTTCGGCACTGCTTACGGGTTGTATATTTTCCGGAAAGCCTTGAGCCATGCCATATTCAATAGCTTTTCTCTTGCCGAATTTATCCAGAATCTGCTTGGTTTTTGCAATAGAATCAAAAACATCTTCATCAAGTGTACAGCTGTCATCAGTATATTGGGCATAATGCCGTGCCCATTCGTTTGCATAATCTTCTTTTGTTTCAAATTTAAACGGTGTTGATTCTACGCAACCGCTATAAATTTTCCCTGCCTCAAGAGATTTCTGCAAAAATTCTTTTGCCGGCAGACCTAGCGATTTTATTTTTTTAATAATCCCGTAAATATCTTCAAAAATTATGTCTATATCATTGATTTTATTTAATTTTGCAAGGTTGTGAATATCGAGAACATTCTTGTCCAATCCGGCGTTCTCAAGTATGCTGTCAATATTGCTTAGAGAGGTTATTTCCCCGTATTTTATAAATTTCACAAGGTTGTCATAAATCGTTTTCAGCTGTTGTTCTTCGCCCATTTTGAAAGACGGAGAAAGACCTGCTTCTATAGAATATTTTTTCAGAATTCTCATACAAAAACTGTGAAAGGTTGATATCCACAAATCCTGACTGTTTAAAACCGGAATATTGTTTTCTTCAAGCTCCTGCAGGATTCGTCCTTTCATTTCATTTGCGGCTTTGTCCGTAAAAGTGATAACCAGTATTTTGGACTGAGGATTTTCAATACCCTGATCTATTAAATCAAATACGAGTTTTACAAAACGTTTTGAGATAATTTTTGTTTTGCCTGTGCCTGCGCCGGCGACAATTTTTGTACAGGATTCAACAGGATTTAAAACAGCTTTTTTCTGTGCATCGTTCAAACCCGACGCAATTTTTTCCATAACTTCACTACTCATCGTCATCCTCCGTATCGCACAGGAATTTGTATGCACAGTTTTCGCAGGCAAAACTTTTGTTTTTTTTGAATTCCGTTTCGTTGACAATTTTATCTATTACGGTTGTTTTTAAATTTTGAACAATTTTTTCTTTAAAAAAGTTTATTCTCTCTGCGCTGATAAAATCCTCGCTGCAGCCGTTATCCTTTGATGACGGACGGATATATAAAAGCCCGAGTTTGGATATCTTGTCTTTGTACCCGGAAAGTTCAGGACTATACAGACAGGCAAAGTAATAAAGAGGTATCTGATAATCATAAGCATTTTGTAAAGTTTCGGGATTAGCCGGTTCTTTACCTGTTCTGGAAAGGAAATTTACTCCGTATTCGCTTATTGCATAGTCGAGAGTATTTGTTTTGTCCCTGCCTGTTTTGTAGTCGATAATTTGGTATTCTCCGTTTTTGCGGCACAGTATTGCGTCTATTCTTCCGTCAAAGACTATATCCGGCAGCTCCGGAAGTTTGAACGTAAAAGATTTTTCACAAACGGCTGACACAGGCGGGTTGTCAAACCCTCCCGACAGTGAAAAGTCTTCTATTGCATTTAAAAAATTATCTTTCATCTCAGCGAGAGACAAATCTGCAGCCGCACAGATTAAATCGATATCAGTCTGTTTAAAACCGGCTTGCAGAGCTTTTTGTGGCATGTTTTTTGCATTAAAAAGGACATCGGAAAGAGCCGCTGCGGTTTCTTTTGTATATTTGTCCAAAAAATTGTTATTCATTACTTCAAAAACTGCGTGGACAACGCTTCCGTAACTGGCAGAAAAAGTTGAAGGTTCTTTCAAATTCAGAAGATTTTTATAAAAATATTTTCTCGGGCAGCTTTGAAATGTTGATATTGCAGAGGCATTGAGTTTCAAAATATCATTTTTATCAATAACAGTAAGGGTTTCTGAACTATCACCAAGGATTTTTATATTTTGTTCCGTGAATTTGTCCTGAGACTCCTGTTCAGCCGCAAAAGTATATTTGGAACAGTCTGCCTGCTTTGCCGTTTTGAAAATTGATGACGGCTGAACCTGTTTTTTTGCCTCATAGGCGTGGGTTGTAAGGGTTATTTTTTCAGCAGCCTTGGTTGTCAGATTCAAAACGGAAGACATTCTTTGCGCATAATATGTTTCATCTGTTTTTACAAAACCGTCGAAATCTTTTGCCAGTTTTTTTAGTGATGAAGAAATTACAGAATCAGTCTCTTTTGAAATAAAAGGATAAGAAGGATTTGTTCCGGGGAAGTTGTTTTCCGTAAGGCCTGCAAGATAAATATATTTGAATTTTTTACCCTGCGAAGGAAGGGCTGATATTGATTCCAGAGTGACAGCATTATCTTTATTTGAGTTATCAAGCCCCAGCCATTCCATAATGTCGTAAAATGCTTCAAAATCCGGTTTTGCTTTAAGTATTCCGTCGTATAAATTTTGCAGAACTTCAAGACTTTGAGATTTTTTTGCAATCATCTTTTTTAGTTCGTTATCATCAAAGCTTGACAGGCTGCTGTTTACAACCAGTGCAATTGCTTTTGCGTATTGCTTTTGGCTGTATAAATCATAAAATCTTTTTAACAATCCTAATTCGCCAAAGATTGAGGTTTTATCCTGCTCATTTAAATTTTGAACAGCAGCAAAGACTGTCTCTGACAGAGCTTTTTGCGAGTTTTCATTTTTAATATAAAGTTTTTCTAACGCATAAATATCCGATATATTATTCTCAAGAAGAGCTTTAATATATTCATCAAGATTTTCAAAAAGAATTTCTTTAAGCGCTTTTGATTCGATACTCGGATTTTTTAGCCCGGAGGCGCTGAACTCACTGCAGCCCAGCTGTTCTAATATTTGTGAAATATTGTGAAACAGTGAAAGTTTATGTTTTAAATTTTCATAGTTTTCATTGTAAATATTTCCAAAAACCGGCACCCCAAAAGACTTTAGCATATCGGAAAGTTTGCGCCGCATTTCTGATTTGTCTGCAAAAACCGCAAAATCGCAATAATTTGCAACTCCTTGCTCTACAAGGTTTTTAATCTCTTGAGTTATATAAAAACACTCATTTTGCACATCAGAAAATTCAATGAGAAAATAGTTTTGAAACTGTCTCAGCGTTTTTAAAAAGCTGATTTCATTTGCTTCTTTTTTTATAAAAGCCTGTTTGAATCCGGGTATTTTATAATTATTTTTTGTCATTGTGTCGATATAATACCCGTAGAGCTTTGCTATTGATTCCAGCCGATTTTTATCAGCCGGTGAAATATCGGAATTTTTTACGATATCAAAGAACAAATCCGCTTTTATATTGTATGAAAACAGTTTGTTATACGTGTTCAAAAGTTCTTTTAAAAAACTTTCGGATTTTATAAGACAGAGAAGACTATTATCATGTGCAAAAATTTCTTTTGCGCCTGTTTTAACTATGTTCAGCGCAAAAAATCCAAAGTTCGGATTTTCTTCGGATTCTGCGGTTAGAAAAGCATTTGTTGTGTTTTCTTCCACTTTTAAACTCCGTTAAAGTAAATCATTATCAATAATAACCCTTAGGACATGCTCCGGCTTTATTGCCGCCATGCAAGGATTGATACCTGTATTTTCTTTATCTTTGAATTTACATTTTCTTCTGTCACAAGGAATACAAGGCAAATCCGCACTGATTGCAAAATGATTTACCCCCCAGGGACCTGTCCTGCTAACACTTGCAGCGCCGTAAAGACCTATACAAAACGGCTTTTTTACGGCTGTAGCAATATGTAACGGGCCTGTGTCGGATGATACGAAAACATTCGCCAGAGAAAATACCGCAGCAGATTCCAAAATATTATATCTGCCCGCAATTACCTGTATATCAGGATGAAGATTCTCATATTTTTTTACTGCTTCCGCGTCTTCTTTTGAACCGGGAATCAATACTCTGCAGTCATATCTGTCAATTAATGAAAAAGCAAGTTCCTTAAAATACTCATACGGCCATTTTCTGCCTTGTCTTGTTAAGCTTGTTTGTGTGTTTAAAATAACAATTTTTTTGTCCGTACCTATATCCCGTTTTATTTTTTCTCTTAAATCTTCCGGTATTTGAAGTTCAAGATTATCAAAATTGTCTATATCTTTAAACTTTTCTTTTGCCGTATGCAAAAAATTTTCTACCGCATGGTATTTAAATGATTTTTTATAAACTACCGTATCTTTAGAATTAATCAAGAATGCAATATATTGATATCTCAAAGACGGCTGGAGATTTATTATCAGGTCATATTTTTCTTTTCTGAGCTCGAGCCCGAGCTTTGTCAGGTATTTGTAACTTTTGTCCTCAAGCTTAATAACACGGTTAAGACGTGTATCATGTTCAATAAGCTGTGCGGGAACTTTCCCTGTCAGATAATCAATCTGTACTTCAGGATATTTTTCTTTAATAGCTCTGAATATATTTGTAGTGTGTACGACGTCGCCGATTGCACCCTGTCTTATTATAAGAATTTTTTTATATTGTGTACTCATATATGTAATCATCCATTATATAGCCGCCGCCGATATCCGTCTCTACAGAGTCAATACGCACAAAGCCAAGTTTTTCGTATATACAAAAAGAAGGTATATTGTACTTGTTTACAGTCAGTCTGATAGAAGGGAGTTCTCTTTCTTTTGCAATGGGAATAATTGCATTAACAAAAGCCTTTTTTGCAAAGCCCTTGCCTCTGTGGTCTTTGTCTATATATATTTTTGACAAAAACAGATAATCCTTCTGCGGCTGAATAGCAAAATATCCAAAATTTACACCGTCTTCTTCAAGAAAATAATACTGATAGCGCTCATAATCAATCTGTCTTTTAACGGCCTGTTCAGATTGAAATTTTTCCAGCATATAGTCTATCTGTTCCTGTGTAATAAAACAGGTTGAATACTCGTTCCATATTTTCTTTGCAAGAGAACAGAGCTCTTGTATCTGGCTGTCTGTTTCTATTTTTGTCCAGTCGAACATAGGTAATCTTTCTTTACTTATAATATATGCTATATCTGATATTAAGCACAGGGTCATAAAATAGGACCTGCTGTTTCGTTCAAACAAAATGTAATTTAAACTCATGCTCGGCAATTCGGGCTATCAAAATTGCATTCAGGTTTCAGAATTAATGTGGTTCAAATAATTCTATAGCCCTCAAACACACCTCGCTTGAAGTTGTTTAAATAACATTTTGTAATTCACTACACAAAGGTCTTATTTTATGACCCTGTGCTTTTTCATTCAAATGATTATCGTTCTGCAGCGAGTTTTTCTCTGACTTTTGCCTCTACTTCGGCAAGGACTTCCGGATGAGCTTCAAAGTATTCCTTTGCTTTTTCTCTGCCCTGTCCGAGTTTTTCATCGTTGTAGCTAAACCAGGCACCGGCTTTTTTTACAATGTCCATATTTACTGCAACATCAAGAATACAGCCGAGTTTGCATATGCCTTTGCCGAAGATAATATCAAATTCACAAGTCTTAAACGGCGGAGCTACTTTGTTTTTAACGACTTTTACCCTTACTCTGTTTCCGATATCCTTATCGTCTTTTTTGATAGAGTCGCATCTTCTGATATCAAGACGTACGGAAGAGTAATATTTTAGAGCGTTACCGCCGGTTGTTGTTTCAGGATTGCCGTACATAACACCGATTTTTTGGCGCAGCTGGTTGATAAAAATAACAGTTGTGTTTGTTTTTCCTACAATACCTGTTAATTTTCTCAAAGCTTTACTCATCAAACGTGCCTGCAGCCCCATCTGCTGGTCTTCCATGGCACCTTCTATCTCTGCCTTAGGTACAAGAGCCGCAACAGAGTCAATCACAACAACATCAACCGCAGATGAGCGTACAAGCTCTTCTGCTATTTCCAGAGCCTGCTCTCCTGTATCAGGCTGTGAAATCAATAATTCATCAACATTTACACCGAGCGCTCTTGCATATTCCGGATCCAGAGCATGTTCCGCATCCACAAATGCAGCAATACCGCCTTTTTTCTGGCATTCTGCAACAATATGCTGTGCAAGTGTTGTTTTACCTGATGATTCAGGTCCGTATATCTCAATTACACGGCCTCTCGGCACCCCGCCTATACCAAGTGCAATGTCAAGTGACAGTGCACCTGTCGGAATTACATCGCAGGCAACGGTAGATTTGTCGCCGAGTTTCATAATAGATCCTTTACCAAAATCTTTTTCGATTTTTTCAATTGCCAGCTTTAGTGCTTTATTCTTTTCTTCGGAAATCGATACTGTTTCCGCTTCTTTTTCTTTTACTGCCATTAGTATCTCCCCTTTTTACAATAGTCTCAGTAATGCTATTTTACCTTATTTTGCTGTTTTATACAAATGGTTTATAAGAAACAAAAAGTCCTGTCTTAAAAGACAGGACTTTTAATAAAATTATATTTGACTCTTACATACCTATAAGTCTTCTCAATTCGTCAGGACGGCTTGTTTTTGCAAGAGCGTCTTCTGCCGAAACAAGATTTTTCTTATAAAGATTTGCAAGTGCAGTTTCCAGAGTCTGCATACCGTGCTGTGCACCCGTTTGAATAGCGGAATACATCTGTGAAGTTTTACCTTCTCTTATCAGGTTGGCAATCGCACCGTTTACGACCATGATTTCCTGTGCCATTACACGGCCTTTTTTCTCGCCGTTTTCATTAATTTTAGGCAAAAGAGTCTGTGAAAATACCGCTGTAAGAGAGTTTGACAGCATGATACGAATCTGCTGCTGCTGTCCCTGCGGGAATACGTCAATAATACGGTCAATCGTCTGGCTTGCGGAAGACGTGTGCAATGTACCCATAACCAAGTGGCCCGTTTCTGCCGCCGTAATAGCAAGAGAAATAGTCTCAAGGTCACGCATCTCACCTACCAGGATAATATCAGGGTCTTCACGCAAAGCGGATTTAAGAGCATTTGCAAATGAACGGGTATCCTGACCGAGTTCTCTCTGGTGAACAACGCTCTTTTTAGATTTATGAACAAATTCCACAGGGTCTTCGATTGTCAAAATGTGTTCGTTGCGGTTTTCATTGATATAGTCAATCATAGACGCCAGAGTTGTAGATTTACCGGAACCTGTAGGACCTGTTACAAGTATCAATCCTCTTGGCTTTTCCGTAATTTTTCTGACTATCGGAGGAAGCCCCAGTGATTCAAAAGTCGGAACCTGTGTATTGATAGTTCTGAATGCTGCAGCGTATGTACCGTTGTTCTTATACACGTTTACACGGAATCTGCCAAGACCGTGTATACCGTATGAAAGGTCAAGTTCCCAGTCTTGTTCGAGTTTTCTTCTCTGTTCGTTGTTCAAAATCGGGAAAACTAATGACTCTACATTTTCCGCTGTAAGAGCCTCCGAATTTGTTCTTACAAGTTTACCATCTATACGAAAAACCGGAGGAAGGTTTGCCGAAATATGTATATCACTGGCACCTTTGCCCACTGCATCTTCCAATAACTCTTCTATTAACATTTCATGCTCCTACTATATCTTTGATGTTATAATTAACTTAAACTATTTTATATAAAGATTTTACAATTTAGACAAATCATTGTCAAAAAATAGACGGAGATATCATACTTATGACGCAGATAAAGCCAGTTAAACTAAACAATTTTGAAATAGGAGCAGATAAACTCACAATTCTTGCCGGGCCGTGTGCTATAGAGAGCAGAGACATACTTTTTACTGTTGCGGAAGCATTAAAAAAACTCACACAGGAGCTTGGTATAAATTATGTGTTCAAATCTTCTTTTGACAAAGCAAACAGAAGCTCCATAAAATCTTTCCGCGGGCCCGGTCTGGAAAAAGGTCTTGAAATGCTTGCGGAAGTAAAAAAAGAATTCAATCTGCCGATAGTAACGGATATCCATTTACCGGAACAGGCAGAGCCCGTTGCAGAGGTTGCAGATATTTTACAGATTCCGGCATTTCTGTGCAGACAGACGGATTTGCTTGTGGCAGCGGCAAAAACAGGTAAGATTGTAAATATCAAAAAGGGACAGTTTCTTGCACCGGCACAGATGAAACCTCTTGCACAAAAAGTTATAGATTCCGGCAATGACAGAGTACTTTTTACTGACAGAGGTACAAGTTTCGGATACAACAATCTTGTTGTGGATATGCGTGGTATACCTATAATGCAGGAAATGGGAGTACCGGTTGTTTTTGATGCCACACACAGTGTACAGCTGCCGGGCGGATGCGGTGATTGTTCTTCCGGTGAAAGACAGTATGTATCAACACTTGCCAAAGCCGCAATGGCTGCAGGTGCGAAAGCATTATTTTTTGAAGTCCATCCTGAGCCTGATAAAGCTCTTTGCGACGGGCCGAATATGCTTTCTATTGATATGGCAAAAGATATTTTCAAAATCTGTAATGATATTTTTAAACTGGTAAATTAGTTATCTTCCTAACATAACCATCAAAACAGAGATATCTGCAGGCTTTACACCGCCTATGCGTGAAGCCTGTGCAAGTGTGGCAGGACGGACTTTTGCAAGTTTTTCTTTTGTTTCCGTTGAAATATGTGACAATTTGCTGTAATCCAAATCTGCAGGTATCTTTATTTTTTCCAGTTTATCAAGCGTTTCAACCTGCTGATTCTGGCGTTTTATGTACCCGTCATACTTGATTTTAATTTCCGCTTCTTCATAGATTTCTGCCGGCAGATTGAGTTCTTCTGTCTCTTTATCAAGCTCTTTTAAAACCTTATAATCGATGTTCGGTCTTTTAACAAGCTCTGCAAGCTTTATGCCTCTGTCTATATGTTCATTGTATTTTGCAAGCTTTGCATTTACCTCTTCAGACGGGGAAAGTTTTGCTGTTTTCAGACGTTCAATTTCTTTTACAATTTGTTCCTGTTTGTCAAGGAATCTCTGGTACCTCTCATCACTTATAAGACCTGTCTTGTGTCCTATTGGGGTAAGTCTTTCATCAGCATTGTCCTGACGCAAAAGCAGTCTGTATTCGGAGCGGGAAGTAAGCATTCTGTAAGGTTCTTCAATATCTTTTGTAACAAGGTCATCTATCAGTGTACCTATGTAGGAATTGCTTCTTGAAAGCTCAAGCATTTCGGAATTATTTAGATAATTGAATGCATTTATACCTGCAACAAGCCCCTGAGCAGCAGCTTCTTCATAACCGCTTGTGCCGTTAATCTGTCCTGCGCAGAACAGTCCTTTTATCTTCTTTGTCATAAGCGAATGCCCGAGCTGCAATGCAGGCACCGCATCATACTCAACGGCGTAGGCGGGTTTTATGATATGAACATTCTCCAATCCGGGCAAGGAATGAAGCATCTCTACCTGGACTTCCGCCGGCAGACTTGTTGAAAAACCCTGCACGTAAATTTCGTATGTATCTTTTCCTTCCGGTTCAATAAATATATGATGTGAAGGATTGTGTGCAAACCTTATAACTTTATCTTCGATGGAAGGGCAGTATCTCGGGCCTATGCCGTGGATTAAGCCGGCATAAAGCGGTGATTTATCAAGATTGTTTTTAATAATTTCGTGAGTCTTTTCAGTCGTCCTTGTAAGATAGCACGGATACTGTTTTCTAACAGGTCTGTCAGGTTCAAAAGAGAAAAAGTGAAGCTCTTCATCTCCGGGCTGGATTGTCATTTTTGAGTAATCTATGGTTCTTGAATCAACCCTTGCAGGTGTGCCGGTTTTCAGCCTTTTTAATGCAAGTCCGTTTTTAACAAGAGACTGCGACAAACCGGAAGCCGCCCGCTCTCCCATTCTTCCTGCGCTTACATATTGCAAGCCCACATAGCATCTGCCCTCAAGAGATGTTCCGGTTGTTAAAATTACGGATGGCGCATAGTATTTCAGCCCGAATTCGTCAACGACACCCTTTACAGTATCATTTTCCACAATAAGCTCTGTTGCCATTGCCTGTTTTAGAGAAATATTTCTGTATGATTCAAGAATATTTCTCATAAATCTCATGTATTCTTTTTTATCGGATTGAGCACGCAAAGCACGGACAGCAGGCCCTTTTGATGAATTCAGCATCTTCATCTGCATGTATGTGGCATCAGTCACAATACCCATCACTCCGCCAAGTGCATCAATTTCTCTCACCAGACAGGATTTTGCAGGTCCGCCAACCGCAGGGTTGCAGGGCATAAGCGCAATGTTATCAAGGTTCAACGTCATCAAAAGACACTTTAACCCCAGTTTTGCAGCGGAAATAACCGCCTCGCATCCGGCGTGCCCTGAGCCTACAACTATCAAATCGTAATTGAACATACGTATATTATAAACCGAACAAAAATTAGAAAAAATAATTGTTATGACACTTTAACTGCTTTTTAATATCTTACGCTTGAATGTTTTTCTATATAATTTTTAACCCCGTTTGTAATTATTAAATCCGGCTCCGTATAAACAAACTCCTGCAGTTTTGCTAGCCCTGCGTCGTTTTTCCCCTGTTCCATAAGAATAAGCCCCGCCATAACCTGCGCAAGAGGATTCTTAGCACTTTCTTTCTGGTACTGTTTTAGCTTCTGATCGGTTATTCCAAGCCTTTTATAAACAACTGCAAGATCCTGATAAAGCCCAAAATTCATCGGGTGGAGCTTTACCGCTCTTTGCAAAGTATCCTGTGCCAAAGCAGGATAGCCGATTTTCATATAACAATTGGCAAGGTTTGCATAATATACGGAACTCGCCTGAGTATCGGGATCCAGCAAAACAGCCATCTGAAATTCTTTGATAGCTGCAGCATAATACCGGTCTTGCATATAAATAACTCCGCGGTTATTATGATCAATTGCATTTTTTTGTGCGTCTATTTTCATGACGTCCATCTTGGCATTAGCTGCCAGAGGCACAAAAATCAGACATATTGTTATAAATATTCTATAGAAGTACAATTTCCTGACCTTCTTTGGGGATAAAACAGCTCTTACAATTTTCAGTATAATGATTTTCTATCTCAAGTAAAAATTCATCATTGTAATTCGGATCCAGATGGAAAAACGCAAGAGATTTTGCTTTTGACTGCGAAAATGCCTCTAATGCCATATCAAAAGTGGAGTGCCCGTAGCCCTGTTTGGAAAAATAGGGATTAAGGTATTCTTCGCTTGTATATTGCGAATCATGGATGAGCAAATCAGTGTCTCTTGCAAAAAGAACCAGTTTTTTATTTGCACCGACAAAACCTTCCGTATCTGTTGCATAAACCAGAGATTTATCTTTGTATGCTATTTTGTAAATCATTACACCGTCTTTCGGATGAGAGTTCGATTTTAAACAGCTTACAACAACTTCTTCCCCCTCCGGTAAATAGTCATCATCGTTTTGGATTTTTATCATTTCGGGAGTGTCGTCATCTTCATTAAATACAAGTGCATAATTGTCATTGATATCATAAAAGCTGAGCTTTGTATTTAAATCATTAAGGCTTAGCGGAAAAGATTTATCAAACATCAATGTAGAGATTACATTATCAAGACCTTCTTCATAATCGGAAAATCCGACAATATTTATTTTTGAAGTGTTTATATGAAGCGGTTTAAAAAACGGCAAACCCTGAATGTGGTCATTGTGCAAATGACTCAACAGAATAGTCGCACATATCGGCTCTTTGTGGAATTGTGCGGCATATTCTTTCATAAGTTCATTACCGCATTTTATAATTCCCGTACCTGCATCCAGAATAATCAGGTACCCGTTAACATTTACCTCTATACAGGCGGTATTGCCGCCGTATTCCAAATAGTTAAAGTCCGGAGTAGGATGACTGCCTCTTACGCCTCTGAATTTTACAATAAATTTGCCTTTTGATTCTCTCATACAAAACTCCGAAATTTAAATCCTATTATGTTATTTTAACTTATTTTTCAAGAATAACAATCCCGTTTCTGTCGGATTCTTCTCCGGCGAGAGTTGAAGAAGAAAAAGTCATGATTTTTGCTTTTTTCTGTAGTTCTTTGAGTCTTGTTTCTCTGTAATCAAAAGTAAATACAACTCTGTCTTTTAAATTGTTAACGGTCACAATCCTGAAAGCATTAGGGTATGAAACAAGCGACGGAGTGCTTACATGCAAAATATTATTTTCTTTGTATATTTTTGCTGCGTGATAGTGTCCGGAAAATACAGCCATAGGGATTTTATATTTATTTAATACTGCGGAAAATTCATCCGCATTTGTAATCCTGTGGTGAAAACTGGGGAAAGGCTCTTTTAGAGGGAAATGCAAAAAGATCAGCGGTATCTGTTGTGAATTTTGCGCTTTTTCCAGTTCGCTGTCCAGCCAGTCCAGCTGTTCTTTTGAGATTTCTCCGTTAGCAGTAATCTTGCTGTCAATTGAGCCGTCCAGTACAATCACCCTGTATCCTCTTTTGGGCACAAATGAATAATAAAATGTATCGGATTTAAGATCCCTGTTTCGCTTTTTCAGGTAATCAAAGTATTTATCTTTCTTAAAGCTTGTGCCTATTGCCGCATCATGGTTGCCGAAAGTAAAGTACCAGGGTGCTTTTAGCCTGTCGAGCATATCACAGGCAGTTTCCAGAAGGTCTTTTCTCGGTTTATCGATTAAATCGCCCGTAATCATTACAAAATCCACATCTTTTACGGAGTTTATCTGTTCAATTTCGTCTTTAAAAAGCTCTTTTGAGTGGGACAGAAGTTTATAGCTGGTATCGGTTTCCTTGTTCGAAAGATGAATATCCGATATATGAGCAAATTTCAGAGGCTGTGCATAAGAAAGTGCATTGAATCCGAAATATGCAAAAACAAGAAGAATAAGCCATAGTGTATATTTTAAAAACGGATTGTTTTTCTTATTTTTTTTATTTTTCCCATTTCTCCTATTTTTCATACAGTGCTAAAACTCCTTTGCATTCGCTTCATCCACAGTTTTGCTTATCAATTCTTTATCAAAATCAGTCTTATGATTTACCAGTTGTACTAAATATTCTATGTTGCCTGCAGGTCCCTTAATCGGAGAAAAAGTGAGCTGCATAGGGTAAAGACCTATTGATTCCGCATACTCTATCACGTCATTTATTACTTTTAAATGAGTGGATTTTTCTCTTACAACGCCGTTTTTTCCTACAAGATCCTTACCGGCTTCAAACTGCGGTTTTATTAAAGAGACAATCTCCTGATGTTCTGGATTCATCAATCTTTTTATATTTTCAAGCACTTTTGTTATAGAAATAAATGACAAATCCATTGCACAAAAATCAGGCAGAATATCATTTTGTCCATATATTTCGGAAGGATCGCAATTCTTTATATTTGTGCGTTCAACAACCTTTACACGTTTATCCTGACGTAATTTCCATGCAATCTGTCCGTATCCGACATCTACGGCATATACGTATTTTGCTCCGTTTTGAAGCATACAGTCGGTAAAACCGCCTGTAGATGCACCTGCATCCAGACAGTATCTTTCGTTTAAGTCTATTTCAAAAGCTTTTAGCGCCTTATCCAGTTTGAGCCCGCCTCTTGAAACAAACGGCAGTGATTTTATTTCGATTCTTGTAGAATCTTTCAGCTCCAGCTGATATCCGGCTTTTGTTATCACCTCGTCATTAATTTTGACATCGCCTGCCATAATGGCGCCCTGTGCTTTGCTTTTTGTTTCAAAAAAGCCCTTATCAACCAGTATTTTATCTAATCGTTCTTTATTCTTTGCCATAGGTTTATTATGACACGAACAAAAAATTTAAATTACAACAATATCCCTGCAATACAGGCTGAAAGGTATGATGCCAATGTTCCGCATATCAAAGCTTTGACACCGAGTTTTGCGAGGTCTTTTCTTCTGTTAGGTGCAAGTTCTCCAATACCGCCTATTTGTATTGCAATAGAACCCAAATTTGCAAATCCGCATAGTGCAAATGAAGCAATAATTATACTCTTTTGGCTCAAAACAGGTTTTAGCGCCGACAAATCAAGATATGCTATAAATTCATTAAATACAAGTTTTGTACCCATTAATGCACCTACATCCATGGCTTCTTTAAAAGGAACACCCATCGCAAGTGCAAAAAGTGAAAAAATACTGCCCAGAATCTCTTTTAATGACAGGTGTGTCAAATCAATATGTATACAAGACAGATTCATATGCAAAACATTTGCCATAAACAATCCGACATATCCGAGTATCCAGTCCACCATTGCTATTAATGCAGTCAGTGCAATAAGCATTGCAATAACATTAATGGAAACTTTCATACCGTCAGAGGCACCGTGTGCAATGGAATCAATGAGGTTTACATGCGTTTTTTTGATTTCTACTTTTACTTCATTTTTTGTCTGAGATTCTTCGGTTTCCGGATAAACTATTTTCGAAATAACAAGCGCACCCGGGGCTGCCATGATTGAAGCGGCAAGCAGATACTCTGCCGGAATCCCCATACCGACATACATTGCCATTACGCCGCCTGCTATACATGCCATAGAACCTGTCATAGAAGCCAGAAGCTCTGACATTGTCATTGTTGCCAGATATGGTTTAATCATTATCTGCGCCTCTACCTGTCCTACAAAGGCAGATGCGATATTGGACAGAGATTCGGCACCTGATACATTCATTATTTTATACATGACCTTTGCGCATAGTTCTACGACTCTTTGCATTATTCCGTAGTAATAAAGTATGTTTACAAGAATCAGGATAAAAATTATTGTAGGTATTAATTTCAAGGCAAATATAAATCCTGTCCCCGAGCCGAAGAGTTCTTCCATTCTTGCCGGGCTGTTTGTCAGAACACCGAATACAAAATTTCCGCCCTCGTTAGAAAAATCAAGGATTTTTTGGATAAAAAGCCCGATTGCATGAAAAATATTTTTCCCCAAAGGTGTTTTTAAAACAAATACCGCAAGAAGTATCTGCAATATAAAGCCCGGAACAATTGTTTTTAAAGAAATAGCTTTTCTGTTATTTGAGAGCGCATAAGCTATTCCAAGTATTAAAATTATCCCGAATATTCCGACAAATCTATCCATACACATTCCTTATTAACTATAAAAATATTGTACTTAAATAACGCTTAAAATACTAAGAAAAATTTATATATATTTTATATTTGTAACAAATTTAACAATTTTTATTATATTCTGGCAATAAAAGACCGTGTTTTGGTTTGTTCATTATGTATAAGTGTGAAGGGATGAAAATGACCATACCTGTATCTTCTGTACAAATACCGCAGCAGCCTGTAGGTGCGTATACAATTGGCGGAAATTCCGGACAGAATCTGAGACCCGGACATTTTGTCGTGAATCCGCCCGTAATTACTCCCTATTCTTTTTATGACGATTTAAAAAAGGGGGACAACTATTATAATGAACTGCTGCAGGTTTTTTCATCTAAAGAGCATCACCATGCGGAAGCTGCTCATAAAAAAAGCGTATTTAAAAAAATTCTCGGCTGGGGTATTGTAATAGGCGGAGCCATACTTGCATACAAAAATCGTTCCGTAATTGAAAATTACTTTAAAAATCTCAGGAAGTAAAAATACACTTATTTAATCATGTACAAAACAAAACAGATTGGTACATAATAACAAACATGGATTCGAATTCTAATAAATTTAATAATGATGAAAAGAATCAGGTAAACTTTTTTCAGTTTACCAGACATCAGCTGTCCGTGAATCTTGAAAAGTATGACAAGGTAATCAAGGGCAATCCTGTCTCTCTTTTTAATACCAATACAATATCCGGTGAAAATCTTAAAGATAAACCGGTGTTTCAAAAAAGGCTGAATTCTCTTGACTCTGCAATGATAGAAGATGCTGCGTATCTGGTTATTGATGATCCTGATTTAAAGCTGGAAAAAAAGATAGAAGATACGGAAAAAGCATTAAAAGAAGTAAAAGAAAAGCTTATTGTTGCCGATACAATCAAAGATGAGCGGACAAAGGCGGAACTTTCGGAACAGAAAAAGTTTCTTTCTCAAAAATTACAAAATCTAAAGCTCGAATACAACTCACAAAATGCAGAAACACATCTGACAAGTATTATTGCAAGATGCATAACATTACCTGATAAAATCAGAAAGAAATTGAAAAAAAATATAAAAAAATTTTTAATTCACTCTAAATTTGTCAGACAATTCACCCCTATTGTAAAAGCACTTATGGTGCGAGATACTCTCGGCAGGCTGAATAAAATCAACAAGTCCGTTGATGAGCTTGTTAAAATGCATATCCCTTTCGGAGAACAGGAGCAAAGATACGAGACTCTTGCCACACATCTGTCAAAAGCAGGTGCTTTGCATTCGCAGATATTAAAAGAATTAAAAGGCTAAATTACATCTTTATTTGATTCAAGATATTCTGTCGAGCGTTTTGACAGCATTTCATTTTTCAATTTTTTATTCTTTTTAATTTTTTTATCAACGATTAACTCTTCCACAATCCCCCAGTTGGAATTTATTGGCTGGAAGTGTTTTTGGCTGCTATCAGATATGTAATGTGTCAGAGCCCCGAGCATGGTAATACTCGGCAGTTCAATTAAAGGTTCCTGTTTTAAAAATTTTGCCATATTTATGCCGGCAAGCATGCCTGTGGCAATTGATTCCGTATACCCTTCCGTACCCGTAAGCTGTCCGGCAAAAAACAAATCAGCACGTTTTTTGCACTGCAGTGTAGGATACAAAACCTCAGGACTGTTTATAAAGGTGTTTCTGTGCATAACCCCGTATCTGAGAATATTTGCGTTTTCCAATCCAGGTATTGATTTTAAAAGTTCTTTCTGGCTTCCCCACTTCAGATTTGTCTGGAAGCCCACAAGATTGTACATAGTCGCGTCTTTATTGTCCTGACGCAGCTGTACAACCGCATAGTTTTCAACACCTGTTCTTTTGTCAACAAGCCCCACGGGTTTCATAGGACCAAAACGCAGAGTATCTTTTCCTCTTGCGGCTAGTACTTCTATGGGCAGGCAGGATTCAAAAAATTTTGCTCTGTCTTTGGAATTCTTTTCAAAATCTTTGAGTTCTATCCTTGGCGCATTTATCAGGATTTCATAAAATTTTTCATACTCTTCTTTATTCATCGGACAGTTTATATAGGAGGCTTCGCCCTTGTCATATCGGCTTGCATAAAAAGCCCTGTCAAAGTTTATGGAGTCTTTTTCCACAATTGGCGCAATAGCATCAAAAAAGTGCAGATGTTCTTCTCCCGTAAATCTTTTTATATCCTCCGCAAGCGCATCCGAAGTCAAAGGGCCGGAAGCAAGTATAACCGGCTCATTTTGCGGAATTGTTTTAATCTCTTCTCTGATTATATTTATCCTGCCCGAGTTCAGAATAAGCTCTTCAACATTTTTTGAAAACAAGTTTCTGTCAATAGCAAGAGCATTTCCGGCAGGCACCTGAACCTGCTTTGCTATTTCTATAAGATATGAGCCCAGAATACTCATCTCTTTTTTTAACAAACCGCTTGCATTTGTCGGATCAACAGAGCCAAGACTGTTGCTGCATACAAATTCTGCAAGATGCTCCGTAGAATGCGCACCTGTTGTTTTTTCAGGACGCATTTCATACAAATCCACATCTATACCCCGTTTTGCAAGCTGCAATGCTGCTTCGCAGCCGGCAAGACCTGCCCCTATAACTTTTACTCTCATTACTGTATCATCTCGTCATAGGATTCTAAATCATTGTAATTAAACATATTTACAAACTGGTATAAAATTTCGGGGAAGAATCTTCTGGAGCCTACTTCCAGCATAATTCTCAAAGCTTCTTTTGTATTTTTTATTTTGTGATTTGTACGGTTAGAGGTCAAATCATCAAAAAAGCTGCATAACCCGACAACTCTTGTAAGAGGAGAAATCTGTTCTCCGGAAAGTTTGAAAGGATATCCCGAGCCATCGTTGTTTTCGTGGTGTTCAAGTGCAACCAGACATATATCTTCCGGCAGACCCATTTCATATTTTAAAATTTTATAGCCCATTTGTGTATGAGTCTGGAATACTTTGTTGTCCTGTTGGGAAAGGTTTGTTTTTTCAAGAATTTCTTTAGGCAGCCTTGTCATACCAATATCATGCAGCAAAGATGCCTGAGCCAGTTTTTCAATCAAATCTTCGTCATATTCTAGCTTGTAACCCATTGCCGTAGCAAGAATAGCTGTATTCAGCGCATGGCAGTCATAATAATTGCCCAATAGTTTTAGCTGTGAGCAAAATTTTACATCCGGTATAATTGCCTGCACATCGTTAAGAATTTTATCTTTTATCTCATCAACCATCTGAACAGCGTCTTTGTTTGCCTTTTCTTTTATTGCAAACATAGTGGTTGCATAATAAGATTTCATATCAACCTGTGATTGGGCTTTAAATTTTGATTTTCTGTTAACGGTCTTGTCAAAAATTATTTCTTTTGGCTTTTCCGGCTCATATACATCATCCTGCAGAGGCTGTGAAAGATCCTGCAAAGAGTCTTTAGGCTTTGGAGAAGGCCTGTCGAGATTTTTTGGTGTTGAACGGTATAATACTTCATACTGGCTGATTTGCAAAAGTTTGCCCGAGGTAAGTATCTCACCCGCATCAACAAGTTTTTCACCCTGTTCATTATACAAATCAAAGGGGAGAAGTTTAAATTTTACCAGTTCTTCAACAGGAATCTTTTCCATAATATCCCGAATTCAAATAATATAATACAGTAACTATTATATGCTACTTTCAGGTATTTGAAAACAATCCGTTTATATGATTTTAAATTACTGTTATAATAACAGTGTTCTTTAAAAGGCAAGGAGTTTTTATGACTTTTGAAATTAAATACATAGGACACAGTGCTTTTTGTTTTAAGACAGACGAAGGCAGCATACTTACAGATCCATTTATATCCGGCAATCCGTCTGCAAAATTTGACATAGAGCAGGAAAAAATTATTAATATATTTTTAACACACGGACACGGTGATCATTTAGGCGATGCAATCCCAATATCCAGAAAATACAGAACACCCGTAACCGCAATATTTGAGCTGGCAAATTATTGTGAAGAAAAAGGCGCAGTAGTACAGGGTGTAAATATGGGCGGCAATATTAAATACAACTGGGGTACAGCACGGTTCTTGCCTGCTTTTCACAGCAGTTCTACTCCGGACGGAAAATATGCCGGTATGCCAGCATCTATATTATTTGATATAAAGGGAACAAAAATATACCACGCAGGTGATACTTGTTTAAATTCCGAAATGAAAACGGTCGGAGAAATCTATAAGCCTGATATTGCACTTTTGCCTGTCGGTTCTTTTTACACAATGGATACAAAAGAGGCACTGACAGCTGCAAAATGGCTGAACGCAAAACGTGTTATTCCGATGCATTACAACACATTTCCGGCCATTAATGTAAATATTGAAGAATTTAAAACTGAACTTGAAAAAAGCAATATTGAATGTGTAATACTAAAACCCGGTGAAAGTTTGAGCATATAATGAATACAAAATACGACAAAGTTGCATTGATGATTGTTCCGACGGGAATAGGCGCAAGTATAGGCGGTTATGCAGGTGATGCAAGTACGTATGCGCAAAAAATTGCAAAGAACATACCTCTTATTGTAAATCCTAATATCGTAAATGCCGCAGTATTTTCCGGCATAACAGAAAATATGCTTTATGTTGAGGGATGGTGCATAGAACAGCTTTTAAAAGGCAATATAGGACTTATTCCCTCAAAAAATAATAAAATAGGCATTATCTTTGACAGGGCAATACCCAAAAATGTTCTTAATGTGCATTTAAATACGCTAAATGCCGTTAAGACCGTTTACGGTATTGACATATCCGGTTATGAAATAACGGAAGAATCTGCAGGAGTGAAGTTTTTTACAACACAAAACGGAATTTCTTCCGGTGCTCTGGAAAATCCGGAAACACTGTTAAAAGCCGGCAAAAAACTCATCAATAGCGGAGCACAGGTACTTGCTGTTGTATGTTATTTTGAAGAACCGCCAGAGGATGACTATGAAAACGGCGACGGTGTGGATATAGTAGGCGGAATTGAGGCCGTAATTTCTCATTATCTTTCAAAAGAGCTGATGTGTCCTTGTGTTCATGCACCGGCATTTGCGGATATAACAATTACGGACAGGATAGTAAATGCAAAAGTAAGTGCAGAATATATAACACCAACATTTCTTCCGTGTTTATTATTCGGGCTGAGAAATGCGCCTTTGATTCAAAGCTTAAAAAATGATAATTTCGGGAACTGTATTACATATAAGAATATTCATTCTCTTTGCGCCCCTTTTAACGCACTCGGTTCGAGCACTGTTCTTGATGCGGTTGAAAAAAATATACCCGTGTATGCAATAAAAGAAAATTCAACTGTTCTTAATGTTAACAAATATTCAATTAACAAGCAAAATGTTATAATTGAAACAGATACTTATTATGATTATATAAAAACAATGAAAATGGAGCTGTCTTTATGAATATAAAAACAAAAGCATTTACTATACCCGAACTTTTGATCTTTTTAACAATTGTCGGTGTTATCAGTGTTTTCATGCTGACAATTATAAAACCCGGTGAAAAATATCTGCCATACGCTTATTATTCTGTTTATACCGCATTGTCAGAGGCTGCTTTTAATATAAGAGAGGACGCACTTGATGTTAACAACGGAGATAATAACAACACTGCAAAAGAAGAAGATAAAGTATTCCCAGGAGTTAAAGCAGATGCTAATAATCAAACAGAAGCACAGGATGCGGCAAGAGAGCTGTGTAAAAAACTGGCGATAGACCCTGATTCCGATCCTGATAATGCAAATAGCGGTTTTGAATACGGTTATATAAATACTACGGAGTATTTCTGTTCTGCTGCTAATTTTAAGCCTTTATCTCTGACAAGCAACATTACAGAAAACGATTTAAATACAAAAATGGCATTTAGAGCAACAAACTCTATGCGGTTTTATATTTCTGAGATGGGTTCTGTTAGTGTGCCTGATAATATGAACGGTAATGTAGAGCAGACAGTCAAGTATTTTGTTGTATGGGTTGATTTAAACGGAGACAGAAGACCTAATATTACTGCCTGGACTCAAAAGAAACCGGCAGATATTGTTCCGTTTATTATTACCACATCAGGAACAGTTATTCCTGCAGGTGCACCTATTGTTGACCCCAGATATACAACCGTCAGAATCCAATATCCTTTAGATTCTACTTTAAAATATTCTGCTGAATCATTGACGTTTCTTGATGCTCAGGTGAGAGCATATAACAAAAAAGAATATCCTTCTTATGAACTTTATTCTATTTCAAATTCAAGATTTACGGATGGAACAAATGGTAAAGTATTATATACGTCTGAAGAATTCAACACAAAGAGGAGCTCTATTCTCAATGGTTCTGCAGTGGATGACCGCTGTAAAGTTAATGATGGCGAACCGCCACAGTGTACTTTAATTTTCGATGAAAATGTAAAATACTAACCCAAAATTGAATAAAATTTTTAGAGCAGCTTTAGATTGTTTGCAGCTTCTTTATGCTGAGGGTCAAGTTCCAGCACCTTTTCGTATTCGACTTTAGCCTCATCCTTTTTGCCTGAAACTTCATATGCCAGAGCAAGATTATAACGTATGTTTACATTATCCGGATCTAAAGAAACAGCAGTTTCCAGTGATTTTATGGCAGTATCATGCTCTTTATCTTTAGATTGAAGTATTCCTAAGAAAGTATGCGCGCGTGCATTTTTGGGGTCAATAAACACTGCCTCTTTATAGAATTTCTTTGCTTCAATAAAATTCTGAAGTTCATAATAAATATCAGCAAGCGTTTCATAGTATAAGCTTACCTCAGGCGCCAGTTCTATAGCTCTTTTACATTGTCTTATTGCCTCGGAATAATTTTTTATCTGTCTGTTTGCATTTGCCAGTTTAAAATATATTTCCGGATTTTCATTGTTGTAATGCATTGCCTCCGTAAATTTTTCAAAAGCCTGTTTTGTTTTGCCCTGATTCAAAAGATATACTGCTTCTTCCGCAAGGATTGTGGACAAATTGTTATGAATAACTTTTATGTCGGAAGGTACTGCCACTTCCAGAGCATCATCACAAACCTTTTTGGCTTTTTCAAAATCTTTGTTCATGCAGTGTGCCATAGCAAGAGTCTGGCTTAAGAGCAGATTTGTCGGGTCCTGCAGAATAGTTTCATTAATAAGCGCAATACTCTCCTGTATTTTGCCCGTATACAGATAGATTTTTGCAATTTGATTTTTTACTGCAAATATATCTGCAGTAGGCAGTTCAAGAGCTTTTTGTGCATATTGCAAAGCTTCGTCATAAGCGTGAACGTGAAACAGAAGGTTTATTATTTCTTCGTAATAAACATAGTTATCCGGCTCAAGATCTATCAGTTTTCTTGAATAATAAATTACATTATCAGTATCTTTTTCTTTCAGGTATATTTTTCTTAAATCTTTTATTACATCTACATTGGAAGAATCGTGCTCCAGCACTTTTTTATAAAAATTTATCGCTTTTTTATATTCGCCGTATGTTGTATAAATACTGCCTATTATTGCATAATACTCAACTTTTTCTTCTTCGTCGTCTATATATGTAACCAGTTGTTTATAGAGTTTCAGAGCTGATTCTTTTTGTTTGTTGTTATAGTAAAGCTGTGCCAGATTGCGCATAGCGTTTACATCATATTTATCTTTACTTAAAATATAGCTGTAAAAATGTATGGCTTTTTTATTTTGATGGGTATTTTTATAAAGATTGGCCAATTGCTGGTATATATTTAAGTCATCAGGATAGAACTGAACCAGAACAAGCAGATTGGAGATTGCCTCGTATTCTTTTTGGGTTTCTATATACGATTTTACCAGCAGTCTTCTTAGTTCATGGTGATATGGATTTTGTGCAAGGTATTTTTTTGCAAGTTTTTGTCCTGTGCCGATATCACCGGCAAGAAGTAGAGTCTCCACCTGTTTGTATACTTCTTCAGGTGTAATTTGCAGATCATCGCCGCTTTTTTTCTTAAATTTTGACGTTTCTTCCTTTAGTCTTAGATAAACATAAGAAAGACCTGCGACGAAACATATAAATAGAATTATAAGAATCAAATTGTTAAGCATTTAATATCCCTTTAGGAAGTTTAACCCGGCGGCCATTTTAGCGGTCTGCCTGCAAGAATATGCAGGTGGATATGAAACACTTCCTGTCCGGCACCTTTACCGGTATTGATTACGGTTCTATAGTCAGTAATTTTTAATTTTTTTGTGACTTCTTTAACTGCATTCAGCAATGCAGACATAACATTTGCGTCATCCAGTTCGTTTAATGAAGAATAATGCTGCTTTGGTATAACAAGCACGTGGACGGGTGCCTGCGGGTTCAGATCATTGAATGCAACAGTGTAGTCATCTTCATAAACAAGATTTGACGGTATTTCTTTATTTGCAATTTTACAAAATATACAGTTTTCCATTACTTTATCCTTTTTCAAGTATTATTATAATCCATTAGGGTATAATTGGGAAGCATACAAACGCTGTAGATAATTTAGGATTCTGCGTGTTATAATCAGAATATTATTTTAACAATAACACAACAATTGCGCCTGTAGCTCACCGTTGTAGCTTTAACTGTCCGAGAAAATTTCGTGATAAGAAAAAACTCTATTAAAAATGGGCAAATAATAGACTTGAATAGAAACAGGCAAAGTCAGATACGAAGTATCTGCGTGCCGTAAAATAAAAAACGAAATTTTGGAACGGCATATTGAAAAGGTGAGTCTTTGAGCTTCGAAGGCTCGAAGCGAAAAAGACGACACTAGATTAGTCGAAGTTAAAGTACAACAGTACTTTAGATTTTTATCCGACTGAGCTACAATGAAAATCAAAATAACTCAACAATTGCGCCTGTAGCTCACCGTTGTATCTTTAACGAAGTTAAAGTACAACAATACTTTAGATTTTTATCCGACTGAGCTACAATGAAAATCAAAATAATACAACAATTGCGCCTGTAGCTCACCGTTGTATCTTTAACGAAGTTAAAGTACAACAATACTTTAGATTTTTATCCGACTGAGCTACAATGAAAATCAAAATAATACAACAATTGCGCCTGTAGCTCAGTCGGATAGAGCGTCAGTCTCCGAAGCTGAAGGTCGGGGGTTCGAATCTCCCCGGGCGCAAATATTCACCCACTACCTTATTGATTCGAACCCAAACGGGGTTCCTAATCTAAATGTTCGAGCTTTGCTCAAACCGCCCCGGGCGCAAATATTC
>CALVAR010000001.1 GCA_944325575.1 Candidatus Gastranaerophilales bacterium | reverse complement strand
TAACAGTTTGTAGGGGAGTTCTGATACTCCCCTATAAAAATGGCTATTTATCAACTGTTTGTTGTGACATAGCCTATGAAAATAAAATTATGCTTGGTTCTGTGTTTTACATGTTTTGTGTCTTCAGTAGTTTTTGCAGACGATGCTTTCAAGGGCTCAAATTTTACAAGATTGTTTGAACCGAGATGTAATCAAAAACAAACTATATGTACTCTCGGTAAATTTACAATCTCTGATAAAAAAAACGGGGTTTATATCGGAAACGGTGTTATTTGCAACTCTAAAAAGACAAGATGTACAAACGGTATACTGTATATTCGTTCAAATAAACCGCTTTATTAGTATTTGTTAATAATTTACAGAATAAGCATACAATCGCCGTAACTGTAAAATTTATACTTTTCTTTTATTGCTTCTTCATAGGCTTTAAAGACAAAATCTTTACCCGCAAAAGCTGATGTGAGCATGATAAGTGTGGATTTGGGCAGGTGGAAATTTGTAAGCAGTCTGTCAACGACTCTGAATTTATAACCCGGATAAATAAAGAGTGTGGAGTCATCAATTGTTTCAATGATTTCATCATACTTTTGCATGCAGGTTTCCAGCGTTCTTACTGTTGTTGTACCGACTGCGGTTATCCTTTTCCCTTGTTTTTTTGCTTCAGTAATTATTTTTGCCGTTTGTGCCGTTATTTCAAACTGTTCCGAATCCATTTTGTGTTCCAGAATATTATCAACTTTTACAGGACGAAATGTGCCCAGCCCTACATTGAGTGTGACATAACAAATCTGTACACCTTTTTTTTGAAGTTTATCAAGAATTTCATTTGTAAAATGCAAACCCGCTGTCGGTGCGGCAACGGAACCTTCTTTTTGAGCATAAACAGTTTGATATCTTTCATAATCCAGATTTTTCAACTGTTCATCCGTCATCTGCCTTTCTATATACGGCGGAAGCGGTACATGCCCGACTTTATCAAGAATTTCGTAAAAATTGCCGTCATAATGAAGTTCTACAAGCCATTTACCTTCATTTTGCCTTGTTAAAACTTTTACGTACAAATCAGGTGAAATTTCTATGAGAGACTCTTCTTTAACCCGTTTTGAAGGATTAATTAAAACTTCCCATGTTCTGTCTCCTATCTGTTTAAGCAGAAAGACTTCAATATTTGCGCCGGTATTTTTTTTACCTAAGAGTCTTGCAGGTATTACCTTTGTGTTGTTAAGAACAATTACGTCATTTTCGTCAAAGTATTCTGTAATGTCGTAAAAGTGTTTGTGTTCAACTGACTGCTCTTTTCTGTCAAGAACCATCATTTTGCAGTTTTCACGTTTTTCTGACGGTTTTTGAGCAATCAATTCTTTAGGAAGTTCGTAATCATATTCTGATATAGGTATTACTTTTTGTGTTTCCATTGTTTTACCTGCGTTATTATAAGTCTGATATAACAGGCTTTATACTCTATTATTTGCAAGCTGTGCATTAGAACAGCTGCATTTTTATTACGCTTTCTGCCAGCCTTACAGTGTTTAGCGCCGCACCGATTCTTATGTTATCGGCTACACACCATAAATCTATAGCATTATCAAAAGCTATATTTTTTCTGATTCTGCCGACATATACAGGGTTTTTGCCTGCGGCGTCTCTTGGTGTAGGATATTCATAATTTTCAGTATCATCAATAACTTCTACACCCCAGGCATTTTCAAGAATTTCTCTTGCTTTTTGTGCTGTTATTTCTTTTTCAAATTCTATTGTTACAGCTTCTGAGTGCCCATGGAAAACAGGAACTCTTACCGCAGTACATGATATCGGCGTATCTGCATCGAGGTGAAGTATCTTTTTAGTTTCATTTGTTACTTTCATCTCTTCTTTTGTATAACCGTTATCACAGAATACATCAATTTGCGGTATGACATTGTATGCTATCGGCTTTTTGAATTTGACATTTTCAAAAGGCTTGCCTTCATTTTCCGCAATTGTATTATCTTTTAATTCATTTATGGCGGCGAGACCGGCACCAGAAACGGCCTGATAAGTGCTTACTATCATTCTTTTAATTTTTGCATAGTCATGGAGCGGCTTTAATACAAGCATAAGCTGTGACGTAGAACAATTAGGATTTGCTATTATTCCATGATGATTTTTTAAGTCTTCATCGTTAACACCTGCAATAACAAGCGGGACATCCTTTTCCATACGGAATGCACTTGAGTTGTCAATATATACACAGCCTCTTTTAACAGCCTCCGGAGCAAGAGCCAGAGATGTTGAACCGCCTGCGGAAGCAAGAACAATATTAACGCCTTCAAATGCATCGGGAGTAGCTTCTATGATTGTGTATTCTTTATCTTTAAATGTTATTTTTTTGCCCGCACTTTTTGCACTTGCCAAAAATTTTATTTCGTTAAAAGGAACATTATCTTCAACAAGAATCTTTAATATTTCTCTTCCGACAACACCTGTTGCACCTAAGACAGCGATATTGGGCTTTTTCATACTATCTCCCTTTATTATCTCTACATTTCAATTATATTATAAAAATATTATTAATATTTACAATTTTGTCTTTATTTTTTGCTGTTGTAAAATTAATATTAAACAGACTAGGGAGATATATAGATGGAATTAGATGTTATAAGAAAGACTGATCCGGATGTTGCTGCAGCTATTGAAAAAGAGTTGGACAGACAAAGAAATACAATAGAATTGATTGCAAGTGAAAACTTTACATCACCTGCTGTTATGGCTGCATGCGGTTCTGTTTTGACAAATAAATATGCGGAAGGTAAGCCGCACAAAAGATTTTATAACGGTTGTGAAAATGTTGATGTAATTGAAGAACTCGCTCAGAAAAGAGCATGTGAATTATTTAAAATGGATCATGCAAATGTACAGCCCCACAGCGGTGCACAGGCAAATATGGCTGTATTTATGTATGCACTGAATATCGGAGATACTGTTCTCGGGATGGATTTGTCAAACGGCGGACACCTGAGCCATGGTTCACCCGTTAATTTTTCAGGGATAAATTACAACATTGTCAGCTACGGAGTAGATGATAACGGTGTAATTAATTATGATGAAGTTGAAAAATTGGCTAAAGAACATAAACCTAAACTCATAATCGCAGGTGCAAGCAATTATTCAAAAATCATAGATTTTAAAAGATTCAGAGAAATTGCTGATTCGGTAGGTGCTTATTTAATGGCTGATATTGCGCATATTGCAGCGCTCGTTGCAGGCGGCGTGCATCCTTCTCCTGCCGGTTATGCTCATTTTGTTACCACAACAACTCACAAGACCTTAAGAGGCCCCAGAGGCGGTATTATTATGTGTGATGCAGAGCATGCTGCAGGTATTGATAAAGCAGTATTCCCAGGCATGCAGGGCGGACCATTGGAGCATATTATTGCCGGTAAAGCAATTGCTCTTAAAGAAGCTCTTGATCCTTCGTTTAAGGAGTATGCTGCTCAAATTGTAAAAAATGCCAAAGCTCTTGCAAACGGTTTAATGGACGAGGGTATGGATATAGTGGGTGGTTGTACGGAAAATCACCTTATGACTCTGGATTTGAGAAAATTCAATAAAACAGGTAAAGATATTGCAAATGTGCTTGAAGAAGTTGGCATTACAGCAAATAAAAATACTGTGCCCAATGATCCTCAGAGTCCTTTTGTCACAAGCGGCGTAAGACTTGGGGCTGCGGCCGTTACTACTAGAGGATTTAAAGAAGATGATATGGTGGAAGTTGCAAAAATTATAGCAGGTGCTGTCGTTGCTTCTGATAATGAATTGGCTCTTAAAAATTTAAGAGAACGTTCATTAAAATTGTGTCAAAAATATCCGTTATATGAAGGGATGCATGTATAATGATTTCGCTTAAATTATCGGATGCTCATATACTTGGTATGATTATGGCTTATTTATTAGGCTTTTTTGTCATGCCGTTTGTTATTTTCTTTGCTAAAAAGAATAATTTAATTGATAAGCCGAATGAAAGAAAAATTCATCACGGACCAATTGCCCGTCTAGGCGGAGTTGCTATCTGGTCCAGTTTTATGCTTGCATTTCTGCTGCTTGTAATACTTAGTTATTACCCGTACGGAAAACTTCTGTCCGGTATATTGCTTGGCGGATCTTTAATGTTTTTGCTCGGGCTGATTGATGACATATACGGTCTTAATGCAAAGTTTAAATTGATGATACAGATTGCAATTGCTTCAATCGTATTCTTTTTGGGTATCAGTGTAGATACTATTTATAATCCTTTTGGAGAACCTTTTCATCTCGGGTTGATACTGTCTTACATTGTCACAATTTTGTGGATTGTCGGTATTTCTAATGCACTGAATTTTATTGATGGCGTAGATGGTCTTGCGGGTTCAATTGTGACGATTTCTTCCGTAACTTTAGGATTAATAGCCGTTGCAATGACTCCGACAAACGCAATAAGTGCTCTTATTGCGTTTATACTTGCCGGTTCTATGCTTGCATTTTTAACATATAATTTTCATCCTGCAAAGATATTTATGGGAGATTCGGGGTCTTTATTTGCCGGTTTTTTACTTGCAACATTATCAATAACCGGTGTAATGAAGTCACCTGAGTTGACAATGTTTGTTCCGTTTTTTATACTGTCAGTTCCTATCATTGATATAACATTCTCTTCTTTAAGGAGAATTGCAAAAGGTGTTTCACCTTTTACACCGGATGCTGAGCATCTCCATCATAAACTGTTGCATGCCGGATGTTCACAGAATCAGACAGTTCTTATATTGTCTACTGTAGCGGTTATTTCCGGTGCTATTGCAAGTTTTATTGTCGGAACTCCTTTGAAGTTCTTTGTCTATGCTATTTTAATTTCTGTTATAATGCTGTTATTAAGCTTTATGGCAAGTAAAAATAAAGATTAAATATATGGGCAAAGCAAAAAAGAGAAGTTTTAGAAAAGCAATAAACACGGGTGAAATTACCCACAGTTTTTTGTCCGGCATGTCGAGACAGGATGCTCTTGATTATGTAATAAAAAAAATAAAAATCAAAGATTTGGGTTTGGAAACCAAAGATATAATTTCTCTTTTCGGAATATCGGCGGAAGAACTGGCAGAAGCCGGTGCCGCATACGAAGATTTGCAGGCCTTAAAGGGTTTGTTTCTTTAGATTACTTAACATTAAAAGAAAAATTGGCAAAATATTGTATTCACTTGTTTTGTTTGTGCAGGTACTATTAAAAGGATTATTTATGGAACTACAGCCAAATCAATCATTTTTTTCAAGAATGCGCAGTGCAGTGACAAATAGAGATTATTATAAAACTGATTCCGGCGTAAAAGTTGTAACAGAAAAAGGGTCTGGTAGAGTAGAAGTTACTGATGATAATGTTGTAAAAATTTATGATGCTAAAAAAGTTTCTGTATACGGTACAAAAGACGATGATAAAATCTATGTTGCAAATTCACAGGTATACGCTGTAGCACCCGGTAAAGGTGATAATAAGACCTTTTTAGATAATTGTACATACAAAAAATATAACAAATTTTGGGGCACCGGAAGCTATATTATGACAGGCGGCGGTGCGTTTTCTTCTTATAAAAGCGGCAGCGATATTATTAAAATCAATGGTGATTTTAATGGTAAAATTCTTGCACAGCAGGGGGCAGGAAAAGTATACGGTAATGATAAAAAAGCCCATAAAGATACTATACTCATAAACGGTAATAACACCGGTTATATCAATATAGATACTCATGATTCAGTAAAAATTGCCGGTAAAGAAAAAGGCAAAATTGTTAATCAGTCAATAATATATATGTAATTATATTTCCAGATAACTGTTAGAGTAAACTTTTTTGTTTAAAAGAATTTCTGCTGTTTTATAAATATTTACAGATTCTTTGTCGGATTTATCATACTTTAGCGTATCAATATCCTCAAATGACTGCATCATATTATAAATATCAATATATAATTTGTCGTATGAGTTTTCTATTTCTTGTTTTTCTATAACTTTATTTATTCTCAATAATTCATCATCAAAAGAATCAACAATAGCACTGTCTAAGCCGCATCCCATGGCAAGCACCATAAACACTCTGTTGATTAAAGGTCTTAACTCTTTTGGACATCCGTTAGAAACATTTGATAAACCTATTGTGGTCATAACTTCCGGATCAAAACTTTCTTTTAGCATTCTGATTGTGTTTAATGCTTCCGATGCCTGTGTCTGATCCACACAAACCGGAAGAATCAAAGGATCAAAGTAGAGTTTACTGTTAGGTATTCCCTTTGCTTCTGTCATAGATGTTATCTCAAAAGCAAGTTCAAGCCTTTTGTCCGACTCTTTTGGTATCCCTAGTTCGCTGTTCATTGTAAGTGCAATAAGATTACATCCAAAATCTGCCGCTATGTCAGATACTCTGTTCAATCTTTCTTCATCGGCATTTGTGCTGTTTATTATCCATTTTTCCGGAGCTTTTGCAAGAGAAAGACCTTTTTGAATTTCATCAGCATTTGTGCTGTCCAATGACAGAGGAATGTCTGTTAAATCAGCGGCAATATTAACCAGCCACTCCATTGTGCCTGAAAATGCACCTCGTGCAGGGCCGATATTCAGATCTATCCAGTCAGGATTTGTTTCTATCTGCCTTTTTAACAGATTTTTAATATAAGTTTCATCACGATTCAATACAGCTTCTTTTGTGGATTTTGATATTATATGAAGATTTTCTGATATAAGTTTCATTTTTATATTCCTTTTTATAAAAGATTACTCAAAATTTTGCCGGTTGCATATTCTTTATTTAGTGTATAAAAATGCAATCCGTCTACACCCGCATCAATAAGCTCCTGACATTGTTTAGTTGCGTATTCTATACCCGTATTTTTTATGTATTCTTTGTCTTCGCTGTGAGCATTAAGTTTATCATAAAGCTCTTTGGGTATATCAACTTTGCAAAGGCTTGTCATTTTTTCAAGCGTTTTAAAGTTAGTTACAGGCAGTATCCCCGGGATAATCGGGGCTGTTATTCCGAATTTTTGACATTTTTCTGCGAAATCAAAGTAATGGCGATTGTTAAAAAAGAGCTGTGTATAGATTACATCTGCACCTTTATCCACCTTCTGCTTCAGATAATGTATATCCTTCTCCAAAGATTCTGCTTCTTTATGCCCTTCCGGATATCCTGCAACCGCTACGGAAAGTCTGCTTTCTCTTTTTATACATTCAACCAGCTGCGATGCATACCTGAAGTCATGGCAAATTTCCTGATTCTGAGGAATGTCGCCTCTTAGTGCAAGAATGTTTTCAATGCCAAGTTGCTCTAATGTTGTCAGATATTGTTTTATGTTTTTTTCGGAAGTTGAAACGCATGTGAAATGCGGCATCGGGGTTGTCATTAATTCCGATTTAATCCTTTTGATTATTTCAATTGATTCTGTCTGGTTTGAACCGCCTGCGCCATATGTTACCGAAATTAATGACGGCTTAAACTTTAACAGCTTTTTTAGCTCGACAAAAAGCTGTTCCAGCTTTTGTCCGTCAGTGTCGTCTTTTGGTGGAAATACCTCATATGATATTACGGGTTTATTTGTGTTTTTACTTGAATAAATTTCTTTAAGTTCCAACCTCTTTACCTCTATTTGTTAATTGAAAAGTACACTTCTTTTAGCCTTTTTTTGCTTACATGCGTGTATATCTGAGTTGTAGAAACATCGCTGTGTCCCAGAAGTTCCTGTACAACTCTCAGGTCTGCTCCGTTTTCCAGCATATGAGTAGCAAAACTATGCCTTAATGTATGGGGAGAGATATGCTTTTTTAATATTTCACCCTGTTTTCTAATAAAAACATAAACATCCTGTCTTGTCACAAAATGACCGTTATCTTTTATCAAAAAATGTTTTGTTTCAAGCTTATATTTTTTAAGTAGAAATTCCCTGTCTTTTAAATATTTTAAAATAGACTTTTTAGCTTTTTCTCCTATGGGGATAATTCTTTCCTTTGAACCTTTACCGGTGCATCTGACATATCTTGATGAAAGTTCTATATTATTCATATCGAGGTTAACTAGTTCTGAAACCCTTAAACCTGCACCATAAAGCAATTCCAGTATTACGGATTCAATATCATTCAGGTGATTTGTGAGAATTTTTTCAATTTCGCTCACCGTCATTACTTTAGGCAGTTTTTTTGTCAGCTTGGGCAGTTCTACTCCCGTGCTGGGGTCATTTTTTATAATTTCATTTGCACTCAGCCATCTGAACCACCCTCTTATGGCAGCAAGCTTTCTGGTTATGCTTGTCGGTGAATAATTTTTATCATGAAGTTCTTTTATATAGTAATTAATGTGTGACCGTTTTATCTTTTCAAATTCATCAATATTATCAAGACCCAGAATATAATCGCAAAAAGCCGTTAAATCTCGTCTGTATGCATCAATTGTGTTTTGAGACAAACCTCTTTCCGCCTGAAGGTATTCCAGATATTCAGCTATATACTGTATAAGCATACAGTTATTATACAACTTTTATTACAAATTATATTCAATCATATTATGTATGAATAAAACTTAGTCTTTGTCACTTACCATGATTTTAATTATAGATGTAATGGAAAAAACAACACACAATCCGCAGAGCATGATAAAAAAGCTGTCCAATACTCTCAAATGTATATGAAAGACTTTGAGGCCGGCATATATTAAAACGGCAAGAGCATATAAATATACCAGATATTCGGGTTTCATATAAACACTCCTTTGATGCAGTACAATTTCATATTGTCAACTGACTCCGACTACCAGATGAACCTGTGCGATAAACAAGTACATTTTTACCAACAAGTCCGGCACAGGCAACAGCGAAATCGGACGGGGCTGACTGAAAGGAACGCCCCTTGTGAGGGAAAACCACGCTTTTCCCGAACGTCTGATTTCAAGACAGTGCGTGGGGTCACTTTATCAATGTCTATGCTTGTGCGTCCTCGCCCACTCATAAATATACTACCTGTATATTTATGAGGCAGAGTTTGTACCACTTCCAGCTTGAGTCGTTGGCAAATTTATGAGCCATACGAATCAGTATGTTATTGAGTACAAGCGAGACCGCCTCAGACACATTATATTATAACCATGCTTTTTCTAATTGTATATAAGCTGTTTTGCAAAATTTACAGAGTCTTCTGTAATTTCTCCTGCAGCAAGCATGGCTATTGCTTTTATTTTGTTCTTTTCATCAAGCGTATAAACTTTTACACTTGTTTCACCATCCTGAGTTTTTGCCACATAAAAATGTCTGTCTGATTTTGCGGCAATTATAGGCTGGTGTGTTATTGATATAATCTGGTGAGTTTTTGCCAGTTCTTTAATGGTTTGTGCAACTGCCTGACAAGCGTTACCGGATATACCTGTATCTATTTCATCAAAAATAACTGTGTTTATGTTATCGGTTTTTGCAAATATTGTTTTAAGAGCCAGCATTACTCTTGAAATTTCGCCGCCTGATGCAATTTTTGCAAGAGGCTTTGGTGTTTCCGATATATTGGTGGAAATAAGAAATTCTACATTGTCAAATCCCGACGGTCCAAAATCACATTCTTGTATATTGATTTCAAATTGGACTTTGGGCATATCCAGTTTTTCCAGTTCTGTTCGTATTTTTTCTGACAAATCAAGTGATATTTCTTTTCTGGATTGTGACAGTTCTTTTGCTCTGTCCTGCATTAGTGTAAAAAGTTCTTGCTTTTGTTCTTCAAGGCTGTTTATCTCATCTTGAGAAAATTCTATAGAGTTGTATTCTGCACAAAATTTTTCGTAATTATTAAGTACATCTTCCAGCGTATTACCGTATTTGCGTTTGATTTTATCAAGTGTATCAATTCTTTGCTGGACTTCATCGAGTCTTTGTTCATCAAGCTCCATTGCTTCAGCGTAATTTCTTAATGATGAAGACAATTCTTTTAATGATTCTTGTGCTTCAATTATTTGAGATTCATATTCGCTAAGGTTGGAATCTGTTTCCGCTGCTTTAGATATATTTGTTTTTACTTTTCCGAGGGCATCAAGGATACAGCCGTCTTCTCCGTACAAAGTCCAGTATGAAGAATATGTCAGTTCCTTAAGCTTTTCCGTATTTGACAGAACATTTAACTCATCTTCAAGTTTTTTATCTTCTTCAATATCTTCTATTCTCGCTGACTCAATTTCATCAATCTGAAATTTTAAAAACTCAATCTGTTGCTCAGTAAGCTGAGTTCTGTTTTTTGCATCATCCAGTTTTTTGCAAACTTCACTATATCTGCCGTAAATCTCCTTGTATCCGTTCAATACATTTTGATGATTATTTCCGCCGTAGCTGTCCAGAAGATTTATATGATGTTTGGGCTGAATATAGGTGTATGTCATATGCTGATTGTGTATATCTATCAGCATTTCTCTTAAAGTTTTTATCACATCCTGCGTTACAAGAGACCCGTTAACACGTGAGCGTGAGCCGGATTCAGTTAATTCTCTGGAGAGAATTACTTCTTTGCCATAATCTTCAATACCTGTTTCTTCAACGAAATTTTTAGGCAGTGTTTCTTTAAGCTCAAGTGTAAGTTCAATAGACGCTCTGCTTTTGCCTGATTTTATTAAATCTTTGCCAGCTCTTGCGCCGAAAGCAAGGTCAATTGCATTTATAATGATACTTTTGCCGGCACCTGTTTCACCTGTGATTACATTAAAACCTTTATCAAAATCCAGATGAAGTTCGTCTATAATTATAAAATCTTTTATATAAAGCGACTTAATCATAAATTAACGTTCCGGTCCGACTCCCCATTGCAGTTTTTTTCTTAAGATTGAATAAAAACCGTTATTTTCTTTTTCCAGTATAACAAGTTTTGCCTGAATTGTACTTTTTTGTATTTTTACTGATGAATCAGCGTCTATATCAATAGTTTCCTGCCCGTCAGCCGAGAGTTTGAGTTTGTTACATGTTTTGCAGCTTGAAATAGATATTTCTTCCGATGCAGGTATAACAAGAGGTCTGGCGGTCAGAGTATGCGGGCATATGGGGACTATTACAACTGCCTCCAATTCAGGCATGATAACAGGTCCGCCTGCAGAAAGAGTATAAGCTGTAGATCCAGTCGGTGTTGATATTATTATCCCGTCAGCCAGATAATCGCACACGACTCTGCCGTTTATGGATAAAAATAATTTGGATGTTCTTGAGAAAGAGTCACCTTTGATTACAATATCATTCAGTGCAAGAATTTTGTCATTGAATGAAGACAGCATCATTCGTTTTTGGATTGTATATTGACCATTTATAAGCTGATTCGGCAATACGTCAATTTCATCAGGATTTAGCTGTGCAAGAAAACCTAGCCTTCCAAGATTTATACCCAATACAGGTATGCCTTTGGGTGCATATAATCGTGATGCTTTGAGCAGAGTTCCGTCACCTCCGACAGTAATTACAAGCGAAGCTTGGCTGTCGAGTGAAGAAAAAGTATTTATTCCTGCTTTAAGACCGTTGTTGTTTAATATTTTGCATGTATAATCAGCAACTTTTAAAGATTCTTGTACATCTTCGTTGCAGATTATAGATATTTTATTTAATGACAACAAATTATCCTGACTATTCATACAGGAATTATACTATAACAGAGGAAAACAAACTATTTTATTAACATTTGTTATTTGTTTATTCTGCTTTCTACAGCATCACAGGCACCGCAGCATGCTTTTTCATAAGCATCATTTGCGCCCTGTGCACTTAAAAGTTCATATGCGCTGTCGCCGGCTTTTACTCCTGCTTGTGCAAGATGGGGATTGTTCATATAAAAATCTACTGCATCTTTTACGCACTGCACCATTTCAGGATTGTCAACCTTACCTGCTTGTTTTACAAGTATACGTCCGTAAGATTCTGCTGCCTGTGCTCCGTCGTTCAGAATTTCAACAGGCATGTCGTCCGGTCTTTTTTGCGGTTTTGCATCAACTGTTTCTTCACCCTTTTTTAAATTCGGGGTGTATGTTCTGTTTGAGTTATTTATGTTAAAGTTGTTATCTAAGTTTGACATATTTACTCTCCGGTAATTTTATTTTCTTCGTGTATTTTCATGCTTAAAAACGTGGACAAAAATTTTTTTGCTAGTTTTGATAAAAATTTTTTTATTAGTATATACAAATTTTTAAAAATTTTATTCTCTTTTTGTCTTAAAGTCAAGTATATTACGAAATAAAGTTATTTGTGTTAAGTATATACTTTCTTAATATTTCTTAACATCAAAATTTGAAGCATGTTAAAAATGTAAATATTTTTTTTGTTTGTGAAATATCATCTTTCCTAAATTTTTTATATAAATAATAAGAAGAATGAGTGTGTATATGGAAATTAAAGCATTAGACATAATACAACAGCAAAATAGTTCTTTTGCCTCTTCATCTTTATCCGGTTCAAATGTCGATGTTTCGATGTGGGGTATAGAAATTCTTGGCGAAGATACCGGTTCTTCCTCTCTGTCCGATAAAGAAAAAGTTGCAAAGATGGAAGGCTATGTGAAAACCGGTAATGCAAATTTGTATTATTGCGAAGAAAAAAGAGTATATTACAGATGGGATGAAAGGAAATGTAAATTCCGTAAAGAGAAAGATATCATCTCTGTTCTTGATACAGGCTATTATATAAAAGGTGATAAAAATAACTTGGACTATCGCAGTTTACATAATCCGGACGGCGGACATCTTGCAACAAAAGGACAACCATTAGTATATGGCACTGCAGATAAATTGGCAAAAGCTTACGGACTTGAAGAGACATCTATATATGAGCTTTATTATGACAAAAAAGAAAAATGTTATAAAACTTGGGATTCTGCAAAATTTCAATTTGTAAAATCACCTATAGTCACAGTAAATAATGATGGTTCTTATCAATTAGATGGTAAATTTTATAATGAAGCTGGTGAACAAATAGATGAAATAGCTTTCAAAGCCAGCCAAAACGGTTATTTGAAAACAAATGAACCCGGAGTTTACTGCAATTCAACAAATAGTGATATTTATTACAAATGGAATAAAGACAAAAAATGTTTTGATGAATTTGGACCTCAAATAGATATGCAAGAGCTTTTGCAGCAAAAATCAGACGGCGTAATCAGTGACATACGTCAAGGTGATAAAGGTGATTGTTGGCTTTTATCATCTGTTTATGGACTGACAAAACATAATAATGAATTATATAAGGACCTGATAAAAGTAGACGAAAACGGCAATACTACTATTAATTTAAAGGGAGTCAACAGATCATATACAATAACCAAAGAAGAACTTGATGCTGCAATCAGAACAAAAGAATATGCCGCAGGTGACAGAGATATTGTGGCATTTGAAATTGCCTTTGAACGTTTCAGAAAAGAAAATGTAGAGCAAAATAAAATCACAGGCAAGAATTTTATGAGCTTGTATTATATTGAAGGTTATTCTGAAAATGATTATTTATACGGCGGTTTGCCCAGAAATGCTGTTGAAGTCTTAACAGGGAAAAAAGTGACTTCGCTTATTAATACTGCAGAGGGTGAATACTATCTTCAGGATAATATTGTTAAATTGGGTAAATTAGATGAAAAGTTATTAAATAAGTATTTGAATAATCAAAACAATCTTGTTTTTGTTTCATTAGCTGATGCTGACCCGCTTGGGGATGGACATGCATTTGTTTTTAAGTCTCAGGATGAAAATCATGTATATCTTATAAATCCTTATGATACTTCACAAACAGAAAAAATAACAAAAGAAGAATTCTATTCCAAGCTTTTGCGTATTGATTATACAGACTTATCTTCACCATTTAATGCTAAACTGGCAAATTCCAGATATTTAAATATTGTTGATTCTGAAGAAGTAAGACAGTATAAACTCAAAAATAAAGCAGAATAATAATAAATGATATTTTAATTGTAAAGAAATGTAACAGTATATACTAAAAAGTGAAATTTTGAACTTAGTATATACTTTATATATATGTAAGACAAAACAAAGTTAAAACGAACATTAAATAAGCACACAATAAACAAATTAAATAAGATGAGACTTTCACACTAACACTAACTAACCTACCTAACTTCCTAACCTTCCCTTCCTATTAAAAGTATTGCTCTAATGATAAATTAGAGCTTTTTTTTGCGGATTTTCGGACGGACAAAGTCCGGGGAGCGAGGTACGAAGTGAGCACAAGCGAAGCAATGCGAACGACAGTACCGAGCGTGAAGAAAATCCAAAAGCAGATTTTGCCTTCTTTTCTTAGCGAGCTGTAGCGAGCTAAAGAAAATGGCGTAACGGATATACATCCTATACTTTGCTATAAAAATATTTTTTAAATAATAAATATCATTACTGCATATATATTTTAGTTATTGCATTTAGTTTTTAAACATCATGAAATCAGCTGCATTATCACATTGGAATTACTTTGTTGTGCTTGGACAAGCAAGGCGGCTGTTGTCTGTTGCAAGATTTGATTTCTTACATAATTAGCAGATTCTTCGGCTAAATCAGCATCCATTATTGTAGATTTTGACGCTGTTAAATTTTCAATTGCGGAAGTTTGCAGTTGCAAGACTGATTCAAGGCGATTCTGCATAGCGCCGTATTCTGATCTTTTTGTATTAATTTCCTGTAAAATTTCATCTATTGTATTTATAGAGGCGGCTGCATTTTCTGCAGAGCTAAAATCCACTGAAAAATTACCAAGTTCAAATCCTATATCAAAATTTACTGAGGATGAACTGTCTCCGTATGCACCTATCTGTAGTCTTATAACATTTACTGACGGAGTGTCTATTGAGGGCATATTTTTAAGTGTGGGAGGCACTGTCGACATATCCCAAATATCTTCGTCCAATCCCAGATTCTTATAACTGTCGGAATTTTTCATTTCAGCTGTTGTCATTCCTATGTTATTTACCGATTGTGCACCTCCTCCTATGTAGCCAGCAGCTTCTGTTTGTCCGCTTGTCTCTGTGTTCCAAAAGCAGTTGCTTATTACCTGACCACGTTCAATACCTCCAATTAAACCTCCGACCTTGCTTTGTCCTGAAACCTTTCCTGTTGCATAGCAATTTGAAATACTGCTTCCGTTGGCAAGCCAGCTCCATCCGACGACTCCTCCTGCTTCTGAACCGGATACGGTAACGTCACCGGTAGCATAGCAATTTCTGATAGTTGCATTGTTATTTCCCGTTATACCTCCGGCTGTCTTTGGGGCAATGATATTTCCTGTTGCGTAACAGTTTTCTATAATGCCACTCATTGATGAACCTGTAATACCCCCGGCATTAGTTACTGTTGCTGTTACATTGCCTGTAGAAAAACAGTTTGATATTGAAACATTATCCCCCCATATATTCCCGACAAGGCCGCCTACATTTGATGCTCCTTTTACCGTGGCTGTTGAAAAACAGTTGGACATTTTACCCGTTGTTTGCATTGCAATACCGCCTGCGGAACCGGTTGTAGATATTCTTCCCGATGTATTAACATTTGTAAATGTTGTGCCTGAGTCTAACCCGGTAAGAATACCTCCTGATTGCACTGTTACATCAGCATTTTGTATTGATAAATTCTCAATAACAGCACCTGATGTGTAACCGAAAAGACCACCCCTTTCTCGGTCGCTTCTGTTTATTTTCAGGTTTTTAATAGTATACCCGTTACCGTTAAGCTCACCTTTAAATCCGTTGCGTGCGTCATAGTTGCCTATAGGATCCCAGTTGCTGACTGATGACAGGTCAATATCACCCATAAGTATGTATTTTCCGCTCATATCATTTCTGATATTGTTCAAGTCATCGGCTGTTTTGATTATCGTATAACCCTGTGCTATAGCCTCACTTTCTGTAAGCCTGTCTACATAGGATGACTGTACGGATGGATCTGATGCATTTTGTGTATTTGTATTACTTATTGTTGCGGACGAATCTCTTTTTATGCTCCAGTTAAATGTTCCCGTGCTTCCAGTGAATACATTTTTTCCGTTAAAATTTGCGCTGTCTCTTAATCTGTAAATTTCCTCTGTTAAGGCATCTGCCTCAGACTGCATGGCATTTCTGGATTCATCAGAGTAAATTCCGTTAGCTCCCTGTACGGCAAGATCTCGCATTCTGTTTAATAATGTCTGCATATCAGTGAGTACACCATCAGCCATATTAATTAATGACATACCGTCGTTTACATTTTTCTGGGCCTGTTGCAGTCCCCTGATTTGAGTATTTAAATTTGTGGCAACAAACATACCTGCTGCATCATCTGCGGCAGAATTTATTTTAAAGCCGGTGCTCATCCTGTTCAGTGCTTTTGATAATGAGCTTGTAGCATTATTAAGATTATTTTGAGCGCATAATACACTTCTGTTAAAGTTAATAGACAGCATATCAATACACATCCCTGTAATAATCTAGTGTTACCTTTTATATGTATTTGCCTGCTTTAACCTGTTTTAGCTTTGCAGGCTGTGCTCACGATTCAATTAAAAGACGATTCGCTTTTTTAAATTTCGTTTTTATTTTTTGTGCGGTATTCTGATTGTATAGCTCACTTTGCCGACACGATTTAATATTTACTAATGTTAATTTAGCAGCATTATCAGTACGAAATTCTTTTGCACAATATAAGTATAAAACATTACAAAACGCCCATTAATTATACTTTGGTATAGGTTTTGCTATGCCAAAGTATCTCTTGGTAAACAATTAAAGTTTTGAGAACTTTAGCCGATATACGTCATGTGTATGAAGATAAACACACAACAATTACTTAGTATAAGATTATGGATATGTATGACGTAGCGTTAGAAGATAAAGAGCTTAAAGAAGTAGGTCTGGAACTTATGTTCCTGACTCCTGAGAAATGCAGCCACGATGACGGGATAACTGCCGTCGAATTGAGCCGTCATTTAAATATGCCTTTAGATACTGTTAAGAAAAAACTAAAAATTCTGTTTGATAAAGGTATAGTACAGGTAAAAGGCATTAACCCCAAAATATGGAAGTTTAACGAATATAATTTTCAAAGAATGGATGAAGAGGATGAGGTCTATTTGCTTTTGTGCAGCTTTGATGATGTTGACTTTGACAAATATTTTTCTTATTAACGTTTGATTATGGATTAATTTTTAGAAAATCATTCAAAAGTTTTTTTGTGTCTTCAAAGACATCTTCTATACAGTTGTCCGCATTAACAATTTTTACCCTGTGAGGCTCTTGTTTTGCTATTTTAAGGTATCCCTGTCTTACTTTTTTATGGAATTCAATGCCTGCTGATTCCATTCTGTCTTTTTCATCCCCAACTCTTAATTGGGCAATTTCCGTAGATACATCAAAAACAAAAGTCAAATCAGGCTTTGTATCTCCGGTAGCCAAATTATTCAGATATGTCAGCCGTTCTATATCTTCTCCTCTGCCATATCCCTGATAAGCAATGGTAGAGTCCGTATGACGGTCACATATAACAATTTTTCCGGAATTTATTGCCGGTTTAATTATGTTTTCTATGTGTTGTGCACGGTCGGCCAGAAACAGAAATGCCTCGCACATAGGAGCAACATCTCCGTCATAATGAAGCAGAAGTTCTCTTATCTTCTGTCCCAGTCCTATTGCACCCGGCTCTCGTGTCCAGAGCACATCATATCCGTTTTCTTCAAGATATTTTTGTACAAGCTTAGACTGCGTGGTTTTCCCGCAGCCGTCAGCACCTTCAAATGTAATAAAATAACCTTTTTTTGCCATAAAAACACCGGTCAGTATTATATTCTGTCAAATCCGGTATATTTTTGAAGCACTTCCGGTATAAGTATTGTTCCGTCTTCCTGCTGGAAGTTTTCAACAATTGCAGCAAACGTTCTGCCTACAGCCAGTCCGGAGCCGTTCATTGTATAGCAGTAGTTTACTTTTCCTGTTTCCTTGCTTCTGTATTTCAGACCTGCACGGCGTGCCTGAAAATCTCCGAATACAGAACAGCTGGAAATTTCTTTATAGTCATTGTAAGAAGGCATCCAAACTTCAAGATCGTAGCATTTTCTTGCCGAAAATCCTATGTCACCTGAACTTAATTCTACTCTTCTGTAAGGAAGTCCAAGCATTTCTAACATTTCTTCCGCATCACGTGTAAGTTTTTCATGTTCTTCCGGAGCCTGCTCAGGTGTTGTGAGTTTTACAAGTTCTACTTTGTTAAACTGGTGGACACGAATAAGACCTCTTGTGTCTTTGCCTGCCGAACCTGCTTCTCTTCTAAAACAGGGAGTATATGCGGTCATGCATTTTGGTAAATCATCTTCCGAAAGAATTTCATTACAATAAATATTTGTAACAGGAACTTCTGCTGTAGGAATCAGGTACAAATCTTCATCCACACATTTGTACATATCTTCTTTGAATTTAGGAAGCTGTCCCGTACCTGTCATTGCCATACCGTTAACAAGAACCGGCGGAAGTATTTCTTCGTATCCGTGTTTTGTTGTATGTACGTCTAAGAAAAAGTTTATAATAGCCCTTTCCAGTTTTGCCCCTTTGCCTTTGTATATATAGAATCTGGATTGAGAGATTTTTACGCCTCTTTCAAAATCAACGAGATCTTTTTCAACAGTCAAATCCCAGTGGGGCTTTTGTTCAAAAGAAGGTTTTATAACTTCTCCGACCACTTTTTTTACAACATTGGCACTTTCATCAGGTCCTACGGGAATAGTTTCATCCGGCATATTAGGAATACTGAGTAAAAGATTTTTTTGTTTTTCATTTAATTCTGCTTCTTTTTCTTCTAGTTTTTTTATTTCATCGCCCAAAACACGCACTTCTTCTTGTATTGAGTCTGTGTTTTCTCCGCTTTTTTTCATCAAACCTATTTTTTGAGATTCGGATTTTCTTTTAGCACGAAGTTCATCAGCCTGTGTTTGGACTTTTCTTCTTTCAACATCTATTTCTAACACTTCATCAATACTTAAATCAGGGTTTCTTCTTTTAAGAAGATCGTTAACCATTTGCGGGTTTTCACGAATTATTTTAATATCCAACATACTTTAACTCTTTCCTAATACTAGTCCGTATGCCTTAATTTTATAAAAAACGCGTTGAAAAATCCAGAATATTAATTAAAATAAAAATATGAAAAGATTTTTTCCGTATATATTTTTATTTTTTTTAACCGTATTTTGCATAAATCCTGTTGCTAAGGCGGATAACAATCTCCGTAATTATAAGTCTATCAGTATTGCAAAGGGATCATTCTTAAAAGCGATAAGTCAGAGAACTATATCAACTTCGACCGTTAAAGTCGGTGATATAGAATATTTTATTAACCCTGAAGATGTATTTGTCGGCACATCAAATATTATTCCTAAAAATTCCGTATATCTCGGAGAAGTCCAGGAAGTACTGGAAGCGGTTGAAGGAATAAATGCAGCAATGAAAATAAAAATTTATAAAGTTATAACGCCTGACAGAAGAGAATATGCTCTTGATGCAAATGTATACTGGAAAGGCTCAACCACAGTCGGCGGAGATTTGGCTGAAGTCTCTTATTATACAAGAATGCCTCATTATCCGGGAGTTTGGAAAAGAGGAGCCTTGCAGTATGTTCCCACATCAATAAGAGAAATGGGACACCCTACAGTCATAAGAGCCGGTGATGAGGTAACTTTTATTATTAATAACGACTTAAGTTTATACAAGCCGCTTAATTAAGGTTAACATCAGGCCTAAATATGTTGATATCTTTTTGTTTTTTATTTTAAATATCAATATTGAGAGATATATTAATGGTCATGGCTGATAATAAAAGTTTGGATTTTAATATTATCGCATCAAACTGTCTTATTGCCACAGATGTTGACAGTGAAAAGGTTATTGACCTTTTAAAAGCTTTGTTGCTGCAATATTCCGAGGTGCAGCTTATTGCCATATTTAATTATTTTTTAAAAATTGAATATCGCTCTGAGGTTTTGTGCTGGATAATTAAAGAACTTGATAAATTCAGAGATTCGTCTTCTCTTGCACCTCTGACTGAACTATTGCTTATGAAGGACCATACTCCAAACGCAAATTATGACAGAGAATATTACACAAATGTCAGAGTTCTATGCGCAAGAGCTATATCAAACCTTAAGAACCATGAGTCGGTACATTCACTTCTTTATTGTTTAAATAATAAAAATGAGAATTACAAAATCAGACTGAGCTGTGCTGACGCACTAGGAAAACTCGGGGATAAATATGCGGTAGCTTCTTTGATTGATGTTGTTGATGATGAAGAAGAAAAATCCGTTTACATAAGAGAGTCTGCTGCTGTGGCTCTCGGGCTTATCGGGGACATGAGAGCTGTAGACTCTCTTGTCAGAGTTTTGGAAAATCAAAATGGCATCATGGACAAATTTACCTATCTGAAAGAAAAAGCCATAGAAGCACTGTGCAGGCTTAGTCCTAACAACGACAGAGCATTTAATGCTTTAAAAAACTCCTTGAGTGATGAAAATCCTCAGGTAAGGATAAACTCTATAGAAGCATTAATGGAATATGAAAATGATGAAGCATTTAATTTGATAAAAAACATGCTGCTTGATGAGGATGAGGAAGTTCAGAAAAATGCTGTAATTGCTTTGTATAATTTATCAGGAGATGATGTTTTAAAAGAAATTATCAATTCGGAAAAATATTCTCAAATTTGTAAAGAAGAAGCTCAGGATATTTTGTTAAATGAAGGTGAAGATGATGATTAACAAAAACCCCAAAGCAATAATATTACTCTCCGGCGGATTAGATTCTGTTGTTTCGCTTGCTTTGTCGTGTGATAAATTTGATTTTTGCTATGCATTGACTTTTGATTACGGTCAAAAATCGTTTAAAAAAGAAAAAGATGCGGCTGAAAAAATTGCAAAGTATTATAATATTCCAAGGCATGAATTTATAAAACTTGATTGGCTCAAAAATATAACAAATACATCTCTTGTTTCAGAGCAAAAAGTGCCGGATATTGAACAAAAAAATCTGGACAACCTTTCTCTTACAAAAGAAAGTATGAAAAATGTATGGGTGCCAAACAGAAACGGTGTGTTTATAAACATTGCAGCTGCTTATGCAGATTCTTTTAAGATTGATTATATTGTAATTGGCGCAAATAAAGAAGAAGCTGCTACTTTTTCAGATAACTCGGAACAGTTTATTATTGACACAAATGAAGCTCTTGAATCATCTGTAAACTATGATGTTAAGGTTCTTGCTCCATTAATTAATATGGATAAAAATGAAATTGTAAAAAAAGCAATAGAGCTTGGTGTGCCTTTGCAATATATAAACAGCTGCTATAACGCTACTCAAAAGCATTGCGGCAGATGTGAGTCTTGCAGCAGACTGAAAAGAGCATTGAATAATGCAGGGGCGGAAGATTTGGTGCACGAGCTATTTGAAGATTAGGAGAGGATTTATTATGCAATCTTTATTTATAGAAAAAGAAATCAAATATATAGGAAGTCAGCTTTCTCCTCACTGGATATATAAAAATTTTCATATTCTCGGGGATGCAATAGTTTCCTTTATAGGTGAGATGGATGTAAAAATTACTGAAATGGTTGACATTGAGGATGTAATTACGGACTCTCCTATATACAGTAAAAAAATGGTTAGTTTTATTATTGAACAATTCGGTATGAGCCTTTCTGAGTGTGTAGTCAGGCAGCGTTTTTTAATTTGTATAATCATAGAAGAGCTCAGAAAAATTCTAGGAGACAGATATAAAATAAGACGCAGCGGTGATGATATATTTGTAAACATAGACGGAAAAGATAAAAAACTGTCTGTTTCAATTGCAACTAAATCAACTACATCTGCGCTTATACATACGGGATTGAATATAGATCCAGAAGGTGCGCCTATAGATGCGTGCGGTCTTTCTACGGATTTGGGTATAACTAATGTTGAAGAATTTGCCAAAAATGTAATGAGACGGTATATTGAAGAAGATACCGAAATTTTAGAAGCTACTTGTAAGGTCAGGGGAGTATAAATATGGCTCAATCAAAAAAAGTTAAACAAACATGGGTGCTTTTTATCGTAACATTCCTTGTTTCTTTAATTGTTATTACTTATTTTATAAAAAGCATGTCTCCTGACGTAGATGTGGAAATAGGCGGAGAAGATATACAAAACGTAGAAGAACAATCTTCTGAAAGTGATGTAAAAAAAGCAATTGATGACCGTTTGCGCTGGATACAGATGGAGGATAATATGCCCGGCGTTTCAAAAAGAGAAGACGGCACATCAGAAGAAATTGATTATGAACATTCTGCAAAAGACAGCAAAACAGAAAGTCATGATAAAAAGAAGACTGAGGCGACAAACGGTAATGAGCTTGCTCCGATAGAATATGTAAATGAACCAGAACATCAACAACAAGAGTTCAATCCTCCTGTTCCTGCAGCACCTAAGCCGGCTGTAGAACAGTTTAAAATGTCAAAAGTGTTTGTTGGTTCTTATCCTACAATTGAGCAGGCAATACAGGCTCAGAACCAGCTTATGAGCACAACTGTTTCAGTCAGCCCGTTTGTTAAGGAAGTAAACGGAGTCTATGTTCTGCAGGCCGGTTCATATGCTGATGCAGGCAAGGCAGAGGCTGTGGCAAGAGAAATTAATTCACTCGGCTTCCATGCAAGAGTTGTAAAAGAATAACACAGTGAAAAACGTTATTATAACTTAATAAAAACCCGATGTTTAAGTTGACATCGGGTTTTGTTTGCGTTTTGATATATTTGTATCTCTATCGGGAGTACCAGGTTTGTGCTGAACGCTGATTTTCGGTAAAGATATGGCGCGCGAGACGCCGTTGCAAATCCCGCAAACCCAATGGCTTAGGTGTGTATGCCAAGGCTGAAATAACAATCATTAAATTTTATACAAGGAGAAAATATGCCAACAATTGCACAATTGGTAAGAAAAGAACGTAAAAGTTCAGTTGATAAAACTAAATCACCGGCTCTTACAAACTGCCCTCAAAGACGCGGCGTTTGCACAAGAGTATATACAACTACACCTAAAAAACCTAACTCAGCTTTGAGAAAGGTAGCAAGGGTTAGATTGACTAACGGTTTTGAAGTTACATCTTATATTCCGGGTATCGGACACAATCTGCAGGAACACAGTGTTGTTCTTATCAGAGGCGGCAGGGTAAAAGACCTTCCGGGTGTTAGATATCACATTGTAAGAGGCACTCTGGATACTGCAGGTGTTGCTAACAGAGCACAAAGCAGATCTAAATACGGTGCTAAAAGAGCTAAACAAGGCAAATAATTGAGAAAGGAATACTAAGATGTCAAGAAGAAATAAACCGCCGAAAAGAATACCGGCACCGGATGCAATCTACAACAGTGTTGATATTGCAAAATTTATCAACAGACTTATGAGACGCGGTAAAAAATCTATTGCAGAAAAGATTTTCTACGCAACAATGGAAAATATTAAAGAAAAAACAAAAGAAGATCCTATTGAAATTTTTAACAAAGCTTTGACTAATACAACTCCTTTATTGGAAGTTAAAGCAAGAAGAATTGGCGGATCTACTTATCAGGTTCCTGTAGAAGTTAAACCTGACAGAGGTATGGGTGTTGCTTCCACATGGATGATTGAAGCTGCAAAGAAAAGACACGGCAAATCAATGATTGAAAAATTGACTGCAGAGTTGTTAGATGCTTCAAACGGACAGGGTGCAGCTTGCAAAAAACGTGAAGATACTCACAAAATGGCAGAAGCCAACAAAGCATTTGCACATTACAGATATTAATCTGTTTTTCTGTAAATTTTTAATAAAAAGAGTCCTGAATTTCAGGGCTCTTTTTGTTTTACAGACTTTATGTATATTTTTAGTCTGTCGGTTGGGCATACCTGCCCAACGCAATAAATGTCATTCTGAAGCATTAGATGTACTTTGCTGCAAAAATATTGCTGTGTTCAGAATCTTACAAACCTGATATAAAATAACAAAGTCGGTAAGATCCTGAGCTCGCTTCGCTCCTCAGGATGACAAATAATCGTCATTCTAAGGGCTTTAGTCTGTCGGTTGGGCATACCTGCCCAACGTCAAAAATGTCATTCTGAAGTGTAAGGCAAACCTGTATGTGATGATATTGCTGTGTTCAGAATCTTACAAACCTGATATAAAAATCCAAAGCCGGTAAGAATTACTGCAAAGAGGTTCTAATCTAAGAATTGATGATGCCCGATACAACAAAGACAAACACATCTGGGAGCTGTGGGCAACGGTACTGCAATAAGGATTGAAAACACTATGTAAAATGATAAAAATGCAGGGATAATATGAAAGTTCCATCAATAACAAATACAGTAAAACCAAAGATACCGGTAATGAAAAGGATAAAGATTGGTTTGGCTGCGATGTATAAGCCTATTTATTAAATAAATTTTAAATTGTTAATATTTTGTTACAATTAATTTTTTATGCATAAAGTATATACGATTTTGACTTTTTTATCCCCAAAACGCAAAAAAGTATATACTCTTTTAGCTTTTTGGTAATATTTCTTAACTTTTAAAATTTTTCTATGGCTCTTTAGAGGCAATTATTTCTTTTTTATATACTTTATATAAACATAAGAGATAAATAAAATAAAACGAAAAACAAACTAGACTAATAGATTTTAATAAACTTAAAACATAAAGGAACGGGAATAGGTATTTACACGGGGCTATTGAAAAAGCCTCTTTTTTTTGCCTTTATATTTTAGACGATTAAATGTAGAAGTTTAAGACCATATATTTCTATACCGGTACAAATACCTTCATTTGATCGGAATATTTTGGACTGCTGTTAACAAAGTCACTGGCTGTCCTTCCGTCACCGAGTGTAATTTCGATATGTCCGTATTCGCTGCTGTAGCCTGCTGCACCCTGCGGATAAACAAGGATACATCCCGCAGGTAAACTTGCCAGCTGATCTTTTGTTATGCTTACTTCTTTAAAGTCTTTGCTGTTTCTCAAATTATTTTCCATTTGATATGCGTGTCCTCTTGAGAAGTGCAGGCCCGCATTTTCCAATGCATTGCTTACGTATTCGGCACATCTGCTCTGTGACCGGCTTCCTGCATTCGCCAGTACATTTTGCGCTATTTGCTGTGCTTTTTGTTGATTATATGTGATATCATTTAAATTTGATGCTTTAGGACCAAACATTGAAAACATGCTGCTGAATTGTGCCAGCTGTTTTTTGTACATTTCATCAAGCGAATCCGTAAAACTGCTGTACATTTTATCTATTCCCGCTGACAGATTCGAATTGTTTCCGTACATATTATTTATGTTGAACTGGCTAAAATCTATATTCAGGGCTGGCATAGTAAAATTGAAGAAATTATTTTGAGGCATAACACCTAAATTCATTCCAAAATCCATTCCTGATGCAGGCAGGGAAAATGCATCTACACTGCTGCCAAATGTATCAATATTACTGTTAAAAGGATTGCTGCTAAATGTATTGTCAAAAAGTAAGGGCATATCAACACTGCTGCCGGTTTCTGTAAAAGCAGACGGTATATTTTTGGTCAAATATGACAAATCAAAGCTGTTTACTTTTTCTAATGTCAATTTTTTCTCCTAATTTTCCCAATAATATATAATATCCCTTATATTAATAAAGTTATTTTTATGAAAGAAATTGACAAAAATGATATAATATTAATAAATGTTAAGACAAATTTTTGAAAACGATTTTTTTGTGTATAAGAATGTTTATATGAGAAGTATAACGCAAACAACAGCGATTTCTATTTTGTTTTTTTGTTGGTGTATCGTAAATTTACCGGCACAGGCTCTTGATAATCTTGAGGCATCTGATGTATCACAGCAAAAAACAGCAATTACTGTATCATCAGAGGCGTCGGATGAGGATATGTTTGCACCTATAGAGTTGGATTTGACAGATTATACTCAAATGAATAAAAAAAATAAAAAATTTGAACTTTCTGCTGAAAAAGAAGGTAAACCTGCATATGTCCAAAATACAGGTCAGATCTGGGATGAAGATATGCTCTTCAGGCGTACATATTATTCTGATGAAACGAATCTGAGAGTATTACCTAGTTACGGCTCTTTAAACAGTTATGTTACAAGACCGCTTGATGAAAATACTACTGTAATGATAGGACAGGACGGAATTTCTGAAATTAACGGCGATACGGTTAATTTTGCTTATGAACACTATTCTTATTACAGCAGCGGTGCAAGAATAGATGGAAATACCGATAAATTTAATTATTCTTTGGGTGCATTTAATGAGACAGATACTCTAAATCAGGAACTGGCAGCTATTGTGTCTACGAAGCCCAAAAGTATTTTAAATTCAAAGGGTAAATTTAATGTAGGCGGCGGTGTTTTTACTACATTGATGAATGATGTGGATTTTAATACTGCCGGCTTATTTGCTCAGTACAATAATGACAGGTTGTCATTCGGGGCTCAAATTGCAAATTCTTCATACACAAAATCGGGGTATGATGGATATAGAAAAGCTCATTTTTTAACGAAATATAAGCTTAATGACCATTTATCTTTAAAAAATAAGATAGTTAAAAATTTTGATGTAGATGAAATACAGGGTGAGTTAGGGATTGTTCTCAATCCGTTAAAAGACACTGACAGGCTTGAGCTGGAAGTAACTGCTGCAAACTATCAGTCACAAAACGCAATTACAAGACAGCGTCTTAAATTTTCTACTTCATTTAAATTTTAATTGAATCCAGATAATTATTTCTTGAAACATTGACCTGTTCTGATGTATCAAGATTTTTGATTGTTACTGTGTTGGATTTTATTTCATCATCCATTAGAATTAATGCATATTTTGCAGTTTTTGCTGCTTTGTCCAGCTGTTTTTTAAACTTTCTGTTTGCGTAATCAAATTCTGCAGAAAATCCTGCCTGTCGAATTTCTTCAATTATTTTAAAAGTTTCCGGCATATTTTCTGAAATTACAAATACATCAAGACGCTGTTCCTGCTGCTTTGATATCAAAGAATTTAATCTTTCCATACCCATTGCCCAGCCTACGGCAGGAGTATTGGGACCGCCGAGTGTTTCTACAAGAGAGTCATATCTTCCGCCTCCGCATACGGCATTTTGTGAGCCTAGGTTATTTGATTTAATTTCAAATACCGTTCTGTTGTAATAATCCAAGCCTCTTACAAGAAGTCTGTTTTCCTTATATGGAATTCCAAGGGCTGACAAATATTCTTTTACTTTTTCAAAGTGCTCTTTGCATTCCGGACATATAAAATCACCAAGTATAACTTTTTGTATTTCTTCTTTTTCAAAGATTTTTTTGCAGGATTCTACCTTACAGTCAAGTATCCTCAACGGATTTTTTTCATATCTGAAATTACAGTCTTCGCAAAGTTCACTTAAGTATGGCTTTAAAACTGCTTTTATTGCTTCTCTGTAGTTTTTTCTGCATTCTGGGCAGCCGAGTGAATTTATTTCAATATCAAGGTCGTTTAATCCGAGTTCATTTAGGTACTTAACCGCCAGATTAATAACCTCTGCATCAGCTGACGGTTCAGCTGCGCCGAACATCTCAACACCTACCTGATGGAATTGTCTTTGTCTGCCTGCCTGAGGTCTTTCATATCTAAACATCGGTCCTTTGTACCAGAGTTTTACAGGCTGTGGAAGTCTTGAAAAACCGTGTTCTATATATGCTCTTACCACACCGGCTGTATTCTCTGGACGCAGAGTAAGAGAACGTTCGCTTTTTTCAAAAGTGTACATTTCCTTATTTACGATATCCGTAGAATCTCCTACACCTCTTGCAAAAAGTTCTGTTGCTTCAAAAATCGGTGTACGAATTTCATGAAAATTTGCTTTGGAAAACACTTCATTTGCTATTTTTTCCATTTTTTGCCAGTTGGAGATTTCTGCCGGCAGTATATCCTTTGTGCCTTTTTGTGCCTGTATCACTTTTTACCTCTCATTCTCTTAATCTAATTATATATAAAAAACGGCTATTTCAATATACGGAAATTTATAGTAAAATCTACAGGTAATAATAAATCCGGGAATGAGGATTATATGGATATAAAAAATTCTTTTACGATAAAAAATGTAAGTTTTGCGCTTCTTGTATTGCTTGTGTTGTTTTTTATAATAAAAATGACAGATATAGCACTTTTGTTATTCTGCGGATATTTGATTGCTTGTGCAATTAATCCATTTGTTAACAAAATGTCTGAAAAAATGCCAAGAGCATGGGCGGTAACAATAATGATTCTAGTCATTACACTGGTTACACTTGGTGTATTCATACCTATTGGAGTTATGGCTTTTAATGAAATAAAAGAGTTTTTAAACCAGCTTCCGCAGCAAATACAAAATATACAGCAATTTTTAGATACATTTAAAATAGGCGGTCAGGATATTGCCCAATACCTCAATATTGATACTGTATTGGATAATTCCGCTATGATAGCCAAAGAAGTTATTGACCGTTCAATTAACATAACAATAGGTATTGTTGGTGTTATTACAATACTTGTTACATTGAGCATTATTGTATTCTTTATGTCGAATGACAGAAACGAGATAAAGTCATTTGCTCTAAAACTTTTTCCTTCACCTTTAAGAAACAAAGCCTCAGAGGTGATGGATCAGTTGGAAACTAAAGTAGGCGGATATATAACAGCGCAGCTTCTTTCTATAATGATTGTAGGTATTGTTGTTGCAGTTACTTTATTAATAATGAAAGTTGAATATGCAGTATTTTTAGGCTTTATATCTGCCGTGCTGGATTTGGTACCGATAGTCGGTCCGATAATCTCAGGTGTATTGATTTTATTGATAGCTTTCCCAAAAGGCTTGATTGTATCTATTATTGCAATAGGCTCTCTGCTTTTAGGCCAGTTTATTGAAAATAATTGGGCAAAACCGTATTTCTTTTCAAAATACATGGATTTACACCCTCTGGTTGTAATTTTTTCATTTGTTATTGCGGCAAAATTTTTGGGAGTAATCGGTGTGCTTATTGCACCGGCGATAGCTGCGGTTGTTGTTACTCTATTTGATGAAATTTATGTCAAAACAATGAATGACGATATTGAAAGTGATAATTAATGGCAGATATAACTTTATATGATATTCCTAAAAAAAATCCCGAAATAAATATTTGGATGGCTTTTCCTGCAATGGCGTCATTCGGTATGTCTTCATTGGGATATATGTCAATTGTAAAAACGCTTGATATGCGTCACGATTACTATGTCGAAAAAATTTTTACTGATACAAAAAATACACACCTTAGACCTTGTGATGTTGATGTGATGGGCTTTTCTGTGTCTTTTGAGATAGATTTTTTAGGAATCTTCAGTATTTTAGAAAATTTTTCTATTCCTTTAAAAGGTTCAAAAAGAGATGAATCTTTCCCTCTTATTTTTGGCGGTGGTCCTGTATTGACAGCAAATCCTGAGCCTTATTGCGAATTTTTTGATTTTATTATTATCGGTGATGCTGAAAATATCGACATAAATATTATAGATGTTATAAAAAATAACAAAAATCTTTCTAAAAAAGAAATATTGAATCTTTTATCAAAAGTTGAAGGAATATACGTTCCCTCTGTTACTGAATTCAGTGAAGAGAAAGGTGTAACGCTAAAAAACGGTGAGTCTTACGTTGTTAAAAAATTAACTTATCCGCTAAGTAAATGTATAACTACACCGGTGTTAGCGGAAAAAAGTTTTTTTTCTAACACATATGTAATAGAAATTGTAAGAGGATGTCCTCAAAGGTGCGGTTTCTGTATAGCTTCGTATTTAAACCTGCCTTATCGTTTTTGCAGTTGCGAAGAAATTATTGAAAAAATTGATACTGGATTAAAATATACTAATAAAATAGCTCTTCTAGGTGCGTTAATTACTGCTCATCCGCAGTTTGAAAAAATTTGTGAGCATATTCTTAATCGAAAACAGGAGATACCGGATTTAGAGCTTTCTGTTTCTTCATTAAGAGCAGATTCTATTTCACCTGTTGTGATAAAAACTCTTGTTGCATGCGGACAAAAACATTCTACTATTGCTATTGAAGCAGGCTCTGAGAGACTTAGAAAAATTATAAACAAGAATTTAACGGAAAATCAGATTTTTGAAACTGTTAAAACAGCTTATGAAAACGGCTTAAAAGGATTAAAAATCTATGCCATGATTGGGCTTCCAACAGAAACACAGGAAGATATTGATGAAATGATTAGTCTTGCAAAGAGATTAAAGTCTTCATTTAAAGATTTTGAATTTACTTTTTCTTTTTCAACATTTGTTCCAAAGGCTCATACTCCGTTTCAATTTTGCGAAAGAGAGTCAATAAAGTCACTTGAAAAAAAATATGAGTATTTGAAAAAAGAATTCCATAAACTTGGTGTGAAAATAAGAACATCAAGCGTAAAGTGGGACTACTGGCAGGCTCTTTTATCAAGAGGTGACAGACGTCTTGCTGATTATCTTATACATGTTTACAAAGAAGGTGCTAATCTTGGTGCTTTCAAACAGTCTTATAAATACTTTTACGATAATAATCTGCTTCCTCATTCCGATACTTATGCTTTGAAAAATCATGATACGGATGAAATTTTGGCATGGGACTTTATTTCAATCACTCCTGAGAAAAAGGCTTTAATTGCAGAATATAAACGACTTTTACCTGATATTAAGTAATGTAAAATTTCATTTGAATTTTTATAATTAAAAGGGTTGACATAATTTTTCTTGATGTCATAATAATAATGTAAGGTTTAAGTGTAGTCGAAACACTAAATAACATTTCTTTTTAACATTAATAACCCCGAACACATATAAACTCCTAAATAATAAACACAAAAGAGACCATTAGGATGCAGAAAACAAACCACTCTATTGAGTGGTCTTTTTTTATACTATTAGTTATGTGATATCGTTATGACATCATTTGATATCAAATGATATATTCATAGCTTAATTAAGTGTATTTGTGACAATCAATAACGATTTGCTTTTAAATCGTGAAAATATTATCATGTTTTAATGCAATATATTGACACAATGCTAATAAAAGAAGCGGTATATAAACTTTGTAGGGATGCAAATGTCATATATAGCAGTGATTTGTATAATAAATTGCTGCATAGTTTTGAGTCGTCAGAACTTGAAAGTGAAAAGACTAAGTTAGCAAATATTTTGAATAACATAAAACTGGCTTATGACACAATGCGCCCGTTATGTCAGGATACAGGTCAGGTTATTGTATTTCTTGAAATAGGACAGAATCTTAATTTAACCGGTAAATCAATTTCTGATGCGGTGAATTTGGGAATAGCTGCTTCTTACAAAGATAATTATTTCAGAAAATCGGTTGTTAATAATGCTATATTTGACAGGAGTAATACAGGAGAGAATACACCAGGTGTAATTTATACAGACTTTGTGCCGGGGGATGAAATTAACATAAAGGTTTTGATAAAAGGTGCAGGCTCAGAAAATTACAGCACTGTTAGAATGATGAGTCCTGCTGCGTCTGAGTTGGACATCTTCGAGTTTATTAAAAATACTGTATTGACTGCAGGCGAAAAAAGCTGCCCGCCTGTTGTTATTGGTATAGGTATAGGCGGTACAATGGATAGTGCTGCACTTATGTCAAAAAAAGCATTTTTTAAAAATGTTTATAATAATGAAGAAATAGCATTTATCAAAGCGCTGACTGATTATTTGGGAGATATAAAGAATAATGTTCTTGATATAAAACTGATGACATCATCCACTCATATTGCCTGTATGCCTGTTGCGATAACAATTAACTGTCACTGTACAAGACATGCTGAATGCAAAATTGTAAATTCTGAAATCATATATAAAAATGAGACACCTGCTTATAAAGCTATACCAGTAGTTGCTCAATCTCTAATCAGGATAAATGCTGATGATATCAATTCTATAAAATCTTTGCAAAAAGGTGATAGAATTCTTTTGTCAGGAGAAATTTATACAGCAAGAGATGCTGCACATAAATTGATGTTTGAATATTATAATAAATATGGCGAATTTCCGTTTGATATAAATAATAAAATAATCTTTTATGCTGGTCCGTGTCCTGCTAAACCGGGAGAAATAATAGGCCCTGTAGGCCCTACAACATCTGCCAGAATGGATAAATATTGTGACTTGTTATACAAACAAGGGCTTATTGCAACTATAGGTAAAGGTGAACGTTCACCAGAGACTGTCGATTCAATGTTAAAATACAACGGGAGATATTTAGTTGCACAGGGTGGAATCTCTTGTATTCTGGCAAAATGCGTAAAAAAAACAGAAGTAATAGCTTTTGAAGAACTAGGAACAGAGGCTGTAAGAAAGCTTTATGTTGAAGACTTGCCGCTAACTGTTTGCTTGTGAATAATATATAACTATTTAAACTAACAAAAAAATTTATTTAGAATTTTTTTGTTAATATGAAAATTCTAAATACCATATCTTTATATCATCCTAATATTAAGTATCAAAATAATACAAATAAACAAACGAAACATAGCAGACTGCATTTTGATACTATATCATTTGGTGCTCTAAATAAAGAATTTATAAAGCTTTCCACATACGAAAAGATATTGTATAAATTTCAAAAACTAAAAGCAAGTATACTTGGCTGCTCTGATAAGGCGTCAAGCTATAATCTGGATTTTTTTGAAGGCATACAGGAAGGAATAAAGGTCTTTGACGGACTTTCTTTAAAGGATATATCTTTTATCGGAGAAAATTTACACACTATTGCCGTAAAACAGGGCTGCTATTCAAGGTGTATTCATTGTTATGCACAAGCTAAAAAGCCGTTAGAAAGCAAGAAGAATAATAATATAATTAATACAATACTTTTTGAAGATTTAAAAGCATTAGTTCAGGGATTCAGGACACTGGAAAAACGTACCGGTTTGAGTTTTATATCTGAAAAAATGCAAGATAATTATAAAGCGCTTGTATATGATGCGGATTGTATAGATATAGCTATTAAAGATTTAAAAGGCAATGTGTATGAATTTCCGGAACTTGCAAATATGATATATAAGACGTTACACCAAAAATGTGTATTTGATACTTCTGGATGGAATCCGCGTAATATCAGACTTCAACAAAGAGCAGAACGCATTGCGGAGTATTATTCAAAACATAAAGACAGCTTATATCAGTTTAATATTTCAATTAATCCTTTTCATTCCATTTATACTAAAGCTCTGGAAATGCAAAAACAATGCAAAATAGAAACTTCTGAAATGCTTTATAACTGTTATGTTGAAAGAATAGCAAATGCAATATTTACATTTATTCCTGTATGTAAAAATTACAATTTTGGATTGATTATAAGAGCATTTTCCGAAAACATAGATGGTACAGAGGGATTTAATACGCTTGCCATAAAGCAAATATTAAATGATATCTATATTAATCTATATAATAAGTGTAAAAATGATTTGCAGACAAACAAAAGTAAGGTTAAGTCTCAAAAGCAATTGCAACTTATTCTGGAAAAGATTAAAGCAGATATGTCTAATATAGATACAAACATTATTTTTACAGATAATTTAGAAAAACGATTAAAATTAAAAAGTCCAAAAAACAATAGTTGTAATGAAATTGATCGTCTGATTATACAGAGAGATGAGGCTGATGAACTGTATATTGCATTAAAAAATAATAAAAGAATAAAAAATTTTAATACTAAATATTATAAAGTAATAGATGTAACAGGAAAAGTTTATTTATCTGACAATTATCGGGTAATTCCAACAAAATTAAAGCTTAATTTTATAAATAAAGATAAAATGGCTGACACATTTCATCCTTTGCCTGAAGATTTAATAAATATATAAAATAATTACAAAAAGAAGAGCATCCAGGATTAGGAGCTCTTCTTTTGTGCTAATTATTACTAAACTAATTAATTCTCTGGAACATATAACCTATTCCGCGTGCTGTAAGAATTAATTCAGGATTTGCGGGATCAGTTTCGAGTTTTGAACGCAATCTTGAAATATGAACGTCCACAACCCTTGTATCAATGCGATGATCCGGCGGATAAGCCCATACATATTGAAGGATTTCATTTCTTGAATATGCCTGACCTGAGTTGTTAACCAGCAGTTCAAGAAGGCTGAATTCCATACCGGTAAGTCTGATACGTTCATTCTTTCTGAATACCTGCCTTCTTGCTGTGTCGATTTTTATATTACCCGTTGTTATAACATTTTTAGTTACTTTACCTGTAGATGGTGCTATTTCTCTGTTTGTTGCACGTCTTAAAACTGATTTTACGCGGGCTTCAAGTTCTTTCGGGCTGAATGGTTTAACAACATAATCATCAGCACCTAATTCTAAGCCCGTAATTCTTTCTGAAACATCTCCTAGTGCTGTAAGAATAATAATAGGAACATCAGATGTTCTTCTTATTTCTCTGCAAACGCCGTAGCCGTCCATTTTGGGCATCATGACGTCTAAAACGACTAAGTCCGGATTCTCCTTATTAAAAACAGCAACTGCTTCTTCTCCGTCCGCAGCTGTTACTATGTCATAACCTATCATACTTAATCTTGTTTCAAGAATTCTTCTGATACTTGCTTCATCATCAGCAATAAGTATCTTTTGTTTTGCTTCTGCCTGTTCATTAGCTTCAGTATTTGGACACATGTTAAAAACCTATCTTTCTTTACCCTATTATTTTTAACCACATTCTTTAAAAATATTTTGTAAAAAGTTAATAATATTACAAAATATTGACTTTCTTTAAATTATATTACAACTTCTTAACTTAGTCAACTTGGCTATATCCTGTTTGCACTATAAAATTGCATTACATTTATGCTGGTGCTATAAAATTATTAGGTATAGAAAGAGAGGTTATTATAATGTCTAAAATTGAGGTAATATTACCTGACAATTCAAAAATTTCTTTGGAAGAAAACTCTAACGGAAATGTTAATGGTTTTGACCTTGCAAAATCAATAAGCGAAGGTCTGTTGAAAAATGCTGTTGCACTTGAGATTAACGGAGAAGTTAAAGACATTCGAACATCCCTTTCTAATAATGATAAAGTCAGGATTTTAACGTCTAAAGATCCGGAAACACTTGCAATATTAAGACACTCTACATCTCACATTATGGCGCAGGCTGTTATTGCTTTGTTTCCGCAGGCAAAACTTGCCATAGGTCCTGCTATCGAAAATGGATTTTATTACGATTTTGATTTGGAAGGGCATACTTTTACGGAAGAAGATCTTTCTAAAATTGAAGAAAAAATGAAAGAGATTGTTAAAGAAAATCTTACTTTTGAAAAATACTTTGTTCCTGATGTAGATGCACAAATAAATGAATTTAAAAATGAAGGTGAAATTTATAAAGCAGAGCTGCTTGAAGAACACAGAGAACATAAACCTACTTTGTATTTAACTAAAGACAAGGACGGAAAATCTCTGTTTAATGACCTCTGTGCAGGTCCTCATTTACCTAACACTTCTTTTATTAAAGCATTTAAATTAATGAAAGTTGCCGGGGCATATTGGAGAGGTAATGCTAAAAATAAAATGCTTCAAAGAATTTATGCTACTGCATTTTGGACAAAAGAAGATTTGAAAAATTATCTTACAATGCTGGAAGAAGCAGAAAAACGTGATCACAGAAAACTCGGTGCAAAGCTTGATTTGTTTTCAACAAGAGAAGAACTCGGCGCAGGTCTTGTTCTGTGGCATCCTAACCTTGCAGTTGTCAGAGAAGAAATCGAAAATTACTGGAGAACAGAACACAGAAAAAGAGGCTATGTAATTGTAAATACTCCTCATATTGCAAAATCAAAGCTATGGGAAATTTCCGGACACGCTGATCATTACAGAGAAAATATGTTCTTTATACAAAAAGAAGATGAGTCAGACGATCAATATATCTTAAAACCTATGAACTGTCCTTTTCATATTCTGATTTATCAGGCAAACAGACATTCATATCGTTCTTTGCCTTTAAGAATGGCTGAACTTGGTACTGTATACAGAAGAGAACACTCAGGTGCACTCGGCGGTTTGACAAGAGTACAAGGCTTTACACAGGATGATGCGCATATCTTCTGTACACCTGAGCAGCTTACAAATGAAATTAATGAAATCATTGATTTTGTAGCTGATACCATGGCCATTTTTAAAATGGAATTTGAGGTAGAACTCTCTACCCGTCCTGAAAGCTATATCGGTGAGATAGAAAACTGGGACAAAGCTGAGGCCGGACTAAAGGCTGCTATGGATAAAAGAGGTATGCACTATGAAATAAATGAAGGTGATGGTGCATTTTACGGTCCTAAGATTGACTTTAAGGTTAAAGATGCAATCGGAAGAACTTGGCAGTGTGCTACTATCCAGTTAGATTTCAATCTGCCTGCCCGTTTTGATTTGAAATATCAAGATAAAGACGGTCAATTAAAAACACCTCTGATGCTTCACCGTGTTGTATTCGGTTCTATGGAAAGATTCCACGGTATTTTGATAGAACACTATGCAGGGGCATTCCCGCTATGGTTAGCGCCTACTCAGGTTGCGGTTGTTCCTATTTCTAATGACAAGCATGATGAATATGCACAAAAAGTTTATAATGCATTAAGAGCTCAAGGTATTAGAGCTAACCTTGATGACCGTTCTGAATCAATGAACTACAAAATAAGAGAAGCTTTGCAGGATAAAAAGGTTCCTTATGTAGTAGTTGTTGGTGACAAAGAAATTGAAGACGGAACTGTTTCCATCAGAAAAAGAGGCAAAGGTCCGATAGGCTCACTCAAAGTTGATGAATTTGTCTCAGGGCTTTTGGAAGAAATAAAAAGCAGAGCATAGCAATTATGTTGGTTAAAGAATTTAAAAAACCTTTATCAGGAGAAACTGTTTTAATAGGCCCTGATGCAAAAGACGATATAATCATTATGGCTTTAGAGTCCAGCTGTGATGAGACAGCATGCGCTATTGTCAAAAACGGCAGGGAAGTACTGGCAAATGTGGTTGCTTCTCAGATAAAAACACATCAACAGTTTGGCGGAGTGGTACCGGAAGTCGCCGCAAGAGAACATCTTGATGCTGTTAATTTGATTATTGCTCAGGCTTTTGAACAGTCAGGTCTTGGCCCTGATGATATAACGGCTTTTTCTGCTACCGTCGGCCCCGGACTTGTCGGGTCTCTTCTTGTCGGCTTAAATGCTGCCAAGGCTCTTGCTGTTACTTATGACAAACCTTTTATTGGGGTTAATCATCTTAATGCTCATGTCTGTGCAAATTATATAGATACAGAGCTTAAACCGCCTATGATTGCTTTACTTATAAGCGGTGGTCATACGCAGATAATTAAAGTTGATGATTATCTAAATCAGCAGATTATAGGAGAAACAATTGATGATGCTACCGGTGAAGCGTATGATAAAGTTGCAAGACTATTGGGACTTCCTTACCCAGGGGGGCTGAATCTTGACAGAATGGCACCAAACGGCAACCCCAATGCATATAAACTTCCTGAGGCAAAGGTACAAGGCGAGTTTGATTTCAGTTTTTCAGGTTTGAAAACAGCTGTGTTGAATCTTACCAGAAAACTTGAAAAAGAACTTGGATATATACCCAAAGAAGATGTTGCTGCCAGTTTTCAGGAGTGTATAACTTCTACTTTATTTAAGAAAACTCTTAAGGCTGCGCAAAAGTATGGCATAAAACAGATTGTCCTGGGCGGCGGCGTTGCAGCAAATTCTGAAATAAGAAAAAAATTCTTCTCACTTCAGGAGGCGGGATACAGCATTTATGCACCTGCTATGAAATACTGTACTGATAATGCTTCCATGATTGCAAGTTCTGCATATTTTCTTGCAAACACAATGGATTCATTGGAGCAGGAAGTATTTTCAAGATGTTAAAAAATATATTCATATTAACTTGCATTATGTTTGTATGCATACCATGTTATGCTCGTACAAATGCACAGATTGGTGCACAATTGTATGCAGTTTCAAGACAGGTTGATAAACAGAGCAGAGCAAAAGGCGATTTGATGAGGGATAATATTGCTTCATTCTTAATAGATGCCAATATGCTTAATTTCTATGAAGATAGTGCAGTGTGGAAAAGACTTCCGTCAGGATGGTTATATGATTCCAGAACTGTACAAAATTTATATCTGAGGCATCTTGGTGTTTATAAGTCACCTGATGGTAAAGTTATGGGTGTGTTTGATGTAAATTGCGAAGACATAAATGATGTACAGGAACGGATGTATGGATATGTAAAGACTACCGAAGTCTATTTTTCGCCTTCTTATCACCCAAAAAGAGGACGTTCTCTGGGATTGATGCAGACGTTTTGTAAATAATTAGTTGCAAGATGTCTCTTAAAATGCTATATTTGTATGGCTATAGTATATTTGACGGGATTGGTATGGGTTTTAATAATACAAATTTATCAGCTAAGGATAGAATTGTTCTTGCTCTTGATACTGACTCTCTTGACGAAGTAGAGCGTTTGGTTAAACTTTTAAAAGACTACGTTGGATGTTTTAAGGTTGGACCTCAGCTTTTTACCTCGTGTGCTTACGATGCTATTGAACTGATAAAAAATCTTGGTGGTGAGGTGTATTTTGATGGCAAGTTCCATGATATTCCTTCTACTGTTGCAAAGGCCGGTTCTAATTTAATAAAACGTGGTGTAACAACTTTTAGCGCACACCTTGCCGGCGGTTCGAAAATGCTTACAACAACTGTTAAAGTTGCGAGAGAAACAGCAAAAAAATTTAATAAGCCAAAACCCACAATTCTCGGTGTAACATTGCTATCCAGTTTTGGACAAAGAACATTAACAGAAGAATTGAATGTAAAAATGAATATTGATGAGTATGTTTCTCATCTTACATACCTTGCACAGGAGTCAAAAATTGATGGTGTTATAGCAAGTGCCTCTGAGGCAAGAAGAATCAGAAAAGAATTTAGCGATGAGTTTATTATTCTCTGTCCGGCAATACGTCCTACCTGGTCTGTTGTAAATGACCAGATACGAGTAGTTACACCGGCTGATGCTATCAGAGCAGGGGTTGATTATATGGTAGTCGGTCGTCCGATAACTTCTGCTGATGATCCTATTGCTGCTGTTAATCTAATAATTGACGAGATAGAAGAAGCATCAAAGTCTCTTATAATATAAATTGCACAGAAAATTTTATTGTTTACTAAAAAATACTGGAGGTATTAATGATTATTGGGGTTCCAAAAGAAATAAAAATATGTGAAAACAGAGTGTCGTTAATACCGTCATCTGTAAAAACCCTTATTGAAAATGACAATGAAGTATATGTTGAAAAAGGTGCAGGTGAAAGAATCGGCTTTACAGATGAAATGTATGAAGAGGTCGGTGCAAAAATACTAGATTCAGCGCAGGAGGTTTATTCAAAGTCAGAAATCATTGTAAAGGTTAAAGAACTTCAAAAAGAAGAATATTCTTATTTAAAAAATGGTCAGACAGTTTTATCATATGCTCATCTTGCTATTGAACCGGAATTGTTTGATGTCTTGATAAAGAAAAAAGTTACAACAATAGATTATGAAACAATTCAAACTCCTGACGGAAAGCTGCCTATGCTAATGCCTGTAAGTGAGATTGCCGGGCGTGTGTCAATCCAAATAGGTGCACGACTGTTAGAAAATACTTACGGCGGTGTTGGAAAATTATTAGGCGGTGTTCCGGGTGTATATCCGAGTGAAGTATTGATTGTTGGTGCAGGTGTTGTAGGTGTACATGCTGCAAAAGTTGCACTTGGAATGGGTGCTATAGTCACAATGCTCGATATTTGTCCGGAAAAATTAAGAGAAGCTGCAAAACTTTTTCAAGGCAGGGTTAATACAGCAATGTCCAATAAATACAATCTTGAAAAGTATACAAAAACAGCTGATCTGGTAATCGGTGCAGTATTGCTGGTTGGTGCAAAGGCACCTAATATTATTACGGAAAAAATGGTTAAAAATATGAGGAAAGGCTCTGTTATTATAGACGTATCTATTGATCAGGGCGGCATTGTAGAGACAATCAAAGAACCTACCTCATTTGAAAATCCAACATTTGAAAAATACGGTGTTATACATTGTGCAATTCCTAATATCCCGAGTTGTGTAGCCAGAACAGCAACGGTTTCTTTTAACAATTATGTGCTGCCTTATATTTTGGGACTTTCAACAAAAGGTTTCATTGCTGCCGTTAAATCTATGCCTGAATTATATAAAGGTGTAAGTACTTTTCAGGGTAAGTTGACAGATCCAGTTATTGCAAAATCATTAGGGCGTTCATATTCCGAGTTGTCAATGTTAATAGGTTTTTAATAATTCTTTATTTAATAGCAAAAAAATTTTTTTACACTCCTTATGTTAAACGAAAGGAGAAATTAATAATGTTAATAAACAGTTATTCACCCAGCTTTAGTGGTAAATACAAAATCAATATTAAGGACAAACCGGATGAAATATTTTATGTTGTAAATCTAAGCATAAATCCAAATGTTAAAATTAAACCGGCTAAACCTGAAGGTGACATTCAACATGGCGGATTAAATTATATAGCGGAAGTTCCCGACAGATTGGACAATTCTTTTTCAGAAAATCTTGAAGCTAATAAAATTTGTTTTAATAAAATAGCTTAAGAATTTATAAATGATTGCTTAATTCTGTCAATGCAGGCCTGTGGGCTGTGTTCCCATTCTCTGAAAGATATTCTTGCAACTTTATATCCTGCACGTTCAAGAATAGTCTGCTTTTTCATATCAGTGATATTGCTTTTTGTATTATCTTCTACACCGTCAATTTCAATGATAATTTCATTTCCAAGCTCATCTTTTGCAAGGAGATCAGGGCTGACACCCGCAGCCTCAAAGCCTGCTTTTACATCAAATCCTTCCATTATAAATGCCTGTGCAATTGTTTGTTCAAATGAATTTTTGAATCTATTTTTACTTGAAAATTCATCTTCCTTTGCACTTTCTATATATTTTTGAGTGTATTCTATATAATCTTTTAACAATCCGGGCGGAAGGTTTTTGGGATCTCTTGATAAAAATGTAATTAGTTTTTTACGTGCACGTGTAATTGCAACATTAAATAGATTTGGCTTTTGCAGGAAGGTTAAGCTCTGTGCAAAGCTGTTATCTGCAACAGCAAGTGAAAATATAATTACATCTCTTTCATCGCCTTGAAACGTATGTGCTGTCCCTACTTCTATTTTGTGTCTTCTTATAGTAGATTCTGTAAGAACCTGTCTGATTGCTTTTTCTATTAAGTCAACCTGACCTCTAAACGGTGAAACTACACCAATTGATACGGGATGCTCTTCATCTCCGTTGTGTGAATCATCCAAAATAATTTCGTGTATTCTCTTTACCACAGCTTCAACTTCAGGCATGTTTCTTGTTGCGTCAGAATCTACTTTGCCGTCTGATACTAAATGAAGTTCCAGAACATCATTTGTGCCGGAGTCTTTTGTCATAATACGTATACGGTTGCCGTAAAATTCCTGATTGCTAAACTGGATAATCGGGTAATAGCTTCTGAAATGTTCATCCAAAAGCACCGGATTTGTAGAGTAATAATTTGCAAGGTCAAACATGGAGTTTGTTCTGAATCTCCACATTAGCTGATATTTGTCAGGAATATTGTATTGACTTAAGAAAGACTGTTCTTTTGCCTTTTCTAAGAATGACAAATGGGGCAGCTGTTTGTCATCACCCACGATAACTGCTTTTTTGGCTCTGAATAATATAGGAAAACAGCTTGCTATATCGCATTGAGACGCTTCATCAATTATTGCGACATCAAACAGGCCCGGCTTCATAGGTAATGAACCGGATATTGCATATGTTGTTACACACCAGCAGGGGAATGCTTCTAAAAGCGGTGTAAAATCTTCTTCTTCCAATAATCTGTTTTGAAGGTTTTTCTTTCTTTCCACAATAGCTTTTGTGTGGATAATCAATCTCTGGCGTTTTATCTGATCTCTTAAAAGCCCTTTAAGCGACTCACGTCTTTTGTTTTTAAGAATGTCAACCGCAAGAGTTCTCTGTCTTTTTTTCAATTGTTTAATCTGAGACAGCAGCTGATGAATATTGCCTATTTTATGAATTCTTGTCTCCGTTATTCTTGCATTGCAATCCATTTCTTCTGCCTGCAGTTCAAGAGATAGTCTCATTATGGATTCAGGGTCAGAAGGAAGTTTTGCGGTGTTTAAAATCTTTTTGAGCTTCATCGCGGAAAATGTATTTGAAATATTTGTAAATAAGCCTGATTTTTCAAGGTTTTTCTCAATATTTGCCAATACTTTCTTTATTTCGTCTATTTCGTCTTTTTTTAATTTATTTTTGATAAATACTCTTTCTCCCAAGTCATTATCAAGGGATTTCTTCTTATCAATTATTTCATGCCATTCTTTTTCCAGAGCAATAATTTTTTCGCACTTATTTTCCAGTTCTTTTATAGACTTTAGTAAATCATGCATATCCTCAACATCAACAAGAATTGCATCTTCAAATCCCGTATCAATATCTATTTTATTTGCAATTAAATCCTGCAGTTGAAAACTCAGCTGTTTTTGATAGTTTAATCTTCCTGCTCTTAATGCAAGAAAAGGTGCACCAAGCTCATTTAATCTTTCTGCCACTACATCAACTGCTTTGTCCATTCTTGATGCAACCAGAACCGTCTTGCCGTTAGCAATAAGGTGTGCTACAAGGTTTACTATAGTTTGTGATTTCCCTGTACCGGGCGGTCCGTATACTGCAAGAAGCGGATTCTGCTCAATTTTTTTGATTACTTCTTCCTGTGAATCACTGAGTGACAATGGCGTTACTGCAGCAAAATCTTTGAGTTCTTTTTTTTCTTTATTTGATTTATCAAACAGTTTGCCTGTACCTCTCAGGTACTCTTCATTTACAACTGATAATGCAGATTCTCTAAAAACCCCGCTCGGCTTTTCCGCTATTTGCTTTAACTCATGCAAGACACCTGCGGTTACAGAGGGACGTTTGGTCAAAATAACCGCACTCTGGTTTGTAATAGAAACTTTATCAAGTTTTAAAGCCGGTTTTGAATCATCCGTATCAGAATCTTCTATAAAATCATCAATATTCCCTGAATCAATTTTTTGATAAAAATTGTCAGCTTCATCTTTTACAAAGTTTTCGTTTGCATCATCTTCGTGATTTAAAGAAATTTCCACATCAGGCAGTATTGATTTTAAAGTTGTTAAAAATATATCCAGCCCGTCTTTTGTTAACGGCAGTTCCGGTACTACTTCCAATAGGCCGTCCAGCATATGCTCCATTTCATCTTCGTCATCGCTTTTACGCATTAGTGCAGTCAATGCGCCGGTGTTAAGGGATAGCACGTCATCCTGCAGTGTGCAGGTTATATTCACTCCCTCTCTTTCTAATTTGCAAGGGGCATATAAAAGTGGTGTCAAAAACTCATTTTTTCTTTTAGAACGCGAATTTTTGCCCACAAGAAATAAATGTCCGTAGATAAGATATTTATCTTTCTGGCTCATTTCACTTTGTATCATAAGCTCTGTAAGGTCGCTGTCAGAACCGTCAAGAAGCAAAGGTTTATCAAAATTAGTAAAGAGTTCTTCTTCTCCCTTTAAAAATATCCATTTATTATCCTTGTCCTGTTTTAGATTTCTAAATGTAGAGCTTTGTACTTCCTCTCTCACACAGTCGTGAAGATAAAGACTCAATCTTTTTATAAAACTGTCATGAAATGCCGATTGAATAATTTTTGTAGCTTCTTGTAACATAAAATTTCTCTATAATATAATCCCTTTTATAAATTATAGCTTATTAAGGTGATTGTGTATCGTATAAAATAAGTAATTTTTAAATTGATACACTTGTAATATAAATTTCTTGCAATATAATAAAAATACTCACCAAACCTCATTGCAGATTTTAGGGGATGCGGCTTTTAGACGTAACCCGTGACAGATGCAAATGAAAGGACAAAACAATGGCTAATATTAAATCCGCTAAAAAAAGAGTTTTAATCGCAGAAAGAAACAGACAAAGAAACGTTGCTGTTAAGTCTGAAATCAAAACTGCAATAAGAAAAACACTTGAATTAGCACAAGCCAAAAATGATGCAGAATTAAAAACAGCTATGAGCCACGCTTACAAACTTTGTGACAAAGCTGTTTCAAAAGGTGTTTTGCACAAAAACACTGCTGCAAGAAAAAAATCAAGATTAACTCTGGCTGTGAATAAACTTCTTGCTAAATAGTTATAAACTTGATTAAAAAAATACCGGTGTTTTTACACCGGTATTTTTTTGTCTTAATTTTTATTTTATCCGACAAGTCTGCTTTCGTCAGATTCAGAAGCTTTTACCATAATAGCATGTTCTACGGGATTTTCTTTTTTTATTGAATTATCAAATCCGTAATCATCAAATCCTAGTTCATCTTTTGGCTTTTTCATCTGGTATTCATCAACAAGCTTTTTGGCAAGTTCTGCGATTTCATAAACCAACTGATATCTGTTTTCGCAGTTTTCATTAAGTTCCCATGCTACTTTTATTATCTGATGACTCATATTTTTCTCCAAAATTCTGTATAAAATAACTATGTTATTAACTATAATATAAGAAAGTCTTAATATCAATAAATAATTTATAAATTTGTGTTAACCATATAGTTGTATATCAGTGATGAAGCTTTTACTATAAAATCTTTCCCTAGAGGAGAATTGTAAGGCCTGTTTACCAGCATAACAACTATATATTTTTTTCCGTTAGGTGTATAAACAATACCGGCATCTCCGAGCATTTTGCCTATATCGCCCGTTTTATGAATAAATATTGCACTTGCAGGAAGTCCTGCCTGTATAAGCCTGTTATTATGCACGTGGCTCATATAATCGACAATTTTTTCACGAGAATTTAATGTCAGAAAATTGGGATTATCTATATTGTATAGCATTGCTGCCATTTCTTTTGATGTAGTTACATTTGTCCCCTGCAAATCAGGCAGCCAGTCGTTTACTCGTGTTTCTTTCATTCCCCATTTTCTTAATGACTGGTTCATTGCATTCATGCCGCCTGTTGCATCCATCAGCATGTTTGTAGCCGAGTTATCAGATTCTGTAATCATCACTCTTGCCAGATTGTCAACGGTGTATACGCTGTTGACTCCTTTAAACTGTAAACTTCCCGAGCCTTCTGATTTATAATACTCTGTCATTGCTATTTTATCATCGAGATTTATCATCCCCATCTCTATTGCTTTAAATAGCTGAATCAACACGGGTATTTTTATAATACTTGCTGTAGGATAGACTTTTTGTGCATTTATATCTGCGTATTTGCCGGATTCATAATCCCATACATATATTGAGGGCTTTAAAGAAGGATACGACGCAGTCAGAGATTTTAATCTGTTTTCAAGTTCAGACATGTGATATGTTTCATATAGAGCCTGCATTTGCGGTTTTTTCGTTTCTGTTCCGGAGAGTAGATTAACACCAAGTACATGATTATTGTATAGATATGCAGCAGTCGGATGTGCAATGAGATTCATATCCGTTTTTATTTCCGGATATTTTTCCGTTCTCATTACAAGCGGTCTTGTAATATTGTCTACATAAACCGGACTTACATATAGCACGAATATTACTGCAAAAAATAACTGCATTACGATTGCAAACGGGTTTGTATGTCTTTTTACAACTTTTTTTCGCTTTATTTTTGCAGGTCTTATGTTGCTGGAATATTTATTTCTATTGGTATAATAATCATTATATAAATCTTGTTTGTAAGACTGTTTATACTGCGGTGCAGCCAAAATTAATATCTCCCCACTAATCTAATATATTTATATATTAATATTAAGCGTTTTATTCTTCCATACTGCATTTGAAGTATGTGTATCAATAAAATAACATTTAACCCTTTATTTTTCCAATGTATTTACATTTTTTAATTTTTGGTTCATTTGTGTTATATACATTTCTCGTTACATTTGGTATTATATATATAATAGTAAACACAAGGATAATTCGTTATGAAAAACATTGTTATTTTTACTGATAAACAGTCAGCTGATTTAGAAAATATGCTTTCTTCTTTTGAAGATTGTGATATTCGTGTAATAAATATTGATGAAGTAAAAGATGCACAAAAGTTTAATCCGTCTGCCATTGTCTTTAATACTTCGGATGAAAAATTAAAAGAAGTTTCTATGGTAACAAAATTGCCTGCACCTGCTCTGATTGTGTCTTCAAAATTTAATGACGATATTATTTTCAGAGGTGACTCATACGATTATATAACTACACCTGTTGATGAAAAAGAACTTAATTTAAGACTTAAAAACTTATTAAAAATAAAAGAGCTCAGAGAAACAATTAATCAGGTTTCTACTACAGACGCTCTGACAGGACTTCATAACAGAAAATACCTTCATGAACGTTTAGAAGCTGAAATATCCCGTTCAAAAAGATATGATACAAAACTCAGCTGTCTGCTCCTTGATATTGATTTCTTCAAAGTTGTAAACGATATGTACGGTTATGACTGGGGTGATGTACTGCTTAAAAAAATCGCAGAAATGCTTAAATCTTTCATAAGAAAAGAAGATATTCTCACAAGATACGGCGATGAAGAGTTTATTGTAATACTTCCTAATACTCCGGAAGAAAATGCATTTATATTTGCGGAAAGATTCAGAAGAGAAATAGAAAAAATGGAATTTATTCCTGCAGGTGAAGAAGAAAGACATCCTATCACTATATCAGGAGGTATTTCATCTTATCCGTTCCTGCAAAATGTGGAAGAAGATGCAAATACTCTCATAAGATATGCTGAACACGCTCTTTATAACGCTAAAAAGCGTGGTAAAAACAAAATAGTTCAGTTCTCGCAAATAAATATAGAATATTAAGAAATAAGACCTTTCGAATTGAAAGGTCTTATTTTTAGTTATAAATTTTTAATTCTATCTATTATTTCCGTTATTTCTTCTGTTAAGTCAGTCTCATATTTTAGATTTTCAGCCAGTTCCTTTGCAAAATCAGCTTTTTGAAAATCTCCAAGTTCATGTATTCTGTAAAATTCCGAGAGAATCTTTGTCATTGGTTTGGTCTGTTTGAAGTCGGCAATTGTGCATTCGCATATATTTTTAAAACGTTTGTTAATTGTTCGTTTTATTAAGTTTAGAGAAAATATATCTTCAAATTCTCCATGCTTTATTAAATATATACAATCCTGATTTCGTAAAACATTTTTTATTATATCGGAGGTTGCGCTTGCATCTGCATCCAAAAGTATAAAAATAGGAATTTTTAACTCATCTTTGAGTTCACAATATATTTTTGCAACTTGATTTTTTCCGCCGGCACTTATTAATTTTATACCGTTTTTATCAAAATCGTACCCTGAAAGTTGTGCAAATTTGGGCATAAGAATTTCTTCTGTTATTCCTTCGCAGAGTACAACTTTTTCAACAGGAAATCTCAGTGCATATTCTTCACGCTGCTTTATAAGGTTTTTCGGATTATTTTTAATATAATTTAAACGTTTTAGATTAATCGGCTGCTCTTTGTCCTCCGGGATAAAATCTAATACGGTATTTATGTTTAGTTCTGTGTTTACAAGTGTTTGTATATCTTTACTTAGATTATATGTATTATTTATTTCATCAATTATTATTTCATTAAGCTTTTTATCTCGCTTTGCAACCGGTGAATAGTAATTTACTGATTCGTTCCAGATTTTTTCAATAATCGATTTTAATGTATTTGTATCAAGTTCTTTTATTTGATTTTTTGTAATATGAGGATGTATCAAATATTTGCATATGATTTCTGAAAATACTCTGTAATAACTGATTTCCGGATACTTAAAGCGTGTAAGTCTATCAAGTGCAAGTATAAGGTCTTCCTTCTTTATGTATAAAAATTTAATTGTATTTATATCTATATCTTTAATCAAAATTTCAGACTGTATAAAAATTTGTTAACATTACTTATAAAAGTATATCAAAAAAAGCAATTTTTTTAATGTTTGGTTTTTAATACTGTATAACAAGGCGGAAGTGAAAGTGTACAATATTTCAGCAGTAAATAGCTTTAATAACGGTTATATTTCTCAAATTCATCATTCTAAAGAGGTCTCAAAAACACAGAATGACAAACATTCTGCTGTGTCTTCTCCTGTACAATCTTATCCTTCTTTGAGCTCTTCTTTATTGAAACAGATTAGTTTCGGCAATGCACAGATGAGAACATCTCTTTCAAGCAAAGATGAGCATAATAAATACAACGAAATATCAACAATTATTGATAAGAAATATAAAAAGGATTTGCAGGACCTTTTGAAAACAGGTAAGCTCCTCAATAACAATTCAAATGACAAATCAACTACCCTTGATAATTTGTATAAAATAGCAACATCTGAAAGAGTTCAGGGGCTTGATAAAAAGAAAATATTAGAAGAAGTTATAACAACTATAAAATATCCGTTTATTATCACGCAAAAATTCGGGGATATTCCGGTAAATTTGCAAAATGATATTATCAATCAGGAAAAGGCACAGGGGAAAAACATAAGTTCCATGGATTTGGATGTTAAATCAAGTACCTGTCCTGCAGCAAGTATAGAGTTTAATCTTGCACATAAAATGCCTGCTGAGTTTGCAAGAATGGCAGAGGGTCTAACATCACCCAAAATAAATGTAGAAAAAACTATTAATGTAAAAGATCTTTCACAAAACTTTGTTGATATAGTTTGGATGCTCAATGAATTCGGAGCTGATTATAAGTTTGTTGATTGGAATACATTAAAGGTCAATTTGAAACCTGACAGAAATGCAATTATCAGAGCTCGTATACAAAATACATACAAAGATCGTGATGAACGCTCTGTTATAGATGTGCTTATGCAGTCCACTTTTATGAATGTAGGAGCACAAAATACTTATGATTCATTGATAGACAGAAGAGTTCCAAAATATAATGAAGATGACAGCGGGCTTATTGATATAGAAAAGAATTTTGCAGAAGAACTTGCGACAGGCAAGGGAAAGATTTGTGTTACTTACCAGCAGATTGATGACAACGGCAAGCTCGTCGGTTATGAATGTGAACCGTCTGAAACACTGCAGCACATACAGGATACTTTAAACGGCGGTGATAATGTAATAATCGGTTATACATACTGTGATAGCGATAATAATGTAATAGGCGGGCATGAAATTACTATTATCGGTATAGAAACAGATAAAAAAGGTAATAAGTACTTTGTATGCAATGATACTGATGATGGCATTTCCGATTCAATTACATATTCTGTTGACGAACTTCTTCCTAAAATTCACCATGCAGGAATTCCCAAGAGTGTACTTGTAAATAATGTGGAATTTATAGAAGGCTGGAAAGAACTGATGCAAATATATAAAGAAACAAGAACTCAAAATCAGGTTCAGTATGCCGTACCTTCAAATAGACTGACTGTTCTTAATCAGGCTGCATAGATCTTGGACAACATTTTATTATTTGCTTATAATATTTTTGTAAATAATAAATATTGTCCGAGAAAATTTTGCGATAAGGAACGTGAGCAAAATTTTTGAGTGTCATTTGAAAAAGTGAGCAGTGCCGGCTGCGTTGAGCCGGCGGCATCTGCGACACTAGATTAGATAAACGGATAGGAATTAAGAATGAAAGCAGTTGTATTTGACGAGGGGTTAAAGTTGGATAATAATTATCCGATGCCTGTGCCTAAAAAAGGTGAAGCACTTATTAAAGTAACAACAATAGGTATTTGTAATACTGACTATGAAATTACAAAAGGCTATATGGGGTATAAAGGTGTCTTGGGACACGAATTTACAGGTATTGTTGAAAAGGCCGAAAATAAAGAATTGATAGGCAAAAGAGTTGTCGGAGAAATAAACTGCGGTTGCGGATCTTGTGAATGGTGTGCGCAGGGGCTGGAAAGACATTGCTTTAATCGCTCAACTCTCGGAATATGGCAAAGAGAAGGCTGTTTTGCTGAATATGTAGCATTACCCGAAAAAAATCTTCTTGTTATACCTGATAGTGTTTCTGATAATGAGGCTGTATTTGTTGAACCTCTTGCTGCTGCTTTGGAGATATTGGAACAAATACACATTCCTCCTTATAAAAAACTTGTAGTTCTCGGGGATGGAAAACTCGGTATTATAACGGCTCTGGCGCTTAATGCATGCGGACTTGATGTATTGCTTGTCGGCAAACATGAGGAAAAACTTGCTCTTGCAAAGGCACAGGGTGTAAAGACAATGCTTTTGGGCGAACTTAAGGTTGAAAAGGCTTATGATTATGTAGTAGAAGCTACAGGCTCTATTTCCGGGTTCGAAACTTCTCTGGCTCTTACCAAGCCGAGAGGAACGCTTATTTTAAAAAGTACTATTGCAGCATCAAAAGAATTTAATTTAGCACCTATTGTAATTGATGAAATTACTGTTCTTGGCTCAAGATGCGGTCAATTTGCGCCTGCATTGAGAATGCTGGAAAGTAAACGTATTGATGTAAACCCGCTTATTTCAGATATCTATCCTATAGAAAAATCTATAGAGGCCTTTGAAAGAAATAAAGAAAAAACATCGGTTAAGGTTCTGGTAAAAGTTGAATAAAATAAAAAAGCATAAAGATAAATTATTCGGATTAATAATCAGCCTGATTTTTATCGGGTTGATACTTTGGAATCTGGATTTTCACCAGCTTTTGCAGACATTTAAAGTTTTTGACTACAAAGTCCTTCTTGTCTTTGTTCCTTTATATGTTTTGGGTTTGTACATAAGAGGGTTTAGATGGAAGTATTTATTGTGCGGTACCAGTAATCTTACGGTCAAAGAAGCTTTCTTTTCATTTACAACGGGAAATACGCTAAACAGCTACTTGCCAGCACGTGCAGGAGACTTCTGGCGTGCTTATCATGTGGGGCATAAACTGCAGGAAAGTAAGATGAAGCTTTTGGGATCAATTATTCTTGAAAGAATTATTGACGGTATTTCCGTACTTTTAATTTTATTTTTTGCTGTTTTGACTTATTTTAAACATCAATGGGCTTTAAATATTACATACATAGCTGCGGCTCTGTTTTTAGGCAGTTTGACAGTGTTCTTTTTAATATTCAAATTTAATAAGATTGACTGGTTCTTCGATAGATTATCAGGTATCACTTTTCTTGAAAAATTTAAACCTTTATTTATTAAAACAGCATCTCTTTTGAATAAATTCATGGAAGGTTTTCAGGCATTAAATAATCCAAGGTGCTTTTTTATGGCATTTTTGACGAGCTGTATCGCATGGGGAATAGAATGCATATTGACGTATATTCTGATTATGGGATTCGGGCAATATTACGGTTTTTCAATTGCATTGTTTGTAATAAGTTTTCTTGCACTTTCTACAATCATTCCGTCGTCATCGGTTTTTGTAGGACCGTATCAATATGCATATATTCTTGCTCTTGGAATATATCATATAGATAAATCTAATGCTCTTGGTATTGCGTTTATTCACCAAATTACTATAATGCTGACTATAACCGTTATTTCAATAGTCTATTTTATGCTGACTGATACAAATTTCAGTGATATTCGTGCGGAAATTGAAGAGAACGGCGACATTCCAAAGGAAATGAACAATGATAGGAACACCTAAGGCAAACAGACTTCATATAGGTATATTCGGCAAAAGAAATGCGGGAAAATCTTCGCTTTTAAATGCTCTTGTAAATCAAGATATTTCTATTGTTTCTGATGTTGCGGGGACAACTACTGATCCTGTGGAAAAGACAATGGAGTTTCTGCCTCTCGGGCCTGTTGTATTTATTGATACAGCCGGTGTGGATGATGTAGGCGATCTTGGCGGACAGAGGATAGAAAAAACAAAAAAAATCTTTGACAGGACCGATATTGCAGTAATTATCTGTGATTATAACGGATGGGATGATTATGAAATTAAACTTTTTGATGAATTTCAATTAAGGAATATACCTGTAATAGCTGTTGTAAACAAGCAAGATATAAATAACATCAGCAATGAAAAATTGAACCTGATAAAAAAATATGTAAAAAATCCAATTTTAACAAGTATTTCTGCTAATAGAAATGTTGTTTATGCATTAAAGGAACAGTTTATTTCTGCATGTCCGGATGACTTTATTACACCTCCTTCGATACTCGGTGATATTGTAGATGCTAAAGATACAGTAGTGCTGGTTATACCTGTTGATAAAGAGGCTCCAAAAGGCAGGATTATTCTTCCTCAGGTTCAGGTGCTAAGAGACCTTCTTGATAACAGATGCAAGGCATTTGTTACACAAGAAACAGAACTTAAAGAAACACTAAGTGAACTAAAAGTTAAGCCCAAACTTGTTATTACTGATTCACAGGCCTTTGAAGCTGTTTCGAAAGATGTGCCGGAGGATATAAATTTAACTTCTTTTTCAATTGTATTTGCGAGAATGAAGGGTGATTTAAATGAATTTTATAAAGGTGCACGACAGATTGATAATTTAAAGGACAACGATAAGGTCCTTATTTGCGAAAGTTGTTCTCATCATCAGATAGAAGACGATATTGCAAGGGTGAAGATTCCACGCTGGATTAAAAAGAAAACGGGCAAAAATGTTGAATTTGAATATCATTCGGGTCATGATTTTCCGCAAAATTTAGAAAAATACTCGCTTTTAATTCATTGCGGAGCTTGTATGACAAACAGACGCGAAGTCCTTTCTCGAATTATGAAATGTAATAATGTTGGCTTGCCGATAACAAATTACGGCATTGCAATTGCACACTGTCTTGGTATATTACAAAGAGCAGTTACTCCGTTTAACATAATGGACACAGTGGAATAAAACTACTATAATAATTAAACTGAAAGAATTTACGAGGATTATAACTATGACAGAAGGTAGACGCTGGTATGATAAAGACCCTGTTTTAAAAGAAGCATTGGATCTTTTGAGACTGCAGACAGACGAAACTAAGGCTGAGGCCGCTGATTATATATTAAAGCTGCAAGAACAGGTTGCTGCTGATGTAATAGAGCATCTTTATGAAACAATTGCTAAATATCAGGGCAAGGGTAACCGCTGGTATGATAATGATCCTGTTATGATGAAAGCTATTGAGATGCTTAGACTTGCTCCTCCTAAAATGCAGAGAATAGCAGCATTGAAACTTCTTCTTGCGTTAGAACAAAAATCTTCGGAATGTCTTGACAATTTAAACAAAGATTAATTTATTATGAAAAGTCCTAATAAAAATTTAACTTTTGGAGGTTTGCCTCTTAGAGATGTTCAAAATCTTTTGGACAACAGAGGTATAGACATACAAAAAGTCGGTATAAAAAATGTTGATGTTCCTTTAATAATCCAGAGAAAAGATAATGACAATCAGGTCGTTTATGCAAAGGCTAAAATATGCGCTTCTCTGGATTCAAATTTCAAGGGAACTCATATGTCCCGTTTTATGGAAATTCTCAATGAGTGGAGAGAAAAAGAACTACTCGGTGTTGATATAAAAGGTTGTCTTGAGGCAATACGGGAAAGACTTGGCGCTCAAAGCTCACAGGTAAAATTTTCTTTTAAATATTTTGTTGAAAAAACTGCTCCTGTTTCCGGTCAAAAATCACTTATGGCCTATGATTGCTCTTTTGAGGGCAAACTTGACGGAGAAGATTATAAATTTTTTCTGGGTGCTAAAGTTCCTGTAACAACACTCTGCCCTTGTTCAAAAGAGATTTCCGACTATTCTGCGCATAATCAAAGAGCTATAATTAATGTGCTCATAAGTTATGATGAATGTGAGCATGTTTGGCTTGAGGATTTGATATCAGAAATTGAAAAAACAGCATCATGCGAAGTTTATCCTCTGTTAAAAAGAGAAGACGAAAAATACGTAACAGAGCACGCTTATGACAATCCCAAATTTGTAGAAGATGTTTTGCGAGATATTGTTCTGAATTTTAGAAAGAATGAAAAGATAAAATATTTCGAAGTTGAAGTTGAATCATTAGAAAGTATACATAATCATAGTGCATGGGCATATCAGCTTGAATCAAAGGGATAAAATATGCAAGAGTTTAATGAATATGTAAAATCAATTGAAACATACATAATGTTTCGTATAAAACAAGAAGCCGCAAGACTCGCTCCCCAGCTTGAAGCAAAAGGAAGGGCTCCGATTGCTCTTGCGATGGGTGCACCTGTTGCATCGCCTCCAAGATATGTTTATGACACATTAATCGAGGCACTTAATATTCCTCAGATTCATACTTATTCTTCTCCAAAAGGAGAGAGCTGGTTTTTAGATGCAATAGCAAAACGAATGAAAAAACGTTTTGATGTTGATTTGGATCCTAAAACCGAGATATTCTCGCTTATTGGTTCAAAAGAGGGTCTTGCTAATTTTATAAGAGCTTTAATTAATCCGTCAACTGTGGATAGTGAAAAGGAAATAATTCTGGTTCCGGATCCCGGATATGCTTCATATTCACAAATTATTAAAACTTGCGGCGGCTTAAGTTACGGATATGAATTGAATAAAACTAATAACTACATGCCCGATATGTATAAGGTTTGGGCGCGGATGGAAGCGGAAGGTTTTGATACTTCAAAAGTGAAGGCAATGATTATAAATTATCCTTCTAACCCTCTTGGTGCAACCTGTACAAAGGATTATTTAAAGAGCGTTGTTGATTTCTGTAAAGAAAAACAAATATGGCTTATGAGTGATGCTGCTTATTGTGATTTGTATTTTGATGAAAATAATAAGCCGCATAGTGTTCTTGAAATTGAAGGAGCAAAGGACGTTGCTGTTGAGTTCTTCAGCTTTTCTAAACCTTATTCAATGACAGGATTCAGATTGGGATGGATTTGCGGAAATGCTAAAGCAGTAGATGCTTTTGGCAGATTAAAATCAACAATTGATACAGGTCTTTTTAAAGTTCTTCAGAAAGCCGGTGCTGAAATATTAAACTCAAAAGATGGAGATGAATATATTGCATCTGCAAATAAGTCATTTAAAACAAAACAGATGATTATTATAAACGGATTTAGAGAACTGGGCTGGGATATATCTGACGATGACATACCGCAAGCTACTTTTTATATTTGGCTTCCTATACCTCCCAGATATAAAACGTCAAAAGAATTTACAGATGATTTACTAAAAACATCAGGTATTGTTGTTGTTCCCGGTAATGCTTTTGGTAAAAACGGTGAGGGTTATTTCAGATTGTCTGCAGTTGCTGATGATGAAAAATTACTGGAAGTTATAGACAGAATGAAAAAGGATGGGTTCTATTTCTGATATGGCGGATAAAACAGTCATTGTGGATTATGATGCAGGCAATATAAAAAGTATTGCCAACATGCTTAAGTTTTTAGAGCAAGATTTTATTATAACTTCTTCACCTAAAGATATATTAGGTGCAAGGCGGATTATTTTCCCGGGGCAGGGACATTTCCGGCAGGCTGTAGAAAATCTTGACAGAAAAAATCTTATTGAGCCTATAAAATCAGCTATAAAAAACGGAATTCCTTTTTTGGGAATATGCTTGGGCTTACAAATACTTTTTGAAAAAAGCGAAGAAGCTCCGAATTTTGAGGGACTTTCTATATTAAAAGGAGAAGTTAAAAAGTTTGAGTCTCTTAAAGTACCTCAAATCGGTTGGAATAAAATCTCCGTGACAGAAAATAACAGCTTTTTGGCTGATAATTTTTATTATTTTGTAAATTCATATTATGTTGTGCCCCAAAACAAAGAAATAATCTCTTCTGTTACAAATTACGGCATAGATTTCTGTTCTTCAATCCAAAAAGACAACCTCACCGCAGTGCAGTTTCATCCTGAAAAGAGTGCGAAAGCCGGTATAGATTTCTTTAAATTATGGATTAGTGGCACGTAAATGCGCTGTATCTACGAAATTTAATAATGAATGCAAGCTGTCTTTTAGCTGATAGCCATTCTTTATTTTATCGGCCTGTAGCTTTAAGCTGAAAAACGTAAAATTGGTGTCTAAAAAGCCAAATATACCGTTGTTGCTGTCATTTGTCATAATATCTCTTCTTTTTACTAAAACCTTATATATTTATAAAAACAATTTAATTATGAAAAATTTAAAATCAAGATTTTTTGTAATATTTGTTTACATAATTCAAGTATATTGCAATATTTTTTATTCACATTTTTTGAATGTATTATGCAAATAACAGCAAGAAATAATTTTAATAATAAGGTATCTTTCCGTGCTTTAAAACAAGAAAAAATTCTTGCTGAAGGTATCTTGCGTGATTACAAATCTAATTTTCCTTATGCCAGATCCAATTCATTTGTTAATACAAAAATACTGGCACATTATAATTCTCCTAGATATAAGGAGTTAACTGATAAATTGTTTGAACTCTCTGCTAAATATACAGATAATATCAGATCGATACGGCAAAATTTAAGAGAACATAAGAAATTTGAATCTTATTCACAATTTATATCAGTATTAAAATATATTTTGCTAAATAAAGGATATGCAAACTGCGGTGAATTGAATTATCTACTTCAGGATAAATTTTTAAAGAAGAATATAAATGCCCATATGGTCTGTATGCAAACTTTTTATAAAAAATCTGCCAATAAGGTTTATGGAAAAGACCATAGCTTTCTTGTCTATAATCTTAACAAGAATGCAAAACTCTATGATCCTTCCACCTGGGGAAGTAAAGCGATAATCGCAGATGCTTGGTGTAACATTGTAATGCCCGCTTATGATGCCTTAAGCTATTACCGCCATTTCTTTTCGTGTAATCCGGAAAAAGAATTTCAGATATTCTTCTGTGCAGATAAAATTAAACTTCCCGACAAAATTTGTTGATTTGTTAATTAATGTTTGTTGAATTATAATTTTGCTATGAAAAAAGATAGTCTAAGAAATATCCTTATAATTTCTTTTTTGCTTTTTAGCTTAAGTAATAATGCTTTTGCCGTGCCTGTTCCTGAAAATCCTAAAACAAATGACGGGCAGAAAAGTTCAGCTTTGTTAAAGCAAACACATCCGAAAAACATTTTTCAGAAGCACACTAATGAAACAAAAACTGAACAATTACAGGATACGGACAAAAGTTTAAAAGGACCTGCAAATGCGGCTAAAACAGTTACTCAGGATAAAATTGATTCTTATCAGGAAATAAGAGATCAGGCAAAACTTTTGTATAATGCTAATAAATCGGATGAAGCCGTTAAACTGTTTAATTCTATTCCTGATAGTGAAAAAGTTTCTGATGACTGGCTGATACTTGCAAATATTTCTCAGGACAAGGATAAAATTGTTGATGCCGTTTTTTATTTAAAAAAAGCTATTCAAGCTGATGATAAAAATTACAAGGCGCATTACAATCTTGGGAATCTATATTATTATGACAAAAAATATAATATGGCATTGAATGAATACAGAAAAGTTCTGAGAATAAAAAAAGATTTTGCATATGCATACTATAACAAAGGCTGCTGCTATTTAAAGAAAAAGAGCTGGTTTAATGCTAAGTATGAATTTGGACTTGCTATAAAAGCAAACCCCGATGAACCATCTTTCTATTACAATCTCGCCTATACATATAAAATGATGAAAAAAGATAAAAAAGCACAAGAAGCGCTTGAAATGTATAACAAGCTTATGACTCAGTAGTGCTGCAAAATATAATGACTAATTTAATAAAATACTAGACAGTCGGGTAATATACGGAGAAAATTCTGCGCGTAATATAAAAATAACATGTCTGAGGCGGCCTCGCTTGTAGAAGTGGTCCACGGAGTGCGAGTGACGCCAAGTCTAGCATTTTGCGGAAGTGACCCCATGCACTTGTTGCCTGTGCCGGACTTGTTTTTAAAAACTGACTTGTTTATTGCACAGGTTCATCAAGTAGTCGGAGTCAGTTGACAATATGAAATTTTAATTACCCAGACACGATCCAGCTATTACCCGACGGATGCTTCCGGCCGGGTTTTTATTTTTTAACATTTATAACATAATCTCATATGCCGTGTTGACACTGAATTATGTGCTTGTTAAACTATTTTTACTATGTTAGATAGGTAAGCTGTCTTAAAATGCCGGGGTGGCACATAGGTTTTGAGTGGCACAGCTGCTCAAATATAAATAAGTCAATCCCCTCTGCTACAGCTCCTCAAATGAAAGGAAAGACAAATGTACGCAATAGTTGAAACAGGCGGAAAACAGTACAAATTAGAAGAAGGCCGCTACGTTGATATCGAACTTATCGACGGCGAAGAAAACGACAAAGTTGTATTTGACAAAGTTGTTATGCTTGTAAACGGTGCAAAATCTAAAGTTGGTGCACCTTATGTAGACAAAGCATCAGTAGAAGGCAAAATCGTTAAACACGATAAAGCTAAAAAAGTTATAGTTTTCAAACAAAGAGCCAAAAAAGGCTACAGAAGAAAACAAGGCCACAGACAGTTCTTTACAAGAGTTATGGTTACAAAAATCAGAACTACTGCTCCGAAAGCAAAAGCTGCTGCAGAAACAGAAGCACCTGCTGAAGAAAACTAAAGATAAGTTAACATATAATTACAAGGAGATATAAAAATGGCACATAAGAAGGGCGTAGGCTCATCAAAAAACGGACGCGACAGCGAAAGTAAGCGACTTGGTGTTAAAAAATTCGGCGGTGAACAAGTTCTCGCAGGAAACATCATTGTTCGTCAAAGAGGTACAAAATTCCACCCAGGTAACAATGTAGGTATCGGCAAAGATGACACATTATTTGCTCTTATCGACGGTAAGGTTGTTTTTGAACCTCACAGACGTGACAGAAAACAAGTAAGCGTTTATGCTGTTTAATAAATTCTAAAATTTTCAAAAAGACCCTGAAATTCAGGGTCTTTTTTGTATATAAATTTACATAAACTATTTTGTACAAAGCGCATGTTTAATATATACTTTAAAAGAACACAGTAAAAGTGCTAAGTAGAAAAGAAAAAGGAAAAAAACATGGTAGATGTTAAAAGAATTGAAATTCCTGTAGGAAACAAAGTTGTTTCTATTGAAACAGGAAAGTATGCCAAATCAGCGAGTGGTTCGGTAGTTGTACGCTGCGGCGATACAATGTTGTTGGTTCATGCTGTTGTAAGTCCTGAACCGAGAGTTGGGATAGACTTTTTCCCTCTGTTAATAGATTATGAAGAAAGAATGTCTGCTGTCGGAAGAATCCCCGGCGGTTATAACAGAAGCGAAGGTAAAGCTTCTGATAAAGCTATTTTAATTTCAAGATTAATAGACAGACCAATAAGACCTTTGTTCCCTAAAGGATATAGAAATGATGTGCAAATAGTAGCACAGCTTATAAGCTTGGATCATGAAAATCAGCCTGATACTCTGGCTATGCTGGGTGCATCTACTGCTTTGATGCTGACAGAAGCGCCGTTTGAAGGTCCTATAGGTGCTGTAAGAGTAGGCAGAATTGACGGTCAATTTATTGCAAATCCGTCTTATGCAGACGCTGCAAAATCCGACATAGATATCGTTGTAGCAGGTACTCATGATTCTGTAATCATGGTTGAAGCCGGTGCTAAATTTGTTACAGAAGATGATATTATGAATGCGGTTGAATTCGCTCAAAAAGAAATAGCAAGACAGTGCGAACTTCAGGTTCAGTTTATGAATGATTGCGGAATTGTTAAACCTGAGTTTGTTAATCCTTATGACACAACTGCTATTGCAAAAATTATTAATGATATTGCCTATGACAAAGTTACGGAAGCTTATCATGATTTTGACAGAGAAGGCAGAAAAGCTAAATTGGAAGAAGCCAAACAAATGGTTAAAGCTGAATTTGATTCATATGGTGATGACCATGAAGCTAAAATCATGATGGCAGAAACAGGTATTGATTTTGTTGCGGAAGAATTCAAGGCTCTTGAAAAGAAAATCATGAGAAAGATGATTAAAGAAGAAAGAGTCAGAGCAGACGGTCGTAAATTTAATGAAGTACGTCCTATCTGGTGTGAAGTAGGCGTTGTTCCAAGAGCTCACGGCTCTGCTGTATTTACAAGAGGTCAGACTCAGATTATGTCTGTAGCAACCCTTGCCGGTCCGGGCATGGCACAGGAGCTTGATGGCGTTGACCCTGAAACAAAGAAAACATTTATGCACAAATATATCTTCCCGGGATTTTCAGTAGGCGAGGTTAAACCTTTAAGAGGCCCTGGCAGACGTGAAGTCGGTCACGGTCACCTTGCAGAAAGAGCAAATGTTCCAGCTTTGCCGTCTCAAGAAGAGTTTGGCTACACAATCAGAGTTACATCTGATGTTCTTGAATCTAACGGTTCAACTTCTATGGGTTCAACTTGTGCAACATCAATGGCTTTGATGAATGCCGGTGTTCCTGTTAAATGTATGATTGGCGGTGTTGCAATGGGGCTTATAAAAGAGCCTGATGAAGATATCGTTTTAACTGATATTCAGGGAATTGAAGACTTCCTCGGTGATATGGACTTTAAAGTTACAGGTAACGATGATGGTATTACTGCTCTTCAAATGGATATGAAAGCTAAAGGTATTTCTAATGAAACCTTGAGAAGAGCTCTCTTGCAGGCTAAAGAAGGCAGATTGCATATTCTGGGCAAGATGAGAGAAGTTATAACAGAACCGGCTAAGGAAATGTCTCCTTATGCACCAAGAATTCATACTATGAAAATTGCAAATGAAGATATCGGAGCTGTAATCGGACCCGGCGGTAAGAATATCAGACATATTATTGAATGCTCAGGTGCTGAAATCGATATTCAAGATGATGGTACTGTTACAATTACAAGCAACGATAAAGAAGGTACTGATATAGCTATCAGAATGATTGATGCAATTACTTTTAAACCGGAAGTCGGTATGGTTAGAAAAGGTAAAGTTGTAAGAATCATTCCTATAGGTGCTTTTGTCGAACTCGCTCCGGGCAAAGACGGTATGGTTCATATTTCTCAAGTTTGCAACGAAAGAATAGAATCAATAGAACCACATCTGAATGTTGGTGATGAAGTAATTGTCAAAGTTATCAAAATTGATGACAAGGGCAGAGTCAACCTCACGGTTAAGGGTGTTACAGAAGAAGAAAAAGCATCAGTATAATTTATAAAAAGGAGTCTGCAGCTGCGGGCTCCTTTTTATTTTATATTCTTGGAGTTTATATATGTATAATAAAGTTAAATACCTTATTTATGTATCTTTTATACTGTTTTTTATTTTAATGTTTACTGCAATACAAAACAGATCTTCTCAAGTCGCCGAGCGAAAACCTCAGGAAAAATTCCAGCAGGACTTGATGGAAAAAACAGAAAAGTATCAAAAAATTGCTGAAGAACAAAATAAAAAACAGCATCAAGAAAATACAGAACAAAAAGAAGACTACAATAGTTCTTTTGTCCCTGTGGTGCAGCAGCCTCAACAAGAAAACACTGTACAACAGACTGACAATTCTCAAGACAAAATAGATTCTGTTAGTGATAATAATGAAGAAGATATGCAAAATTCATCAGAAGAAAAATTATATTTTGCTTCGGATAAGTCAGAGGCTGTTGGGTATATTCTATGTAAGAGATTCGATTTTGAGGGTAACAGCTATGCTGTTGTTGCTGTTGATGATACACAGTATGCTTCTGAATACTCAAAATACTTGAATAGAAAATATTACATATATAAACAAAGCGGTCAAAATCTGGAGAGAATACATTACCTGTTTGATAAGTCTGCTGATAAATCTGACAAAACATTGCCTGATATATCAGTTGAAGTGAATAAATATGATGTTAAAATAACTTATAATACAAAGCCTCCTGTTAGCAGAACTGTAAGTCAAAATATATTGGTAAACATAGGTTATCAATATAAAGATGTTCCTCTGTTGACAATATCTGCTTCAAACTCGGGTAGTGCAAATAATATACAGAACAGTGAAGAGGATAATTCGACTAATATACAGAATGAACCTCAAAACTAACAATAATAACAAATTTTAATTTACACCTTTATTATTTTTCTGTATAATTGAATGTATACAAATTAATTGGGATTTACTAATGAGCAATAACCTAAAATTTAAGAGGGTTTTATTAAAAGTAAGCGGAGAAGCTTTACTGGGGGATCAAGAGTTTGGTATTGATCAAAAACCGGTAGAAATGATTGCAAAGGAAATTAAAGAAGCACACGATATGGGTGCGGAAATTGCTGTTGTAGTTGGCGGCGGTAATATTTTCAGGGGGATGAAAAACTCTGCAAAGCTCGGCATGGATCAGGCTTCAGGCGACTATGTCGGTATGCTTGCTACTGTTATGAACGCAATTGCTCTTCAGAGTGCTTTGAGAAAACTAGATGTGTCATGCCGTGTGCAAACAGCAATAGATATGGATAAAATTGCTGAACCCTATATTAGATTTAAGGCAATAAGACATTTGGAAAAAAACAGAGTGGTAATTTTTGCTGCAGGCACAGGCAATCCATTCTTTACTACGGATACGGCTGCAGCTTTGAGAGCTTCTGAAATAGATGCAGAAGTTATGCTCATGGCAAAAAACGGTGTAGACGGCGTTTATTCTGATGATCCAAGAACTAATCCAAATGCAAAAAAATATGACAAAATTTCTTATGATGATATAATCGTTAAGGGATTAAAAGTTATGGATACTGCATCTTGTGCATTGTGTAAGCAAAATAATATTCCCATTATAGTTTTTGATTTTGCTGCAAAGGGTAGTATTTCTAAAATTTTACATGGTGAAAACATAGGTACTTTAGTAGGAGAATAAATATGACAGTTGATGAAATGCTATCAAATGGCACAGATAAAATGGAAAAGGCTGTTGCTGCATTAAAAAAAGAATTCGGTCAAATTCGTACAGGCAGAGCTAATCCTCTTATACTGGATAAAGTAGTTGTTGATTATTACGGGGTACCTACACCTTTGAGACAAATGTCTCAGGTTAGTGTTCAAGACGGTCAGACTCTTGTTATTACTCCTTACGACAAGTCTATATTAAAAGAAATTGAAAAGGCTATGATTAAGGCTGAGCTTGGTATTACTCCAAACTCTGATGGTGTTGTTATTCGTTTAACATTCCCTCCTTTGACAGAAGACAGAAGAAAAGAAATATGCAAAGATGTTAAGAAGACTGCAGAAGATGCAAAGGTAGCAGTAAGAAACATCAGAAGAGATATGGCTGATGATCTCAAAAAAATTGAAAAAGAAGAAAATTTGCCGGAAGATTCAGTAAAAGATTTTCAAGATAAAATTCAAAAAATTACGGATAAGTACATAAAAATTATTGATGATACTGCTTCTGAAAAAGAAAAAGAGGTAATGACAGTATAGTGGGCGTATTGAATCTTATTAATAATTCCACTCTCAGACTTATAACGGGTGTTTTAATCGGATTTTTTGTGCTTGGCTGCGTTATTGCAGGCGGTATACCTTTAATGCTTCTTGTTATGTTCGTTGCTTTTATTGGATCAAAAGAGTATGTTGACATACTAAAGAAAAAAGGTTTCCGCCCTTTTTTGCACCTGATACTTGCTGCTGATATCTGTTTTGTAGTTTTGACTGCACTAAAGCGTTTTGATTTGGTGCCTGTTGTCCTTACTCTTGGTACAATAGGTGCGTTTACTCTTGTTTTGTGCAAGGGCAGACAGCCTTATATTGCAAATGTAGCGACTACAGTTTTGGGCTTTGTATACGGCGGCTGGCTTCCATGCTATGTTATTCTTCTAAGACAGCTCAATCAGGATTCTTTGGGCTTTTTTACAATTAAAATGTGCTCGGGTCTTGGATTTCTGGTCTTACTGTTTTTCACAATATTAATGACTGATGTAGGCGCTTATGTTTGCGGCTCAAAGTTCGGTAAAACTCCTCTTGCACCTGTTGTTAGTCCTAAAAAAACAGTTGAAGGCGCTGTTGGTGGTTCTATATTAGCGTTATGCACTGCTATGTTTATTGGCTGGTTGATTCATATAGAGTGGTATCAGTCTTTAATTGCCGGTTTTTTGATTACTCTTTTTGCACAGGTTGGTGACCTTGCAGAATCTTTGATAAAAAGAGATGCCGGGGTTAAAGATTCAGGCAATTCTCTGCCGGGACACGGCGGCTTTTTAGACAGAGCTGACAGTTATTTGTTTAGTACGCCTGTTGCGTATTTCTATTTTAATTATTTTGTTGTAAGTGATCAGTTAACTCTTGATTTTATAAGTTTTGCCAGAAAGGCGTTGCATGCAGTCGGACTGTAGTGACAAGGATTTAGCATCTTTTATTAGTAAGCTGGGTTTTAAGGATTTTTCCTTAGATCTTGTTGTTACTGCCTTTACTCACAGCTCTTATACAAAAGAAAATGATGAAAGTTATTTAAAATGCTATGAGCGTCTTGAGTTTTTGGGTGATGCAGTTTTAAAAATGGCTGTTACTGACTTTTTATATAAAAAATACCCTGATGCCCATGAGGGTGAGCTTACTAAGATTCGCTCTATCGTTGTAAGTGATGAAATTTTGTATAAATTGGCACAAAAGTTAAATATAGAAAATTTTATTAAAGTGAGCAGGGCAGAGGAACGCTGCGGTGGTAAAAAGCTGGAGTCTATACAGGCATGTGTAATGGAAGCTTTGTTCGGTGCATTGTATCTTTCTTCGGACAGAGACGTTCTTTGCAAGTTTATTGTTGAAAATCTCAATAACTTTATTGAAGATGTGGCAAGTAATAAAACTGTGTTTAATGCAAAAGCAATATTACAGGAATATACACAGGCTAAAAGTAAAGAGCTGCCTGAATATTCAATTCTAAAAGAGACAGGTGCAGCTCATAATAAAACCTTTTTTGTTCAGGTTGCATATGCAGGAAATGTGCTAGCCTCGGCAGAAGGTAAATCAAAAAAACAGGCAGAACAGCAAGCTGCGTATAATGCCTGTAAGATGCTTGGAATTATCGAGGATGTGAATAAATGAGCAATATTATAGTTTCACCGTCTATATTGTCTGCGGATTTTGCAAATCTGGGACGAGATCTAAAAGAGCTTCAAAATAACGGAGCTGATTGGATACATGTCGATGTTATGGACGGTCATTTTGTTCCGAATATTACAATAGGTGCACCTGTTGTTAAAGCAATAAAACCTTATAGCAATGTGCCTTTAGACGTACATCTTATGATAGAAAATCCGCAAAACTACATAGAAGATTTTGTGAAAGCCGGAGCAGATATAATTACTTTTCATTATGAGGCAGCAGGTGATTTAACAGAGGATATTATAAATAATATAAAATCGCATGATATACTTGTGGGTCTTTCGATAAAGCCTGCAACACCGCCTCAGGAAATTTTGAAGTATCTTATAATGGTTGATATGGTGCTTGTTATGACTGTTGAACCCGGATTTGGCGGGCAGTCCTTTATGCGTGACTGCGCTGATAAAATTCCTGTTATAAGACAAAATGCTCCTGAAAATTTAATTGTACAGGTAGACGGCGGTATAAATGACCAAACTGCAAAAATATGTAAGGAGCTCGGGGCGAATTCTCTTGTTGCCGGTTCTTATATTTTTAAATCAACCGATATGGAAGAGGCAATCCTTTCTTTAAAATAGAAAAACTTAAAACTTAAATGGCAAAGTATGCGTAATTTTCTATTTCTTCTTCTGTATTCATCTCCGTAACAGAAACCAGTATTCTTGTGTTATCAAGTTTTATCCCGCCTAAGATGTTATTCTCTTTTAAATTCGATAAAAATTCATCGGCATTGTTGACATTGAGCACAAACTCGTTAAAAAAGTTTTTGGATTGCAGAGTAAAACCTTTATCCGTTAATTTTTCTGCAAGTTTATGGGCATTGTTTGCACTCATTAGTGCTGCTTGTCTCAAACCGTTTGGTCCCATTAACGCCAGATATACCAAAGTCCGAAGTGCAATAAGTGCTTGATTTGAACAAATGTTGCTTGTTGCTTTTTCTCTTCTTATATGCTGTTCTCGTGTTTGCAATGTCAAACAGAACGCTTGTACACCGCTTGCATCAACTGTTCTGCCGACTATTCTGCCCGGGATTTGTCTTTTATATTTATCAACGCATGCAAAATATGCGCCGTACGGGCCGCCGAATGATAAATGGTTTCCAGCAGGCTGTAAATTGCCGACCATTATGTCACATTTTGGCGGTTCCAGAACAGAAAGCGGCAAGATATCACAGCAGCATATAAGCAGTGTTTTGTCGTCAGTGATTTTTTCTTTTAGCTTTTCAACATCGTGTATTGCTCCGTAATAATCAGGAGTTTGCAAAAGTACACATGCAGTATCTTTGTCGATTACTGAAAGATCGTTGGAAATCTCTATTTCTGCTGCTTCAGCATAAGTTTTTATGACTTTTTGATACTCAGGGTTTACCCTGTGGCATACAAGAGCTTTCTTCCTTCCTGTCACTCTTACTGCAGTTAGAATTGCTTCAGCACATGCAGTTGCCGCATCGTACATTGATGCGTTGGAAACATCCATACCCGTTAAATTACAAATCATTGATTGATATTCATAAATTGACTGCAGAGTGCCTTGAGAGATTTCTGCCTGATATGGTGTATAGGCAGTATTAAATTCAAATCGTCCTGCTATTTGTTCAACTGCAGACGGGATAAAGTGTCTTGAAGCACCACCGCCAAGAAAAGATGAATAATGCGTTTTATTATTAGCGGCAAGCTTTTTTATTGCATTTACCGCTTCCATTTCGGAAAGTGCTTTTGGAAGGTTCAAGCCTTTCGTTTTGATTTCCTTAGGTAGTCCTTTATACAAATCTTCAACTGAATTCAAGCCAATGGAATTCAGCATTTCTTGCCGTTCATCTTTGGTATGTGCTTCAAAATTTATCATTGTTATTCAATTTCTTCTTTGTAGTCTTCGTATTCAAGAAGGTCTCCTGAATCAGCCTGTGCATCTTGTGCTTCAACTTTTATTAACCAGCCGTCTTCAAAAGGACTTTCATTTAATATTTCCGGTGTTTCAACAAGTTTTTCATTTACTTCCGTTATTTTCCCGCTGACAGGCATATAAATTTCTGATGCTGCTTTTACTGATTCAACAGTTGCAAATACTTCACCTTTTGAAAAATTTGTACCGATTTCGGGAAGTTCTATAAAAACAATATCTCCCAGTTGTTCAACTGCATAATCTGTAAGTCCTACAGTGTAGCTTCCATCTGCGTTTTCCAATAAATATTCATGGCTTTTTGAACATAAAATACCTTCAGGCACCATCATTACAGCTTTCTCCTTTATGTCTATGTCTGATTACTTTTTTTATAATTTTTATGTACAAAAGGTCTTTTAACGACTTTTGCATTATACAACTTATTTCTTACCATAATTTGTATTTCTGAGTCCGATCCTATACCATACTCTGTACTAACATATCCCATACCGATGTTTTTGTCCAGTGTAGGAGCATATCCTCCGCTTGTTACTATACCTGCTTTTGCTCCTTTATAATATATTTCGTATTCATGTCTCGGTATTGCTCGCTCTGTCATCTCAAAGCCTATCAGCTTTTTGTCCGTACCGTATTTTATTTGTCCTGTTATTACGGCTTTACCATTGTAGTCTTCTTCTTTGTCTGCAGGAATTGACCACTTTAGTCCTGCTTCAACAGGTGTAGTGTCTTCATTTAAATCATTCCCATATAGCATAAGTGCTGCTTCCAGCCTCAAAGAATCACGGGCACCTAGACCAATTGGTTTTAAATCGTATTTTTCTCCGGCAGCAAAAATAATATCCCAGAGCTTTAGCGCATATTCATTTTTTACAATCAGTTCAAATCCGTCTTCTCCGGTGTATCCTGTTCTTGAAAGATACAACGGTATGCTATTTATGGAGATTTCTTCTATTGTAAAGAAATCCGGCTGTTTAGCCTCTTCTATGGATAAATCTTTTAAAATTTTATATGCATTCGGTCCTTGTAATGCCAGCATCGCATATTCATCGGACTTATTTTCGATATTTACATTAAATTTATCTTTGTTTTTGATGAACCATTTATAGTCTTTTTCTATATTAGATGCATTCACAATAATAAGATATTTTGAGTCTTCTAATCTGTATATTATTAAATCATCAATCAATCCGCCGTTTTCTTTGGGTAGTTGGCAATATACAGCTTTATTTAATGGTAGTTTTGATATGTCCTGGGGTACAATCTTCTGGAGAAATCCTAAAGAGTCAGAACCTGAGACAAATACCTGTCCCATATGAGAAACATCAAACAGCCCTGCTGAATTTCTTACTGATTTGTGCTCTGCAATGATACCCGTATACTGTACCGGCATATCCCAGCCGCCGAATTCTACAATTTTGGCACCAAGTTCAAGATGTTTTTCATAATAAACGGTATGCTTCCCCATTTAGCCCTCTGAGTACTCTATATAGTGTCAATTATATATCTAGTTTTAGTTTATTTTTCAGTCCTTGTCAAGAATATAATATTAGTGTTTCGTTTATATTTGAGAATATGTCTTAAAGTGAGTTTTTGCTATATTTTTTAGCTCATCTTTTGTATATTTGGCAGCTATTGCCTTTGCTGTTTCCATTACATTTGTTGAACAGCCTTTAGGTATATCAGTGTTGTATTTAGAAGATATTTCTTTAATCCCTGACAGAAACTGTTCTCTTGCAAGTATTGACGCAGCGGCAACAGCTATGTCGCTTTCTGCTTTGCATCTTTGTTCAAGTCTTATGCTTTTTCCTTTTTTTAATAGAGCATTTTTTATTAATTTTTCATCTCCGAATTTATCCGATAAAGCACACTCGCATTCTTCTTTTTCAAGAACATTCTCTATTGCACGTGCATGCCCCCACGCCAGCAGCAAATTCAGATTTTTTAATTTTGAATATAGTTCATTATATTTTGGCGGATTTATTGTTACTACTGAAAATACACAGTTATTCTTTATTACTGCGGCAAGTTTATTTATATTTTTATCTTCAATTTTTTTACAGTCTTTTATTCCTGCTTTAATCAGCAAGTCAGCTGTATCTTCTGTAACTAGCACAGCAGCAATAACAAGTGGACCGAAGAAGTCACCTTTGCCGGATTCATCTGTTCCTATGTGTTTTGTCGGGAGATTTACTACTGATGAATTATTTTCGGTATTTTGTGATGGAATTGGTTTATTTTCTTTACCGGTATACATTTCTAATCTTTTTGCAATTTCGCTCACATCAGAGCCCTGTATCAGCAATTTTCCCGTTTTATAAAATGTCGCCGTATATTTGGATGTCCTTGCTCTCCATATAGCATTTTGGATTGGTGAAATTTCCGCATTATCGTTTTTAAAAAAAGATTTTAGATTGTTGTCTTCTGTAATTTCAAATTTTGTAGAATAATAGTTCATTTTTACACCATTTTATTGATTTTTTTACTATATCACAATCATGACACCTTTTCTAAATTGTTATATAATTTATTATTCGGAGTGTGGTATGAAAATTTTTATTAAATTTTTAATTTCATTTTTGCTTTTTATAGCGGTTTTATATTCCGGTGTCTATTTTATATTGCCTTATTACCTGAATAAATCAGGCTTTGTTTCATTTGTCACAGCTTCAGTAAAGCAGCAGACAGGACTTATTCTCGTACTCCATAACTGCAAGATTTCAGTTTATCCTAACCTGGATATAAGATTAAAATCAGAGGACGTACAGCTATTTTATCCTGATAAAAGACAGATTCTTGATATAAAGAATTCTGATATAAATTTTTCTTCCTTATATCTGATAAAGAAGGAATTAAAAATCAGCAGAATTTGTGCTGATGAGTTTCAATTTACAACAAAACTTTTAAAAAACGGTAAAACAACTCTGCAGGAATATTTAGAAAAATCAGATATAAATTATAAATCTGATATAAAGCTTTCTGCAAAATTACCGTCTGTTAATATAAAGAAATATCTTATTAAAATAAAAGATGAAGCATCCGGACAAAAATTTAAAATAAGTGGTGATAATCTGAAAATAGCACAAAATATTGATATCAGGTATCTAAATTTTGATTTAAAAGGTAATTTTTTCTGTTTTGATAAAAAATATTTAAACTATAATCTAAAACTTGTAGTTCCTAAGGTATTGTTTGAAGATGTAAATAAAAAGTTTTTTGATATTAATGCGGATAATCTTTATAAATACAATTTTTATGCTGATTTAAATGCAGATTTAAAGATTCATGAAAACAAAAGGAACTTTGATTACCTTTCAGGAAAAATCAATGTTGATAATTTCTATATAATATTGGGTCATAAAAAACTTCCTAAAAGCTTTTTACACGCAACCCTTGATAAGGGAAATGCGGTTCTTGTTTCAAAGTTCTATACAAATATTAATGAATCTGCTGATATAAACGCTCATATTAGGCTTAAAAAGCCTTATGATATCAATGTAAAATGTAAATGTCCAAAGGCTGATATATCAAATTTGCAAAGCCTTGCTGTTTCTGTACTTGAAATTTTAAAAATAAAAAATAATCTTTCGGAGTTTAAAACAAGCGGGCAGGTTAGCGCTGATTTTAATATTTATACTAATTTAAAAAATCTTCGTTCAAACGGTAGTTTAAAAATTTCTAATGCAAGCTTTTCACACAAAAGCGTGCCTTTGGAAATTTCATCCGTTAATGCTCTTATAGATTTTTCTAATAATATGATAAAAATTAAAAAATCAGATATGTTTGTAAATAATCAGCCTATTTTGCTTACAGGTACTGTTGATAATAATGCCTGCGGTGATATTCTTGCTAAAGCAGAAAATTTGGATTTAAATCACATTTTAAATGCATTTCCTTCTTTAAAACCTGATAAAAATCTTTTGATAAAAAACGGCAAACTTTCGTTTTCAGTTCATCTTAAAGGCAAACTTGCAGAAGCAGCACCGCAGATATCTGCAAATATAAAGAATTTTGCGGCTTTGGATATGAAAAATAATTTTGGATTAAAAGTAGATGAGCTGCTCATATCAGGAAAAACAAATAAAGATAAATTTTCAGGTAATTTGACTGTCAATAATTTAACTGCTTACGCCTATTCCATAAAAAAATCATCATTATTAAGTGCCAAAACAATATCAGCGAAGTTTGACAATAAGAATATTATTGTTGCCCCTTGTAAAATAGATACGGATGGTGCACGACTAACTTTAAATGCCAATGTGGCAAACTATTTAAAGTCTCCGGAAATTACTTTACAGGCCGGCGGAAGTGTGCATACTGACTTTATTAAATCGCTTCTCCCCCAAAATTTACCGTTGTATTCTAAGGGATATTTACCAGTAAAAATGCAGCTTAAATATTTAAATAATGAGACAAAATTCTCCTTAAAACTTCTGGCAAATCCAAACAACTATATTACACCTGTTATTGTTAATAATTTTATAAAAACAAATTCTCTGCTTAATATTGATGCAATAATCAAGAATAATGACATTTTAATAAATAAATTCTCTCTGTATTATGCTGATGGAATAAACAGCCTCGTTAAGGATGTGCAGCTTTTAAATCTAAAGCGTGCATTGGACTTGAAGGGCAGAATCAGTAACTATACGGGGGAACCTTATGCAGAAAATTTGCATTTAATTATACCGGATAATTTAAACGTAACTATTCCTGTCACAGGCGGAAGTGCCGATTTTAGAGCCGATATATTAATTAACGGTACACTTAAAAATCCTGTATTGTCAGGTAAAATTAATATAAGTTCAGTTGATATAAAAAAATATTTATTAAAGCTTGAAAACGCCTGTGTAACATTAAATAAATCTAAAATCTTAATATCTATAAAAAATCTAAAAATTGCTAATACTGATATAAGCCTTGATATTGATGCGCCTTTGGACTTTTTTAACAGTTATAAAATAAATTATGTAAAATTAACTTCGAACTTCTTTGATATGGATTCACTTATGCCCGTGATGTCATTGTTGCCGCAGGCAAAATATGCACCGGGTGCAGAGTTTCCGTATTTTATAAATTCAGGAAAAATCAGTATAAATACTTATAAAATGGGTAAAATTTATGCTCAAAATATTACCGGAGATATAAGTTCAAAAAAGAATATCCTTTATATAACAAATTTGTTTTCATCTGCATACGGCGGCAAAGCAGCCGGTAAGATTACGTATAATTCCCCTTATATGTCTGTACACGCTGATATTCAAGGCAGAGATATGGATGCTCAGACTGCTGCAGCTGCTTTTTTGCCTCAAAAGCAAAAAATGTCAGGAAGACTTAATTTTGATGCTTCGGTTGATCTTTTTATTTCTGAGTATGAGCAAATGTTAAAAACTATGAGAGGTAGTGTAAACGTCTTTGTAAAAAACGGTCATCTCGGGCAAATCGGTAGATTTGAGCATTTTTTATATGCACAAAATCTTTTGGCGCAGCGGTTGATTTATGCAAGTTTAAACAGTGCAAAACAAGCAATTGCCCCAAAGGATACGGGATATATTACGTATCTTAAGGGTGTTATAAAATTTTCAGGCGGTTATGCAAATTTGTCGCCAGTTTTAACAGCGGGGCCTCAGATGAGCATGTATGTTACGGGAAATATAAATCTTTTAAATAACTATACAAATTTACAAATTCTAGGAAAAATTTCTTCTGAAGTTTCGAGTACAATGGGGCTGCTTGGAGATATGACTATAAAAGATTTTCTTGATGAACATACCAAATACGGACCTGTTGCAGCAAGGCTGTTTAATTTCTACAATAGTGAACTTCCGCAAGCGGATATTTCCAAAATTCCTGCCTTGAGCCCGGATTATAAATACCAAACTAAAAATTTCAGGGTTATGATCTCGGGTGATCCTGATAATGTGAAATCTGTAAAATCATTCACGTGGGTAAATCCTATAGGAGCAAAAAAGAAAATAATTGATGAAAATATTCCCGATAATGAAGTCAAATCATCTGAAGACAAATTGAATTCTGCCGAACAGCAATCAAAAAATATTGTTCCTGTTACTTCACAACCCGTGAAGTCTAATAATGCAGTTACACCGAGTTTCTTAGATTCTATTCCTGACGAATTCAGAAACTAATTTTCCTTTGTGATACGACCGTCTGCTTTGATTGTGATTGGTTTGCCGTTAAATGATTTTATATAATCAATCAACATTTGTGTCTCATTTTTTTCGCACTTATGTATAATTTTTTCCGGGCAGGCTAATGCTTCAAGTCCCTCACTTCCTCCGGCAACAAATGTGTTGTATGCGACTTTAAAGAATTTGTCATTGCTCGGGTTCTGTGCATTTAATGGTACTTGGGATCCGTCTTTTTTTACAAGTACTACGTCTTTTACTTTGTCATCTCTACCTATTACGTATCGCAGACCTGCAACCTGTAATGCTCCTGTTCTGTGATATTTTGCAGTTGCCTGAATTGCACTGTTCAATACATCTATAATGTCTTTTTCACTCAGCTTATAAACATTTACATCGTTATAAAACGGCATCAAGTCCATTACATCTCTGTCAGTAACAGGTCCTGCCGGCAGACTTGCACGTATACCGCCCATATTGTTCAATACCAGATCAGCATCTGAGTATTTTAAATACGCATCACTTAAAAATGCGCTTATCGGGCTTTCTTCAAGAACTGTTTCCGGTTTTGATTTTACTTCCTGTGCAATAACGCCTATTTCTTCGGGGGCACCAAGAGAGATATCTTCCATTGTTTTAACAGCAAGATTTTCAGGTTTGTCATCAAGTGATTTTAATTCATTTTTTGCCTTGATAATTCTTCCGTATTTATCGTATACAACATCGAGTTCACCATAAGAATGTCCGTTTTTGCCAGCCTGTGTTATTATTACCCATTCTCCTCGTGGTGATTTGAAAAGATTCTGCCCCTGCACCAATCCGTCAAATGTATCGTGGGAATGCCCGTCATTTATAACATCAATCCCGGCAACATTCTGGGCTATAGCTACTGCGGCATCTTTTCCTACATGGGAAACAAGTTTTATTATATTTACCCCTTGTTTTTCAAGTTTTTCAACTTCTTTTTTCAGTGCTTCTTCGGTTTCTTTTATATTTAAAATTCTGATATCTTTTGTGCCTTCCTGACTTTGTGAACTTAATCTCGAGAATAAATCACACGGAGCCAACCCTATGTATCCTATCTTTTTGCCGTTTTCTTCAACAATCATTGAAGAGGCAAGTCTACCTGCATCTACGTCATCTTTTAGTGAGTAAGAGGCAATTTGTGAATTGTCCTTAGGCACAAGATTCAGAGCAAGTGTCTTAAACTTAGCAAAATCCAACATTTCAGATAAGCCTGCTGCACCTTTATAATCCATATTATGATTGCCTGGGGCTGCTGCCGTAATATTGCACATATTCATTATTTTTACAATTGCTATATTTTTTTCCTTGTTGGCTCCAACCCATTCGTCGCCGGATAAAATAACATCGCCTGTTGGGTTTTCCTTTTTAAAGACATCAGAAACCGTTTTGAATTTTCTAAATGCTTTTAGATGCCCGTGAAAATCATTGCCATACAAAGTTTTTTGCCTGAATTCGTCAGATTGTTGAGCATTATTATTCTGTCCGAACCTTGCTGCAGATGTGTAATATTTATTGAAATAGTTATTAATGAACATGATATAAATCCGTAAATTCTGACATTCATACAAAACATGTCATCAAAAATCTTTGCCATAATATTAACATTTGTTTACAAATTATTTCAAAATTGTAAATAATTCGAATTCGATTGTTTTTATATATATAAGGTTAGAAAATTAGGAATTTATAAACATGGTTAATGGTGTATCTGGTTACAATTATAATATTCCCGCTTTTTACAGAGCAGCAGCTGGAGCATATGTTATAAACAATAACAACAATGTTGAAAGTATGATTAAATTTGTTAACGGTCAGCCGGTAGTAGTTTCTCAAGAACCTTCAGTTTCTCAAACTATTGCAGGCACTTTACCGTTTGCGGGTTTATTCGGCGCATTTCAGGGTGTTGCAGCATTAAAAAATAACGGTTTAAAAGGTGCTGAACTTGATGCATTTAAAGCAGCAAAAAAAGCAGGTACTGCAAAAGGTTGGAATTTCTCAGAAACAATTAAAAATATAAAAGCAAGACATCCATACGCAACAAGAGGTGAAGCTCTTCAAGCTGGTAAAGATGTTCTTCATAAAGAATACGGCAACTTCTTTAAAAAACATGTTGCAGTTGATACTGTAAACAGAGGTACATTGGGTAAAATTTTAGACAGAATTCCCGGATACAAATCTTTGAGAGCATCAGGGTTTGGTCAGGCAATGGGCCGCTCAGGTGCAGGCTGGATGATGGTACTTGACGGTGCTGCAAAAACATTTACAGATGTTATTCCTGCATTCAAAGAACTCGGCTTTAAATCAGGTATGAAACAACTTGCAAAATCCGGTACAGAAGTTTTAGCAGGCGGTGCAGGTTGGTTGGCAGGTGATGCAATCGGTACTGCTATCGGTACTGCAATCGGCACAGCTATATGCCCGGGTATCGGTACTGCTATCGGCGGTTTCTTAGGTAAGTTTATTGGCGGTGTTGCAGGAAGCGCTCTTGCAGGTAAAGCAGCTAAAGCTATAACAGGTAAAACTGAAATAGAAAAAGCTCAGGAAGCTCAAATGAATCAAGTTGCACAGCAAATCGAAGCTGATCCTGAATCTAAATTAGCTTTGGCCCAGCAAACATATGCTCAGGCAGAAGAAATATTGGCTCAAGATCCTAATAATCAGGATGCACTTGCTGCTAAAGCAGCTGCAGAAGCTGTAATCTCCGAAACAGCAGCAAGTGTTCAAACTCAACCAAGTGCACAAAATACAGCACAGGTACCTGCAGGCTATGTTCAACCGTCTCAGACAGCATTCCAACAGACAACGATGCAAGGAATCCCTGTTGTACCGGGTTTCAATGGATTCAGTTATGATATGAACCAATTCCGTCAGGCAATGGCAAATGCTTCTATGCCATATGCAAACCCCGGCATTACAAATCCCTGGACAGTTCAACAAAATCCTTTTATGCCTCAAGTACAAACAACAGTTGCTCAATAAATAAATAGATAATTAATTATATATTTTTTCTCAAACCATATTTGCTAACCAAAAAGAAAGCGGTCAAAAATTTGACCGCTGTTTTTATAAAACCTTTTCCTTATTCCCCTATTTGTCCAGTATTGCGTCTAGTTCTGCCCGATTGTTGTTTGTTAGGCAATCAGTTAATTAAAGCTTTTTTAGTCAAGTAATGCTTCTAAAATTGTTGCATTTTTAGCAGCAAGTGTATTTTCACGTACTTTATTTCTGTGAATGTAAGTTCTCAATGCTTCGCGAATTAATTCGCTTCTTGAACGATTTTCGATATCAGCTACCTGATCGATTTCATCTAAGAATTTTTCCGGCATTGAAATAAGTACTCTTGACATAAGTTTCCTCCTGTGGTTTTCTACTCTCTTTTTTTGTTTTGTTTCTCTTAATATCTCTCGTACTTATATAAACAATTTTTATATATAAAAATTGCTTCTTTAGTATGGCAAAATTATATATTTCTTAACAAAACTTAATATTTGAAGGCAAAATTCACTAGCCATAAGTCTTTAAACTGTTTTATGAAATAAAACAGTTTGTAGCTGTATGGATGAATTCAATAATTTGTGAAAAATATTCTAATGAAGACGCACCGTTTATAACAATATCTGCTTCCGCTTTTGACGGACGGATGTATTTTTCTGCCGCATTGCATACATATTCCCAGTGTTTTATGGCATTTTCTTCTGATTGGTTACGTTTTGAGGCTCTTTCCATAAACCATTTTTTTTGAATTTTTGGGTCAATGTCTATGTATATTTTTACGTCAAATATATCCTTTACATCTTTATACATTGCTGCCATACCCTCAACAAGTATAAATTTTTCAGAATGTATAGGTATCGAATTCGGAACACTTATCCCGGTACCGTTTATCAAATATTCCGGTGCCTTTATGTCTATTCCTTTTGACAGCTTTAATAAATCCTCTTTTAACAGTTCAAGCTGGAAGCTCTCCGGCGAGTCTACGTCGTAACCGTTATCTCTAAGTGAATCAAAATCACCGTATTTTTTTATTAATTCAGAAATATCATTAAAATAATTATCTATACTTAAAAATTCGAGCGGGAAGTTAAGTTCATTACTCGTTTTCTTTATTTGTTTACATATGGTTGTTTTACCGCTGGCAGATTCTCCTGTTACACCTATTAAGAATTTTTTTTGCGGATTTTCTATTAATCTTCTGGAAAATTTTGATATAAAATTGGGGTTTATATCTTTAAATATAGGTCTTTCTGTCTTCTTATCATATGATAGTATTTGTTTAAATTTTGTTTGCAAATAAAACGCAAGAAATTCTCTGCCTGTTTTTGTTGAAAAATCAGGTTTAATAATTTTATCTTTAGAGTTGATTCCCTTATCTGTTAACATTTGCATACAATACCAATACTCGTAAAATTTTTATTTTGTTAGTTTTTCTAAAAAGTTTAATAAATATTAAGCGTTGTTAAAATAGAAGTTTAACAACGCTTTCAAAATTCTTATACATCAGGCAAATCACCCATTACAACCGCAGTTTCTTTTGCATCTAAATGAAATGCCGTATGTAACGCTTTTATTGCTGTATTTGATTGCCCTTTTTCAACCAGACAGCTTATTTTAATCTCACTTGTTGAAATCATTTTTATATTAATACCGGCTTCTGCAAGTGCTTTGAACATTGAAGCTGCTATACCCGGTCTGTCAACCATACCTGCTCCGACAATGGAAACTTTTGCAATATCTTCATCAACAAGTACTCCGCTTGCATTAATTTCTTTTATTATTTCTTTTACAATTTCCATAGTTCGTTCATAATCTGTTTTTGAAACTGTAAAAGCAATATCATTTGTGTCATCGCTTCTTCCGTATGACTGTATAATCATATCCACGCTTATATCCGAGTTTGACAATAGTTCGAATATTTTTGCAGCGTTACCGGGTTTATCCGGAACTTCTGTTATAACTATTCTTATTTGCGATAAATCAGCTGCAACGCCTGCAACGGGTTTATAAATTTCCATATCGTCAACTCCTATAATATAAGTTCCTGTATCTTCTAATTTGAAAGTGCTTCTTACTCTAAGCGGAACCTGATACTGCTTTGCTGTTTCAACCGAGCGCGGGTGTAACACATTGGCTCCTACGTGTGCAAGCTCGAGCATTTCTTCGTAAGAAATTTCTTTTAATTTTGTTGCGCATGGTACGATTCTCGGGTCAGTTGTATAAACACCTTCTACATCAGTATAAATATCACATCTGTCAGCTTTCAGCGCACCGGCAATTGCTACCGCAGATGTATCAGAACCGCCTCTTCCGAGTGTTGTAATTTCTCCGTCAGGTGTAACTCCCTGAAAACCTGCAACTACAATTATTTCACCCTTTGCAAGATGTTCTTTTAATTTGTTGGTTTTTATATCAACAATCCTTGCTTTAGAATGAACACATTCGGTAATAATACCTACCTGCATTGCGTTCATACTGACGGCTGAATAGCCCTGCGCTTGTATTGCCATTGTAAGAAGCGCGATAGAAACCTGTTCTCCCGTAGCAAGCAGCATATCCATTTCTCTTGAATTTGGGCGTGGAGTGATTTCGTTTGCCATTTTAACAAGATAATCCGTAGTATGTCCCATAGCAGAAACAACTACTATAACGTCATTGCCGTTTTTTTTCTCTCTTATAACGGCTGATGCTACATTTTTAATTTTTTCTGTGTCGGCTACTGATGTGCCTCCAAATTTTTGAACGATTATTCCCACTTTTAATTTGCCTCAAACTTGAATTTTTCCAGTAAAGTATTCTTTATAGCCAGTACCTTATCGTTATTATACATCTCTAAAAATTTATTACAACTCTCAAGTGCTGTTTTTGCCGTCATTTCTTCCAGTTCACTATTTTCCGGTAAATTTTCAATAACACGTGTTAATAACTCTTGAAATTCGGGAAGCTGTATCGCGCTGTCAATTACCGATATTAATATAGAAAAAGCTTCTTTTGCTCTGTCCAAATTTAGCAGCGCTTCTGCTTTCCCCATATAAGCAAGAATATAGTCCGGAGCAATTTTTATTGCATTTTCAAATTTTTCAATTGCTTCGTCAAATTTTTCTGATTTCATAAGTATTATGCCGAAGGCAAAACTTGTGTATGCCGAATTTTTATCAAGAAGATAAGCCGTCCTTACTTTCCTTTGAGCTTCTTTGTAATTACCTGTTTCAATAAGTAAATTAGCAAAATTTATATATGCCTGTATGTATTTGGGGCAGTATTCAATGCATTTTTTAAAGTATTCTTTTGCTTTGTCGTAATCATTTTTTTTGTAATAACAATTTGCAATATTAAAGTATATTCGATAATTTTTTCTGTCGTTGTCATAAGAACTTTTATATAGCTCTAATGCATGACTATAGTCATGTTTATTGTATGCAATTGCTGCAAGATTATACAGTGCAAGTGAGTTTGTCGGATTTTTTTCAAGAACTTTATTAAAGAATTCTTCTGCCTGTGTGTATTCATTGCTCATAAGAAAATTTACGCCGAGATTAAATAATATAATTTCCTGCGTTGGATCAAGCATTAATGCTTTGTATAACTTTTCTCTGGCTTCTTCTACATGATGGTATTTTTGCAGGGCAAGTCCCCAGTTTGTATAAAAGTTTGCGTTCGTTTGTGTTTTTTCTTCTGCCAATTCGAATGTATTTAGACACAGTGTATCATTGCCTGTATTCAGATAACATTCTGCCAGAACAATATATGCGTCTACATTTGTTTGATTGATATCTATGGCATCCTGTGCATATTTTAGGGCGAGTTTATAATTGTATTGTTTCAAATAACACAATGCAAGATAGTAGTATGAATCATATTTGTCATCAGCATATATAAGACTGTGATTAAATCTTATAATGGCTTCATTATAGTTGCCATCTTCAAATAGTAATAGACCCCATAAAAATGGGATAATCGGATTTGCAGGATTAAGTGTTGCCGCTTTTTTGAATTTTTCTTCTGCTTCGCTCTTTTTTCCTGCTTTTGCAAGTGATATACCCCAGTTTAAGTAAGTATCAGTGTCTCTCGGATCATATTTTTGTGCAAGTTTATATATTTCAATTGCACTTTTTAAATCTCCTATCTCTGACAAAGCTGATGCCCACATTGTATACGCTTTTGAATTGAATTTATCAATTTTAACAGCTTTCCGAAAGTTTTTTATAGCTTCTTCAAAATTTTTCTGTTTTAGCATTGTTATGCCAATATTTATATAGACACCGGGATTTTGATTCGCCATAAGAGCAGCTGTTTGAAACTTTTCCATTGCTTCATCCAGTTTGCCGTTTTGAGCCAGATCAATTCCCCAGTTCATATAGGCCGATGAGGGTATTTGAACAGTTTTTGAACTTTCATTATAATTTTTTACAAATTTATCAAGTCTGTCTATTTGACTTTTTATGCTGTCTTTAATTTGTAATAATTTTTTGCTCATAAATTTGATGTTTCCCTCTCAGACAAAATTTGTTCTTTTAGTTCCATAATATTGTCTATTATTTCCCTGAAAGCTCCGTTTCCGGCATTAGCTGTTGTTATTTGTATGTGAGGCACTTGTTTTACTTTATGGTTGGCTTCTTCAACTGTTATAGCATATTTTACACTGTTTAGGCAGGCTATATCATTAATATCATCGCCAATATAAAGTATTTCATCATCTTTTAAAGAGTATTTTTGTTTTATTTTTTCCAGAACCGGTAATTTTTCCCTGATACCCTGATGTATGTCTTTGAGTGAGAACTTTTCCGCAATATAGTCTATCTCAGGGCTTTTCTCTCCTGAAATTATAGCGACTTTTATTCCGTTTTTTACGGCAATTGATACACCCATTAAATCTTTAAAACTAAGCTTTTTTAATTTTGTATCTTTGTTGAGAATATAAACAGAGTTGTCCGTAAATATGCCGTCAAAGTCGCTTACTATTATTTTTATATCAGATGAAAGATTTAACGTTTTGTACATTATACAGGTACCTTGCCGCTTTTTCTTAATTTGTTTTTAACGGAAATTTCTGAGTCATAGACGATTTTTTTGCCGTTACCAAGTATGTTTTTTACTTCTCGTATATCTCTTACCATTCGTCTTAAACCTTCAGGCTCCAAGCTTGCTGCCTGATCGGAACCCCATAAAGTTCTGTCAATTGTAATATGTCTTTCTACAGAACTTGCGCCAAGTTCAACAGCAAGTATTGAAGGAAGCAGTCCTTTTTCGTGTCCGCTGTATCCTATGGGACAACTAAATTCTTTTCTGAATTCTTCAATGACTCTCAAATTAATTTCTTTATGTTCCGTTGGATAAGTGGATGTACACTGGTATATGACGAGGTTATCCTCGCCCAATATACTCACTGCATGGCGTATTTCTTCCATCGTACTCATTCCGGTAGATAATAGAACAGGTTTGCCTGTAGATTTTATTTTGTATAGAAATTCGTCATCTGTAAGCAAAGCTGACGCAATTTTATGACAAGGAACATCAAACTGTTCTATAAAATCTACTGAGTCAATATCCCAGCAGGAAGCAAACCACATTATTTTTTTTGTTTTGCAGTATTTGTCTATTTCACAATAATCTTCGTAGCTTAATTCCAAACCGAGCTTGAGGTCTCTGTTTGTATTACCGTAATAATTTGGACGATATGTATCCAGTTCTTCCGGTGTGTATACTTTTGTGACGGTTCTTTTCTGAAATTTAACAGCGTCACATCCTGCCATAACGGCCTCATCTATCATTCTTTTTGCAAGGTCAATTGAACCGTTATGATTTATTCCTATTTCTGCAATTATAAAACAGGGTGAATCATCACTGATTGTTTTGTTACCTATTATTACTTTTTTTCTCAAAATTGGCTCCTGATATTTTCTTAATGTTTATATTTTTTGTACAATTCATCAATATTTGTTGTCTTTTGTATATCCGTTACAGATTCTGTATAGTCGTTTCTATTATCTTTCCCATACTTTTCATTAAAAGTTTTTTTATCAAACTCTTTTATAAGATTTATGTGACTTGGCGTGGAACCTATAAGAAGAATTTTGTTATTCATTTCTATTGAATAAATATGGCGCTGCTGTCCAAGTGGCATAGACTGGATTATGTTGAAGCGCATATTGTCATCAGATTCTGTTATTTTCCCTATATTTTTTCTGTTCACAATATTGAGTTTTGTATAAACCCAGCCTGTAATGTATATTAATGCAATTACAAATATCATAGAAAGTACAAGATTCATCACACTCGGAATCCCGTAATCATGTGACATTGACTCTTTCATTGCATCAGGCAGATTTACGGCAAAAGCCGCACCTGTTGTTACTAAAAAAACAAATATTGCCGTAAAAAACTTATTTTTCATCCCGATATAAATTCCATTTACTCTTAAACACTGTTTGTATTTTATCACAAGAAAATTCCTACTTCAAAAATATGAAATTATATAACACACTTTTAGTTTAGTGAATAATATGCCGATTATTATCAGGTATACGCTCTTTTGTATATTCTCTTTTCTTATAAAAATAGAATAAAATTAAAAGGAAAAATAAGTGTCTAATACAAGTATTCAATATCCCGCATTAGTATATAAGAATAATAAAAGCAATGTATTTGTCGCAAACTGTATTATAAAAAATTTAATCGGTTACGGACATAGCGAAGAAGCAGCTATTGCAAATCTTCAAGATGTATTAAATCGGTTGCACAACGATTATCCGGTAAGAATAAAGCCTGTTTATAAGTTTCTAACAGAACTGGTATAGTTTTTTGCTATCCAAGCAACAGATTTAAATTTTCGCAAAGTTCAAGTGAAATTTTGGGTAACTTCATATTAATTTTGGGCAGTTTGTCGATACTTTTTGTTAGTATGTAGCCTGTAGTGCCATTATTGTTATTTTCTGTGTAACAATAAGAATACTCTACTGATTTTGTCTTCATTGTTTTTTCCCTCTTCAATTTTTAGATGTCCAGTTTTTATTTTTCTAATCTCTCTATATATATAAAAAATATTCTATACAGAATATTGCTTTTGTATATACTATTTGTTAAGAAATGTTAACACAATGTATACTTGACCCTTCTCTAAGGGTATCAGATAATGGTGTTATGCTATCTGATCAGGAAATTAAAAATATTCTTTTAACTGAAAATATTAAAACAATATTTCTTCAGTTCATTGATATAAACGGCAAGATAAAAACTTTGAATATGCCTGCAAAGCAGATTGATGATATTTTGCAGAATAAGGTGATGTTTGACGGTTCGTCTATAAGCGGATTCAGAGTTAATGAAACTATGGATTTAAGAATATATCCTGATAAATCTACTTTTTTAATCTTTCCGTTTGATTTTTCTAATTTACGTAATTCCGCTCGCTTTATATGTGATATACACAATTCCGACGGGACCCCGTTTGACGGTTGTCCCCGTTCTAATTTAAAAAGAATTATTAAATCATCTGCTGATGCTGGTTATAAAATGAATATAGGTCCTGAACTGGAATTTTTTCTGTTTAGGACGGACGAAAATAATAATATTTTAAATATTGCGGCTGAATCAACCGGATATTACGATTTAAACAGAAGCAATAAATATGATGAGGCTCTTATAAATATATTGGTCTCACTACAAAAAATGGGTTTTGAGATTGATGCCCTGCACCATGAAGGTGCACCATTTCAGCATGAAATAGACCTTGGCTATGATGATATTTTAAAGACGGCTGATAATATTATTACTTTTAAATTTATTACAAAGATAATTGCAGATAATTTTGGATTTAAGGCCTCTTTTATGCCAAAACCTGTATATGGACAAAATGGATCGGGATTGCATCTAAATATTTCTATAACAGATGTTGAGGGGAACAATTTATTTTTTGATGATTCAGATGCAAACAAGCTTTCTGAAACAGCATATAATACAATAGGTTCTTTACTAAAAAATATAAAGGGAATTACCGCTGTTTTAAACCCTGCGATTAACAGTTATAAAAGGCTTGTTAAGGACTATGAAGCTCCTATCTATATTGTCTGGTCAATTGTGACAAGAAGTGCACTGATTCGTATTCCAGCCAAAAGAGGCAATTCTACAAGACTGGAGCTCCGTTCTGCTGATTGTGCAACAAATCCATATCTGGCTTTTGCTGTGTTGATGCAGGCATGTGTCGACGGTATTCGAAAGAAGGTTGAACCGCCTGTACCTGTTGAGAAAAATTTATTTTTATTATCGGGTAATGAAATTAGACAGAGAAAAATAAAATCATTGCCGAGAAATCTTTTTACTGCCTTGGAAGAATTTGAAAAAAGTATGGTTTCTCGAGTTGCTCTTGGGGATTATATTTTTAATGAATTTTTAAGTTCCAAAAGAATAGAGTGGAATGAATACAGAAAACAGGTAACCCCATGGGAGCTTGAAAAGTATCTCGATGTTTAATGATTATATTTATATATTATAATTTAATTGTGAGTTATGGATGATGGAGAGCATAAATGGAAAGAGCAGACAGACAACATCCTGTTGAACAGGACCCGCAGATAAGAAGAACAAATTTTGAGGCTGTAGAAAGCAACTTTACAGATGAACAAGCAGCCATCGAGGCCTCAAGATGTTTACACTGTAAAAATGCAAAATGTGTACAGGGTTGTCCTGTAAATATACAAATTCCTGACTTTATTGCAGCTCTCAAAGAAGGAGATATTGAAAAAGCCGGTGATATTATCAGGCAAACAAGCATGCTGCCTTCTGTCTGCGGAAGAGTTTGTCCTCAAGAACGCCAATGTGAAGGCAACTGTGTACTCGGTATAAAAGGCAAACCTGTTGCTATTGGCGCATTGGAAAGATATGTAGGAGACAAGACTGATGCTAAGACCGGCAAGATAAATGATTGCGGCAAAAAAGTTGCCATAGTCGGTTCTGGTTGTGCAGGTATCACTGCCGCTGCTGATTTAAGAAAAGCAGGATATGATGTTACTGTTTTTGAAGCTTTGCATGAACTAGGCGGTGTATTAAGATACGGTATTCCTCCTTTTAGACTTCCAAGAACAGTTCTTGACAGAGAACTGGACGGCTTAAAAAATATAGGCGTTAAGTTTGAAAAAAATGTTATAGTCGGTAAATCTGTAACTATTAATCAGCTAAAAGAAGACGGTTTTGATGCAATATTTTTATGCTCCGGCGCAGGTTTGCCAAAGATGATGCACATACCGGGCGAAAATCTCAACGGTGTTTACAGTGCTAATGAGTTTTTGACAAGAGTAAACCTTATGCATGCCAATGAAGAAACAACACCAACGCCGCTTAAGGTTGGTGAAAAAGTTGCTGTAATCGGCGGCGGTAATGTTGCAATGGATGCTGCAAGAACTGCTGTTCGTGTAGGCTATAAAGAGGTTTATATTGCTTATAGAAGAACAGAAGCAGAGCTCCCTGCAAGACTTGAAGAAATCAGACACGCTAAAGAAGAAGGCGTTGTATTTAAGTTTTTGCATGCTCCTTCTGAAATTATCGGAGAAGACGGCTATGTAAAAGCAATGAAATTTGATTTGATGAAACTTGGCGAGCCTGATGAATCGGGAAGAAGAAGACCTGTTCCGACTGGTGAATCTGTTACAATTGAGCTTGATGCGGTCATCGTTGCGCTTGGCACCGGTCCAAATCCGATTATACAGTCGTCTGCTCAAAGCGAAGGTTTGAGTCTGGAAACAAATAACAAAGGCTATATTATTGTTAATCCTCAAACCGGTGAAACATCTATCCCCGGGGTATATGCAGGCGGTGACGTTGCTCCGACCGGTGAGTCAAATGCTATTAATGCAATGGGTGCCGGTAAACGTGCTGCAAAGGCAATTGATGAATATCTTAAAGCTGCTAAATAATTTATATTAAACTTAAAAATGAAGTTAGTTTTTAATAAAAAAGAACTCCGAAAAATCGGAGTTCTTTTTTAAGCTATTTCTTCGTGAGTTTCTGTTTCCGCATCCTCTTTATCTTTCTTTTGCGGAAGTTTTATTAACTCTGCAACATTGTCTCTTTTTTTCACCATTTCAGCTGTTACCGTAAATTCGTGAACATTTTCTTGTGAAGGAACTTCATACATAATATTAAGCATGAGTTCTTCAACGATTGAGCGCAGAGCACGTGCACCGGTTTTACGCTTAATTGCTTCTTTTGCAATCAAATCAATAGCTTCCGGCTCAAATTTAAGATCAACATTATCCATTTTTAACAGACACTGATACTGTTTGATAATAGCATTTTTAGGCTCTGTCAAAATCATTTTTAATGTTGCTTCATCAAGCTGATCTAAAACAGCATATATAGGTACACGTCCGATAAACTCAGGGATTAAACCGAATTTAAGAAGATCCTCAGGCTGTAATTTCTTGAGCATCTTTTGTGCAGCAATTTCTTTTTCTGCTGCTGTTGCCGGTGCTTTTGCGCCAAACCCGAGAGATGTGCCTTCACCGGCTCTTCTTTCAACAATTTTATCCAGTCCTACAAATGCACCGCCGACTATGAACAGAATGTTCTTTGTATCTATCTGAATAAATTCCTGATGAGGGTGTTTTCTACCGCCTTGCGGAGGTACATTGGCAACTGTGCCTTCTATCATTTTTAAAAGGGCCTGCTGTACACCTTCGCCGGATACATCTCTTGTTATACTCGGGTTTTCTGATTTTCTTGCTATCTTATCAATTTCATCAATGTAGATAATACCTCTTTCTGCTTTTTGTGCATCAAAATCAGCACTTTGATACAGTCTTAGCAAAATATTTTCTACATCATCGCCCACATAACCGGCTTCTGTAAGTGTTGTAGCATCTGCAACCGCAAACGGTACATCCAGCATTTTTGCCAGTGTTTGTGCAAGCAGAGTTTTACCTGAACCTGTAGGACCAACAAGTAGTATGTTACTTTTTTGTATTTCTATACCGCTTGAATCCTTTTCTGTTGTATTGTGGGCAATTCTTTTGTAATGGTTGTAAACTGCAACTGACAGAACCTTTTTGGCATCATCCTGACCTACGATATGCTGATCAAGATAAGCTTTGATTTCATGCGGTTTGGGTACAGATGAAATATCAGCATCTTTGTGCTCTTCTTTTTCACCTTTTTCTTTATTTTCGAAAAATTCTTCGTCCAAAATTTCGTTGCATAATTCAACGCATTCATCGCAGATATATACTTCAGGGCCGGCAATCAATTTTTTTACTTGATCCTGAGTTTTTCCGCAAAATGAACATTTTAGACGGCTGTCATCGTGTTTAACCATTACATTTCTCCTATTTTATGCTGAATTACTCAGCTTTCGGATGTTTGTCCATAGACACAACTTTGTCAATCATACCATATTCCAGAGCTTCTTCCGGAGTCATGATATAATCTCTGTCAGTATCTTTTTCAATCTTTTTAATAGACTGTCCTGTATTTGAAGCAAGAATTTCATTCAAAGCTTTTTTGATTCTCAAGATTTCTGCAGCTTGAATTTCAATATCTGTTGCCTGACCTTGAGCACCTCCTAAAGGCTGGTGAATTAACACTCTTGAATGAGGAAGTGCTAATCTTTTACCTTTAGTACCTGAGGAAAGCAAAAAAGCACCCATTGAAGCGGCCTGTCCAAGACAAATAGTAGATACATCTGAACGGATGTGCTGCATAGTATCATATATTGCAAAACCTGCTGTAACACTGCCTCCTGGTGAGTTGATGTATAACATGATATCCTTTTCCGGATTTTCTGAGTCTAACAGCAGCATCTGAGCAACAACAAGATTAGCTACCATATCATCTATAGGTGTGCCCAAAAAGATGATTCTTTCTCTAAGCAATCTCGAAAATATGTCAAATGCGCGTTCACCACGGCTTGATTGTTCTACTACTGTTGGTACAAAGCTCATATTTTAGCCCTTTCGTTTTCCGTTTTAAAATACTAATTACTATTATTATAATCTACTTTTTGACTTCTGCAACGAATTCAATTTTGTTGTTATCAAGAAGGAATCTTGTAACCTTTTGTGTCAGTGCTTGCTGTGTAAGTGATTGAATAAGTGCTACATTTTTAGATATTTCTTTAAATATAGTACTTTTGTCTGTTTGATACATCATAGCCAGCTCGGCTATTTTTTGTTCCAAATCCTGCGGTGTAACCTGAATATTTTCAAGTCTTGCTATTTCGGACAACATTAATGAATTTTTGATTCTTTTAAGAGCTTCTGCTTTCAGCTCTTCATCAATTTTTTCAGGTCCGTCTTTTTTGAGAACTTCTTCCCAATCAACACCGGATTGTGCAACTTTTTGTTTGAAGTCAGAAACAAGTGCCTGCTTTTCTCTTTCAATCATTGTAGGCTGCACATCAACTGTCATTTTTGAAAGAATTGTTTCGAATACTTTTTCTGCACTTCTTTTATCATTTTCAATTTTTGCAGTATTATCTAAATATTTTTGAATATCTGCTTTTAATTCATCAACTGTTTTGAAGTTGCCGACTTTTTTAGCAAGTTCATCATTTAATTCGGGTTTTACCTTTTCTTTTATTTCATTAATTTTGATTTTAAACTGTGCCGGCTTGCCGTTCAATTTTTCATCATGGTAGTTTTCAGGGAATGTTACATCAATTGTAAATTCTTCGTCCTTTTTGTGCCCTACAAGTTGCTCTGCAAAACCAGGAATAAAGTTGCTGTGTTCTAAATCAAGCATATAATTCTTTGCAGCGCCGCCTTTAATAAGTTCGCCGTCAACACTGCCTTCAAAATCCATCATTACAACATCTTTGTCTGTTGTTTCTCTGTCTTCAACTGTTTTTAGTGTTGTAAATTTTTCAAGTAATTCATCAATTTCTTTTTCCATTGCATTTTCAGGAGTTTTGAACTCTTCTACCTTTATCTCGAGGTCTTTATACTGTTCAAACTTTACTTCCGGTTTCAGTTCAACTTTTGCAACAACAGTAACAGGTTTGCCGATTTCAAAATTATATGATTCAACAGCAGGTTCTGTTATAACATTCAATCCATTATCTTTTATTGCAGATGAAAATGCATTCGGAAGCAAATATTCCAATACATCGTGCTTAATAGTTTCTGCACCTATATTTTTTTCCAAAATTGCTCTTGGCGCTTTGCCTTTTCTGAATCCCGGAATATTTACTCTCTGAGCTAATCTTTTGCATGCTTTGTTGTATTCTTTTTCTGCCGTATCAGCATCAATTTCAATGTCCAGTTTTACTATGTTATTTTCTAATTTTTCAATTGTTGTTTTCATTTTAATTATCCTTATTCCTATTTTACGACGTATTTTCCTAATCTATAGCATAATTATATTATAAAAGTATTAGAAATAAAGTATTTATCGAAAATCTCGTTCTCTTAAAGTATAAAAAAAGAGACTTTCCAATATTTTGAAAAGCCTCTTTTTATTAGTTTAAATTATTTATTTGATATTAGAATATGTCCAAGCATCCATATTCGGTGCTTCTTTTTGAGACGGATCAACGGTCATATCCTGTGCATTAGTGTTTAATCCGCCTTCTTTAGGACTTTCATGAGCGATTGGTTTGTAGATTCTGTTGAAGTATTCTATAACCATTCTGTCAGAGTTAAAGTATGCTTCTGAAGTTCTGACAGCTTGTCTCATCATTCTTGCCCATTCCATTTTGTTGTCATAGTATGTAGGAATGATCTGGTTTTCAATGATGTCCATAATGCAGTCATGATCTTTCCAGTGGCGTTCTTCCCAAGGAATATCATCATCAAGCCCCGGATATTCTACAGTATAGCCGTTGATTCCCGGGAATGTACCTTCTACAGTCCATCCGTCAAATATTGAAAGGTGAACTGCACCGTTAGCGTTTGCTGACATACCTGATGTTCCTGATGCTTCCAACGGTCTGATAGGTGTGTTTAACCAAACATCAGTTGCTCTTTTGAGTTTACCGCTTAATTCGAGTTCATAACCTGCCAAAACTGCAACATTTTTAATGTTATATGATTTGTGCAGAATGTTATTGAACATTTCGCGGCCCATTGCATCATCCGGATGGAATTTACCTGCAAAAATTAATTGAACTTTGTTTGCATTTAAAAGTTTTAAAATTCTGTCCATGTCCATAAAAATGAGCCATGCACGTTTGTAATCTGCAAATCTTCTTGCCCAAGTAATCGTTAATACATTAGGATCAAATCTTTTACCGGTTGTATTAGCAATATAGCTGAAAACTTCTCTTTTCATTTCTACTTTTGCGTCTAAAAGATCTTGCAAAGTTTTTGCATTTTTAATTCTTTCATCCTGCCAGTAATGGAGGTTAACAGCGTTTGTGATAGCACGTATAGGACATCTGCCTTCAACCCAGTTCCACATTTTGTTAGAAACAAGGCCGTGTAATTGTGATACGGCGTTAGCTATACGGCTCATTCTGAGTGCAGCAACAGTTAATGAGAAGTGTTCGCCGCCGAGTTCAACAGCTCTTTCTCTTGAACATCCTGCAAAGAATCCGCCTTCCATAAGTGTATCAACCCAGTGAACTTCGTTGCCGGCAGCAACAGGCGTGTGAGTAGTAAATACAACCTGTCTTTTTGTTTTTTCAAGGTCACCGTTATTTTGCTGCAACAATTCAAATGCTGCAGGAAGAGCATGCCCTTCATTCATGTGTACGCATTCAAAATCATATTTGATTGCTTGAAGAAGTCTGATACCGCCTACACCGAGAATAGTTTCCTGTGCAATTCTGATTTTTTCATTACCGTCATACAGTTTGTGTGAAATTGAACGTGCCCATTCAGAGTTTTCTTCAATATCAGTTGTTAAAAGGTAAACAGGGCAAGAGCCGAATAAATCAGGGTCTACTCTGTATGCTTTTACAATAACGTCTTCTCCGAAAACTTTTACAGTCACCTGTGCATCTACATCCTGTAAAAAGTCGTAGTGTTTTCTTATATATGCAACATCAACGTTGCCTTCTTCGTTAATTCTCTGGTTGTAGTATCCGTAAGACCATAACATTGTTACGCCTACCATCGGAAGCTGCAGATAACCGGCAGAAAGCATGTGTGAACCTGCCAAAAATCCCAATCCTCCTGAGTAAGTGCTCAAAGACTGGTCTAATGCTATTTCCATTGAAAAATATGCTACTTTAGGTAATCCCATAATTCTCCTTTGTTTAATCACTAATCTACCACATGCACAAAGTGCCTTTTTTTTATAACAATAAAATAACACAAATGCAATAATTAAGTCAGCATTATTTACAACTCGTCTTAAAAGGCACTATATCAACAGGAAAGGTCGAACAGCTATCAACCCTGTATACAACAAGATTAACGGGTTTTTCCAAGTCTGCATCTTCTATACATTCAAAAAAATTTTTTACGCTTTTTATAGAGCATCCGTTTACTTTTAAAATTCTGTCTCCTGGTTCAAGGCCTGCGTTATATGCCGGAGTATAATCCAGCACTTCTACTATTTTTACACGTCCTTTAAAGTCTTTTACATATATACCCAATGGTGATGATGCCTCAATTGTCTCATTGAGGATTTTTTGCTCTTCATATATATTATGTAATTTTTTAAAATCTACATTTAAAATAAGGCATATTAGAAGTAATATGCCCATAAAAAGTCTTATCATTTCCATTTTGCTGTTTGTCAGATTACTAATTTTGAAAAATCTGCAATTTTATCAAATTTTTTCTTTATTGAATAAAGAAGGGCCAGTCTGTTCTCTTTGACTTTTTCGTCTTTATCCATGACAAGAACTTTGTCAAAAAACTCATCAATTGCGCAAACCGCTTTTGAAAGTTCGTTGTATAGTTCTCGATAATCCAACTTATCAGGGTCAATGGAAATTGTGTATTCCATAAGTTTCGATTCTGCAGGATTATTAAACAATGCCTTATCAGGCAATTGCTCTGTTTGATAATCCTTTGTAATTCTGACAATTCTGTTTGCTGCTTCGTTTAATTCATTAAAGTCTGGTGAGTTTATCTTTTGCGATAAGAACTCTACTCTTGCAGCAAAGTCTTTCAGGTCAGACAAAACAGATTTGTTTGATATGCAGGCATCTACAATATCGTGTCTGTATTTTTCCGTATAGTAGATACTCAGTCTGTTTTCAAAGAAATTTTTAACTTCATTAAATAAAGAATTTTTGTCTTTAATTTCAACAGGCATTAAATTAATTGATTGTTTGATTAAGTCTTCCAAATCAATATCAAGGCCCTTTTGAATAACTGTTTTTATTATTCCGAGCGTTGCACGTCTAACACCGAGAGGGTCGGCAGAGCCTGTCGGCTTTTTGCCTTCTGCAAATACTGCAACAATTGTATCTATTTTATCCGCAATACCTACAATCTGTCCTTCTATTGATTCAGCCAGTTCTGAATTTGAACCAAGCGGATAGTAGTGTTCTTTTATACCTTGTACAACTTCTTTTTTCTCTCCGGAGTTGAATGCATAATCAGAACCTATAAAGCCCTGAAGCTCTGTAAATTCAAAAACAAGGCTTGTAACAAGGTCAGCTTTACATAAAAGAGCTGTTCTTTTAACTGTTTCCAATGGCGCATTAAGCTTTTGAGCAAGACTTTCAGACAATTTGATTATTCTCTGTGTTTTGTCATACATAGAGCCCATGCCCTTCTGGAAGGTAATACCCTTTAATTTTTCAACGTAATTTTCAAAAGGTATTTTTGTGTCTTCTTTAAAGAAGAAAATGGCATCATCAAGTCTTGCTACAACAACTCTTTCGTTACCGGCTTTTATGTTTTCAAAGTTGCTACCGATATAGTTTGTAATTGTTATAAAGCTGTTAAGAAGCTTTCCTCCCTGCTCTTTTTTTTGATACAGGGGGAAGTATCTTTGATGAACGGCCATAACTGTTACGGTAACTTTCTCGGGAATATCAAGATATTTTTTGTCAAAATTGCATATTACCGGTACAGGCCATTCACAGATATTTGTGACTTCTTCTAACAGGCCCTCTTCCATATATACTTCTGCGTTTATTTCTGCAGCTGCTTTTTTAGCAGATTCAATAATGGTTGCTTTCCTTTTTTCATAATCAACAATTACGTTGTTTTCAAAGAGAGCTTTTTCATAATGATCAGGATTCTTTATTTCAACTTTATCGGATTTAAATCTGTGACCTCTTGAAAATCTTGATGATTCTACATCAGCTATTTTGATTTTGAGTTCATCATCATTTAAAAGTGAAACAACCCATCTTATCGGTCTTTGAAATTTTACATCAAGATCAGCCCATCTCATAAAGTAGGGACCTTGCATTTTTAAAACAATTTTTTCTGCATTTTCCTCAAGGATATCTTTTATGGACTTGCCTTTTTGTTCCACTTTTGCCCAAACATAGTTGTCCTCTTTATATAATGAAGATTCGTCAACGCCGTTTTTCTTTGCAAATCCTTGTCCTGCTTTTGTTAAATTCCCGTTTTCATCGTATGCAATATTTAAAATCGGGCCTTTTACAGTTTTGACAGTATCAGGCTGCTTTTCTTCAAATCCTTCTATAATTATTGTCAATCTTCTTGGTGTTGAATAAGATTTTATTTCTGTAAAATCAATTTGATTTTCCTTTAATAATTTTTCAAAACTGGATTTTAGCTGTGCAACACCTGTATTTACAAATTTATAAGGTAATTCTTCTGTTCCGATTTCTAATAAATATTTATTCATACGAATTTATTCCTCAAAAGTATTATGTATGCCAATAATTATAATACAAACACATTATGTAATTCATATTTTTTTTAATGCTATAATATTACTAGCGGGAGAAATATCATGGAAAATAAACGCTGGTATGATAAAGAACCAACACTAAGTCTTGCGATAAGCCTTATTAAAAACTCTAATCCTAATACTCAAAAAAGATGTGCAGAGTTTATAAAAACTAAGGCTGAGGATTATGGAGTTACACTGAAAAGCAATCTGCTTGGTGCTTTTAATTATGTTCTTAACAGATGGTATGACTCTTCCGAAGAATTGTCTACGGCTTTTGATTATTTAAAGGCTGCGGATGATGATACAAGAAAACAAATTGCAATTGCTATAATTGGTTTTTTGGAAAAAGCTGAAACTTGTTAAAATGATTGGATATAGATTAGTTTTATTAATAGCATTATGTGTCTTGCCCTTTTTTTGTGCACAACCTGTATCAGCTATGAAAATAGGTATAGTTGACGGTGCGTCACAGGTATCTGTCGGAACAAGTAAAGATGCTGATTTAATCAGTCCATTGCATAACAAAGCATTCTATAAATTAAAAGCAATGAAGCCTTATCCTTTTAAGGCATCAGGTAATACAATATCAATTGAGTTAAACGGTCAGTGGTTTAATTTAAATATTGCAAGAATAGTCATAAAACCTGCTGAAAAAGGGTTTATTTCCACAAAACGCCGCTGGTACAGAGGTGAGTTCATTATTGAAAACCGAGGCGGTGAGCTCGTTGTAATTAATAATTTACCGTTAGAAGATTACATGCTCGGTGTTGTTCCTTCTGAAATGCCTTCAAAATGGAATTACGAGGCGCTCAAGGCTCAGGCTATTGCCGCAAGAAGTTATGCAATAGCAAATAGGGGTAAAAGAGCATCAAGAGGCTATGATCTAAAAGATACACCGGAAGATCAGGCTTATGGCGGTGCTTCTGCCGAAACTGCGACTACAAACAGCGCCGTGCTTGAAACTAAAGGTATAGTTATTACTTATAATCAAAAAGTAATTCCTGCTTATTATTCTGCTTCGGCAGGCGGTCATACTGTTAATGCAGGTGCTGTATGGAATAAAGATTTACCATATCTAAAATCAGTTCCGTCTTTTGATGACGGTGTTAAGAAAAACGGGCATGGTCTCGGAATGAGTCAGCATGGTGCTAACAATCTTGCAAAACAAGGTTACAATGCGTATCAAATCTTAACTTATTATTACAATAATGTAAAATTTGGACGTCTCGATCCATCCTGGGCTCTTTAATATATTTTTTGTATTTGCGCTCTACAAGCGTGTTTTGAATTGTGCTACTATCGTAAAACTAATAATAAATTAAAAATTCTTGTATTTTTATATTAAAAATGCTTGCTAAAATGCCAAAAATAGATATAATAGACTTTGTTAACAAAAAGGAGGTTCTTATGAACAAAGAAGAATTAGTAAAAGAAGTTGCAAAAAAAGCTAAAGTTTCACAAAAAGCTGCAGCAGATGTTTTGGCTGCTACATTAGAAACTGTTACTAAAGCTGTTTCTAAAGGTCAAAAAGTTACTTTGGTTGGTTTCGGTACTTTTGAACCCAGAAAAAGAGCTGCTCGTTCTGGCCGTAACCCTCAAACAGGTGCTACAATTAAAATTGCTGCTAAAACAGTTCCTGCTTTCTCAGCTGGTAAAAAATTCAAAGAAGCTGTTAAGTAGTTATTTGTTTTTTATAAAAGAGCCCTTTAGGTTTTACCTTTGGGGCTTTTTTTTGTATATAATTCAAAATTATTAAAAATAAAAGGACATTTGTTTGCGCAATGTCCTTTTTATTTTTATTTGATTACACACCTCTACTTTTGTAAAAATGGAGGAATATCAATAATACTCATCAAGTCATTTTGTGTTTTTTGAGGTGAAATAGCAGGTTTTGGCTGCGGTGTTCCAGGATTTAATGAAGGAGTACTATTCACTGCAGAATTTCCTGTATTAAATGAGCTTGAGAAGAAATCTGCTGCACTAAGTGATTTTACAGATTCTTTCTTTGAAGCCAATTCAGGTGTTTTCATTTCAAATCCTGTAGCAATAACCGTAATTTGAATTTCACCCTGAATTCTGTCATCAATAACAGAACCGAATGTGAAAATTGCATCTTCTGCAATTGCGTCATGGATTACCTGAGCAGCTTCAGTTACTTCATGCAGTGTCATATCTGAGCCGCCTGTAACATTCATAATAATACCGGATGCACCGTTTATGGAAGTCTCCAGTAATGGTGAATTGATAGCAAGTTTTGCTGCTTCCATTGCTCTTCCTTCGCCTGTGCCTCTGCCTATACCCATTAAAGCTGAACCGCTTGATTGCATTACTGCTTTAACATCAGCAAAGTCAACGTTGATCATACCAGGTACTGTGATTATATCAGATATACCCTGTACACCTCTTAAAAGGACTTCATCAACTACTTGAAAAGCTTCTTTCATTGTTGTTCTTCTTTCAACTACTTCAAGCAGTTTGTCGTTAGGAATAACAATCAGAGCATCTACGGTTTCTTTTAATTTTTCAAGACCCTGCATAGCCTGATTCATTCTTCTTTTGCCTTCAAAGCTGAAAGGCTTTGTAACAACACCGATTGTTAATGCACCAAGTTCTTTTGCAATTTTTGCAACAACAGGAGCTGCACCTGTACCTGTACCACCGCCCATGCCTGCGGTAACAAATACCATATCTGCGCCATCCAGAGCTTGGACAATCTGGTCTCTTGTTTCTTCAGCAGCTTTTTCACCAACTGAAGGGTCACCGCCTGCGCCAAGACCTTCTGTCAATTTACTGCCGAGTTGAATTCTATTTTCTGCCAATGACATTTTCAGAACTTGTGCATCTGTATTCATTGCCCAGAAATCGACGCCTGTAAGACCGGCTTTTATCATTCTGTTTACGGCATTACCGCCGCCGCCGCCGGCACCTATAACTTTAATGTCCGCTACATTTGATGCTTGCGGAGTTTCAGTTTCTTGTTCCTTATCTCTTCTTCCAAAGATATCTGGTCCGAAATTTTCCACTTATTTTCCTCTTTCAATCTAATCTTTTTTACCGAAAGGTTATTTATATTACAACTTAATAATTATAGTATTTTAAAAAAATTAAATAGTAAAGAAATTTAAGATATTTTAATACTTTTTTTAATATAAGTTAAAATTAACTTAACTTTTTTTTTGTCTGTTATATTATAAATATGTGTCGTCTATTCATTGTAATTTTAGGTTGTAATATTACTTAACATTTCAGGGATTTATGCGCAAATTAAAATTTTCACCGTTTTTATATATATAGAAGTGTGTTTAAGGTGGGGACATGAAAGTACAAGCAAATTTAAATAGGGTTTTGACGCCGCAGAAAAATTCTACGGCAAATTATAGACCGGCATTTAAAAGCGCTTATTCTCCTAGGTGTTATAAGGAAGTAAGAGATTTGGGAAATGCTGTTTACCGTAATTCTAAAGGTACACAAAAGTTATTGATGTCTTTATATTTAAATAGCGGTGAAACACTGAATAACCTTGTTACTGCCATAGGTACGGCAGGTGTTGCCCCGATATTTATAGCTTTTAACCCTTTCTCCAAAGAAGATATAAAAAGTAAAGAATATACGGCGCTAAGACAACCAATTTCTGCTGGTATTACACTTGCGACGCAGCTTTTTGTAATGAAAAACTATAATAAATGGATTGATTCGCATGCTGCATTTTTGGGCGCTGATGAAATGGATTTGAGCGCAAAGCCACCGGCTTCAGTCCTCAGACCAAGAGTCAAAGAAGAATATAAGTCTTACAAGGCTCAATGTATAAGAGACGGTATACTGCCTCAAAGGAAATCCGAATGGATTGCTGACAGAATTATTCAACTTCAGGACGAAGCTTATTATAACCAGCTTAAAAATTTAAGACAAAATATGGACATATCGACAATTTCTATGAAGGATATTGTCAAACCTTCTGAAGTTGAACAAATGAAAAATGTTGTCTTTAAAGATGTCTTAAAAAATAAATTCAATTTTACGGACGAAGAGTTGAATTTATTCAAAAATTATAATGATTTTAAATCAAAAGGTAAAAATTTAATTAAAGCAAAACAGCTTGATAAAACTTTAATACATGATGCAATTAACAGCAAGGCAGAGGATGTTGCTATAAAAGAACTGGAAGAAGCAATTGCCATGGAAGCTAAGGTTAAATTCAAATCTTCCAAGGTTTTAAAAGAAATGATATCTGATTTTGAAAAGGGTAAGCTTCAAATTAGAGAAAAATATAAATTAACAAATGATGCAGAAGCTAATCATAAGGCAGTTGAAGCAATTGAAAAGGAAATTCAAGAATTATCAAAGAAAATTTATGATGCTAAACTGCAAAAGTTGAAAGTAAAATACGATGAAATTGTTGCAAAATCAGAAGAACTTAAAACGGAAGCTGAAAAAATAACAGAATATGCGTACAATAAAATTTTTAAAGCCGGCAGCATAGAAAATATAAAATTCCACGGTGACACTCTTGAAGATGCTGAAAGAAGTGTAAAAATCAAAAAATGGTTGAATACAAGAATTAATAAATCCGAAGCAAAATTAAAGGGTTGGAAAGATAGAAGCGGTGTTCTGGTCGGTTTGGCAATTCTTCCTATTGCCTGTGGAATTCTTAACTGGTCTTATCCGAGAATAATGGAAAAATTCTTCCCTAATTTAAGTGCTGCAAAAAAAGAAAAGGCAAATGCTCTACAAGAACAGACTGACAAAGTAAAGGAGGCTAAATAATGGCTCCTGTAATTAGCGGTAAAAATCTATATAACAATCTTTTTAATACTAAGTTATTAAAGAAAATGATTCCGGATAACCCGACTGCTGCTGCTGCGAATCTTGCTTTAATTTCTACAATCACTAAAGATATTGTAAATTGTTATTATTATACGACGCAGAGTTATCATAATAAAAAAATTCCTGATGATAAAAGAAATTTTGTAACTTCTTTAGACTTATCGAATGGCATTATGAATGTTGTTGTTCCTTTATTATCTGCACCTGTCGTAAAGAAATATTCTCCTATGCTTTTTAATAAGTGGTTTGGAAAATTATTCAATAATAATGCTGCTGAAAGAATGTATGAAACTCTTTCTAAAAACGGTGTTAAAACAACACAAAAGGCTGTTGAACATATTCTTAGCAATAAAGCATTTAAATGGGCAAATGCCGGTTTTGCAGTAATATCAGTATTGGTATTTTCACAGATAATATGCAAACGTATTATCACTCCGAGTGTTGCTACTCCTCTTGCTGATGTATTTAAAAAACAGTTGGAGAAAATGGAGGCAAGAAAAGCAAATAAATCTGATACAAAAGAAAATGTACAACAGAATACTAATAACAAGACGAATGTAAATAATTCTGATGTCTCTGATAATCAGGCTATTGCGAAAAATCCTCCTATTTATATAATAGATTCGACTACGTTTGATAAATTTGATAAAATAATTACTAAACCTGTCAATTTTAAAAAATAGTTACCCCAAAACACCTAAGGAGCACTATATGTCTATATTGCCAATCTATTCGGGTATGAATTTTACATATAATAAAAATTCTAAACCGAACAAAATCAACAGTAATATTAGAACTTCACATCAAAGTTTTGCTGGTAATCCTTCAAGAAAATATGAATCTGCTGAAGCACGTGCTGAAAGAGAATACTTTGAAAACATCAGAAAGGCACAGGAAGAACGTGCCCGCTTTGATGCTTTTAACAGAAAGGTCCATTATGCCAGAGACCATGGCCTCGATCCGGCATGTCTTGATATAAGAGACTTTTACGAAAAACCTGAGCCCATTGATTATGATGATTATGAGGCTTTAGGCGAATTGTATGATGACAGTTGCGATTATATTTAGGAAAGTTTTTTCCAAACATAAAACACAGGTATGCCGGCGATTGTTATAAACAATCCCGGTATTGTGTATAGCGGTTTATATATTGTAAGGCATATAACAATATATGTTGCAAGAATTAAAAATGTTACGGGGAAAAAATTATTTATTTTAAATCCACTGTTACTGCTGAATTTTTTTCTGTATACAAATACTCCTGCCGTAACAAGTATATAAAATATTAGTGAAGCATAAATAACAAAATCAAGAAGCTCTGAATAATTTCCCCATAATATTAGTACACAAATCCATATACACTGTGCCCAAAGAGAATTTACAGGAACTTTCGTTTTCCTGTTTATTACAGCAAGCGGCCGGAAAAATGCTCTGTCTTTGGCCATTTTGTAATATACACGTGAGCCTGTGAGTATCATTCCGTTTGCACAACCGAATGCCGATATCATAATAATTACTGCAATTATGTCTTTGCCTATTGTGCCGAAAATTTCTGCGACAGTTCTTGCTGCAACTATATCCTGAGGAGCATTTTTAATTTCTTCTATCGGCAAAACTCCTATGTAAATTAGATTTATCAGAAGATATAAAGAAACTACAAGAGCAACACCGTATATTAGTGCCCTTGGTATGTTTTTTTGAGGATTTTTTACTTCTCCTGCTATGAATGTTATATTGTTCCAGGTTATGGATGCAAACAACGCTCCTACAATTGCCACGGCTATTGTATTGATTGTGGAAAAATTTAATTCAACAGGCATTCTTAAATTATTAAATAAAACCGGAAATTTAAAACCAAAAATCAATCCTATAACAACTATTGCACTGAGTGATAAAACCTTTGTTACCGTAAAGATGTTTTGTGTTACTACGCCGTATTTTATACCTCTTGAGTTTAGGAAGCTTAAAAAAATTACTGTTAAAATAGCAAATAACTGCTGTGTAGAAAAATTAAAACTTCCTATATGGAATAGGATATTTGTTGTGCTTATGGCAGGTGCAATTATTCCGAAAAACTTTGCAAAAGCCACACACACAGCAGCAATTGTTCCTGTTTGTATTACAAGAAAAAGAGTCCATCCGTATAAAAAAGCAATTAACTCGTTAAATATCTTTTTTAAATACACATATTGCCCGCCTTCATCAGTTATACCGGAGGCAAGCTCGCATAAAGAAAGACCGCCGCATAGCGTTATAAATCCTGCTATAGCCCAGATTAAAATCAGAAGCAATCCTGAATTTACCTGTCTCGCAATGTCAGATGATACGATAAATATACCGCAGCCTATCATTGAGCCTGCTACTATAGATATTGCATCGGGGAGAGATAGTGTTCTTTTTAAATCATCAGTCATATGCTACATATTATTATAAAAATATTTATATTTAAATATTTTGCATTATTTGTAAATATAAAGCTTTTTATATATAATCACTACATTGGTTTCTAATAATACAGGTATAGAAGATGTACAGCGAAAATGAATTAAATGATATGCTTTTTGATGATTATGAAAAAGAAAATTATGAAGTTGTATTATCAAAATTGAATTCTATTTTGCAAGAAGAGCCTGATAATAAATACGCCTTAAAATTTAAAATTGATGTGCTTAGCTGCTCAGGTAAATACAATGATGCAATGGAGTTGTGCAATCATTGTTTAAAATACAGCCAAGATATAGAATTTTTGACAGCTAAGGCGGAAATTTTGTTGGGGTTAAATAAGTATAATGAATGCATAAAACTTTGCAATCAGCTTCTTTTAGCTGATCCCAAAAATAAACATATCCGTAGAATACTTAAATTAGCTGATCAATCAGATTTAGGTATCTTTAATTTATTAAAAATACGTGCTGTACAAATAATAGTTGTTTTATTAAGTTTTTTCTGGATAGTTTATTTTCATCCTACCAGAGAGACTATGGTATGTAATGAACAATTTAATTGCAGAATTGAACACGAATTTTTCAACAAATTTGTTTTTACAAGATATTTGAAACTAAATTTATATTCAAATATAGAACTTAATAAGTCAATGGATTTATCCAAACACGATCATGCCAGAATAAAATATGATGGCAAAGATCCGTTTATTTTTTATGTTTTAAGTTCAACCCTGATATTAGACAGTGAACTCAATGAGTTCTATCAAAATGAATTTAATAAATTGCTGGCATATAAAAAGAACCCGAAAAACGGATATAAGATTCATAGCTGTGCTAACTCTTTTGTGTTTTATTTATGGTTAATTATATACATTGTTATTCTATTATGTTGTATATCACCAAAATCATTAAATATTAAAAAAAAATTATAAAAATCTATTCTTTTTTATTTTTGTTAACAATTTTGCAACTTATCAAAAGTGTTAATATAATTTAAAATAATATTAGTTTTCTGGCAAAAAATTTTTTTAGGAGTTTTGTATAAGAAAAAGAATAGGGAGAATTGTGTATGATTCAAAGAATTAATTTTGCTGCACCTGCAGCTTACCAAACGAAAATCAAAAGAAATGCATCTCAACCGGTTGAGTCGGTTGCAGCTCAATCTATCCAAACGCAACAGTCTAATGTCTCATTTAAAGGCTTTTGGGCAGATATATTTGGCGGGGACAACGGTGGAGATGTACTGTATGATGATACGGTCGCTCTTGTAAATAAAGCGAGAGAAAATCTTCTCGCACTTGGTAAGAAAAAAGGTACAACACTTTGCGAAGATGGTACTTTAATACGATATGAAGTGTTAAAAAGAGGAATATCCGTTGATTTGGATAATCCATCAAAAAGTTTTAAAGAAAAATACGGTTACAACAGACTCGGAATTATGACTGATGAGGAGGCTGTTACATGGTATACACCGACAGCATCGTTTATGATAAATGAACTTGATAGAGGTACAGTTGATAAGCCTCTTAGAGAATATTTACCTGCATTATGCAAATTAAGAGTTTAATATGAATAATCATAAATTAAAAGCCTTTTGCTATTTGCAAAAGGCTTTTTAAATGGAGGAGGAGGTGGGATTCGAACCCACGGTACGCTACAAACGTACGACAGTTTTCAAGACTGCTCCAATCAACCGCTCTGGCACTCCTCCAAGGAGTATCATATATTGATTTGAGTAAGATTATATTAATAGAAAAATATTTAAATGTAAAGTCTAAACTTTCTATAAATATAAGTTGCATGAAAATTTTTATATGCTATAAATAAGATATAGTTTGAATACTTTATTATGCCTTGGTAGCTCAGCTGGATAGAGCAACCGCCTTCTAAGCGGTAGGTCATTGGTTCGAATCCAATCCAGGGTATTTTTTTTGACAAAATCAATTGTTCTTTAAATTATTAAAGGGTAAGCAGCTTCAGCTTACCCTTTAATTATTATTTCAATTTAAATAATTCTTATCTTAGCCTATGTCTTCCGTCTTTTAAGAATAATTGTACGACATCAGTAAGTAATGAATCCTTTTCAATGTAAGGTGTAAATTTGGGTAAAAACATCTGGAAAAAGTTAGGTTTTTTCATTCCTTCTGAATTTGTAAGGAAATTTGTAACCGCTCCTTTTGTATCGTTGAATGTGTTATTTTTATTTCTATCCCAAAATTTTGACAGTAAAACTGTTACATCTTCTCTTGAAAAATTCCAGTTGTGTACGGTGCGTTTTATTGCTCTGTTATCTTGATAGGCAGGATTCTTTTGATATTCGCTAAACCATACCGCACCGGGTTGCTTTGCTCTGATTGCGAGTTCTTTGCTTACATCATCATAAAATCTTTCAAATGCATCTCTGTTGTCGTAACCTTGTATGATATAACCTCTATTTCTCATATCAGTCATTGCGTTAGATGGCTTGTACCAATCAGGTGTGTAACCGCAATCATCGCCAAAGGAAACATTTTTTTTAGATGCAGTGTTAATGTTGCTTTTGGATGCATACATAGTGAGACTTCTTACTTCCATATTTTTCTCCTTTTTATTAATCATATTTCGTAAAAAATTAATTTGTTATAATTGTAGTTTAAAATTTACAAATGATTACAATTGTAGGAGATAATGTTAAAAAATAAATAAAAAAATACCGTTAAACAATGCACTGTTATAACGGTATAAAATCTTATATAAGAAGTGTGGTTTATTGAAGTCTTGCGCCCGTAGCTTTATATAGACCTATATAGTCTATATTGCAGTCTACTTTATCAGAAACTACCTGTTTATTTAAACTCAAAAGATTTTCTTTTCTTTGCAGAAGATCCAGATATGATATAAGACCTTCTTCATATTTAATTGTGCTGTAATCAAAATCTTTTTCCTCTAGATTATAAACATTTAAGTTTGTTTTGTATTTTTTGTCATCCTGTTTTAGGGAAACAAGAGAGTCATTAACTTCCTGAATAGCTTTCAGGTTGGTATTGTAATAATTATGCAAAATTTGCTCATACTGATTTTTCTTAAGTTTTAAATTGGCAACTTTGCGTCCGCCGGAAAACAAATCAAGCATTGCACTTGCTCCAAGAAGCCCGACTACATTGCTCCAGTTAAAGGCAGTACTCAATGCTGATGAGCCGAATGCCATTAATCCTATCAAGTTAATTTTGGGTAAAAATTCTTTTTTTGCAACTCTTACATCAATACCGGCTTTTTCTACGGATATTTCTGCCGCCAGATAATCAGGACGCTGGTCAATGATTTCCGAGGAGATCGATTCAGGAACTTTTACAAGGTAAGAATCATCATAGGCTTTTCTTTTTAGTTGGTGTGCATTAGCAGGACTTTCTCCTATCAAAACAGCCAGACTGTTCAGCAAAGTATCTCTTGATTTTTCAAGATCATTAAGATCTGCGGTTGCAGCGACATATGCTTTATTTGCCCTTACAACATCTGCTGTTGACGTTAGTCCTACTTTATTACGTTCTGACATTAGTTCGTATATTTCTTTTCTTGATTGAATTATTTCTTTTTGTAATTCAATCAACTTATCTGCTCTTACTATATTCATGTAAGTTGAACCTACTGCAGAAGCAATCGTAATATATGATGCCCTCTCTTCTATTTTCGATTTTTCCCAATCTTTTTTAGCAGAACGGGTTTTGTCTCTGTTCTTCAGAAATATATCGGCTTCATAACTTACTACAATCGGGAAAGCCCACATCCCGCTTGTGTTAGTTACGCCGGGTAATTTCATGCCTGTCGGTGCGAATCCTACCCCCACTGTTGGCAGTTCATTTGCCAGCTGCATTTTCTCCATCTGCCTATACTGTTCTACCCTTAGTGTGGCTATTTTTAGGTCATGATTATTCTCAATGGCTTTTACAATGTATTGATTAAGATATTCGTCATCAAAGGTATTCCACCATTCCGAATTTATATAATCAAATCTGTATTCGGAAACATGTGATTTTATTAGTTTTGATTTTTTAGTTTGCTTGTCTTTGGTTTCTTTTTTATTTGCTTTGGCGAGGCATGCCACAGGCATGAAATTTGTTGCCAAAAAGCTTGTCATTATTATTGTTGCAGCTAATTTCTTGTATTTCATTATTTTCTCCTGATGGATTATTGTTAGCATAATAACATAATGTTATCATAATAACAATTAATTTTTTTACACCATATATATTAAAAATTGTATTTTTATTTTTGTTAAATAGCAAATTTTTCAGATTAAATGTTTTATAATACATGAAGGTATGAAGGCATGAACTCTTTTAGTGTAAATAATTATTCAGCATTTAATACACCATATTCATATTACAATGGCTCATATTCCGCACCTTACTGGCAAGGTCAGCAGGTATACTATACCGAGCCTGAAAATAACGGTGCAGATAATGCCGCAAAGACGGTCGGGCTTGCAGCTATGCTCCAGGCGCTTGCTATAGGTATACAAAAGGGCTCGCAATGGTTTGCAAAAAAATTAGAGGCGGGAAAAGAGTTTACTTCTTCTGATAATGTGCATAAAATAGCGGATTCTATGATTAAGCGTAATAAGTTAAATGTTACTGTAGATTATATTACTCCGCAAAACAGAGCAAGATATGCCTCTAATCCTGCTCTTTACAACGAGCTTGAGGATGTTGCAAAGGGTCAGAATGCTTTTTATGCTGATCAATATAAACTTGCTGTTGCTCCAAAGTCTAAGCCGTCTTTGATACTCCATGAATTGGGACACGCAACTAATACTAAAAATCCGATTTTGAAATTGCTTCAAAAATCAAGAAGATATGCAGTATATGCACCAATGGCTCTTCTGTTGGCATCTAAGGTTATTGGCAAGCCTCAAGATAGAGATAAAAACTTTATTGAAAGAAATGCAGGCGTACTCGGCTTTGCCGCATTTTTGCCTACTATTATTGAAGAAGGCGCAGCTTCTTTGAAGGGTATAAATGCTGTTAAGCACGTTCCAAAAAATCTTTTGAATGGAGCACTGAATACAAATATTCTAAAAAGAAATTATTTATGTGCACTGGCTACATACATACTTGCAGGTGTCGGCCTCGGAATTGCCTCAAAGCAGACTATAATAGAAAATTCATAAGAATTTTTAATTAATTTTCTTTTTTCTGATTTTAATGTAGAATATCCCTATAGATAAGGGGATTTTCATGAAAAAAAGATATTTGCCCATAATTGGTTTTCTGCTTTTACAATCAGTTTTATTTTGTGTAGCAAATGCTGCCTCTAATTACACTCAGGGGTATTCATATAATAATATTGGAGCAAGTGTTAACCCGATACAAAAAACAGGTGTAAGAGTAGGGCAATATAATACTAAGTCTAATATATCAGTCATTGAGTATGATACATACGGTGCCGAAACAGGATATTACATTGAAGATTCTTTTGGAATGACGACTAAATATGATAAAAACGGAAATGTTTTGTCAAAATATAAAACAAACCAGAAAGGCAAAACTTATGTCTATGACAAATACGGGCACATTGCAGGTTATTTTCAACCGGTTACGCCTACAAGAACAGTTTTTTATGATAAAAACGGCAATGCTTTAGGATATTTTACGCCGGATTCTAACGGTCTTGTGAAAAAATATGACATGGACGGAACACACTTAAATACTTATAAAAAGCCTTAAATTTTGCTGATTCCAAGGCTTATTAAAGAAAATACAATAGACCCCAGCAGTGCGCTTAAAAAACCTTCTACCTCAAGTCCGGGTGTCAACCAGCCTGCCAGCATAAATAAAAAAGCATTTAGTACGAATGAAAACAGGCCTATTGTTATAATGTTTATAGGCAATGTGATTAATTCAAGCACAGGTTTTATAAAGCTGTTTATTAACGCAATGATAACGCAAGCAAGCATTGCTGTTAAAAAGCTGCTTACTTCTATACCGGGTATAATCCAGGCCGTAAAAATCAGTGCAAGTGCATAACATACCCATCTTATAAGTGTTCTAAGCATATAATTCTCCGTTTCGTACAGTTATATTCTATAATAATTTTTGATTATTAATATCTGCTAGTTATATACAATGTGGATTATTATACCAGAGATTATACTGATAGATAAAAGCATAGATATAATTGCTATTGTGTCTTTAAATGGTTTATTCCTTTTTAACAGTACTAATAATCCGAGTCCTGCACTCGAACATAATCCTGAAATTACGGCCCCGAAGCCAATTGCGCCTTTTAGATACATCAGTGTAATTGCTATTGAAATTGCGCAATTGGGTATTAGTCCTATTATTGCAGTGATTATCGGCTGGAGTATGGAATCGTTCAGGAAATATTCTCCGAGATGTTCTTCTCCGCCTATTATTTCAACAAGATAATTTAAACCCAATGTTATTACTAATATAAAAATAAATACATTTATTGTATGCTCCAGCGGGTGTAAAAATAAATCCCTTTTTCTCTTTTTATTAATATGGTGTTTGCAGCAGCCTTCTTCATCTATGTGATCATCAACGCAACCGGCAGTATCTCCTGTTTCCTTATTGATATTTGGTATAAGGTCAATTGTGTATCCGGCTATGAGCGCTATTATGATTTTTGTTATAAGAAGAGGAACAACAAGATGAATCTTGGAAGGATCTGACATTATAACAGGTATTGCTTCATCTGATGTAGATAGGTAAACTGCAAGCAGTGTTCCTTTTGTGATGAGTCTTTTTGTGTATAAGGTACTTGCTATTACGGAAAACCCGCACTGCGGAAAAGATGCAGCAAGACTGCCCGCAAGCGGCCCCGCTTTTTTTGAATATTTTGCTAGCTCTGTCATTTTTTCAGAATAAAAATATTCTATAACTTCTATAAATACGAATATAAAGAACAAAAAAGGCAGCATATGCAGACTGTCAATAATTGCATCTAATATCCATTCATTAAAAGGAAGCTTTTCTATTAATGAATCTATAGGAGTGAAAAACCATGTATTTATTGCATTAAAAAAAGCTAAAATTTTTATTATTAATGTTTGCATTTACCTTTATACCTGCGAGATTATTCTTTTTACATAATTAAAGTATTCATTATTCTTATATTCTTCAGCTTGTTTTTGCAGCTGTTCTTTTGTAACAAACCCCATTCTGTATGCAACTTCCTCTAAACAGGCAATTTTTATGCCCTGATTCTCTTCTATTGTATGTACATACTGACTTGCCTGCAGCAATGAGTGATGTGTTCCTGTATCAAGCCACGCAAATCCTCTTCCGAGTATTTCAACATTCAATATACCTTTATCAAGGTAAAGTCTGTTGAGGTCGGTAATTTCAAGTTCTCCTCGAGCTGATGGTTTAAGATTTTTGGCCTTTTCCACGACAGAATTATCGTAGAAGTATAAGCCTGTTACAGCGTAATTGGATTTTGGATTTACCGGTTTTTCTTCAATGGATTCAGCGATGCCGTTTTTGTCAAAAGATACGACGCCAAATCTTTCGGGATCTTTTACCTGATAACCGAAAACAGTTGCTCCGCCTAATGTTTGTGTGCGATTTACAACATTACGCAATGTGCCTGAAAATCCGGGGCCGTAAAAGATATTGTCTCCGAGAATTAAAGCGGCACAATCGTCTCCTATAAATTCTTCACCGAGGATAAAAGCTTGTGCCAGCCCGTCAGGAGAATGCTGTTCTTTATAACTGAATTTTATACCATATTGTGAACCGTCTCCAAGCAGCTTCTTAAAGTTAGGTAAATCCTGCGGTGTAGAAATGATTAAAATATCCTTTATTCCCGCAAGCATTAACACAGATATAGGGTGAAAAATCATAGGTTTGTCATAAATCGGCAAAAGCTGCTTTGATACAACCATTGTGCTCGGGTAAAGTCTTGTGCCTGCTCCGCCTGCTAATACAATCCCTTTCATTAGTCCACCCTCAATTCTAAATATTCTTTAAGTGCAAGTTTCCAGTCTCTTAGCAATCCATCATTGTCCATTATACTGTATTTAGGCCGCTTTGCCTGACGTGGGAACTCTTCTGTAGTGCACGGTTTTAAGTTCACATTCAACCCCGCTTGATTATATATTTCTTTTGCAAAATCGTACCACGTTGTGCTTCCTCCACCGCAGGCATGGTATATTCCGTATTCAGGATCTTCATCAATAAAACTGATAATCGCATCCGCCAAATCTACAGTCCAGGTTGGGCAGCCTATCTGATCATTAACAACCATAACTTCAGGTTTGTCAGCAAGAGAAATCATTGTTTCCACAAAATTTTTGCCGTGGTGTCCGTACAGCCAGCTTGTGCGCAATATGTAGTATCTGTCACAATTTTCTTCAACGGCCTGTTCTCCATGGAGTTTAGATAATCCGTAAGAGTTCACGGGGTTTGTCTGATCTTCCGGTTCGTAAGGTGTATTTTTTGTGCCATCAAATACGTAGTCTGTTGAGATATAAATCAAAACAGATTCATTTTCTTTGCAAGCGGTTGCAATATATTTTGTTGCTACGCCGTTAACAAGCTCTGCTTTGTCCGGTTCTTCTTCTGCTTTGTCAACATTTGTATATGCTGCGCAGTGTATGACATAATCAGGTTTTACATCGTTTAAAAGATCCTTAACGTTTTGTTCGTCCGTTATATCCAATTCTTCTATTGTTGTTTCAATTACGTCAAAACCAGCATCTTCAAGCATCGGGCATAAATCAGAACCGAGCATGCCTGTTGCGCCTGTGACAAGAACCTTCATTATACGGCCTCCGCTTTCAGTTTTTTAGCTTCAATCGATTTTATCCAGTCCTGATTGTTTAGATACCAGTCTATAGTTAATTTTATGCCTTCTTCAAAAGTTAAAGACGGCTGCCATCCAAGCTCCGTCTGTATCTTATGATTGTCAATTGCATAGCGTCTGTCATGACCCAAACGATCCTGAACATATTCAATAGAACTTTCATCTTTGCCCATTGCCTCTAAGATTATTTTTGTTATCTCAAGGTTAGTCTTTTCATTATGTCCGCCAATGTTGTAGACCTCTCCTACTCTGCCTTTGTGCAGGACAGTATCTATTGCACTGCAGTGGTCATAAACATACAACCAATCCCTGACATTTAGCCCGTCGCCATATACAGGAACTTTTTCGTTCCTTAAAAGTTTAGAAATAAAGAATGGTATAAGTTTTTCAGGGTACTGATAAGGCCCGTAGTTGTTTGAGCATCTTGTATTTAGTACAGGCATTTTATAGGTCTCATAGTATGCTCGTACAAGCAAGTCTGCACTGGCTTTTGATGCTGAGTACGGAGAGTTCGGCGCAAGAGGAGTTGTTTCATAAAAATATCCATCCTTGCCGAGAGTTCCGTAGACTTCATCAGTTGAAACCTGTAAAAATCTCTGTATATTAGCTTCTTTAGATGCTTGTAAGAGATTTAAAGTGCCCTGTACATTTGTTTCTATAAAAATTTCGGGTCCTGTAATAGAACGATCGACATGGCTTTCAGCAGCGAAGTTTATTACCGCATCAACTTCATTGACAAGTTCTCTTACAAGTTTTTTGTCACAAATATTTCCGTGTACAAAGCTGTAATTTGGATTATTTTTTAAATCATCGAGGTTTTCGATATTACCTGCATATGTAAGTGCATCAAGGTTTATTACTTTGTAGTCCTTATATTTATTAAGGATGTGTCTTACAAAACAGCTTCCAATAAAGCCGGCTCCGCCGGTTACAAGTAATTTCAAAATAAATCCTCCTCTTTGATGTCTTTTAAAAATGGTTGTTTAGAGTCCTTTTCGCTTATTAACGGTTCAAAATCTATACCCCACTTTACATTAATATCAGGATCATTCCATCTTACGCCCCTGTCATTTTCCGGAGAGTATTCGTTCGAAGCCTTATATAAAAGTTCTGCCTCATCACTTAAAACAACAAAGCCATGAGCGAATCCTGCCGGGATATAGAGCATATTTTTGTTTTCTTCAGAGAGAACTTCTCCGACCCATTTTCCGAATGTCGGAGAGTCTTTTCTTATATCTACCGCTACATCAAGTATTTTTCCTCTGGAACATCTTACAAGTTTTGCCTGTGCTTTTGGATTTGTCTGGTAATGTAAACCTCTTAAGACACCTTTTGTTGATTTAGAATGGTTATCCTGACTAAAATCATTGCTAATTCCGTTTTTCTCAAAAGCGGATTTTTGGTAAGATTCCATAAAAAATCCGCGTGAGTCTCCAAAAACCTTTGGCGTAACAAGAATAACATCCTCTATTTCCAATTTTTTGAAACTAAATGGCATATATTTTATCCGTATATCTATCATACAAAATTATATAATAACTAAGTATTTTTAGATATAATTTGTTAAAATGTATAACTTTGCTTAATAGTTTGGTTATGCTAAATTGGTTTTTATTATGCAGCTAGTCGAAAAATTTAAATCTTATAAAAAATATTTTACTGATATCATAAACCTTTCTATTCCTTTAATCATTGGTAATTTAGGACAGGTCTTGATTGGTGCGACAGATGTATTTATTGCGGCGAAACATTCTACAAACACTCTTGCGGCAATAAGTATTGCAAATTCAATAATATTTTGTGTTTTGATTATGGGAATGGGCCTTATGTCTGCGATTTCCATTCAAATGTCAAATATGAGAGGTAACAGAAAACCTACAAAAAAATTTCTTATTACAGTCTTAAATTATTCCATGATACTGGCTGTAATCTTTTGTGCAATTTGTCTTTTGATGGTACCGTTAGTTCCCAAAATGGGATTTGATGATGCACTTGTTCCTATGATAAAAGAGTATATCTTTATATGTGCCTTTTCATTATTTGGAATGTATCTGTATCAGTCTTTAAGAGAATTTTTGATGGCTTATGAGATTGTGAAATTTCCGAATCTCATATTGGTATTTGCGTTAATATTAAACTTTATTCTTGCATATGCGTTGGTTTTTGGGGTGGGGCCTATACAAGGTCTTGGGGTAATTGGTCTTGCTCTTGCCGCTTTTATTGTAAGAATGCTTATGGGGTTGACATTGCTTGTTTATTGCTTTGATTTGATAAGATTTAAAAATCCTTTTGATACAAGTCTTGTAAAACAGCTGCTTAAAATAGGATATCCTATAGGCATAGCAATGTTTTTGGAGTTTTTAGGCTTTAATTTGATTACGATTCTTGTCGGAAGAGAAGCAGGTATACTTGCAGCTACACATAATATAGGAGTGACAATTACATCCAGTGCATACGTAATTCCTATGTCAATTTCTGCTGCAATAGCAATTAAAGTCGGATATTTTAACGGCGCAAAAAACCTCAGAGAGATAAAAAGATTCTCATTGTCGGGTACGGCTATGTCTGTTGCGTTTATGGCGATGTGTTCCGTTTTGCTTCTCGCATTCCCTGAAAAAATCTTTAAAATATTTACTTCAAACCCCGAAATGTTGTCTCTCGGTCTTCCGATTTTGCATATTGCTGCATTTTATTTGATGTTTGACGGTTGTCAGGTTAGTTTGAGCGGTATTTTAAAAGGTCTTAAGATGACCAAAATTGCGTCAGTATCTCTGATTGCCGGATATTGGCTTTTTGGACTCCCATTCGGATACTTTCTTGCATATCATTATCATATGTCGTTGAGGGGCTTCTGGATAGGTCTTGCAACATCATTTTTATTTATGACCATTATTTTTATTGCAGTTATTTCTAAAAAATTTATACAGCTAAAAAGAGTTTACAAGAATTAGTTATCTATTTCTTGTAATCTGTTTTTCACTGTCTCTAAATCTTTTTTCATAAGCCATCTGGGGCTGCCCGGCTCTGTTGAATGATTGCGAAGCAAATATGAAGGATGAAAAATAGCCATAACATCGATATCTTCAAAAATATTAAGCCATTTGCCCCTGATTGTCGAAATTTTTATTTCCTGATTTATAAATGTTTGAGCGGCTGTACTCCCGCATAACAAAATTATTCTGGGTTTTATAATTGAAATTTGCCCGAAAAGATATGCACTGCAAGCAAGTTTTTCCTCATTTGTCGGTATTCTGTTTTGCGGAGGGCGGCATTTTATAGTATTACAAATATACAAATCTTTTTTTCTGTCAAGGCCGGCATCTGCCAAGAATTGGTTTAATAATTGGCCTGCTCTGCCGACAAACGGAATGCCTGTGGCATCTTCATCAGCACCGGGTGCTTCGCCGATAAGCATAACAGGAGCACCTGCAAAGCCATCTGAAAACACTATGCTTGTTCTTGTTTTCCCAAGATCACAAGCCATACATTGTTCACAGACATTTTTTAGCTCTTTTAATGATGCAATTTTTATTTCTGTATTGCGACAATTAATTGCAGTAAGCAAATGATCCATTTATTACCCTACCCCTAAACTGATTATAGTATTATTATAACATATAACCGATATTATATTGATTTTACGCAATTTTAATGATGTACACAAATCTTTACAATGGCGGAACTTCTTATACCGTTGAATAATCGGGGATTATTCGGATTTTATGAGTCAATAATTTATCCTAGTTGTTTTTAATATATATAGGTACTTGAAAGGTTATGGTAGGAATATGTATCCTTTAAAAAACGATTTTTCGTCATTCTATTTTCAGCCGACATACACTCAGTATGGTCGATATTCTGCTGAGCCTGTTAATATTTGGGGAAAACAACTACAAAAACCTGCAGAAGAAAAGAATGATTTTTCTTCTACACTCTTAAAGCTTGGATTACTCGCTCTTGGTGTCTATGGAATTACAAAGGGCAGAAAATATTTTAATTCAAATTTTGTTAATAAATTAAAAAATAAAATAAATAACATAATTGGGAAAGTAAAACAAAATTTACCAAAAGTTACGCCTGAAAAAACTTCAAATTCGACAATCTCGCCTGTAAATAAAGAAACTTCAAAAGCAGCAATACAAAAAAGCAAATCGGAATTACTTACGCAAAACGCGTCTAATGCTTCAAGGACTTCCGTATCAACTAAATCTGCTGGCACAGTTAGTAAGGAGACTTCGGGATTATCAGCAAATGCAAATGCAGAAAGTGTTGTTACTCAAAAGAATACTAATGCTTCGGATTTGAAGGCTGCTGTATCTTTAAAAAACGCAAATCCTAAAAAAGTTACCGTAAATGGCAATACAAGAATAGTTGAAGAACCTTTGGAACTTCTCTCTAAAGACGGTAAAAAACATCACGCTACTTTAATTAAAAAAGAAACGATTTCTGACGGTCTGTTTGGCAAGCGCAAGGAGTATACATACACAATTAAGGACACTCAAGGGAGACGTATTGCAGAGTGCGATGGTATGATCGAAAAAATTGATGGTGAATTAGTTATGAAGGGACACGGTATACAAAGTTTCAGAAGAGGGCTTGGTCTGGGGTCGCAGCTAAAGTCAATTATAAAACAATCTGCAATAGAAAATGGCTGTAAATCTATAAATATAGAGGCTGCTTACGGTTCTCATATGTTCCACAATAAAATGGGATATAAAGTAAATTTTGTAGATGATTTAACTGTACATTATAATGTTAATGTTGGTAAATCACTTTTACAAAACATCAAAAACAGCGGCAAGCTTCCTGAACTTAATGATAAAATAAATAATGTTATTAAAAATGGCAGTACTAAGGATGTAAATGCTCTGTTTGATGAAATTTTTTCATTGGCAAACAGTAAAGGGTTAAGATCTGAAAATATAGGTATTATCGGTATATGTGTACCGATGAAATATGTCATCTAATTACGTCACATACTCTGATTATACTGTTTGTACACTTATAGCTCCGCAGCATTTTTTATATTTTTTACCGCTTCCGCAAGGACAAGGATCATTTCTGCCTATTGTTTTTCCATATTCCTGTTGAATTTCTTTGGCTTTAATTTGTTCTTCGTTAGGAATAAATCCCATTAGGTCACTGAATGATTTTGAGGCATATAGCACGCTTGTAGGCGAATAAATTTTGTTTTTGAGGTAATGAAGCTTATATTCTTCCAAAAATTCATTCAGCGTTCTCTCAGTGCCGTATACCTCATTTAATTTATCAATGAATGAAGGATACTTTTGCGCAATTCTTTGAACAAGGCTTGCCGGGATTTTATCGTTTTCCATAAATGCTTTTATGCATTCATCCCAGCCCTGTATTTCTTTATAATTTTCTGTTTCAAGAATGTGGCAGAGTGTTCCGTAAAAAGGAACAATAAACATACCTAGTTCTTTATCAAATATTACTCCTACGTCATATCTTGAGCTATGGCTTGCAAAGCCTGCCATTGATGATTCTATATAGTTGTCATAGCTGCTGTTAAATTCCGGAACTTTAAAATAGCCAAATTTTTCAATCGGTTTTACAAGCTCTTTTATTTCAGCTGCATTCTTTGACGAATCAAAGTAATAGTCATTGAAATCACTGATAAGTTTATCAACATATTCATTTGTTGTTACAATCTCGTCTGTACCGAAACAGCTTTCAAACTTTTCGGTAAATTTTGCTATTTGGTCTTCAATTTCTGCTAATTTGGGCTCATTGTCCTTATAGAGATTCTCCGGCTGTTCAATGATTTTTGCTACAGCGTATTTTAAAACTCTATCTTTATCAAGAGATGAATAAGTTTCTCTTATTTCAATTATGTAATATTCGTTTTCATAAGGGAATATTCTGGCAAGTATGTAGTTGCCCTTGTAAATACCTTTCAGGTGACTCATTTTTACAAGGGGCATTGCAAAATATTTTTTTTCGTTAACGAGACTGTATAAATCAAACCCGTTTTTTTGTACACTTTTCACTTCAAAAAGTGCATCAATAGAATTTTGAAGCGCTTGAACAATATTTTTTGTATTTGAATCAATGTCAGTTTTATCTTTTAGATACATTGAAAATACTGAGTCAACACCTTTGTGAAAATATCTTTCAAATACGTATGTCACAAGTATTGCACTCAGCTCCGAGGCAGGTGCATTGTAAGCACCGATTGTTTTTAGGTACTCATCAAAATCTTCTTTTATCTCCGGATTTTGCTGTGCATATTGAAAAATACTGCTTAATGTATCGCTTATTGAAGATAATTTATCTATAACTGACATTTGAAACTCCCTTTGTCACTAATTTAATTTTAAAATTGCACTGTGTCTGGCAGTGTTTCCGTGTTCTCTTCTGTAAGAAAAGAATACATCAACCGAATCATAAGTACAATAATTACACTTGTCAATTCTCAATACGCCTAGTTCTTCAAGCTGATGATAATTAACTGTCTTTAAATCCAGATTATATTTATTTGATTTTTCATCATAAGAATAGTAGTCGCCATAATTCTTTTTTAAAGTTTTTTCTATTTGCTCAAAAACATCTTTATCAACCTGATAGTTTATACCGGATATCGCGGGACCGATTAGTGCAGTGACATTTTGCGGTTCTGTTGAGTAGATTTTTTGCATGTATTGAATTGTTTTTGCTGCTATTGATGAGGCCGTGCCTCTCCAACCTGCATGAACAACTGCTCCTGTATTATTCTTTTCATCATATAAAATTACAGGTGTGCAATCTGCAAAATTCAGCAATACTGCAATATCTTTATCTTCGACAATAAGAGCATCAGTATCCGGATATGTTTGTCCTTTTTTTGCAATTTTTATGTTGCTTGAATGTGTTTGTACAGGTGAAATTATATTTTCCTTTGAAACTTTCAGATATTTGCAAATTTCTTCTGTATTTATTTTGCAAAGCGTTTTTAGTGAGTCAATATCTTTAGGCGTGACAACAGACTCTCTTGTTGTAAATAAATGTTGTGCTTTAGTAAGAAGATCTGATTTTAATATCTTCTTGTTATTAATAGTTTCAAAGTAAAACATATTTATTTCTCGAATGTATTGAACAGTCTGTCACCGGCATCGCCTAGCCCCGGTACAATATAACCTTTGTTGTTGAGTCCTTCATCTATTTTGGCTGTTATAATTCTTAAATCAGGAAAATCTTTAGTCAAAAGGCCAATACCCTGAGGAGAGCTGAGGATAGAGACAAATACCATATTTTCTATGGATATGCCCTTTTTAAGAAACAACGAGACTGCCGCATGGGCTGAATTTCCAGTTGCAAGCATAGGATCAAGTATAAAAACTTTTATTCTTTCCGGATTTTCATAACTAACGGGAGTTTTGTCATAATACCACACCGGTTCAAGTGTTGTCTCATCTCTATACATTCCTACGTGCTGAATACTTGCGTCAGGCACAATTTCACTTGCTACGTCTGAGATAGCTAATCCAGCTCTTAATATCGGCGCAAATATAATTTTGTAGTCATTACTTATTTTATTTACTTTGCAAGTTGTAATAGGTGTTTGAACCGTATATTCTTTTAGAGGCAGATTCTTTGTTGCTTCAAGGACAAGTATTGTTGCCAATCTTTTCATCGAATTTTTAAAACCGTCAGAGTTTATATCTTTATCTCTTATGACTCCGAGATTATGTTCGCATAATGGATGACTGACAATTGTTACATTATTTTTTGTTTGTATCATCATTTTTGCTCCTTTTGTTCATAAAGGATTGTTCTTTTTGTTGTACATTATCCAGTGTTGTGCCTATATATTTGAGCATTGTAGGCTCTTTTATAAAGTTTTTCAACCAGTTTACTCTATCTTCGTCAGCAAGTTCCATAAATGCTGCTGTCATTGAAACTATATTGTTTGCAATCTGGTTTTGATATACATAAAAGTCCTGAAGACGCCTCGGTTCAATTGTTGTTATGTAATTCCCTGCTTTTGAACCTTCGGGAGGTACAAATAATTCAAGCGATTTTGAACCGCCCATGCCAGTAAAAGCGACTGTTGCCGTCATGTTATCAGGCATTTTTATCTCTTTATCAGTAATAATGAAGGTAACAAAAACATCATCATTTACGATGGAAATGTTTGAAACATATCCTATCTGATATCCCTGAATTTTTACCGGTGACCCTTTTATAAGCCCGTCTACATCGTTAAAAAAGACGTAGTAGGTGTATTTTTCTCTGATATTTTTTGTGTATATAAACATGCTTACAAAAATTGCAGAGAATATTATTAATCCCCAAATTATCAATTCCGTAAGCCAAATTGTACGTTTTTTCATGTTATTAATTATACATTATTTTTTTATTTTTATAAATTTTAAAAGAACTTGTTAATAAAGTCTGCCAGTTCGAGGTATCTGTTGCAGGCAAGCTCTTTGCAAAAAACAAGATATGTATACGGGGCGATTTCTGAGATTTTGTTTGTATCTATAAATAACCCCTCTACAAATCGTGCAAACAGTTCTGTAGGTCTCTTATAATAAGCATCGAGTCTGTTCAGACGTGAAGAAATTCTCTTTAAGGCTCTTTGTCCTGATTTTATTTTTATGTAAGTTCTGATTTCCTGTGAAAGTTCAGGAAAATCCTCATCAATATTTTTTATGGAGTATTCTTTTGTTTTGCCGAAAAAAGTTGTTTTAACAATTACTCTGTCATATTTTAGCAAATATTTTGCATCTGATTTCTTTACTATTTTGTCAAAAGCCGGATAAGGGTATGAGCGTTTAAAATCAGGATAAGTTTCCTTTATTGACTTATCAAGGTTTTTAATCTCAGTGCAGGCATCTTGCCTTTTTTGCATTAAAAGGCTGTATCCTTTATTTTTGTCAACAAATCTTGTTACTTTTAGAAGTTCTTCCTCAATTTTTTTTATATCAGCATTTGGAAAAAGTTTATCAAGCGTTCCGTGTGTTTTGTGGATATCCGTATCAATTTTTGAATGGATATAGTGAGTAAATTCGTGTATAAGTACTTCAATTTTTCTTTTGTAATCAATATTTGCAGAAATATCTATTCTGTTTTTTAGGTAAAAACCCTGATGTCCTCTTGCTTTGGTCTTTGTATTTACGGTTATGCCAAGAGAACGCAAAAAAGATACCATTTCATCAAAAATTTGGCTGTATGCTTTTTCATCTTGGGTTATCATCTTACTTCTGATGTCTCTTTTACAATCCAGTTCTGGTATTCTTGGCTTCCTTGTGTAATTGGAAGTGCAATGATTTCAGGAAGTGTATTTTCATGCAATTCCTTAATTTTAGCTTCTATTTCAGAAAACTTATCTTCCTGAGTTTTAATTATCATTAGAAGTTCATTATCCGTTTGAACTATGCCTTCCCATTTGTAAATTGACGTAACGGAAGGAATAATATTTACACATGCTGCAAGATTATCTTCTACCAGTGTTGTTGCAATAAGATTGGCATTAAATTCATTTGGTACAGTACAATATATTACACAATTTTTCATTTTATTCTCCTTGCTGTTTTTAATATATTACAACATTTTTTCAGGATTTAAAATGTAATTGGGATCAAAAACTTTCTTTATTTGAAGCATTAAATTCAACGTTGTTTTATCAAGTGCTGCCGGAAGAAAGTTTGCTTTTTGGCAGCCAATACCATGTTCACCTGAAAGAGTTCCGCCAAGATTTATTGCCAGACGAAAAAGTTCTGCTTTTGCTTTTTCAAAGTTGTCTTTCTGCTTTTTATCACGTAAGTCTAATGCAAAATTCGGATGAATATTTCCGTCGCCAATATGCCCCATTACCATGGTTATTAGGTTGTATTTTTTACTTATTTCAATAATTCCCTTAGATAATTCCGTTATTTTAGACCGTGGAACAACTACATCCTCAGTAATTACATTTGGTGCCAGCTGAGCGCATGCGCCAAATGCAGAGCGGCGTGATGTCCATATTCTGTTTTTTTGTGTTTCATCCTGTGCGCAATCTATATATTCCGCTTTATGTTCTTTACACAGAGAAATAATTTTTTCCTGCTGATGTTTAACAGATTCGTCATCTCCGTCAACTTCAATTAGCAGTGCAGCTTCTTTGTCGCATAACATGCCTGTAGGATAAAATGCCTCAATTGTTTGTACTGTTTTTTTGTCAATTAAATCGACAACAGAAGGGGTAAGGTGGTTGTTGATAATAGCGCTTACAGCGTCTACGGCATCTTCAATAGTATTAAAATATGCCATTAGCACATTTGAAGTTTCCGGCTTTGGAATTAACCTGAGAGTTGCTTCCGTTATTACTGCAAGCGTGCCTTCAGAACCAACTATCAATTGTGTAAGGTTGTAGCCCGTAACATTTTTTACTGTCTGAGCCCCTGTCCTTATTACACTGCCGTCTGCTAGAACAACTTCCAAATCAAGGACATAATCTTTAAATGTTCCATATTTAAAAGCTCTCGGACCGCCGGAAGATAGTGCAACCCCACCGCCTACAGTGGATACTGCAAGGTTAGACGGATCCGGAGGAAAAAATAACCCGAGTTTTGAAACTTCTTGCTGGAGTTCACCGACAACGACTCCCGGCTGCACTTTACACGTTAAATCCTGGTTATTAATCTCCAAAATTTTATTCATTTTTGAAAAATGGAGAATTATTCCGCCTTTAACAGGACTGCAGCCGCCTGCGTGGTTTGTAGCTGCACCTCGTTCTATTACCGGTATTCTGTGTTTGTTCGCAAGTTTTAATATTTCACTTACCTGTCCGGTATTTTGCGGGAATACAACGACTCTGGGGTAATTTTTTGAAAAAGGTACATGCGCACAGTCAAATGAGTATGCATACAATCCTTCTGCATCAGATATTACATTATTTCTACCTGCAATTGATTCAAGCTTGCTGATTATTTCATTTCCAAATGTTGGTGTAACGGCTTTTTCCTGTGTAATCATATTTGGATTATAAACTATATAAAATTAAATTGAAAGAATTATTATTTAAATATTTCATTTAATTTAAAATAATCTTTTACTTTTATTGTTGTATTATCTGATTTTTTCACTGCTTCAGTTGCTCGGCCAGATGAATTTCTTAATTTTTTCGATAAATCTTTTCTCAGATGTGAATAGTGGTGCATATAAATATCTAAAAATACTTGATATTTTTTGTTGAATATTCTATGTATCTGCCGGGTAGGATCCACAAGTATTATATTATTTTTGTCCGGTTTCATTTTAGAAAATACGTTTATTTTGCAAAATAATGTAACTGCATTTTTAGGTATATGCACAAATTGTTCTGTTGGACTTTTGTATATTTTTTGAAGACAGAACGAATTTGTTATATTTTTTTATACAAATTTCTCTTTTTATTTTTTCAATTTCCGTGTCAAAATAAAATTCATCTGTATCCATTGGCATAAAATAGTCGCAATGTGCTATTTTAGCATGTTTTAATCCCAAATTTCTTTTTTTTAGCTCTTGTTTACCGGCTGACAAATGAAAATCAGGTTTGTATTCTATAAGCTCATCAATAAGTCCGAGTTTTTTACAATGATTGAGTACATCAACTAAATTTTCGGAACATGGCTCTTTATACCAGGATTTAGTTTGATACACGACATTTATGTAGTCGGCCTGTTTCCTAATGCTTCTGAGAGATTTTTCCAGCAGTTCTTCGCCGTCATATACAGAATAAGATATTCCCCATTTTAGTGAATTGCTTAATTTATTCGAAATTGAATAGAGGGCAAATTTTTTATATCTTGTTCTTAATTTTTTGTTTTTTACAAATAAGAGCTTCAATTTTATATACAGTATATTAACTTGTGCATTAATAATCTTAATTATATACATTTTCTCTTCTTATTTTATAATTTTTAACAGTGGTATAAAACCAAATAAAAGGTATTTTACGTTATTCCCATATGCCTTTTTCTTTATTATTGGAAGTATTCCGAATAGCTTGATACAGGATGAACTGCTGCTTAATTGTGCTGTATAAGGGTATATTCTGTATAATTCATTTTTTATTCTTGTTTCCATGGCTTTCATTTTATCTTCAGTTCTGAATGTTGTATTATTTGAGTGCACGCGGTATACAACAAGCGGCTCTTTTATATTATGAAATTCTGTTTTATCAATAAGTCTTGTCCATAACCTGTAATCGTCACTCGGTTCATATTCGGGCTCCCATCCTATATTATTTTTAACAAGTACGGATTTTCTTATCATTGATGCTGTATGCAAAACTACACAGCCTCTTACAATCAAATTTGTTTTTATATCATAGCTGTTTAGCGGATAATTACTAATATCTCTTTTATTAAAATTTACGATAAAGTTACTTGAAACAACTCCTGTTTCAGGATGTGTGTCCAAATATGCAACTTCTTTTTCAAGTCTGTCGGGGTATGATACATCATCGTGGTCACACATTGCTATATATTCACCTTGAGCTTTTTCAAGTAATACATTTCTTGACGCTGCAATGCCGAGGTTTTTAGGATTTTCAATGTAGATAATCCTGTTGTCATTGTATGATTTAACAATTTTTTCTAGTTTTTTGTTATCTGGCGAATCATTTAGCAATATGTATTCAAAATCTTTGAAGGTCTGCTTGAGAATAGATTCTATATGATCTTTTAAATACTGTGGTGTACTGTTATACATTGGCGTTAGTACAGAAACTTTAGGCATTTTCTATCTCCTTTTTGGGATAAAGCTGTTTGGACGTTTTCTTGACCAGTTTATATTTTCCTTTAGTATTTTTGCGGGATTTCCGCCAAGGATTTGATTGGAATCTTTAAATTCCTTTGTTATAATACTATCCTGTGCAACAATATTGTTATTTCCTATTGCAGTGTTTTTTAAGATCTTTGCATTTTTACAAATCCAACAGTGGTTGCCTATAATTATCGACTTCCCTATATTGCTTATTTCTCCATTATTGTTTAATACAGCATGAGTGTCACTGCAGCATAGCTCTACATTGAATGAAAACATGCAATCATTGCCTATATGAATAAAACTGTTATCCTCACCAAGTTGAATATCTGCAGAGTTAAATGTCGTATTCTCCCCGATTTTTAGGCTTGTGTTGTCTGCATAACAGTCGGGAAAACCTATTCTAATATAGACATTATGTAAGTATGTGCCGTTATTTATTTCAATATAATTGTTATCACCGTATATTTTAATTTTTACTTTTCTTAAATATGCTTTTGGACTAATTTTTATTACATTATTTTTGCCGTTATTTTTAATCCTTACGCTCAGGAGTCTTGAAAGACAGGATTTAATTATATTCATTTTGTTACTCACCGTATATTTCTTCGTAAAAATTGTAAGGAGTATTTTTTATTGCTCCGTCTATTTTTCCTTTGGTTCTTGCAGCTGTCCCCAGTGTGTTAAAAAACATAACCGTTCCGCAAAATAGTGACAATATCAGGCAAAATAAATTTGCAAACAAAACTAAAATTGTTTTAAGTATGTAAAAGGACTTTTTTAATATCTTTTTGTTATTTTTAAATTTGTAATATGCACCTGCATAACCGTTGTAATAGCATTTTTTTAGTATGTATTTCATGTTTGCTCTTGCCTCCGGAACTGTTTCATATATCACGGCTTCATTGTTCCATACAATGGTAAATCCCAGCTCTGATGCTTTGTGGAAGAAATCTCCGTCTTCGCCTCCCATAAAAACATATTCGTCTGAAAATTTTAAACCGTTCTCTTTTACAAGTGCCACCGGAAAAAATACGTTCCCTGCGGCACAGTTTGTTCTTATGTCTCCGGTTTTTTTAGTCGTTCTTTGTTTGAATACCATGTGTTTTTTTATATAATCGGGATATTTCTCATCAAACTTGCTTATGGTAGGCCCTGAACTTATCAATGCTGTTTTGTTTTTGTTGTATAAATTTATATGGGCAATTAGTGTATCAGGTGTTAGTATTTCGTCATCATCAAAAAATAAAATATGTGATGCCCCGATTCTGATTGCTTCTTTAAGACCTTTATTTCTTGCGTTTGAAATTCCCCTTCTGGGCTCTGATGCATAGACGATTGGAATCCGTATATGCTGTGCATTCTCGTTTACAATTTCTCTTGCGCTGCACTCCGGGTCGTTGTCTATAACTATTAGCTGAACTTTTATATCACTTGGTAAAATAAGTTCGTTTGCTGATAAAATGCAATCTTTCAGCATCTTTGTTCTTTTGCATGTGCAAACGACAAGCGCAACAAATGTTATAGGTGTTTTTCTCTCTTCTTTGCAATCGTTCATGTGTCTTTACCCGCAGTCATAAAATTACTTAAATAAATATTCAATGCTGGCAATTTTTTGAGCAAAAAAATTGCTTATTATCAATGCTTCATTTAATTTGAATGATTTTGTGCCTTTAATTCTTTTTTCAAATTCAGCGTCAGTTATCTGCAGGAGTTCTGCAAGTTCGGAATTTGTCATTTTAAACCTTTTCATTTCTAAAAGTAGATTTTTGTACACAAAAATAATATCCCTGTTTTAATAACTTAATGATTATATATCTATAAATAGAAACATGCAAGAACGAATATCTAAATAACGAAGAATCTTTAAAATAAAATTAAAATTTTAGCATTATTTTGTAAAACATTAAAAAAAATTGTAAGATAATATAGTAAATTGTAAGGATCTATAATGCCGAGATTAAGCAAAGAAAGACTTAATGAATTAAAACGCAGCAGAAATTATACCTCTAAGAAAATTGCTGACGAAACGGGTATACCTAAAAGCACAATAGAAAAGATATTTGGCGGTTTCAATAAGAATCCGACTATAGACAGCCTGCAAAAGATTGCTAAGGTGCTTGACTGCAGTATTGATGATTTTTTGGAGTATGATACTGAACCTTCAACTCCTTTTTATATTGACAGATCCATTACAAAGCTTGCACAAGAATTATGTGACAATATTAATTTAAAAAAACTTATGAATATCGCAAAAAATCTCAGTAAAGAAGATTTAGAGCTTCTTACTTTTATTGCTGACAGATTTAATAAAAATTAGTTATATAAATTGGTTTTACTATTTTCATATTTATTTTTATAACTGCATTATTTCTCCAATATTGTATTAATTTATTTGAAATTTCCAACAATAATTCTCTCGTAACAGAATAAATGAGATGAGAGGAGTTATTTATGCGCAGGGTTTTTGTGGGGATTGTGTCTATTATTGTTATTGCTTGTACGCCTATTCAAAAGGCTGAATGCGGTATCCTGGATAACGTTGTCAGATATGACGAGGATGCAACTATAACTGAAATTTATGAAAAAATGTCACCGGCTATTGTTCTTATTGAAGCTGACTTAAAGGATGGTCTTTCAAGCGGAACGGGATGTATTATTGATTCTAATGGCGTTATCTTGACTAGTTCCCATGTGATTTCAGGAGCACCGTCAGTGCAGGTTACTATCTCCACAGGAGAAGTGTTTAAGGGTGAGACAATTTCTGTCATGGGTAAAGATAATGATCTTGCTCTTATAAAAATCAATGCTAAGAAACCTTTGCCTGTTATATCATTGGGCGATTCCGAAAAGGTCAAAGTAGGACAAAAGGTTCTGGCTATAGGCAATCCGTTCGGCTTTAACAATACTTTGACAACGGGTATAATATCGAGAATAGATTATGCAAAAAATAAACTACAGACTGATGCAGCTATTAATCCGGGTAACTCCGGAGGTCCGATTATAAACATTCATGGTGAAGTAATCGGCATAAGCCAATCAATTTACAATCCCGATAATAATATATCAAATATCGGCATCGGGTTTGCCGTGCCGATAAATGAGGCTAAAAACTTTATAAAACTTTCTATGTCTAATTCAAAACAAATGAAATCATCTGCTAATTGATTTAATATTTGAATGACCGCTCGATATTCTTTTGCAGCATTTGGTCGCAGGACTGATATTCAGTATCAATCATTTTAAGTTTATTTTGATACTGCTGCATTTGCATATCGAGTTTCTTTTCCATCTGGTTTAGGCGTTCTTTTCTTGCTTCCAGCTTTTTAACCATAGGGTCGTCCGAATCAAGATCTGTACCGACGTTTAATAAATCCGTACATGTCTTGGACAGATTCATTTTTGCCTCAGTAATCAGCTGTATTTTATACTCCAGATCAAGCCTGTAAGCATTTAAATACATTAGTCTTAATTGTGACGTTGCCATTCCCATAGCTGGCCTACCCCTATCTAGCTGTATTTATAGTTATCTTTGGATATTGAGTTTGTTTCCTCTTAAGAAAACGTGCTCATTGTTTTCTGCAATCAGCTGCTCCATCTGGTTCAGTTTGTACATTTGATAATTAACTCTGTATTTGGCCATTTTTAATTTTCTGTTCATGGTCAAATAATCTTTTATCATACTTACTATCTGATTCACAAACGCTTGCAGAGGATTGTGTCTTCTAAAGTACGCCATTAAGTAGCCGAAGAAGTTCACTATTTTTTGCAAATTTAACATTATCGCATCTTGAAACAATGTTGACTCCTTGTCCACCATTTGGACCTACATAACTATAAAAACAGAACACCCTGTTTAATTGCCTTATATAAGAAAAAAAATTAATATTTCTTAATATATAAAGTTTATATTTGAATTATCAGCGGCTTTTAAGAATGCCAGACAATTCTTGTGTTCTGTTGTATTAGTCGACACATTTTTATAATTCTTGAATATATTAGGGTGAAAAATAAAGGAATTGTAATAAAAAGTTACAATTCTTTTTATTAATGAAAGAATAAATACTTTGTCAAAAATTGTTGAGTTAAAAGTTCTTATATATGTACGATTCATCGAATTCCTGCTATTACATATTTTGTACTTGTTTGCTATCGCCTTCGATATCATTTTTGAGCATTTTCTTAACGATATCGCCCTGTGTATCAAGCATTTTTACAACAGTTTCTATATTTCTTACTTTGTTAGAAAGCACTGTATCAGCATTTGATAAAATATTACCCGAAATATTTTGATATGCTGCAAGCCCGGCGGATGTAGTACCTTGCAGTAAGTTTCCAAGAACAGTAGCACCGAGTCCAAAGCTGCCCATATAAGGTGCCATTGCCTGAACAACACCCGCAAAACCCGAAACAACACCTGCAGTAGGAAGCAGCCAGCTTGTACCGGGAACGCCAAAGCCCGTTGCAACACCTGCGCCGTATGCCGCGGCATTAAGTCCTACAGAGCCGCCTATACTGCTGGCGGAATATAGACTGGATGCACCGCCTGTAATTGTTCCTCCTGAATAACTTGTATCCATTCCGAAGCCCCATGCTATCGGCGCAGCACCGCTTGGAAATCCCGGATAATTGCCTAAATCCGTGATACCAAACGCAGCAGAACCACTGTCAAGAATGGAGTTACCACCGCTTATTGGTGACCAGTATGACGTACCGGGTATGTTCATTGTAGTATTACCGCCCAGTACCGGCATAAAAGCACTTGGTGAAATTAATCTTGCAATCTGCCACAAGAAACTTCCGGCAGTACCAAAACCTGCACCGTCAAGAGATGAACCGCTCACGGTTATATCTCTCAATCTGTCATAAGTTTCAAAAAGCTGTGCTTTTGCGTCAGAGCTAGCCTTACTGAACTTATTTGCTATTACCAGGTATCCATCATTTTTATAAGACATTGTAACCTCGCATATCTTTATATAACGTTTAATTATTGAAATGTCTTAAATACATTTTCAACGTTTTTATCAATAACCTTTTTAACTGAATCCAGCTCTGTCTGGAGAGCCTCTTGCTCTGTATCAAGCTGTTTTAAACGCAATTCCAGTGTTCTGTCTGTTTGCTGTAGTTCTTCAGTCTTAGCATTGATATCAGCAATTTCTTTTTCATAATTTGCTTTATCAACATTGTATTGATCCATTGCATTATTATAACCTTGTTCGTCATATTCCTGAGCTGGAGTAAGGGATACATTGCGCTGATTTCCGGTTGAATCAGTCCAATACATAGAGTTATAAATACCGCCTTCAGATTCGCCCAGAGTTGCATTTTCTATTGTGTCATTTACCGTTTCAGTGCTTGACATTGTTGTGAATAATGCAAGATTTTGTATACTGGTTGACTCTGTATCAAAACCGGATTTTGTTGCATTTATATAATATGTGCATCCGTTTGTTGGATTTGTAAAAGTATAATAAGTATCACCGGTATTCATTTCTTCACCGTAAGGATAATTTGCTGTTTTGTTCAAATTATCTATAAGTGTTTGAGATACTGTTGTTTCATCCAAATTGTATATTGTACCGTTACTCAATTGTATTTTAAGTTGATCACCGGATTTAAATACAGATATCTCCTGATTATCGGAGCAGGCATAATTTGTAACATTTCTTGTGTAGGATATATCTACTGTATAAGTTTCCGGAGATGTACCGTTTGCACGAATGTCCTTAACAGTTACGTTTCCGTCAGATGATGTAGGATCACTGTACTGGTAAACGTCAGTATAGTAGTCATTTTGTGTCGGAGCTACCGGTGCATCAAGAGATAGCATTCTCCTGAATAATCCTGCACTCTCATTTGCAAGAGCTGTTCTTTGTTGGTTGACCTGTTGACCTTCATACTCAACATTAGTTTTTCTTGCTGTCAAGCCTAAGTATCTGGCCTGAGATGCTGCCATACCCATATATTTGTCTCCGTTTCTTGCTTCTTACTAACCTATTAAAATTTAATTATCCTTGTGTAAAAGTCATTATTTTTCCATTTAATATTAAGATTTGTTACCATTATTATAATGGGTTATTTATCCTTTTTTAAAGCCTATGCATACAAAAATACTCTGTTTGATGTATACGATTTTTTAATAAAAAACAGGCTTTCTGTGAGACTTTCTTTAAAAAACTCATTTTGAAAGCCTGTTAAAAATCGGAGTATTATGCAAATGTTTTAAATGTTTCTTCTATGTTCTTATCAATTACCTTCTTAACTGCGTCCATTTCTGTTTGAATTGCCTGTTGTTCAGTATCTAACTGGTCAAGGTGCAATTCAAGAGTTTTATCTTGTTGCTGGATAACTGTTGTTTCTGCGTTTATGTCTGCAACCTGTTTATCATATATTGCTTTTTGTGCAGTATATGTAGCCATAGCAGCATCATATGCTTCATCATCTTGAACTGTTTGCTGTGTAAGATTATAAGTTGCGACTATTTCACCTGTAACATCGTCTAAAATTGATACGGATTCATATCTTCCTGTACCGTCATTAGCTGTATTTAAAATTGCATTTTTTGTATCTGATTCTGTTTTTGTTGCACTTTCTGTTGCAAGTATATTGATTCCATTTGCACCTGCTTGTGCAAGAAGTTCTGTTGGAGTTACGGTAGGTCTTACAAAATTACCGCTTTCGTCATATGTACCTTCACCTGCTGGAATGTAATAAACAATGCCTGTTGACGGAACAGTAAATGAATAATAACAAGTATTGTCTGTGTATTCTGTATCTGTGCCGCCTGCTTCTTTTGCTGCTGCATTAAACTTTTCTGTCATAGCTCTGTTCGGAGAAGGGCCCGTAATAGTATATCTGCCCTGTCCGTTAATTGAAGCTGTATAATTCAGGCTCTCGCCGGTCGGTTCAAAACATTCTATTATGCTGTTTATGCCGCCTGCTTGTGTATCAAATAATACTGAAGATGCCTGCAAAATTGAATATTTTTCTGTAATGCTAATTGATGCATATATACTTCCACTGCCCTGAGCTGTACGTTCATCATCAATAGTGATATTGTCAATCGTAACAGTTTCGCTGTTAGCAGGATTTACATATGTATAATAAGTTTTTGTATAATCAGTTGCTACAGGAGGAGTTGGCACCTCTAATGACAACATTTGATTAAACAGGCCTGCGCTCTGGTTTGCTAATGCAGTTCTTTCCTGGTTTACCTGTTGACCTTGATATTCAGTATTTGTTTTTCTAGCCGTTAAACTTAAATATCTGGCTTGAGAAGCTGCCATTCCCATTGCTAATACTCCTTTGGTTTTGCATATCTGTTTTTGTATTCGACATTTCTATATAAAAACTTTAGGAATCTTGTTTAAAATGTTACAAAATCTTTACATTAGTATTTAAATGCCAATTATAATGCACGATTTGCACAACTAACCTATAGAGTATTTAATGTTTATTTTGATATTGTCAATCTTTTTATAAAAAAGAGCAGGTGTATTCCTGCTCTTTTAAAACCCAATATAATAACCAGACTAGTTTTTATCTCTGTTAATAATTTTGTCGTTATCTTTCCAGGAGAATTTTGAACGCAATTCTTTTCCTACAACTTCAATCTGGTGTTCTTCACCTTCTTTTTCAAGCTGTCTGAATTTCTTCATACCTGAATTGTATTCATTTAGCCATTCAGTAGCAAACTTTCCGTCCTGAATTTCTTTTAACACCTTTTTCATCTCTTCTTTTACTGCTGGTGTGATGATTCTCGGACCTATTGTCAAATCACCCCATTCAGCAGTATTTGAAATGGAGTATCTCATATCGGAAATACCGCCCTGATTTACCAGGTCAACAATTAATTTCATCTCGTGCAGACATTCAAAGTATGCCATATAAGGTGAATATCCTGCTTCAACAAGGACCTCAAAACCTGTTTTAATCAAAGCTGATAATCCACCGCATAAAACTGCCTGTTCTCCGAATAAGTCAGTTTCTGTTTCTTCTTTAAAAGATGTTTCATAGATACCTGCTCTGCCGGCTCCGATTGCTGATGCGTATGCAAGAGCAACATCTTTAGAATCTCCTGAAGGATCTTGATATACAGCTATTAGAGAAGGTACACCTTTGCCTGCAAGGTACTCGCTTCTTACTGTATGACCAGGGCCTTTGGGTGCTACCATAAGTACATTTACGTCAGCAGGAGGTACGATTTTTTTAAAGTGTATATTAAATCCGTGAGCAAACATTAAATACTGACCGGGACGAAGATTCGGTTTGATTTGTTCTTCATATACTTTTGCCTGCACTTCATCAGGTATAAGAATCTGAATTAAATCAGCCCATTTTACGGCTTCTTCGATACTCATAACTTTGAGCCCTTCAGCTTCGGCTTTTTTAGCTGATGCCCCGCCGACTCTGGCGCCTATAACAACATCAACACCGCTGTCTTTAAGGCAGGTGGACTGCCCGTAACCTTGAGAACCGTAGCCTATAACAGCTACTTTTTTGTTTAATATTTTGCTTTTATCTATGTCAGCATCAGTGTAAACCTTTAATTCGTGTGACATTTTTCTCTCCTTTATTATGTACCCCGTGTGCAAGTATTTTAGCATATTTTTAATGGCAGTCCAATAAATGTTTGAAATTTGTTCTACTTTTGTAATAAACACTGGACAATTCGATTTCTTTGTGTATAAATATAAGTGTAATGTTAACAATTTTGTCATGAGGCAATTTAGTTATGAGAATCAGAAAATACCAGAAGCGACAATTTTATACAAATTAGAAGTCTTCGCAATTAAATTGAAAAGATTGCAGTAGTTCTGCATGAGCATAGAAAGAATTTGTGAAGTCTTCTGTAAATTCGGAAGGCTTTTTTGTCTCTAATTTATGCAAAATCAATGTTACAAATTATAAATAACTCTTAAAAAAATAGCACATATTCTTATTTACAAACGTTAAAAAATCAAAATATTCTAAGGAGAAAATTAAATGTTTAATAACCGACGAAATACACAATCAAGAACAAACGGAAAAATTGTATTAGTTATGAACTTGGTATGGGGCTTATAATACACTGCCCCTGTGTATAAAGGAAAATTTGATGTTAATTAATAAACTTACAACAGCATTTGGCGATCACTCTTCATTATTACCCCTGTTTGCAAAAGATGTAGTTAATAGTGCCGGTATGACAGCTTTTTCTTACGACGCCGGCGGAAAAATAGAAGCAAAAGACAGATGTCTCGACGAATTTGGCACAATGGCCCTTTGGATGGGCGGATTGCCTTTCTTTAAATGGATATATAACAATACTGCTTATAAATTGGCAAAAATTAATCCTGATGTCGATTATAGACTTTTAAAGGATACCGCACAGCTTTCAGTTGCACAAAAATATGCTCAATCACTTACTGACAGAGCCGACATTGCACAATCTATAGCAAAAGCTGTCTCTAACACTACTAAAACAAAAGCACTGTTTTTAGGCAAATTCGCCTCTGCAACAGCTTTGACTCTGGCTTCTTTCTTTACTCTTGTTAAAGTAAAACAGCACTACACTAAAAAAGAGATTGAAAAGCAATTCTGGGCAAAAAAATCTGCTCAAATGCAGTATATGAATTCATTTGCGCAAAGTCCGGCATTTAAAGCGTTTTTACCGGAAAATAATGCTGATAAAGCCCCTATTAATAACAAAAATGTTTCCTTTAAAGGGCTTGGCTCTATGGCAGCAAAATTAAAAGATGTAATGTTCGATCCTGTTCAAAACCTGTTTCTTGTTGATGTCGGCATTTCCGGCGAAAGACTTGTAAATTCCAGAACAAAAACAGAATTTGCTGAAACAGCCATAAAAGAAGGAAGTTTATTGTTCTTCTTGTATATAGCAGGCAGATATGTTCAACAAGGTATTGAAAAAGTTAGCGAAAAATTAGGAAAACCAATAGGTCTTCACGCAGAAGTTTTATCATCTGACTATATGAATAATGCTATTAAGTCAGGCAAGGTAAATAGCGATGTTAATGCTCTAAAAACGTTAATAGATTCCGTAAATAATGCACAAAAAACATTCAATGCCAATAAGTCTCAGGCTAATAAGACGGCATTGGAAGAAAGCAAGAAGGCTTTATTTGAATTTATATATAATGAAAAGAATCAGGATAACACTGTTATTAAAGCTGCTAAGCAGTCTAAAATCATTAAAACTATTGTAGACGGCAGCTGGTCAGATAAACTGTTTAACAGGGCAAAGAATACTAATCTTATTGATCCGATGCAATTCATAAAAGTCGGAGATATCGAAGATGTTACAAATAATGTGTCTAAACTTGCTAAATTTGCGGCAAAACACGATAATATTACAGATTTCTTAAAGAAATGCAGAAATATGAAAATAGCATCTGTGGCTGCAAATATGGGAATTTCTTGCCTGTGTTTAGGTTTAATTGTACCTTACGCAATGATGAAGTACAGAGAAGCACATCAAAACGGTAAAAAAGAATTTCATGTACAGTCAGAAATAGAAAGACAATTGGAGCAAAGCTTTAAAGGAAGAGTAGCATAACCTTTTTATGCTAGCTTGCAGATAAAATGTCGAATATTCTTTTTTCTGCCTTGCAGACCAGGAGTTCAAGTCTGAGCTGCTTTTCTTCGTCTTTTGGAAGAGTTTTGTTTTTCAATTTTTCTTCAATATCTTTTATTCTATCATTTACTTTAGTCTTTGTTTCGTTAATGCGGCTTGCACCGTTTTTCCCGAATAAGAGGCTTTCATTGTTGTCAATTATGTCATATAGGTCGCTTTTGTCTTCGGCATTACTAAAATCGGACGGCTTTGTATTTGTACCTTCAATTAGCTGTTTTAGCACACTCATTGCGTCATTTGTTCCGAAATCCTTTTTATTCATTGCCCCAAATGACGGTGCCAGAGCCATCAGTATTTCTGATACAGAATAGAGCGTCATAATCTTTGATTCGCCTTCATCAATTGCAGCATTAATTTTATCCTTTAGTAAATTAATACGCGCATTGATTTCTGAATCGCTGAGAAAAGGATTATTCAGGAGCATTGATATTTGCGATGCATATCCGGAAATTGTTGATTTTACAGAGCTTATAATGCTGTACGCTTTTGACGTTGCGCTGATTATTATACCGGCAAGCTCGTGCGCATTTAACTTTGTGACAATATTTACATTGTCACGCATTCTTGATCCCAAATCTATCATTGTTGACATTTCAACTAAATACTCTTCAGATTTAGTTTGTGTACTAAATTGAGAAGACGTATTGTCAGTTTCAAATAGATTTTCTGTAGCAACTGTTTCTGCATTGTTTGGTTTATCGACTTTTTTAGTTGAAAAACTGTACGCAGACACCCCTTTTATATTCATAGTGACCTCCAAGCATATATGATATATATCGGCAGGTTCACAATTTACTTTATAGTATGTTAAGTATAATTAATCTGAATTTATCGGTTTATATGCCTGTGTATAGTAATAATCTTCTTTAAAACCAAGTCTGCGGTACATTTTTAGTGCTGGATAGTTATCTGTTTCTGTACTTGCATTAACCTCGGAAAGCATACTTAAATGTTTATCAGTAAGAGATTTTACCGTGTTATAAAGCATTGCTTCACCAAGTCCTTTTGAACAGTGTTCCTTGCCCATTCCGATTATAGGAACATTGGCAATTCTTCCTGCAGTTATATTTGCAAAACAGATGCCGACAGGTTTGTCCTTGTATAGCAGTACGCTTGTACAATCCGGCAAAAATTTGCCGTATATTCCTGTGACAATTTTTGTTAATATATCTCTGCTGCCCTCTGAAGACAAAAATCTCGGGTCAAATAAAGCGTCTGAAGTCTCTTTAAACGAGGTATTTATGATATTTATAATATCTTCGCTATATTTTTCATCCCATTTTACAATTTTGTAGTCTTCCGGCAATGTACGCTGCTTATATGCTTTAAAAATTTCAATTGATTTGATATTTCCAAACTCGAAACGCTCTACAGCAAGACCAATAAGTTTAAAACCGTATTTTGTTATTTCCGGTGTGAACTGCTCCTGGGAACCAAGCATCGGATATGTAACAACTTTTTCCTTTAAAAGCTCTTTGTTTACTTCAAGGAACTTTTCCATAAGAAGTTTTCTTTTTTCGTTTAATTTTTCATCACCAATGCAGTGTATCATATTAAGCTCAAGAGCTTCGCTTATTTCAGTCGTATACACCATAAAAGCCGTTGGAATTTCATCTTCAAGAAGTATAAGGCATTTTATAAGCCCTTCATTTACACTTGCAGTAAATTCCTCGTAATCAAGCGGTTCTAGCTCGAATTTATATTCTGAAAATGCTTTGCTTTTAAAGTCGTTATACACGCCTCTAAAAATGTTTTTTATTTCGTCAGTGTATTCCTGAACCTTATATGATAAAATTTCCGGCATTATTGTTGCTCCAATTTGTTTATATCAAGCATGTGATGCATTTTATTAGCTTTTGTACAGAGATATCTGTAATTGTATTTAGTACATTCCGATTCTACCTGTACACGTTCTAAAATTTCCAGTCCATAGCCTTCAAGGCCGATAATTTTTTGAGGATTGTTGGTAATTAATTTAAATTTTTTGAAACCTAAATCCAAAAGAATTTGCGCACCGTCTCCGTAGTCTCTTAAGTCAGAATTGAATCCCAGTGACAAATTCGCCTGAATTGTATCTTCTCCCTTATCCTGCAGAGCATAAGCCTTTATTTTATTAACAATTCCTATGCCTCTGCCCTCATGATTCATAAGGTAGACAACAGCGCCTTTTCCATAGTCATCAATCATTTTCATTGAGTTTTGAAGCTGGCTGTTACAGTCACATCTGAGGCTGTGGAATGTATCTCCCGTAAGGCATATACTGTGCATTCTGACAAGAGGTATTTTGTCCGAACCGTCATCTTTTAAAAGAGCTACGTGCTCTTGCCCTGTTAATGCATGCCTGTAGCCAATAAGTCTGAATGTGCCAAAAGCAGTCGGAAGATTAACTTCGGCTTCTCTTATCATCAATTTCTCATTTTTAAGCCTATGTGCAATTAACTGGGCTACGGTTATAAATTTTATATTATGTTTATCAGCAAATTTGCGCAAATCATCTCTTCTGGCCATAGATCCGTCAGGATTAACTATTTCACAACAAACAGCAGCGTCCTTCAGACCTGCAAATCTGCATAAATCCACTGAAGCTTCTGTATGTCCGACTCTCTCTAGTACCCCGCCGTCTTTTGCAATTAACGGAAAAATGTGACCCGGCTGCCTTAAATCTGACGGCAATGTGTTGTCATCAGCAATTAATTTTAAGGTTATAGAACGGTCGTAAGCCGAAACACCGGTTGTAACACCGTATTTAGGGTCTGCATCCACACTTTGCGTAAAAGCTGTACCTTTTACATCAGTGTTGTTTTTTACCATAAAATCAAGACCCAGTTTTTTGGCTCTTTCTCTGCTTATCGGAGCACAAAGTACGCCCTTTGCCTCCGTAATCATAAAATTAACGTTTTCCGGAGTTGCAAATTCTGCTGCACATATTAGGTCGCCTTCATTTTCTCTTGATTCGTCATCGGCTACTATTACCATTCCGCCCTTTTTAATGGTTTCTATAGCTTCTTCCACGCTATCAAAGCGAAATGTACTGTCTTTTGTGAATACATCCTTTATATTTTCAAGTAATGACATTAAATAAATCCGTTCTTTTCTAGCAAATTCATATCTATAGCAGATACTTCATTGTTAATATTATCATTCGATAATAAATATTTTTCAATATATTTTGCAATCAAATCAGTCTCTATATTAACCTTTGTACCTTTTGTGTAAAATCTTATGCACGTATTATCACGAGTATGCGGGATAACAGATACACTAAATATATTATTTTTTATATCGCAAACCGTAAGACTTATGCCATCTATGGTAATTGAACCTTTTTTTACAATTTGTCGTGCAATTTTGTTTGATGTCTCAAATGAAATTACTGTTGACCCGCTGTCATTGGCTATATCAGACACAACTGCAGTCGAATCTACATGACCTGTCACAAGATGACCGTCTAATCTGTCTGAAAGTTTAAGCGGTCTCTCAAGATTAACATACATGCCCGCTTTTAATTCATTAAAGGTGGTAATTTTCATTGTCTCAGGTGAAGCATAAACTTTAAAAGAATTGTTTGTGATTTCAGTTACTGTCTGGCACGCACCGTTAATCGCTATGCTATCGCCAATTTTCAATTCAGAAGCAAGCTTTTTAGATTCAATTTCTAAAAGCAATGCATTGTCTGATATCTTAGCTGCTGTAACTTTGCCTGTATCTTCTATTAAGCCTGTGAACATACTATTAATTTAACACAAAAATTACGTCCTTAAAATTTTTGCTATATCTTTTGCAACCGCTTCTCCCATTGAAAAACAGGATGTCTGAATACGTAATGCAGCCTGTGCGCTGAAATCTGCAGAAACATTTCTGCCGGCAACATACAAATTGTCATAATCCGCAGATTTAAGGCATTCTATTGGCAGTTCATAGTCAACTTTTGTATGCTGTAATGTTGATGAATCCTTTTTGTATGAATGGATATCAATAGGATAATCCGCATGAAGAACAGGATTTGCATATTGTTCGCCGCTTAGTATATCCTCTTTTGTATAAACTTTAAGACATTCAACCCTCCTTGACTCTCTAACACCAAGCATATCAGCAATGTTAGAGATATAAGACTCTTCAAATCCCGGAAAATACTGTTTCATAAAGCTGTATAATCGCCAAATTTGCTTTCTGGCAGTCATTAAAGCTATAGATTTGCCAAACATGTCAATAGGGTCTATATCCTTGTCTGACACTATTCTCGGGCAGTTTAAAGACACAGTGCCTGGCATACCCGGGATTGTAAACAGCTGAAAGTATGAGGCATCTGATTCCCGTATTATGCCCTTGTTAATAGCGTCTTCAAATAATGGCCATAATGCCCAGTTTCTGTCTTTGTCCCATGTGCAGGCAGTTGAGAGATGGATTTGATTTTCTATATTGCAGGATGTAGTTACATTTCTGTCTTTGTCAAAATTCATAATCCAATCAGCAAATTTTTTCATATCAATTCCTGAAACATGAAAACGCAGAGTCATTGGCTGTCTTGGTTCTTTATTTTCTAAAATTTTATTATTTAAAATTTTTGATAAATTTCCATCGCCTGTAGTGTCTAAAAAATATAACGACTCGATATATAGTGATAAAGTTTTTGAGGCAATTATAATAGATTTAACAAGATTTTTGTCTGTTTGGGCATCTGTTACCTCAGTATCATATAAAATATCACATCCTGCTTTTTCCATCATCGAATCAAAAGCTATTTTAGACAACTCAGGGTTAAACCACCCCTGATTGCCGTCAGCATAGGTTATTTGCCCGTTATATTCTCTTAATTCGTTTATAAAATCGTTATAAAATTCGCAGTTTATATTTTGTGTATTTGATTTCATCGCCGGAATAACCAGAGCAGATGTTATACTCCCGCCAAGATGTATATTTTTTTCTACTATAAGTGTTTTTAAACCATGTTTTGCCGCAATATATCCGGCGGCTATGCCAGCTGTGCCTCCTCCGCATACAACAAGGTCATATTTATGCATGATGCTCTAGCTCCTTTTTATATCTCTTTATATAGTGGCTTGATGATTCCAGATTAGAAGACAGTTTTCTCGTCTTTTGTTCTTCCAAAATTTCTTCCGGTGTTTGATTTAAATTTTTATCTCTATAATATACTCCTGCATTTGTTTTGATTAATCCTAAGTCATATTCATCAAGTTTATTTTTAATTAATTCAGGATTTTTTGACGCTGCAGTCCCGCAATGTCTTCCGCATTTATCAAACAGTTTTCCGACAGTAAACCCTGATTCAATCATTGCGTGTCTTACCGATGCTGAATTTGAATATGTCAGCAGCATGCAGTTATCCGATGCAAGTCTGTATAGCTCTCTAAAAAATTCAAGTGACCATAAAGTAGGGAGTTTGGACGGAGTAAATGCATCCAAAAATATAATATCGTATTGATTTGATAAACTTTGCACTACAACTCTTGCATCTTCAAAATACGTCTTGATAGAAAAATTGTTTAATTTAAGGCATTTATATGGCTTTTTATTACGCTGCGATATACAGTGATAATATATATTATGTAAGAAGGCCTTCATTGTTCTTCTGGAGGTATTTATATACCTCCATTTTTTTAGTTTTTTAATTAAAGGCCTGTAAAAAGGCTCAATATATTTTTTGTTATCATCAGAAGTTAATACTCTGTGCAAGTCATTATATAGAGGCTCATTACTCACTAATTCCTGCCCAAATGAATGTAGTAACAGATATGATATTTCGGGATAGAGTTTAAAAAATCCATCTTTTACAAAAGGGGATAGCAGCACTAGTTCTTTGTCAATCTCAACGATATCAAGCGAAACCTTTCCTTTGTATTTTGTTTGGATAATTTTTTTTAATAATGCTTTGCTGTTATATCCGATTCCGTAGCATATATCAAGAATTTTCAGATTATCTTTGTTGGAAAAATTTTTCTTAAATTCTAATGGACGCACAAATTTATCTTCGGCTTCTTCTCTGGCGCCGTATATGGAGTGGTAGATGTCGTCGACTATGTAATTATACAGTCCGACTGAGCCGTCATTTGTGGATATAAATTTGTAACGTTGTGAATTGTTGTTGAGTTTTTCTTCGTTATTCATAAATTTATTATAAATATTATTTGTATAAAATGATAATTGTTAACAAACATCTTATCGTTATATATCTGGACGATACATAGTGATAAAAATATTTGGAGCAAATTTGTATTATCGTTATATATCGATTCGTAATATAAATTAATTAAATTTTTAAATTAAAAAAATATGTTATTCAAATTTATTTTTCGGTGATGTAGTTTTATTAGGCTTAAATTATATTTTAATTAGAAAAAATTACGAGAAGGAACAGTTTTATGAAATCTATATCTATTCTTATGGTTGAAGATCATAAGTTATTAAGGGTTGGATTGAGATCACTTTTTAATGATACCGATGACATAAAGGTTATTGCAGAAGCTGACAACGGCAAAGATGCTATTGAAAAGGCAAAGGTAATGAATCCTGACGTTATTCTTATGGATATAGGGTTGCCCGATATATCAGGTATAGAAGCTGTAAAACGCATCCTTGCAAACAATATAGAACAAAAAATAATGATGTTAACCTCTCATATCGATGAAAAGGAAGTTATGGACTCTTTAAGCGCCGGGGCCTATGCCTATGTACTAAAAGATATAAATACAGAATTTCTTACAATGGTTATAAAATCAGTAAATAAGGGTGCTATATGGCTAGATCCTCAAATTGTACCTCTTATAAGGGATAAATCATCCTGTTTTATACCTCAAAAACAGAACTCCAGAGCTGCTTTCAGGGCACAGCATGCAAATTTGACCGAAAGAGAATATGAGGTTCTAAAGCTTGTAGTAGATGGTCAGTCCAATGCCGAAATAGCTGAAACCTTGACTATCAGTGAACATACTGCAAAAGCACATGTCTGCAATATTATACAAAAACTTGTTGTTGATGACAGAACACAGGCTGCTGTCAAAGCCATTAAAGAAGGTCTAGTTTGATAACTTTTGTATTAAAGAATTTATAACATTAACTGCATCGTCACGTATTGCAAAATCAGCAAGATGCATAATAGGTGCATCTTTATCAATATTTACGGCTATTATCTTATCCGAATTTGTAATGCCTACTGTATGTTGCATTGCTCCTGAAATGCCGAATGCAATATATAATTTGGGTGATATAGAGTTTCCGGTCTGACCCACTTGAATATTTTGCTGAGCCCAGCCTTGCTCAACAGCTGCTCTGGATGCAGCAGGTTTTGCTTTTAGTAATTCTGCAAGTTTATATATTAAATCAAAATTTTCCTTTGTTTTTAAGCCCAATCCCCCTGCAATTATAATTTCTGAACAAGTCCAATCTTCAGCCTTAGGCTTATTTTCTGATGAAATAATTTCCATTAAGCTTGACAAGCCTGAAATATCAGGGTTAATGTAAACTAATTCAGGTTCATCGTGGACAATTTCCGAATTATACTTAAATGCTCCGGGGCGTACTGTTGCAAAATCAGGTACAGTTTTTGATATTATTGTCGCCATCATTTTCCCGCCGTAAGTCGGACGAGTAGCAAGAAGTTTGCCGTCACCGTCTATTTGCAAATCCGTACAATCTGCTGTTAATCCTATATTTAATTTCGAAGCTAATCTGGGCGCTAAGTCTCTCCCATCTGGAGTGGCACCTATAAGGAGTATATCGGGTTTATTTTCAAGAATAAATCTTTCAAGCACTCCTGAAAATAAGCATGTACTGTGTGTATCAAAGATATTGTCAATAAGAATATAGAGATTTTTTACACCGCATTTTTTTAAGTCATCCAGTGCAAGATTTACAGTTTTTTCATCTGCAATAACTACGCCGTTAATGTCCGAATCAGAAAAATTGGACAGAGCATGGGATATTATTTCTTTTGATACTCTGGCGACTTTGTTCGAGTCAATTTCTATATATACAAGTACATTTTTAGCCATTGTCCGCCTTACATTTATTTATTTCACTAAGGATAAAGTCTGCGTATGTTTCGGAAGAAGCTTCTTCAAGAAGTTCTGTGGTTCTTGTTATAACAGGTCGATAGGCTTTTTTTACCTGTGTAGGAGACCCCTTTAAACCGATATTATCTTCAGATACACTAAGCTCTTCTGCGTTTAATATTTTTATCCTGCTCTTTTGAGAACGTATGTAACTGTTAATATCAGGATTAATTTCAATATTATTACAACTACAAGCCACTAATGACGGTAATGGAAGTTTTATTTCCTGGCTGCAAAACTGTGTTTCTTTTTTCAAAATTACGCAATCATTTGAAAGGTTTATAAGCTCTGTAATATTAGTTGCCTGAGCTATACCAAGTTTTTCCGCCAGGCTTGAAGGTGTTTGTGCAGTATCACCGTCAACTGCCTGTTGTCCGCATATAACAAGTTTAAAATCCGGAACGATATTTTTTATAAACTGTGACAATGTATATGCTGTAGCAAGTGTATCAGCTCCGGAAAATTTCTTATCAGACAGAAGATACGCTTCATCGCAGCCCATTGCAAGTGCTTCACGTAATGCATCCTGTGCTTGAAACGGTCCCATTGTAACAACTATTATTTGGACTTCTCTGTTTAATGACTTTATATAGTTTGCAAGATTTATTGCACCTATATCATAAGGGTTTATTACAGAATCCAGTCCGTCTCTTTGAATAGTATTATGCTCTGTCCATCTGATATCTGTTGTATCCGGTACCTGCTTTATGCAGACAACAATTTTAAATGTCATTTATAAAATATCCAATCCGAAATCTAGTACAGGTGCCTGCGCAACAATGGCGCTTGTAGAAATAACATCAACTCCGGTTGAAGCAATTTCATTTATAGTATGTATTTTAACATTTCCGCTTGCTTCCACAATAGTCTTGTGATTGATTAAGTCTACGCATTTTTTCATTTCTTTTGGTGTCATATTATCGAGCATTATTATGTCGCAACCTGCAGCAAGTGCTTCTTCAACCTGAGCATAAGTATCGCATTCCACTTCAATTTTGTGTGTATGGGATAAATTCTCTTTTATTTTATTTACCGCATTAGTTAATGAACCTGCATGCTTTATATGATTGTCTTTTATCATAACGCAATCACTCAAGTTAAACCTGTGAAGTTTTGCTCCGCCTGTCATGACTGCATATTTTTCAAACATTCTAAATCCAGGCGTATTTTTACGAGTATCAGTGACAAATGCATTATATGGAGCAATTGCGTCTTGATAACGTTTTGTCTCAGTAGCAATACCGGACATTCTTTGTACGTAATTCAAAGCGGTTCTTTCACCTGTTAATACAGCTCTTGCCGGTCCTTCTATCTTTGCAATATTGGTACCTGTCTTAATAAAATCGCCGTCTTTACAGAAAAATTCAATTTTTACATCATTAGAAAGTATGTCAAATACTTTCTTAAACACATCTAAACCGCAAACTACAGCATCACAACGTGTATTTAAATAAGCTGTTATTGTATCATTTTCGGAATACAAAAAATCCGTTGTAATATCGCCAAAATCAATGTCTTCTTTGAGAGAATTTTTTATATGTTCTTCAATTATAAAGTCATGCAATAACCTTTGCGCCATCAGCTGAATCCTCTATTTTCTTGTCATTTAAAGGCAAAGGTTTAATCGAATCGGCTCTGTAATGTGCGCCGATAGATTCTTTTCTTGCCATAGCCGCAGATATAATACTTTTGGCAACATATAGCATATTTCTGAATTCATATTCCTCTATTGAATTACATTTATCTTTTTCATTAAAGACTGCATTTAATTTATTAACTTCAGACAAAGCTCTTAAAAGGGAACTCTCTGTTCTGATTATTCCCACATTTTCCCACATAATATTTTTAAGTTTTTGTTTTAGCTCTTCTGCGTCTGTTTCATCATTAGATTCTAAATCATCGTCAGTGTATTTCTTTATTGTTTTCATTATTTTTTCATCAATAAGGTTTGAGGGCTGTAGATTAGCATTAGAAAGAGTATTTACAAGCTCATAAGCTGAAACAACACATTCCAGAAGCGAATTGCTGGCCAGTCTGTTTGCACCGTGTAAAGATGTACAAGCCACTTCACCTATTGCATATAAATTATCAATTGATGTTTTTCCGTTAATTTCCGTTTTAATACCGCCCATACAATAGTGAGCCGCAGGAGATACCGGAATATAATCTTTTGTAACATCAATGCCGTTGTCCATACAGTTTTTATATATATTTGGGAATCTTGACTTAAATTTTGATATCTCAATAAGAGTCGCATCCAAAAATACTCTGTTGCCTCTGGAAAGCTGTGAATAAATGGCACGTGCTACCACATCTCTAGGTGCAAGATCTTTCTGTGGGTGATTTTCCATAAAATACTCACCCTTGTCATTTATAAGTTTAGCGCCTTCTCCTCGTACAGATTCTGATATAAGAAATCTTGAATCATCATTTTCGAGTGACAGAGCTGTAGGATGGAACTGAATAAACTCCATGTCTTTTATTTTTGCGTTAGCTCTTATACCCAGAGCCAAACCGTCCCCTGTCGTTACGGAAGGATTTGTTGTGTATTTGTAAATCTGACCCGTTCCGCCGGTTGCAAGTATTGTTACTGGTGCATAAACAGTTTCGTATTCTTTTGTGGCAGAATTATAGGAAATAACACCTCTGCACTTATTTTTTGAATCGACAAGTAAATCTGCAGCCAGAGTCTGCTCATATATTGTAATATTGGAAGAGATTACCGGGTCATTTTTTACCTTATTAACAAGGGCTTTTTCAATGCCGTATCCTGTAGCATCGCCACCAACATGCAAAATTCGTCTTACACTGTGAGCGCCTTCAAGTGTAAAATTAAGCTCGTTTTTGTCATTTCTGTCAAATTCAACGCCATATTTCATCAAATCTTTTATTGCATATTGGCTGTTTTCGGAAATAAACTTTACTACATTAAAGTCACATAATCCGCATCCTGCCTTAATTGTATCCGCAATATGCAAGCTTATTGAATCAGGCTTATTTTCAGGAAGTACACCAACAATACCTCCCTGCGCATATCTTGAATTGCATTCTGAAAGTTGAGATTTTGTTAATAAAAGAATCCCATCAGGAAGATTGACAGTTTCGGAAAGTTTAATGGCTGCATATAGCCCTGCTATACCACTGCCTATAATAATTACAGAATAAGTTGAATGTTTCATCGGCATGATTTACCTCTTCACTTAATAATAATACAAAAACTAATTTTTTACTACTAGCTTTGTAGAGGCATATAATATCTAATCTAGCCTAGTCTCAGTGTTGCAGCACGTATGCCTTTTTAAATAACACTCTAAATTTTGCTCTTCCCATCAGTTTTGACTTGACATTTAGTGATTTCAAAGCGGAGTTATTCTTATTACAAAATTTTTTCGGACAAATTATTTGCATTTAGTAAATGTTAGAGATATTGTAGATGAACAGGGTTGCGTATAAATTTTTTATTCAAAAATATAAGTTTTATACTCAAAAAATCTAATATGTTAACTTTTGTTAATAATCGCTGGCATGACTAACAAATTTTTTTGTATTCGGTTATTAAGCAAATATAATCAGAGACCTACATCTAAAACGGAGGAAAAATGATACAACAACCTACATTGCCTGTACAGCAGACTGCAGTACAACAGCAATTACAGCAGAATCAGGTACCCGCATATCCTATTGCGCCTGCACCGGAATTTAATGCTATTAAAATTAACATTACGGGAGCTAATGTAAGTGCCCCGTCTCAAAGCCCTTATCCTGTACAGGCAACAGCACCTCAACAAGATCAAAAAATTAATTATATGGCATAAATTATTGAGCAACCGTAAATATTAGCGGTTGCTCTTAATAAAGTCAGACTGTAAAACTATTTGTTAAGTTTTATTAAATAAATATTAAATAATAGCAATTTTTAATCTTGAGTTCTATTAAATAAGTACCAAGAGAATTAAAAGGGGAAAAAAATGATACAATCACCTTCAACAGCATACGCAGCACCAGTGCAGCAGCCTTATTATACGCAGCCTGCACCTGAGTATAATGCAATTAAAATTAATATTGTTGACCCGAAAGTTAATGCACCGGGTGCACAGGTTCCTGCACCAGTATATAATTACCCGCAGGCATCAGTATATAATTATCCGCAGGCACAGCAAGCTCCTGTATACTATCCGCAGGTACAAACAACACCTGTTCAACAACAAGGTCAAGTTATTATGCAGCAGCCGGCAGCTCCTCAACAGCCTGCACCGGTACCGGCTCCGCAAGTTGTTAATCAACAGACTGTAAATCAGGTACCTCCTTCAGTAATTGAACAACCCGCTGCACAAGCTCCTGCTCAGACATCTGCTCCCGAAGCACCTGCACCAACAGCAGCTCCTGTAGCAGCAGTTGATGTACCATCATTTACACAGCGTATTAAATCAGACAACCTTGAAGATGTAGGAAAAGCAATAGAAGAAGTTGCTGATATTGCCCAAACCAGACCTGCTCCGGAATTACTGGATACAGATTTGATGGAAGCTCTGTTAGGTGTAATAGGCAAGGACAGCAGTACTCTCGAAGCGCCTACAGAAAGACAAAAAGAATTAAGACAGCAGGTTCTTGAAGGTAAACAGCTTTCTGAAGCTGATATGGCTGAGGCTAACAAAATCACTCCTTTAGAAATGGCTGAAAGAAATAAACAATATGCTTTATTTACAACAGCAATTTTACAAGGTCAATTGATTGATGAATTTAAGAAAACTAATAATGTAACTCCTGACATTAAGGATTTACCGGGTATGGAACAAATAGTTTTGACAGTTAAAGATAACCCGAATCCTATGTTAAGAGCCAGCGGTCTGGCAGCACTTGCATACAATGCAAGACCTGAATACAAACCTGTTATGACAGAAATATTCGAATTGTCAAAGCAGGATGCAGACGAAAATGTAAGAAAAGTTGCAGAAGAAGGCCTGGCTAAGCTGGCAACAGTAGCTGATGTACCTGCACAAGCAGCATAGCAATTACTAATTCTATAAAATATAAGAATCTCTGTTAAACTGACAGGGATTCTTTTTTAATATTTGTAAACATCTGGACTGGTTTCAAAAATTGCGTTTTAATAAAAATATGTCGGAAGAAATAAGTAAAAAAGTAATAAATATTTTTAGCAAACACATAAAACACAAGGCTACAAATCCTGATGAAAAAGTAAAAACTTTTGCTGGTTTTAGCTATGTCAGAATGGATAAAGATGTTAACGGCTATCCCTTTAAAGAGAAAAAACTTCTTGATTATGCAAAGGAATGCCACTATATCGTTAAGGTAATGCGTGATAAAAACGGTTCACCATCTTTATACAGCTATAATGTGCCAAATGATAAGCTTCTTGATTTTCTGTTGATGTTTAGGAATAATGAGCTTAACGGTACAATTATAGAAATAGATAAATTTTTGCCGAAAAATATAATTTAATTTATGAACAAGTTGGACAAACAAACTCTCGACAGGCTTTTGTATAGTGTAAACAAGCCTTATCAATATGCAGGACACGAACTTTATTCTTATAATAAAGATTTTGAGTCTTCAGATGTTCGTTTTGCTATAGCATTTCCCGATAAATACGAAGTAGGTGCAAGCAATCTCGGACACAGAATCATCTATGAAACTCTAAATAACATAGATGGATGTATGTGCGACAGAGCATATGCACCGGATGTTGACTGCAAAGAAGAATTACAGAAACAGAATCTTTTGCTTTACGGAGTAGAATCCAAAATACCGCTCAAAGAATTTGATTTACTGGGCTTTTCCTTGCAATACGAGCTGGCGTATCCTACAGTGCTGGCATTGTTAAATATGTCCGGCATACCTGTCCTAAATTCTAAAAGAGATGAATATTCACCTATAATTCTTGCCGGGGGTCCTTGTTGTTTTAACCCGGAGCCGATGAAAGACTTTATAGACGGCTTTTTAATAGGTGACGGCGAAGATATACTCAAAGAAATTGTTGAAGTATACAAACGGCTAAAAAAACAGAAAAAAGCAAGAAAAGAAATTTTAAAAGCGTTTTCGGAAATTGACGGAATGTATGTGCCTGAATTTTACAAAAAAGGTACAAAAATAAATAAAAGAATCTATGATTTTTCTGCTGACTCTGCGCCTCGCAAACATCCTGTGCCTTTCTCAGCTTCTATTCATGACAGAGCGGTTACCGAAATACGAAGAGGCTGCGGCAGAATGTGCCGTTTTTGCCAGCCCGGGCATGTAAACCTACCTATACGTGAAAGAAAAGCAGAGGATATTATAGAAATTACAAAAAATCTTGTAAAAAATACAGGCTACGATGAATTTTCAATGCTTTCTTTATCTTCAAACGATTATACTAATATAGAACCGGTTCTGGAAGAACTTACCTGCTATTTTAATGACAAAAAGGTTTCAGCTTCTTTGCCCAGCCAGAGAATAGACCGTTTTAACATAAGATTATCAAATCTTGTAAAAGATGTAAGAAAAACAACAATTACTCTTGCACCTGAGGCAGGCTCGCAGCGTTTAAGAGATGTAATTAATAAAAATATATCAAAAGAACAAATTGTAAATACAACGCTGGATTGCTACAAGAACGGATATGACAGCATAAAATATTACTTTATACTTGGTTTGCCCACAGAAACATATCAAGATATAGACGAAATGATTGAACTGCTCGCAGGTATCAGATATAAAGCAAAACAGATAAAAAACGAGCTCGGTTTAAAACATGACTTAAAACTTAATTGTACTCTTTCAATCTTTGTGCCAAAACCCTTTACTCCTTTTCAGTGGGTTGGTCATGATTCTCTTGAAACAATTACACAAAAAATATCTTATATAAGAGAAAAGTCAAAATCATTAAAAAGTGTACGAATAAAAATCCATGAAAAATATATCTCGGAAATAGAAGCAGTTCTTACAAGAGGAGACAGCAGTCTGTGTAAATATATAGAAGAATTATACAGAGCAGGCTGTTATCTTGATACCTGGGATGAAAACTTTGACAGAAACAAATGGTATGATCTTGCTGAAAAATGCGGTTTTAGTGTTGGAAAACTTTCTCAAAAGGAATTTGCGCTCAATGAGGAGCTTCCATGGGATTTTATTAATGTAGGTATTAAAAAAAGCTGGCTTCAAGGGGAATATAAAAAAGCACTTGAAAGTAAAGCGAGTGTACCTTGTGAAACCGCTTGTTCTAACTGCGGGATTTGCTCAGAATATAAAGTTTCTAAGCATATTGATAAACCATATGAGCCCAAAATACAGAAAAAAACTGATTATACGATGCTTCCGGTAAAAAAATACAGAGCAAAGATTACAAAAATAGGATATTTAAAATTCCTGTCGCATCTAGATTGGCAAAATACGCTCGTAAAAGGTCTGTTTAGAAGCGGGCTTCCCGTTGTATTTACAGAAGGTTTTAATCCGATTCCAAAAATATCTTTGGGTGCTGCATTACCGATATTTATAGAAAGCAAAACTGAGTTTATAGATTTTGAGCTATACGGTGAGCACAATATAAATGAAATAAAAGAAACTTTAAACGCTTCATTGGACCCGAAAGCACAAATTATTAATATATGTGAAATTGAAAAAAGCGTTAAATCTCTTGATATTACAACCCAGTGGGCAAGATATTCAATAGAGCCTTTAGAAAAAAATGTTTTAAATTTTGAGAATTTAATGTATATTAAAGATAAGCTTACTTCAGAAGATGAAATATTCTTAAAGAAGAAGACAAAAAAAGGTATAGACAAATTAATAAACATTAAGCAATCAGTAAAAGATGTTGAACTCAAGGATAATAAACTTTATGTAACCTTGAAAACGGGACAAAATCAGGATATCCCGTCTGTTCGTGCTGATGATTTGATGAAAATTTTCTATCCCGAAGATAAATTTGAAATTACAAGACTTGTACTTTTTGATGAAAATATGAATGCAATGTAATTTCGAAAAAGAGTTTTACAGTTTTAAAGGAATATATTTATGTCAAAATCAATAGTTATTGCAGAGCGTGACAATATTGCAGCGGTTTTTGAGGACAATAAAGCTACGGAATTTTTTATTCACAGAGGTGAAATACTGCTTGGCGACGTATATTTAAGCAAAGTAGAAAATATATTACCCAGTATTGAAGCTGCATTTGTAAATGTAGGTTCGGACAAGATGGGATTTTTGCACGCTGCTGATGTTATCGGTAAAGGCGGTTTGCAAGATAAACTATCTCCTAAACAGAACCTTGTTGTACAGGTTGTAAAAGAACCTACCGGCCACAAAGGACCAAGAGTTACAACATCAATAAGTCTTCCCGGTCGTTTTTGTGTGCTGATGCCTCAAGAATCAGGCATCAGTGTAAGCAAAAAGATTATGTCTTCAAAAGAAAGAGCAAGGCTAAAATCTATAGTAAGCCTTCTTAAGCCGGTAGGTCTGGGCGTAATTATAAGAACAGAGGCAGAAGGTCAGACTGAAGCTGAAATTCAAGAAGATTTGGAAATTCTGCTTGAAAAATGGAATACAATTGTAACTCAGGCTGAACTTGTTGAGGCACCAAATCTTCTATACAGAGATCAGGATTTACTTTACAGAGTAATTAGAGAAGCATGCACAGAGGATGTAAAAGAAATAGTTGTTGATACTCCTTATGCTATGCATAGGACTCAACAGCTTATTCAAAATTGGAATCTGAATAAAAATATAGACATTTCTGTATACAAGGGCAGCGAGCCTCTTCTGGTTGCTTCAGGTGTAAAGAAGGAAATTGAACAGGCACTGCAGATTAAAGTTAACCTGCCTTCAGGCGGATATCTGTTTATTCAAACAACAGAGGCTCTGACTGTAATTGATGTTAACAGCGGCAAGTTTATCAGCTCTGCTACTCAGGATGAAACTATTTTGAAAACAAATAAAGAAGCAGTTGTAGAAATAGCAAGACAGCTAAAGCTTCGTAATATCGGCGGCATGATAATTATTGACTTCATTGATATGCTGAGCCGTGCAGATAAAATTGCAATTATGGAAGAATTAGAACTTGCTGTGGAAACAGACAAGGCTAAACCACAGGTTGGTCAGCTTTCTGACTTGGGTCTTGTTGAAATGACAAGACACAGACAAGGACAAAGCCTTGCCGAAATATTTACTAAAAAATGTCCTCACTGCAACGGTACGGGTCATATACTGGAAGATTTCGGCTTTGCTTCATCATTATCCGAAGGCGAAAATCGTTCAAAAGCTGCTAAATTAAAGCTTCCAATGAATGGAAAAAACAAACATAATGATAAAAATAATAAGGTGTTTAACTACCAGCACAATACTACCCCTAAAAATGATTATGACAGAAGAAACCACAATAATGAGGAACAAAATCCTTCTGATAATCAACAGCAAAATGAAGAACAAACAAGACAGGAAAATAAAAACAGACGTTTTAATAAGAACAAGAAAAATAACAGATATAAAAAAGAAGATAATAATAATCAACAATCTGTAATTTCAGAAGAAACAGAAATGTCTATTCCTGTCGAAAATATCGTTCAGGAAGCAGAAACTGCCGTTAATACGGCTGAGTTGCAAACAGAAGAACAAGCAGCCGTTGTTAAAGAGGAAAAGCCGCAAAAAACTGCCAGAAAACGTACAAGCAGAAAATCGAAAAAAGCTGTTGAAGAGAATAATATCGAACAATCAGTACAAGAAACTATACAGCCTGTAAGTGAAGAACAGCAGCCTGAACCGGCAGCTCCTGTCAAAAAAACAAAAACCAGAAAAGCATCAAGATCCAGAAAGAAAACTACTGAAAAAACTGAGTCATAAAACGTTTGGCAGGTGTATATGAGTATTAAATCTAAAATTGTTTCTGTATTTTTATCTATATTTTTATTGCTTGGTGCTGCGGCCCCAAGCTATTCTGTGCAGAATGTCGCAAATATTCCGATAGTGTCAAAAACTCTTAAATTGTCAGGCAACACAGAAGCAAAGATTGTTTTAAAAAAATTTCTAAAGTCTATGTTTCTAGTTGCCGGTTCATGTGCTGCAATATTTTTGCTTTTGCTTTTATACAAGAGAACAAGAAAAACCAATCAATCATCCAAACAGCCTGTTGATATATCGAAAAACTTGAACTCTCCGGAAAGTATTGATGCGGCAACAAAGTTTTTCATAGAAAAATTCTAGAAATTTGAAATCTTCTTCAAACAATCATTTGGAGCACCGTATGTCTTTAGTAGTGCTTTAACAATCTTAGGCATTTGACACACAAAAGAATAACTGCCGTGTGCAAGAGAACACCTTTTACAGTCTGAATTGATTTCATAGCATTCAATGGCCTGTAATGTCCAGTTCTGCATTATGGACTCAGATATTTCTCCGTTAGTTTGCGGAGTATATAAATCGGAAATAGCAGACAACATAACAATACCCCCGTATTTAAAACCTAGTTACAGTATAAACTATTATTCTGCTATTTTACTCGGCTTAAAAGAGGATTTTACTACACAGGTAAAACATGTGCGTCATATACTATTTTCAGACCTTCCAGCGTGATATTCGGGTTAATAGAATCAAATTTTCTGTTCATATATTCAGCAACCATGTCAGAATATCCGCCTGTTGCTATAATTACGGCTTTTTCTCCAAGCTCTTTTTCACATTCTTTTATAAGACCGTCTATCATACAGGCATGACCTCTTACAATTCCTGATAGCATTGCATCAATAGTGTTAGCACCTATAGCATTTTGAGGTGCTTCTATTTTAATCAGCGGAAGTTTTGAGGTGAATTTTTTTAAACTTTCTGCCTGAATTTTCATACCGGCGCAAATTATGCCGCCCAGAAAGTCACCATTGCCTCTTACAATATCAAAAGAAGTTGCCGTCCCCATATCTACTACAATACAGGTCTTTTTATATATACTGTAAGCAGCAAAAGCATTTACTATTCTGTCAGCGCCGACTTCCTCGGGATAATCAACACAATAGTTCAGAAGATTTGTTGTTTTATTTGAAACAACGAAAGGTTCTATGCCCAAATATCTTTTTAATGCATTTTTATATCGCTCAGTTAAACATACCACAACACTGCAAAGACAAGCAGAATCAACTTTGTCCTCGTAGTTATGTATTTTAAGCAGATTTATAAGTAATATGCCTATTTCATCCTCAGAACGATGTTTTTCTGAAGCTATTGACCATGTTTCAACAAGATTGTCTCCGTCAAATAGCCCTATTGTTGTTGTTGTGTTTCCAATATCAAGTGTTAATAACATTTTTACCTCAAGGATATTTTAGCAAAAAAATATCAATTAGTAATTTAGTTTATGCTAATTTTTGTTATAATATTTCTTGGGTAGAATGAAGAGAATTGATATGAAAAAGTTTTTACTTATAATCACATTATTTGCATTTTGTATAAATATAAATTTTCCGGTCTTTGCAGATGATAAATTTGATTTTTCTAACATAGGCTTTCACAAAAAATCTGATATTGAACCGACTGTTCAAATAAAACAAATTTTTGATAATTACCAGAAATACTGCAATACTCAACAACTTGACAAGTTTTTAAACCTGCATGACTCTTCTTATAGAAGTGCTGACGGTTACAATATTGACAGTCTAAAAGAACTTGCAAAGGAATCCTGGAAAGAATATCCCGATGTCAAATATTCTATTAAAGTTCTATCAATTGACGTAAATTTGGACAACGCTACAGTTATTACAAAAGAACGTCTTTCCGGTACAACAAATACCACTGTAGAGTTTGTAAAGGGCAATGGTTATATAGATTCTGAATCTACAGCAATTTATTATTTAAAAAGATTTTCCAATGAATGGAAAATAACTTCTGATTTTGTTATAAGCGAAAAAACATCAATGAGATACGGCGTAGCTAAATATATACCGATGAACCTTGATGCACCGGCTTTAGTATCGCCTAATGAGGAATATACCGCAATTTTAAAGCTTAATGTCCCTCGTTCTTACCTTGCTCTTATTTCTATTGCAAATGAGCCTATAACATATCCTTTGCAAAAAAGTACGGAAGTATTTAGAAGCCTAAAAGCGTCAGGCATACAGGAAAGGATTTTGAGGAGCAACAATAATCAAAAAAATGAAAATGCCGTTGCTTCAATAGGCATAGCTAAGCCTAATATAAAAGAAAATGACATTAACGTAAACATTATAGGAATTGCGTTTCTTTCAAGCAGAGTTAATGTTATTAACCATAAAACAGAAAAATTTATTCCTTTAACAGCAGAAAAAAATGTTGATGCCAAGGTAAATGCAGCGGGCGGAAATAAATAATGCCTATGAATAAGTATAAAAAAATGCTTAGTTTTTTTATATTAACTGCATTATTTTGTGCAATTTCTTTATTTACAAGAAATGTTGTCATTTCAAGTTACAATAATTTTGAATGTTTTTTATTTAAGATTGATTATATAAAGAATTACGGTGCAGCATTCAGCCTTTTTCATACCCACACCGCTTTTCTTGTGCTTGTTTCCGTATTAATACTAATCGCTGCTTTTTACTATATATTTTCAAATATACGCAGGTATTCGGCGCTTGATATATTTTTCTCTTCAATTTTGTGTGCAGGTATTATCTGCAACCTCTCAGAACGTATTGTAGACGGATTTGTAACGGATTATATAAGGCTGAATTTCGTTATGTTTCCGATATTCAATGTCTCTGACATATTTATCTGTATTGGTGCTTTTGTACTTATTTGTAATATACTTTTTAGTGATGAAAAGAAGCATAGTTGAAAAATTTTATATTGATGAAGAAGACTCAGGAATACGTGCGGATGTATATTTGTCCAACATTTTTTCTGATTTATCACGATCATATATACAAAAACAAATTAAAAACGGAAGTATCCTTGTTAATAATTCGGAGCTAAAACCATCACAAATACTAAAAAATGAGGATGAAATTTCCGTAAATATAGAGCTTGAGTCAGAATTTCGTATAGAACCGGAGAATATACCTCTTGATATAAAGTATGAAGACGATGTGATGTTAGTTGTAAATAAACCCTCCGGTATGCTTACACATCAAACGTCAGTTGAAAAAACAGGTACTCTTGTAAATGCTCTACTATATTATACAAACGGCATGCTATGCGATTGTAACGGCCTATACAGACCGGGTATAGTGCACCGCCTTGACAGAAACACATCAGGGCTTTTAATGATAGCAAAAACAAATGATGCATATGAACACCTTAAAAAGCAGATGCAGCAAAGAAGTATTGAGAAAAAATACTACGCCATCGTATCAGGTACTTTTGATGAGCCAACGGGCACGATTACTGCTGACATAGGTAGACATCCAACAAAACCTGAGAAAATGGCTGTTGTAATAAACGGTAAGCCATCTATTACACACTATAAGGTTTTAGAGGTTATAGACAATTACTCGCTGCTTGAAATCAATTTAGAAACAGGAAGAACTCATCAGATACGTGTTCATATGTCTCACATTGGTCACCCGATTGTTAATGACAGCTTTTACGGTGGAAAAATACTCCCTGTAAAAACACATGAGCAGGTTCTTCAAGCTTTTTCTTTAAAATTTGCAACTCCGTTCGATAATACACAAAAGCATATTGAAACAGGTTTTGACAATGATATAATTAAGACATTAAATTATTTAAGGTGTAAGAAATGAATAAAAATATAGAAAAATTTTTGTATATACTAATTTTTGTTGCGGTTGCAGTCTGTTTTGTGATATTTTGCTGTTTTAACTTTAGTATTAAAACCGAGTTCTTCTGCTTTGTTATGCAAAAGACATATATTACAAAACTCGTGTACTTATCTGTTTTGTTTTTAGCAGCGGGATTTGCTGCAGGATATTCGCTGTGCGCTTTTATCAAAATGAAAGTGGATAATCTCTGCAATGCATACCAAAAAAGACATGAAAATATATCCATAGAAAAAGACACTGACAAAGCTAAAATTTCGGCACTGGAAGCAAAAATAGCCACACTGGAAGCTGCATTAGAATCGGCTTTAAATAATAAGTAAATATAAAGTATATACTCTAATCAAAAATTATATAGCAAGGACTTGTTTTAAATCCTTGCTATTTATCTGTATATATGATTTTGAAGCTTATGTTAAGAAATGTTACACAGTATATAACAAATATAGCAATTTTCTATACTAAAAATTGTTTATATAAATACAGAGAGAAAAAAGAAAAAGAAAAAATAAATACCGATTCTATTTTAAATACCACTTACTTTTACCCGTACAACTAGACAAATGTTTTAAGGAGAGCAAAAATGACTATAGGGGCTATCAACACAAGATTATTATCTTTAACTATGTACAAGAGCAATCTTGAATTTAGCATTACATCAATAAGCAACAGAAGACAGCAAATCGCTTATCAAACTATGCAGCTTGCTGATGCAGATTGGGAATCTGATCCGAGAGTACAACAATTGCAGGCAATGGATCAATACCTTGAATTGCAGCAAAAGAACCTTGAAACTCAGCAGAAGGCTGCTACAAGCGAACTTGAAAGTATGCAGAAGATACTTGATACTAACGTCAAGAAAGACTTTACATTGAACCTGAATGCATAATCTATCCCGGGAATTTTGCATTAAGTTATAAATGAAGTATTAATTGAATTTAATATGCTTATTTGTTAATATAAGCTTGATGAATATTTTTAAAACATTTGAATTATTTATGTCCCAACCTATGAGTATTATTCGAGATCGAATAATACAAATTTGTCATGTCGAATCTCCGTTTGCGGCACCGTTAAACAAGATTCAGTTTAATCTTTCCGATGAATCTGCACAGATTAATGTTTATAACAGCCCCAAATTATACAATTTATTGTCTACTGTTTTATATAAAAAGAAGAAGTTAAGTGAATTAAATAATGATAATAAAGAACGCAAAATTTCTGATAAGCGCACAAAAACTCTCACAATGTCCTAATTTGGGCTTACCTGAGATTGCTCTGCTGGGCAGATCCAATGTCGGCAAATCATCATTTATCAATGCTATTACTAACAACTCAAAGCTGGCAAAAACTAGTAATAAACCAGGTAAGACACGTCTTATCAACCTTTTTGACTTTGATTCCAAATACATAGTTGCTGATTTGCCAGGATACGGCTATGCACAGGTATCAAGAGAAATGCAAAACGACTGGCAGAAGAACCTTGAAGAATATCTTCTAAACAGAGATACTCTCAAGCTTCTTATCCAGTTTATTGACTCCAGACACGAAATCCAGAAAAATGATTTACAAATGCAGGAGTGGATTATGCACCACAACCTCCCGTCAATCGTAGTTGCAACAAAAATTGATTTAACTTCCAAATCAAAAATATTTTCCAAGTTAAATGAATTAAAGAAAGTAACAAAAAGAGAAGTATTTCCTTTTTCTGCAACTGACAAAAGATATAACGATGCAATAATAAAATATCTGGATGAAACGCTTATATAGTTATATACCCTTTTTTAAGTTTTCAGGGATATATTTTTGCCAATCATCTTCAAGATTGCTGAAGAAATTATGCGCATCCAGTACATCATCATAACATATGGCGTCCGGCCCTTCCTGAATTTGCAGTGCAAGGTCATTTGGAGAGTATTTTTTATCAGATTTTTCTTCACATTCCCCTAATAGAGCTATACCGAAAGACTTACCGCAATTTTGGCAGATTACCTGTATAACGTTAAGATTTTTTTCTTTTCTTAACACAAATACAGAATCCTCAGTAAAATCGGCTTTACACTCTGAACAACACATATCAGAGAACAACATTTCTATTATCTTCTTATTCATACAATCCTCATAATACTATAAAATACTATTTTTTATTAAATTTTAAAATTTTCATACTAAAAGATGTTTAGAAAAATTTTAAACGGGAATTATAATAATGTGATAGTTAAATGTAGTTTAAATAGATAAAGTAGGTGGCATCATGGAAATTTTAAGTTTAGTAGCTTTCGGCGGTTTAATGTATTTATGCTTCATTACAATTCCTGAAATTATGGAAAAGAAAGCAGCACAACATTAATATCGCAGACAAATCAAAAAAGAATTACATGCCCTTAGCCTTGTGTTGAGGGCATTTTTTGCTTATTTAATGAATAAGACTAATATTTAATAAAAAAGTTCCAAAAGTTTACAAAGTGCCTTTTGTACTCGGAAGATCTTTGCTGTTACCTATTTTTACAGCTGAACTTATTGCTCTGGCAAAAGATTTAAATGCAGCCTCTGCGATATGATGAGGATCCGCTCCGTCCAGCTGCTTTATATGTACTGTTGTATTAGAACTTGAAGCAAAACTTTGAAAAAAATGTGGCAAAAGTATTGTTGAAAAATCAGAAATTTTTTCTGTATTTATTTGCACATCAACTTTTGAAAAGGGTCTTCCCGATAAATCGACTGCACAGAGCACCAGCGCCTCATCCATAGGTAATATAGATTGTCCGTATCTATTTATACCTTTTTTGTCATTTAATGCCTTTATAATAGCACTGCCAAGCGCTAAAGCTGTATCTTCCACAAGATGATGTTCATCAGAATCCAATGAAACAGCTTTAATAGTAAGATCAAATTTTGAATGGCAGGCAAATTGCTCCAGCATGTGCTTAAAAAATTTAAGTTCTGTTTGTATGTCATATTTGCCTGTACCGTCAAGATTAATATCTATGACAATATCAGTTTCATTGGTCTTTCGGCAAATTGTTGCTGTTCTCATCTGTTTTCTCCAATATTTCAACTAAATCATTTATTGAGCTTAAAACTGTTTTTGCACCTGCATTTATCAACGTTTTTTCCATATTATCATCATTGTTTCCGTTTAATACACCGACTCCGTATGCACCAAAAGCAGATGCGCAAATCATATCATCGACGGTATCGCCAAAATACAAAAGCTCATCCGTAATCATAGCTGATTTAATTAATTTTAATCCTTCTGTATGAGGTTTTTGCTTATCTTTGGGCAGATCATTCATTGTGACAATTTTTTGAAAATAATCGAGGATATCAAATTTTTTAAGGGTATATAACGCCTCTTCCTTTGGTCGTCCTGTAAATATAGTCAAATTGTATTTTGATTTTAAAATTTCCAGCACTGATTTGTCTATAAATAACTTTTCATTATTAATAGAGCCGTTACCGTCATTCCAGTAATGCTTTTGAAACACAGAAACTATATCTTCATAAGAAAAATTGAAACCGTATTTTTTAATCAAATGATATGTCAGATCCCAATCATTATTCAGGCCGCCTTGTTTGCGTGCATCAATTATTTCCTCATCAGTTAAATCCTTACCGGTAAAATAGTTGTATGTGTATTTAACTGCCTCATAATATGACTGTTTAACGTCAACAAGTACGCCATCCATATCAAAAACAAGCGTATTTCTTGATTTTATAATATCTATAATTTTATACGCTGCGCTTAGCGTCGGTACAGTAATGCGAAGGCAGTTGCAAAGTGCAGTTGTTTTATCAAATGACTTTACACATATTCTGTTTGATTTTAGCTTTTCATATATCAATTCACATAAATTGCCGAAATCCGCAAGAATAAAGTTTGCGTAGGAGTCATACGGAGTAAATCCAAGCTTTTTAATTTCATCGTACAGATAATTCTTAGATTTTGTTATTTCATCTTTAACCAGTTTAATATACTTTTTATCGTTAATAGCTGCATTAGCAGCGGCAACTGCAATACTATTAACATTATAGGGATGCAAAACTCTCTTTATGTTGTCAATATTTGCTTTGTTAGAAACAATACAACCAAGCCTTAAGCCTGCCAGAGCATAATCTTTGGAAAAGGATTTTACAACAATAAGGTTATCATACTTATCTGTTAAACAAATATTAGATACTCCCGCATAACTGGCGTATGTCTCATCAATTACAACAGCTTTATCCGGAAATTTCTTGAGTAATTCTATAATTTGTTCTAAAGGTACGATATCACCTGTAGGGTTATTGGGTGATGTAATTAAAATAATTTTTGTATTATCAGACACCGCATTTATAATATCTTCAAAAGGATATACCCATCTATCTTTATAAGGAACCTCGATATAATCTGCACCTGTAATTGCTGTGTATATCTTAGGCATAGAAAATGATGGCGACACAGTTACTACAGAATCTCCCTTTGACAAATAAGTGTTAATAACAGCGCAAAGAGCTTCGTCAGCACCGTTTGTTATTGCAATGCAGTTTTTATTAACGCCGTAGATTTCAGAAAGCGTATCATAGAAGCTGCCATAATACGGGTATTGAGAAATCTGCTCTGCTGTAATGTTTTTGATGGTTCTTATAACGGATGTTGAAGGACCTATATAATTTTCATTAGAATCAAGCTTCATATCCCAATTTTGGGGATATGAAGCGATTTCATAAGTATTTAATCCTATAAGTTCTTTTCGTGGTTTTAGCATTTATTTCACATAAAATTCAGCATTAACATTTGCTTCTAGCTTAATTTTCCCAAATTCAACCGGTAACTGTTTTTTTACAGAATTTGATGTTTTAAGTTCAGCGGCCATTGCTCTGTATGGAGAACCGGAATTCTGCGGATATACAGTCACTCTGAGAGACTTAATATCTTTTACTTTTTGTCCGAGATTTGAAGCAGCCAAGCCTGCTATTACCTTTGCTTTAGAAAGAGCTTCCTGTGCAATTTCACCTGCAAATTGCTGCTCATTTTCTACAAAAAATTCAAGACCGTTTACACTGGTTGCATTGTTTGCGACAGCAGTATCAATCAACTCAGATACTTTTGCAAGATTTTTTGTCTTAACATAAATTACATTTGAAGCTGTATAGTTTATGAAAGTCTTTTTACCATTTTTTTCATATTTATAATTTGGCTTTAAAATAAAACTTTTTGTTTGTATTGAATCGCTTTTCTCTAAGGCAAGAAGAGGCTTAAGAGAATCAATCAATTTTTCGGATGCCTCTTTATTTTTATTTGCTGCTGATTTTGAATCAGGTGCTGATGTATCAACCGAAAAATAGATAGAAGCTGTATCCGGTATAATTTCTTTTGCTGCTGTCGCATTTACAGATATATACCCCATATCTTTATGTACTATAGTAGCTGCATCAGCCTTCAAAAGCATAGAAAAAGATAAACAAACAACCAAAAAAGTTAATAATTTTTTCATACCTACTCCTAATTTTAACTATAACTTAGACTATCTAAGCATAATAAATTTTATTTTATCATTTTATCATCATTTTTATGCACATCTTCATCAATATTATCATTATTTTTCATAATTGGTAATATTTGAGCATTTTTTTCGTTAATTTGCTTAATTATTTCTTTAATTCTTTCTTCACTCGGTGCAGGCTGAACTGCTGATCCAAAAGATATTGCAAAGTTACCTTTATTTAGTGCATACATTGATAAAGCAATTATACACCACAGAATTATTCCGTGTGTAAGAGACATTTCAGGCATTGCACTGAAATAACCGGCAGTAAAATTCCATATATGCATGCATACCCAGCCGGGGAAGGTTAAAAATCCTGCAATAAGGCAACCGACAATAAATACAGCAAGCAGAATGCCTTTTATTCCGTTTATTTTAATTACACTAAATTTTTTATTCATATTACTCGCCAATCAATTGATTAAATTCATTTTCATTTATAATTTTTACCCCTAAAGACTCAGCTTTTGTGAGTTTAGAACCGGGATTGTCACCTGCAAGCACATAAGATGTCTTTTTGCTCACGCTTGAAGAAACCTTGCCTCCGTTTTGTTTTATGATATCTGCAAACACGTCGCGTGTGTCAGACAGTGTTCCGGTAATTACAAAGGTAAGACCTTTAAACTTATCCGAACCTTCATTCACCTGCATTTCTTGCGGTATTACACCGTATAATTTCAGGTTCTGTAATAATTCATTATTAAATGAATTTGAGAAAAAATCAAGAATACTTAAGGCAATTTTATCACCGATGCCGTCTATTTTTTGAATTTCTTCAAAAGATGCATTTTTTAAATTTTCTAAAGACAAGAATCTTCTCGCCAAAAGTTCAGATGTCTCTTTGCCGACATGTCTTATACCCAATGAATTTATAAATCTGGCAAGAGTCGGATTTTTGGAAGATGAAATTTCATCATACAAATTTTGTGCGGATTTTTCTGCAATTAAATCCAGCTTCAAAAAATCATCGACAGTTAACCTGTATAAATCTGCAGGAGTTGTAACCATACCTCTGTCCACAAGCTGAGCAACTATACTGTCTCCAACACCGTCAATATCCATACAATCCTTTGATACCCAGTATTCAATTCTGCCTTTTATCTGAGACGGGCAGCCAAGATGATTCGGACAATACAGGTTTACCTCTCCTTCCTGCTCAACAAGTTTAGTACCGCAGGAGGGGCAATATTCCGGTTTAACAAATGAAGATTTCTTGTCCGTCGCATGCTGTGTTACACATATAACCTTTGGAATTATTTCGGCAGCTTTTTTAATCAATACCCTGTCGCCGATATTTATATTCAATCTTTTTATTTCATCAAAGTTATGCAAAGTTGCTCTTTGTACAGTTGAACCTGAAATATAAACCGGATCAAGTCTTGCAACCGGTGTAACCGCACCGCTTCTTCCGACATTTATCTCTATATCTTCCACTATTGTAGACATTTCTTCAGGCGGAAATTTAAATGCCGTTGCCCATCTCGGAGCACGGGATGTAAAACCCAGTTCATTCTGCAAGATAAAGCTGTCTATTTTTATAACAACTCCATCTGTTGCATAATCCAGCTGCTGCCTCTTCTTATCCCAGTATTTACAATAGTTAATTGCTTCTTGTATATTGTTGCAGACCTTATATTCCGGATTGACATTAAAGCCCTGTGAGCTTAAGAATTCAAGCATTTTTGAATGAGAATCAATATTTTGCTCATTGCTGTCCAGTCTGCCGTAATAAGCAAACATAGACAAATCCCTTGATTTAGTTATTTGTGCATCAAGTTGTCTTAATGAACCTGCCGCTGCATTTCTTGGATTCGCAAATAATTTTCCGTTATTTTCTCTTTGCAATTGATTTAGTCTATCGAATGAAGATTTTGGCATAAAAACTTCACCTCTGACTTCAAGTTCTGCAAGTTTTTCAGGAAGTTTCTGAGGTATAGCTTTTATAGTACGTAAATTATTTGTTATATTTTCTCCTGTGATTCCGTCCCCACGTGTGGCTCCAAATGAAAACTCAGAATCCTTGTAAGTAAGGGAAATTGCCAATCCGTCTATTTTAAGCTCACACACGAGCTTTGGGTCATTGTCTAGAGAATAGTTCTTTTTCAGCCTTTCATACCAGAGTGCCAAATCATCATAAGAATATGTGTTATCTAGACTGTACAGCCTAACTTTATGCTTTATTTGTGCAAATTTTTTAGCACCTGTACTGCCGACTTTTACTGTAGGGGAATCCGGCAATTTATACTCAGGATATTCTCTTTCTAAAGTTTCCAATTCCTTAAAAAGATTATCGTATTCTATATCAGACACTGTTGGTGCGTCTAATTCATAATATTCTTTGCTGTATTTTTTTATAAGAGCGGACAGTTCGCTTATTCTGTTTTTAGCCGCTGTTTTATCAATACTATTAATAGCTTATTTCCTGTATAATCTACACAGTAGTATTGTACAACAAAAAGCCATGTAAATTATGAGTCTGATTAAAAAAATTAAGGATTATTATAAAAAAGGAGGAAGGATTCTTTTCACAACTCCTTCCCACAATCAAGGACATTTCCAGACAACCGCTGCAGAGAAATTACTGGGAAAACAATTTTTGCAATACGACCTGTCAGAATTAGACGGCTTTGACAACTTAAGAAATCCTCAGGGGCCTATAAAAAAGCTTTTGGAAAATATTTCAAATATATACAACAGTAAATCATCCTTCATACTTACTAACGGCTCTACATCAGGGATAATTGCTTCTATGCTGGCGTTTCTAAAAGAAGGAGACAAAGTACTCATTGCCAGAAATTGCCATATATCAGTTTACAACGGTCTTGTTTTGAGCGGTGCCGTACCTGTGTGGTTTCTGCCAGAGTATGACAGTGAATGGGGCATATATAAAGGAATTAAAGCCGAACAGATTGAAAAAATACTTAGAGAACAAGAGGTAAAAGCACTTATTATCACCTCTCCGACATACGAAGGCTTATATAGTGAAACAGAAAAAATTGCCCAAATATGTAAAAATCACGGAGTAATATTTATTGTAGACGAAGCGCACGGTGCATTATACAACTTCGGAAATTTTAAAACAAAACCAGCAATACAATGCGGTGCAGATATAAGTGTTCAATCGTTACACAAGACCGCAGGAGCACCAAATCCCTGTGCTTTAGTTCATATTTCTAATCAATCCTCTTTAAATCCCGATAAATTACAAAAAGCTCTGAATATTATTAATACAACATCGCCATCATATGCATTGCTGGCAAGTTGTGAAACTGTAATTAACTATCTTAACAGTTCTAAAGGGCAGTTGTATATAGAAAAACTTTTAAGCGATATTGAAATATTCAAGAAAAATATTTCATCAAAAATCCATATTTACTCCGGAAAAAATGATCCGACAAAGATTTTGATAAAATTTAATGGGGCAGCTCCTTCTGCCATAGCCGGTATTCTAAATGAAAAATATAAAATTGAAGAAGAATTTTCCAATCATAAATCTATGCTCTTTATCTGCGGCATAGGGACAAACGCAAATAAATTGAATAAACTTTGTAGTGCACTAAACGAAATATCTAAAAATACCTTTACAAAATGTAGCACTGATGCCGTAATGAAGTATAACTTGCCGGATATCAAATATACCCCGAGACAGGCATTTTTCAAAGATAAAATCGTGATTGACACAGAAAATGCCGTAAATAAAATAAGTGCAGAAGCCATTACAACTTATCCACCCGGGATACCCGTATTGTTACCAGGCGAAGTTATTTCAAAAGATATATTAAATAAAATTGATAAAAGTCATATAGAAATTTGCTGTTAATATTTGCGTTTAACAGCATAAACCATAGAATTATTTGAGTTTGACGAGTCAGCACTTAAATTATACTCGCCCATAACTTCAAAATAATATTCAGATGGCAGAATATTTTCAAAATATACCTTTGTTCTCGGTGTTGTTGCAATTTTGTTAGCAATTTTAAGATTTATTACTTTATCTAGATAAGTCAATTTATCATTAAATTCTGAAAAATCATTAAATAAATCAACTGCACAATAAAAGTTAATATCTACCTTAGGCTGAATCTGCTTTTTTATAAGAGTAGATGATTTTGACACAAGCTCCGAAAGAAAATCTTTTGAATTAGCAAAATCAGTAAGAAGGAAATATACAGACCCGTTATTAATTCCTTTATTCTTTATTAAATTTGAATTCACAGACTCAAGGATTTGTTTTTTTATCAGATTTTCAACAGCCTCTGGATTATAATCTTTGTCAGTCATTGCCGTAAGATAAGACGTATGGTGAATAACCGATACACTTATTTTTACAAGCATATATGAGGTACGTTTCAATTCATTTATAAAATCGTTGTGCAATTCCGTATTAATTGTCTTTGCCAAATTAGCTTTATATGAGTCCACACAATTTTGAAAAAATCTGTGGTTATTTTCAAGAATAACCATAAAGCAATTCGCAATATAAGTCAGTAAAATAAATATACCGCAGGCAATTATCGGCAATACCGGTATGAGCTCCTTATACATCGGTTTTGATTTAATACTCATTGCAAAAAAATCAATAATAGCCCATACAAAGCTGTTGATAAAATCAGGCATTTGAACTTTTGCATTAAATACAAGCCAGTATATAAAAAACAGACAAGAAAAACCGATTAATATAAATATTATTACTGACAACATCTGTCTTAATTGATAGAAAAATTTATCAATAACTCTAAGAAACATCTACACCTCTAACACAATATTATCAATCAGTCTTACGTTGCCAACTCTGGCAGCTATAGCACAGATTGTATTACTTTTAACTACATCAACCGGTTTAAATGTATTTTCATCTACAAACTCCAGATACTCCAGTTCAACATTTTTATGTAGATTTGTCAATCCCGCATCGAACAATTTTTTTGTATCGGTTACTCCGGCTCTGTATAAATCACGAATAGCAAAAATTGCCTTACTTATCGAAAGCGCTATTTGTTTATCTGAATCGGATAGATATTTGTTACGTGAGCTTAATGCCAATCCGCTTTCTTCTCTGACAAGAGGGCATGGAATAATTTCCACAGGGAAATTCAAATCTCTTACCATTTTTTTTATTAAAAACAGCTGTTGAATATCTTTCATACCAAAACACGCAAAGTCTGGCTGAACTATATTAAAAAGTTTTGAAACAACTGTTTCAACACCGTCAAAATGTCCTACTCTCGATTTGCCGCACATAATATCAGTCAATTCATAAGGAGGTACAACCATGGTAAGATCGGAAAATTTTTGCAGTCCCGGATACATTTCATTCACTGACGGAGCAAAAATCACATCAACACCTGCACTCTCTGCCACAATCTTATCAGCATCAAGTGTTCTGGGGTATTTGTCATAATCTTCACCGGGGCAAAATTGGATAGGATTTACAAATACGGAAATAATTGTCACATCAGCAATAGAATGAGCTTTTTGCATTAAAGATTTATGACCCTCATGCAAACATCCCATTGTCGGCACAAGTGCTATTGTTTTTCCTTCTTTTCTATAATTTTTTACAATTTCTCTAAGTGATTTAATTTCATTAACAACGGCTATACTCATTGTTTTACATCTCCTTAAGAGCATTAAGCTCTTCCTCGCTCAAATGAAATACCTCTGACTCACTCGGAAAACTGCCTGAAGCAACATCAGAAATATACTCGCTTGCAGCATTTGATATAGTAGTCTTTAGATCTGCATATCTTCGTGCAAATTTTGGTTTAAAATCAGAAAATTTACCCAAGATATCATCGGCAACCAGCACCTGACCGTCAGTGTAACGTCCTGCGCCGATGCCTATTGTCGGTATATTTAGTTTTTCAGTAATTAATTTTGCTGATTCTTCTGGTACCATCTCCAAGACTACAGCAAAAGCACCTGCTTCCTGCAATTTTTTAGCCTGTTTTAAAATAAATTTTGTATTTTCAGCAGATTTTCCCTGAATTTTGTAGCCGCCCAGTACATTTAGATATTGAGGAGTAAAACCTAAGTGGCCGACAACAGGAATACCTGATTCAACACATCTTTTAACCACACTTAAAATAAAATCTGTAGCCCCCTCAAGCTTTACAGCGGAGGCACCGGCTCTAATTAATTCTCCGGCATTTTTCACAGCTTCTTCAATAGATAAATGATAGCTCATAAACGGCATATCAGCAACGACCATGCAGCGTTTTGCGCCTCTTGCAACTGCTGATGTAAATATTTTCATATCAGTCATGGTCACATGATGAGTAGACTCATATCCAAGCACTACCATTCCTAGAGAATCACCTATAAGTATTGAATCAACACCTGCTTCATCAAAATACTTTGCCGTTGAATAATCGTATGCAGTGAGCATTGTAATTTTTTCATTTTTTTCTTTTTTCTTTAAAAATGTACTTACAGTGACGTCTTTTAGTTTAGTTTCGACTGACATAATTTACCTACTTTTTATTCTTATCCTTTGTTTTAAGCTGTTTTTTGTACCAGTAGCTTATTGCTCTTGCAAGTCTTGCAGGACTGTGGCGTACAAATTTTTGCTCATTTTCCTCATACAATCTTGTTGTTACTACACTGATATTTTTAGCCTTGATATTGTCAATATCCACTACAACAGGGAAGGAATTAGATTTTTCATAATCAGGCGATAAATCATCAGGCAGAGAATTATTAACCATTACAGCCTGAACCATGTTCGGATATCCTGCATGATCGAGTATTGCCTGTATATGATCAGAAGCAGTATATCCGGTTGTTTCACCCGGCTGCGTCATAATATTGCAAACATAAATCTTTTTAGCTGAAGATTTTGATATAGCTTCAGAAATTTCACTGATTAAAAGGTTTGGAATAACACTGGTATATAAGCTGCCAGGACCCAAAATAATTAAATCCGCTTCTTTAATGGCGTGAATAACTTCCGGAAGTGGCTTACAATGAGCAGGAACAGTAAAAAGTCTTTTAATTTTTTTGCCAGTTTCCGGTATATTAGACTCACCCTCGACAATTGTACCGTCTTCCATTTCTGCGGAAAGCTTCATATCATCAAGTGTTGAAGGCAATACTCTGCCCCTGATATTTAAAACTTTGGAAGACTCCTGTACAGCACGAACCATATTCCCGGTAATAGAACATAATGCGGTTAAAAACAGGTTGCCAAAGCTGTGACCTTCAAGTCCTTCACCAGTCTTAAACCTGTATTGGAAAAGTTTTGTAACAAGGTCTTCGTCATCAGCCAGTGCAGCAATGCAGTTTCTGATATCACCGGGCGGGAGTATACCCATCTCCTGACGTAATCTGCCCGAGCTGCCTCCGTCATCACCGACAGTAACAACAGCCGTAATATTATTTGTAAGTTTTTTTATACCTTTTAACATTGTAGAAAGACCTGTACCGCCGCCAACTGCAACAATTTTAGGTCCATAGTTAAGTTTTCTTCTCTTATATAAAGATTCAAGCAGCGCATGTCTGTCTCTGTCTTCTGTAAGATCCAGAATAGAATAATTCGTATTTTTCCATCCTTTTAAAAATATATAGGCCCCCAAAAAAACAAGGACTACACCAAGAAATTCCTGATTAACAGTTACTGCTATGTACTTAAGAATTCCAACAGCAAAATAAACAGGGCGCATATTAAATAGTACGCAAAGTCCCAAAAGAGCAATAACAGTACCTATAATAATAAGCCCGAACCATCTTTTTACCTGTAAACCCGGCAGCAACCATCCTGCATCTTTGGGCATTCTTATTTTATATGAAATCTTTTTCAAAATTTATCTCCCTGTACAATTATTAATCAACCCAGCCTGATGAAACAACATTATTGAAATTAACCGGTCTTGGCTCTGCAAATTCCCTTACATTTTCAATCAGAGTTTTTGCATTATCTTTTGTGCAGTGAAAATGTATTGTATCCGGACGAATCTCTCCTTCAAACATTTTTTTCAAATTTTCAATTGAAGTTTCATCATTAACAATAAATTCTTGAGCAAAATTCATTTTTGCGTCAATTGCAGCCCTCTTAAAATTTTCACTCAAAGGAGCGTACACAATAAACCACTTATTAAATTTTTTAACTGAATTTAAAAGATTAATAGCAAAATCATAGTTATCTAAATACTCATACATTAGACCATGTGGTCTTACATGTTCAATATTCAGGCTATATGCCTTTGCAAATGCAGAAATAGCACCAAGCTGATAAAGGACTATTGCTTCTATTTCTTCCTGCTCTAAAGAAGATGGATCTTTAATATCTTCTGGAAACCCTATTAATGCCCCGAGAACTTTGCTTTTAAATTTACAATGTTCTACAGCATGTTTCATTGATAACGGATTTCCGCTGTGGAGTCCGCATGCAATATTTACTGAACTAACATAATCAATAAGTTCAAAAGATTTGTCTTCATTATTTTGATCCTGAGCCAAATCTATATTAAAATCCACACACTTTTTATTTTCTTCCATTAAAAACTCCAAATCCAAATCCGATTTTACTCTTAAATTATAACTCAACAAATTTGTTAGTCTATAACTTAAAAATTAAGAATTAATAAAGAAATATTCCAAAAAGTTGAAAAATTAAGATTTAATGTTATTATAAATATGTTAGGTAAAAGAAACGGTGTTCCCGTTTCTTTTTTATTTATAGATCGGGAATATGGAATCAAAACACTTTAATAAAAATGAAATAATGGAAAAACTTCTTCCTCTCATTGACAACACTGCAATGAGATACAATATGATTCCTATTGAAGTCGATTTTACAAAAGAAAACGGCAAGTGGTTTTTGCGTATATTTCTTTATAAAGAAGAAGGCGTCACACTGGATGACTGTGAAAATGTTTCAAGAAGCCTTAATCCATTTCTGGACGAATTAATTCCGGTTAAATTCTATCTGGAAGTAAGTTCACCCGGTTTGGACAGAAAATTAAAATCAGACAAAGAATATATTATTTTTCAGGGCAAACTCATAAACTTAAAATTAAAAAGCCAGATAGAAGAAACCGAAGAAAAACAATTTATATGCAAAATACTGGACTTTGACCCGGAAAACGGCTTAAAAGTATTAAAAATCGATGATAACAAGGAGCTTATTGTTCCTAAAGAAAAAATTCACAGAGCACAATTACATATAGAAGACATATAAAAAGGAGAACAAGATGATTAAAATCGGTACAGCTCTTTTTGAAGCAACAGAAGAACTGGAAAGAGAAAAGGGGATTTCAAAAGAAGTAATTATTGAATCTTTAAAAGATGCACTTGTTGCAGCTTATAAAAAGCATATTAAAGTAAAAGAAGCACCGAATGTAGAAGCTATTCTCGATGAAGTAACGGGAGAAATCGGTGTTTTCAGAACAAAACTCGTTGTTGAAAAAGTAGAAGACGAAAATCTGGAAATTTCATTAGAAGATGCTAAAGAAATTGATGACGAAGTAGAACTCGAAGACGAAGTAAAAATCGAAGTTACACCTGAAAACTTCGGACGTATAGCTGCACAATCAGCTAAACAGGTAATCACTCAAAGAATCAGAGAAGCAGAAAGAAAGCTTGTTCTTGATGAGTTTATGGAAAAGAAAGGTACTCTGACAACGGGTATTATCCAGCGTGTTGAAAACAGAAATGTATTTGTTAACATCGGCAAAACTGATGCTATTCTTCCATTCAGAGAACAAATCCCCGGAGAATATTATAAACCCGGCAACAGAATCAGAGTATTTGTTCTTAATGTAAAAGAAACAAACAGATTACCGCAGGTTATTGTTTCTCATGCACACGCAGAAATCGTAAGAGAATTGTTTGAACTCGAAGTACCTGAAATCGAAGACGGCATTGTTGAAATTAAATCCATTGCCAGAGAAGCAGGATTCAGAACTAAACTTGCAGTACATTCAAACGATCCTGAAATCGATTCAGTAGGTGCCTGCATAGGGCCAAGAGGTTCAAGAATTCAAACTATTGTTGGCGAGCTTAAAAATGAAAAAATTGATATCGTAAGATGGTCGGAAGATCCTGTTGAATACATTGTAAATGCATTGTCTCCTGCAAGAATCATCTCTGTAGACATTCTGGCTGATGACGAAAATGCACATGAAGCACTTGTCATCGTTCCTGACGACCAGTTGAGTCTTGCTATCGGCAGAGAAGGTCAAAACGTAAGACTTGCTCACAAGCTCACAGGCTGGAAAATCGACATCAAAAACGAATCACAGGCAGCTCAGGCAGAAGCAGCTTATCAGGCACAGTATGAAGAAGAACAGCCTGTTGAAGACGACTATATCGAAGAGACTTCTGATGCAGAAGAAGAACCTATTGTAGAAGAAGAATACGGCATTGATGCTGAAGATATGGTTGAAGAAATTCCGGAAGATGAAGTTGATTCGCAGGATGATTCTGACGAAGAGTAGTTCATAATACTAAAATGAATAGAGGAACCTTTTCTCAGGGTTCCTCTATTTTCATTATACATTTACTACAATCAAATTTTAAAGGAAAACGATTATTATACTCATCAGCAAGGTAAAGCCCAATCTTGTTGTTAGTTTTTTTAAGACACATTCCTGCAAAATCCCTAAGGCAGTGTTTTGTTTTCATAAGTGTAATATTTTGCTTCTCCTCACGCTCCGGAGCCCATTCATTTGCACTGCATCCGCATTTTTCGTAAAAAGTTTTTGCCCTTTTGTTTGATATATTAAAAGAATAATCAAGTTCCTTGACAGGATATACAGGATAAGTTTTATTAGCCTCCCGTCTTTGAAATTCGTAGTTCTCTGCAGATTCATTCTGAAGGAGCAATACTGCATTTCGTCTTATTTCATTAAGCTTTGATACCGGTATAAAAAGATTAAAATCATCAGAGACAGTAACAGAAGAAGCAAAAAACTCAGTATCACCCAGTTTTGAAAGCTGTTTTGCAATATTCTCTTTTGCCTTTTCCACGTTCTTAGCAATTTCAAAATTATCGTTAAAGCTGTACATAATTTCATTTTTTCCAAAACTTTTAAGGATAATTTTAGAATTATCAATATTGATTGATAATGGTATTTTTCTTTTAAATTGTGCGTTTTTAAGTGTTTTATCAAAAACAGAATCAAAGTTCCTGTATAAAACAGTTCCTTTTCTTATAAAGCCAATGTTTAAAACATCTACCCAATTTTTATCAGCATTGATAACAGTAGTTCCGGTAAGCTCCATATTATTATCAAAGTATGTAATTTTATCTGATGGATTCAATTTGATATTTGAATCCAATTTAAATTTTCGATTATTTACAGCGGTCACTCTGCCTATCTTCTCTCCAAGGAATTTAGGTGTCTGAGGATTAATAAATGTCTTTCTTTTTCCGTCAAAATAAAAATTCGTATACCCTCTGTTAAAAGTTTTGTCAGGATTCGGAAGAAAATCCGTTTCGACAAAGCCAATTGAAGGACTCAAATTTTTAGAAATTTTATCAAGTTCTTTTCTGTAAAACGAGACAATATTTGTAACATAATCTTTGTCTTTAAGGCGGCCTTCTATTTTGAGAGAGGTAACACCGGCTTCTATTAAATCTCTGAGATGAGAAGAAAGATTATTATCTTTCATAGACAGCAAATACTGTTGTTTTAATATCACATTGCCGTTTTCATCTATTAGAGAATATTTTTTTCTGCACGGCTGAGCGCATTCTCCCCTGTTAGCACTTCTTCCGCCTATATAGCTGCTAAAATAGCATTGACCGCTGTAACATACGCACAATGCACCGTGTACAAAGACCTCGGTCTCAATATCCACATTTTTCGTAACATTCTTTATTTCGTCTAAAGAAAACTCGCGGGGGAGCACAACACGCTGTACATTCATATCTTTTAAAAACTTAATTTTTTCAAGAGAATCATTGTTGCACTGTGTGCTGGCATGGAGTGCTATCGGAGGCAAGTTCATTTCAAATAAAGAAAAATCCTGAAATATAAGAGCATCTACACCGATTTTATATAGCTGCCAAATCAATTTTTCAACATTCTTCAGTTCATCATCAAAAATAATTGTATTTACTGTTACATAGATTTTTACAAGAAATTTATGTGCATAACGCACAATTTCTTCTATATCAGAAATTGAATTACCTGCTTTTTTACGGGCGCCAAAAGAGTCTGCGCCGATATATACAGCATCAGCGCCGGCGTCTATAGCGGCAATAGCACACTCTTTATTTTTAGCCGGTGCAAGCAATTCAATTTTTTTATAACTGTCAATCATTACAAAAATTATACAATAATTAATAAAAATCTCTCAAAAGTGGTGACAATTCAGTATGTTTTTATTACGATAATGTTAAACTCGATATTTATGCACAAAGGAGAATAAAATATGCAAGTTATTTTAAGAAAAGATGTACAAAACGTAGGCGAAGCCGGAGACGTAGTTAATGTAAAAGACGGTTATGCAAGAAACTTTTTGATTCCTCAAAACGTTGCTGAAATCGCAACAGAAGGCGCTTTGAAAAACAGAGAACAAAATCTTGCAAGAATTAAAGCTAAACAAGAAAAACTTCATCAGGAAGCTCTTGAGCTGGCTAAAAAGATTGAAGCTCTTGAAAAATTAGAATTGTCTGCAAGAGCCGGCGAATCAGGAAAATTATTCGGTACAATTACAACTAAAAAATTGGCTGAAGAATTAAATGCAAAATTGGGCACTTCAATTGACAGAAAAATTATTTCTTTAGACGCTGCTATCAACAAAGTAGGTGAATTCAGAATGTTAATCAAATTGACATCTAAAGTTAAAACTGAATTACCTGTTATTGTTACAGCATCTGAAATTATTAAATCAGAAATAGAAGAAGCACCCGAAGCTGAAGAAGAAGCTGCTGAATAATAAAAAATTGTATAACTTAAAATACCCGTGCATTCTGTACGGGTATTTTTTTATTAACAAAAATTAATATAAGAGATTTTTTAGACAAGAAATTTATATTTTTGTTTTTTATATAATTAGTGGAAGGTATTTACAGGTTAAAATATGTCTCAAAATATTTCTTCAAATATACCGGTATACAATCAGTATCAGTACCAACAGCAGCCTAATCCAAATTTTACTGCATCAGGTACTCCTATTTCAAGCGGTAGCGTAGTTGAGAATAATCCTTTATTAAGCGCAGCTGCTTCTAAACCTGAAAATCCGCTGGCATTTCTCGCAGCAGCAGGTATAAGTACAGCTGCACTGTTTGGAATTAATAATTTTATAAACAACTCTTTACAAACACAAAAATACGATAATACTTTTTTCAAAAAAATTGAAAAATACTTTGATAAAATAGGCAACAACAGTAAAGTGAAAACTGTAACGAATGCCATTGGAAATTTCAATTCAAAAGCAAAGCAAAAAATAGCTGATTCGGAAATTTTAAGAACATTATTTGAAAAACCGAGTCTTGGCGGCCCGCAGGTTCAATCACAGGCAGCAGGTGCAAGAGGACACCTTGCAAATCGTGCTCTTGAAATAATGAAAAAATACAAAGAGGCTACAGGTTATACAGGTTTTGACAGCATAATTCAAAAAGCAGGTAAGGATAGTTACAAGTATTATGATGAGATTATCAATACAATTAAAAATTCAGGTGCTGATCTTACCAAAGTAATGGGAAAACGTCCTTGGTGGGGATTAGGCATTGTAAAAAACAAATCAACATTGCAAGAAATATTAAATAAAGACATTTTGATAAGCAATTACAAAACAGCAGGAGCCTCTCTAGGCAAAAAAGTATCAGGCTACCTGCTAAGAGGAGCAGAATGTCTTACTAACGGAATTTTTTCCGGTAAAGGTCAGGTGCTTATTCAGGCTCTTATGATTGCCCAGTCTGCAAATGAAGCATCAAAGGCAGAAAAAGGAGAAAAATTCTCAACATTTATGGCTTCACTTGCTGAATTAATGGCATTTCTTGCAACTATGGGTATTCAGATGCGAGTCGTTAACCATATTGCAGGTTTGAAAAATATAGGAATGAGTACAGCTGATTATAACAGATTGCAAGCAGCAATGGAAGCCGTAAATAAAGCGGCAAAAGCAGGAGATGCAGCAACATATAATGCACAAAAAGCTATAATTAAACAAATCAAAAATGCGGCAAAAACAAACACAAAATGGTATCAAAAACCGTTTAAATGGCTGGGTAACATTATCAGCTTCGGAAGAATTAAAGAAACTATTAAACCATTAAATAATAAAACAGTCGGCTCTGCGCTTAAAAAGATTCCTTACGGCTTAAAAGTAGGCGCTGGCTATGTAGGCAGAATCGCATTGATTATGGGTGTAATAGTTCCCGTATTTTCAGGCATTGCAAAGAAAATATCTTATGCTATTTTCGGTAAACCTACAAAAACATTAGAAAGAGAAAAGGCAAAAGAAGAAGCTGAACAAATCGAACAACAAACACAACAGCAGCCTCAACAGAGTGCAAATGTTCAACCTCAGCAAACACAGCAGTCTGCTCAAACGCAGCAGGTACAACAACCCGGCAAACCGGGGAATTTGTTAGATCAAATGAACAAAAATTATTCTAACCAAAATAATAATCCAATGGGTGCACAATCAATGTCACCCCAAACAGCAGCCTCAACACCAGTTAAGAAAACACCTGAAGAAGATGCCGGCATACAAAGATCATATGTACCAAATGCATATCTGGGTGTTGAAAACCCCGTAAATCCGGCATCAAGCAGATCAGCACAAATAGATGAAGTACTAAGAAGAGCAGATATTGCAGAAGCAAGGGCAAGAGCTCTGGGCGCATAATAAATTTATTTTCATAAAAATATGAAGTTCTCAAATATTTTGGAACTTCATATTTTGTTACAAATAAAAATTTACGAGCAATAAAGCAAAATAAATATACTTTATATATATAAGACTAGACATCTGCATATTAGTATTACAAATTTTAGACTAAGAGGACACAAAAAGCCATGGGCGGCTATTTAGAGGGCATTAAATATATTGATTACACAGATAGAAACAGACAGCAAGTAACAGCTGTCAATTCCAATCAGAATGCAACATCAAGTATTCAAATTTTTAATGCAAATTTGCCCAAACCGCAACAAACAACTCAGCAAAGCTCTACACAGACGACAATTCAGAGAAGAAATCTCGATATATCACTACTTGCTGAAAAATATGAAGATAATCCAATAGGAGTAATTCAAGAACTTGGAATTGAGTTTAGCGATGAACAAATCGCTGAATTAGAAAGAAGTTTAAAAGATAAAAAACATTTACAGTCATTTTTAACTATAGTTGACAAATCAAATCTCAATTCTGATGATATTATGGCAGCCGTCAAAAAATCAAAAGAGTTTAAAAACAGCAATATTTTTAAAAGAGGATGGAATGTTTTAAAAACAGCATTTACTGACGGCGTATCTGAAGCTTGGGAACTTGCAAAAAGTGAAAGAGTGTATTACTCACAGCAATTAAGTACAAATATGAGTGAAATCAGAGAAGAAAGAGAAGATTTTTCTTCTGAAGGCTTAGCAGATGTGGCTGATGTTTGCGTACAGCAGCCGGAAATTGCTGATGAAACAATGCATTTTGTTACTGTAAAATCAGAGCCCGGCAAACACGCTTATACAGAAAATGATGTACTTTCTGCAGCAGAATTTATGTCAGAAAAGCCTAATGAAGCAGAAACATTTCTTGCAAATGCACAGGAACTGGAATCTATAAGAGATGAAAACGGCAAAATGAAGTATCAAGGTTCTACAATTATAAAAGTAGACAAAAGAATGGTTAACAACAAAGAACTTCAGCCGACAATGATGAAAACAGCTAAAAAGAAAGATATGACCGATGAATATTTAGATAATATAACCTACAATTTGGAACAAAATCCTGAAATGCAAGGTGCAATCGATTATTCATTGGATGCAAAAAATGCTGACGGTACTGACAGATTTAGCGCAGGCAGTATCAATTCAGAATCAAACCACCTTGTAGACAAAAATGGCGACTATTGTAAATCTTATACACAGAATTTACAAGATTTGTCAGGCTACGCCAATTTGGATTCAGAGGACATTGTTACAATTGCAAACAATGTAACTTCTCATCCTGAAATTAAAAACGAAGTTATAAAACAAATAGAAAACGGAACAATGTCGGGCAAAGAAATTGCAGAATACAGCAACAGCCTGACTAAATCCACAAACAGCGCTGAAGAATCAGGCTACGTTTCACAATCAAATACAACAAGCAGCGAAAATTCTACTTACCAACCGGAAACTGAAAACAATAATCAATCTGAATCATCAAATACAGAATTACAAGAAAAACAGATTGAAAGAATAACTAACTCTGATATTAAGGCATTTGTACAACCAGATAAAGAAACAGAGCGAACTGAAAACAATTCAAACCTGGAGTTTATCGATGATGCTCATGACGGCAACATATCCGAAGCAAACTACTATAGGATGTACAACTATTTTGGTACAATGACTGATGAAATTTTAGCAAGAATAAAAAAAGACCCCAGTTTTATAGATTTTATAAAAGAATGTAATGGAAATAAAATAATTATTCAAGCACAGCTTGAAAATCCGGAATTACTTAACAAAATAAAAGCTGCTGCAGGTAATTTATCTACCTCACAGCTCAGCTCTGCCATTGAAGCTTGCAGTGATTCAAGCAGCACAAAAGTAATGATTGCTTCACTTGAAACAGGCTCTGTTAACAATGCATTAAAAACGACAAAACAAAGCAAAATTACAAATACAAAGCAAGATACATTGGAGATTTTATTAAGCACTAAAAGCAATTCCAGCAAACGAAATGAACTGGAACAACTATACGGCGTCGGTTCAAACAGAGAATTTGTGTGCTAATATAACTAATGTTCACGTATATTAAAAAACACAGCCTCTGCAAATGCTTCACCATATAGATTCTTATATTTTAAGTAAGTTTCTGATGCCCTTATTTTATCGTATTCATTATCAACACTGCTTTTGTTCTTACCGATATCAGATGATGTTGTTTGATCTTTATTCAAAACAGATTTTTCAAAGATTGCTTTACTATTTTCTGATGAATCATTTTCAATTTTTCCCGAAGAAGTTTTAATAGCATTATCATAATGCTTTTTTAAGCGCTGCTCCTTACTGAGCGGCTTTTTATTTTTACCTGATTGTGAAAAATCACCTGCATTTAACTTTGTTTTTATAAAACTGTCTATCTCATTTTTGGGAATATTTTCACCGTCAAATTTTTGAAACATCTTATACCCCAATTGCCTCAATTTTCTTACAAAATTTTCATCCTCGCTATTTGAAATAGAGACTCTTGCATATCCGGTTTTGCTGCTGCCTATAAGTCCGTTTTCATACGAAGCTATAAATTGCTTTAATCTTTCTTTTTTAGCAGAATTAACACCCGGCTGAGAAATAGGAATTCTGAATGTAGAACCAAAATTTATATTTTTCATAATATTCTCTCCATTTATATATGCTAATTTAATGACTATAAAGAAAATAATTTGCTATAGAAAATAATTTATTTAATAAAAGTTCATACAGTTGGTTATTATTTGAGAGGTAGAACACAGAATTTTCGAAGAAAATTTGCGGTTCGAATCCCATAAAAAAACTTCCCGAAGGAAGTCTTTTAAATTTGGGTCCGGAGACTCTGCCGAAAATAATATGACTAAATGTCATATTATTTGAGAGGTAGAACCCAGAATTTTCGAAGAAAATTTGCGGTTCGAACCCATAAAAAAACTTCCCGAAGGAAGTCTTTTAAATTTGGGCCCGGAGGGATTCGAACCCACGACCAAGGGATTATGAGTCCCCTGCGCTACCGCTGCGCCACAGGCCCGTGGCTTTATATTGAATTTTATTACGGGACTGCTTGCGGTAGCTGCGCTACCTTCCTCTCCTCAAAAATGACATTTAGTCATTTCTTCCTCGGCAGAGTGCCACAGGCCCGTGACATTTATTAAATTTTAATTATATACGAGAGTAAATCTCTCTAAATAGCAGTCATCAACATCATAAATAGATATATAACTGTTAATCACTACTTAAATAAAGTATCATCAACATATAGCATGGTCAAGCTTATATTTCACCAGATTCTTTATTATCATGAGGCAATAATTCGTTCACATTCTTTAAAAACCTGTAGTTATCAGAGCATGCTTTATCATGTCTTTTTGCCTCATGTATATATCTTAAAACAACACCTGAAAATATTGCAGGAACAAGAAGCGAAGCAAAAAGCTTATTAGTTTTTGCAATATTCGGTTTTTTACTCAAATAGTTCTCCACAGGAATAACAACTTTTTTATTTAACAAAGATTTATTTAATAAATTCTTAACAGGTTCTTTAACTCCCGAACGAATTTTTGCAGAAATTGTAGGAAATTTTGAAGTTAATGTATTTTTTAAAACATTTGCAGTATTCAATATCAGAGCAAAAGCACCGTATATTGCTGCAAAATCTATGGCAGTTCCTGCAAATGCATGCTTTTTATCAAAATTATCAAAAAATTCAGAACGTGAATTTACCGACTTTTTTACACCGGAAACAGCGGTACCAGCAACAAAAGCGCCTGCCCACATCGCCGTAGATTTTATCCCACCGAATATTTTGGACGAAAGATTTCCGGGTCTCGACAAGGCACTTACGGCAATATCAATTGCAGGGACGGCAATAAGCAATGTTTTCATGACATTTTTTGAAACATTAAAAAATCTTCTGTCAGGTTCCAGAGAAGAAAAAAATCTTAATTCATCGTCTGATAATCTTCTGAAATTTTGTCCATTTTGAACAGCACTATTTTCTTTATGTGTTTTAAGAGACTCATCGCCAAAGCTAATTAAGCGTTGCGAATGGTTGTTTACTAAATTGGAAGTATGATTTATTTTCAAAACAGCCATGCTCAATTTTCCTACAAAAAAATTATACTACAGAAATATAAATTTTGTTTAGAATCCAATTTTATGTTAAGTATTGTTTGTTATGAAAAAATATATTTTAAAGACACAGGGGTGTAAATCAAACCAACTGGAATCGGTTGTTATAAAAGAGAAACTTGATGATGCAGGATATGAACAATGTAAAGATGTTAATGATGCGGATATCTTTATTTTAAACTCCTGTTCAGTCACACAAAATGCTGATATTGAAGCACTCAGATTTTTACGCAATGCAAAAAGCAAAAAGCCATCAATAATTACGGTGATAACCGGCTGCAGTGCACAGCTTCACGATAAAGAGCTGCAAAATTTGGACTATATTGATTATATTCTCGGCAATGATGACAAATTTCACATAGTAGACATACTAAATAGCGGAAAAAACTCTGTTTCTGACATTTTTGATGTTAAAAAATTTAATAACCAATTTATTAAATTTTATAACAACACACGAGGATATCTAAAAATTCAAGACGGCTGCAACAATTATTGCAGCTACTGCACCATACCTTTTGCAAGAGGCAGAAGCAGAAGCAACAGTATAAAAAACATAATAGAACAAATAAGGATATTTACGGATATAGGTATAAAAGAAGTGGTACTGACAGGTATTCATATCGGTCAATGGGGTGCAGATTTTACAGAACAAAATAAACTTATAAATCTACTTGAAGCAATAGAAAATACGGATATAATCCGATACAGACTCGGTTCATTAAATACGTTGGAAATAAATGATGATATGCTGGATTTTTTGAGCAAATCAGAGAAATTTTGCCCGCATTTTCATCTTTCTCTGCAATCACTTACTGACAAAACACTTAAATCAATGAACAGACATTATACGGCACAAAGCTGCATTGAGCTGATTGACAAAATAAACACAATGTTTAAACTTCCTTTTATCGGAAGTGATATAATTGCAGGTTTTCCGGGTGAAACAGATGAAGATTTCGATATAACATTACAAAATGCCCAAAAATCCGGATTAACAAATATCCATGTTTTTCCGTATTCAATACGAGAAAACACAGAGGCCGCAAAAATGGATATGCAAATTTCCGAACCGATAAAACATAAAAGGGCAGAGGCTCTGAAAAAGATTGCTGAAAATAAATTTAAAACATTTGAAAAAAATAACATAAATACAACTGCTCAAGTATTGATTGAAAAAAGACCCGACAAAAAGACAGGATTGCTAAAGGGCGTTACTAAAAATTATCTTAATGTATACATTAATTCTAAAGATAAAACTCTTCACAATACAGTTCAAAACGTTAAAATTCTTAACAGAAAAGATGAAAAATTATTTTGTACTATAATCAAAGAATGAAGCTAAAAGTACTAGTAATACAGAACAATGCGATTATAGGCAATAAAAAAGCAACGCTGAATAATATAGAAACACTTCTGGAAAGATATCAGGATCAATCATTTGATATCATAGTTTTCCCGGAGGTTTTTGCCATAGGATGGTATTGCAAAAATTTTATTCAAGAAGCTGAAGATATAAATAACAGTGAAACTATCAGATTTTTGCAAAATATTGCACGAGATTTTAATGCACTTGTAATAGGCGGTACTTTTATACAAAAACTACAAAATGGCACATACAAAAATACATGCCCTGTAATACAAAAAAACGGTAAACTAGTAACTACATACGACAAAATGCATTTATTTTCCCATAAAGGCTCTGAAGAAAATAAGTTTGTAGACAGAGGCAAAGAGCTTAAAATACTGGATTTAGGCTATACAAAAATCGGCCTTTCAGTATGCTATGATATAAGATTTCCTGAAATATACAGAACATACTCACGAGCTGGTGCAGAAATACTTATAAATACTGCGGCATGGTCTGTTTCAAAACCTGAGCATTGGGATATAATGCATAAAGCCAGAGCAATTGAAAATCAGTGTTTTATGATAGTTGCCGATCAAACAGGCAAAATTAAAGACAATGAATATAACCTCGGGCATTCTATGGTAATCGACCCTTGGGGCAATGTGTTAGCAGAATTGCAAGAAGAAGAATCCTGCATAACATGTGAAGTAGACACGCAGCAAGCAAAAGAACTAAGAGCTAACTTCCCGTTGCTATCGGATAGAAGAGACAACGATTTTAATATGTTTAAATATGAGGAGATAAAAATTTATGAGTAAACAAAATATTGTTATATATTTGCTGACTAGCTTTATTTTAACCTGCAACTGCGCATTTGCAGCAAATTTAGACTCAATCATAAAGAAATCGGACTTAAACAAAAACTCAACAATTGCAGTTTCTGTTAAAGATGCAAAATCGGGCAGAGTAGTTTATGAATATAACGAGCACAAACTTATGAATCCGGCATCGGTTTTAAAAATATTTACGATGAAAAGCGCATATGATGAACTCGGAAAAGATTATACATTCCAGACAACTGTTTATGCTGATAAAAACAATAATTTATACATTAAACTCGGTGCAGATCCGTCATTATCAACGGCATCATTAAAGACACTTATGTCAAATGTTAAAGAAAACTATAAAAAACAGGTAAAAGATATTATTATTGATTCATCAATAATTGATGACAAACAGTGGGGAATAGGCTGGATGTGGGATGATGATACAAATTCGCTGCTGCCCAAATATTCTCCGTATTCCGTCAATGAAAACAAAATAGATGTATCAATAACACCTGGTACAAACGGACGCATGCCTGAAGTAAAGACTAAAGGCGACTACCATATGTCGATAGTCAACTTGCTTAAAAATGGAAACAACAACTCAATCAGTTTTGAAAGAAAACCTTGGGTAAGCGGTGACATGACATATGTTACAGGCACTATTAAATCTCCGGCATCATACAAACTGCCGGTATCATCACCTCAAAGACATTTTATCAATACACTAAATTCAGTTCTCTCTTCATCGGGAATGAAATATACGGGAACAATAAAAACTGCGCCTGTTCCGTCAGGATTAAATAAAATAGCTTCGGTATCAAGTGAACCGCTGGATCAGCTTTTGGCAAATACATTAAAAAACAGCAATAATTTTTACTCTGAAATGATTTTTAAAACAGCTGGCGGACATTATGCAAAATCACAGGGTACGACACAAAACGGTGTAAATATGTTCAATCACTATTTTTCCGGCATAAAATCAGATAAGCCTGTTATCGTAGACGCATGCGGTATATCAAGGAATGACCTTTTGTCAGCAGACTGGATTACATCAGCATTAAATAAAATATATGGTGAAGATAATTCAGAAGAATTTATATCACTTCTACCCAAACCAATTGAAGGCACATTATCAGACAGATTATTAAATATAAGCCTGAAACTTCGTGCAAAGACTGGAACCGCGAGCGGCATCAGTTCTATTGCAGGATATATTGATACAAAATCAAACAAAAAATACAGTTTTGCAATTTTAATACAGAATCATGCAATGTCAGTATTGGATGTGAAGAGATTTGAAGATGAATTAATAAATGAAATTTATAAGATGTAATTAGACTAAATATATTAGGTCTTTTTAAAGGAAATATTATATAATTAAAGTGTAAAATAAATTGACTTATCAAAAAAAATTATTAAAACATTAACAAAAGGATATAGAGGTATGAAATTGAAAAAACTTATTATTGGATTAGCGATATTGTCATTTTGTTGCGTAAATACAGGTTTTGCTCAACAAACTTCCGACTATGCTATAAAGGGAATAATAAATCAATATAAAGCACAAAATTATCTAGGATGTATCAACTCATCTGATAACATTATTAAAAATGATCCGTCTAACATTTTTGCTTATTATTATAAAGGACTTTCTTATATCCAGCTTGGCAAAAAAGACGAAGCAGCAAGCGCATTTGAACAGGTAATAAACTTAAACAGCAACCAGACACTGGTCGAATATGCACAAAAAGCAACTGCTTGTATTAATAACCCTGAAGATTGTTCAAAATACGGCAAAGAAGCAAACGAACTTGATGCTTTTATAAAATCCGGCAAATTTTATGCACAATCAGTACAGTCAGAAGTAAATAAAAAGAAACTCGACAGAATAAAAGAGAATATAAATGACGAACTCGGGCCTAAAAAGGGTGAAATGCCTTCTAATGACGAGATTGCAAATGCCGTAAAAACACTTGCAAAATTAGGAATAAATCCTCTTGCTGGCATGGGGAATAATTATACAAATCCACAGATAATGGAAATGAGCATGCTGCTTGGCAACAATCAGTATTATGGAAATAATTCCGCTAACATGCTTCCTATGCTCTGGATGAATCAAAATAATAATCAACAAATGTCACCTGAGCTAATACAAACAATGATGATGTCACAAATGCCGTCATTATAATTGCGACAACGGGGTGGAGAAATGAATATAAATACTGAAAAATTTGGAGAAATCAGTATAGATGACAATCTTATATTTGATTTTGTAGAACCTATTATAGGATATGACGGTTTAAGAAAATATGTTCTTGTCGAACATTCGGTGAATTCAGCCTTTAAATGGCTGCAATCCGTAGAAAGACCTGACCTTGCGTTTCCTGTAACGTCACCTGCATTTTTCGACATAGATTATCAGTTCGAAATACCAACAGAAAAAGCAGATAAGATTGATTTGCATTCAGTTGAATCGTTGATATCTCTGAATATAGTTACAATACCTTCACAAAATCCTAAAAAATCGACGATTAATTTATTGGCGCCGATTATTATAAATGCGGCAAATAAACAGGGTATGCAGATAATTTTGTCTAATTCTAATTACCCCGTACGTTGCCCTCTATTTAAGGACGAAACAATATAAATTACCGAATATTCAGGGACAGGAGAAACAAATGTTAGTACTTGCCAGAAAAGTCGGCGAAAAAATAATATTAAACGACAATATAGAAATTATAGTGCTTGATTCCAATCAGAATACTGTCAGAATAGGGGTTAATGCCCCCAAAGACGTATCAGTTTACAGAGAAGAGTTATATAAAGAAATAAAAAATGCCAATATAAGCAGTAACAGTGTATCAGCAAACTCGATGACTGCACTTCATGATTTGATAAAAGAGAGAAAACAATCTTTTTCCAACTCTAATTATGAAAGTCTTACCAATAAATTGCATATAGAATAAATGCAAATCAGATTAATATGAACAGAAAAGACCTGCTTAATGATTTTTATGTCACTAAAAATTATAATAAACTAAAAGACATATTAAATGATTCAACAATAGCCTCTGAAAAAGAGATACTTGCTCGTATACATTTGGAAGAAAAAAATTATAAGGCAGCATCAGAAATTTATAAAGATCTCGGCATGACATATGAATATGGCCGCTGCGAACTTTTATTGGGTCACTATGATATAACAGCTGAGCTATGGAACAGCATAAAAGAGGACAGCCCACCTGTAATGTGGGGAAAATCGCTTCTCGAATTTATAAATCTGTATGTAATTCATATACCTACTTTTTTTCAAATACGTGCTTTCTTAGAAGTCGATTTTGATGCACTTTTAAATGCAAAAATGATTTCATATTGTGAAAATATAGCCAATGGTGCACATTTGTTTGCACAAAACAATCAGGAGAGTTATAAATTTATAGGCAGGGTTTTTGTAAATAACGGATATTTTGATTTAGCCGAATTGTTTCTGAACAGAGCAAAGGATATATGTTATGTTGACCCTGAAGTACATTTTTTACTGGCAAAGTGCTATATAAATTCTAATGATACTAAAAAAGCAAAAGAAGCTCTGCTGACAAGTATAGAAAAAGGCTACGGCTATTATCCGGCAAAAAAACTGCTTGAAAAGTTAAAATTAAGTTGAAACATCGGTATGTTATGAGGTAAAATAATGACATAAAAGTAGAATAGGTTATATACTATATACTTTTAAAATATACGGACAGGAGTTAATAAATGTTTGAACGTTTTACTGAAAAAGCGATAAAAGTAATCATGCTCGCACAAGAAGAGGCGAGAAGATTAGGTCATAACTTTGTCGGCACGGAGCAGGTACTGCTCGGGCTTATCGGCGAAGGTACAGGCGTTGCATCAAAAACTTTAAAATCAATGGGTATAACGCTTAAAGATGCACGTGCCGAAGTAGAAAAAATTATAGGCAGAGGCTCAGGCTTTGTAGCAGTAGAAATACCTTTTACCCCCAGAGCCAAAAGGGTACTTGAATTGTCATGGGATGAAGCAAGACAGCTCGGACACAATTATATAGGTACAGAACATCTTCTTCTCGGTCTTATAAGAGAGGGCGAGGGCGTTGCTGCAAGAGTTCTCGAAAATCTTGGAGTAGATTTAAACAAATTAAGAAGCAATGTAATAAAAATGCTTGGTGAATCCAAACCTGCGGCACAAACTGCAACTGCCGGAACAGCATCCGGAGGAAAAACAAAGACACCGTCCTTAGACGAGTTCGGTACAGATTTGACTCTTGCTGCACAGGAACAGAGACTGGATCCTGTTGTAGGAAGAGAAAAAGAAATAGAACGTGTTATACAGATTCTTGCAAGAAGAACAAAAAATAATCCTGTGTTGATAGGAGAACCAGGCGTTGGTAAGACTGCAGTTGCCGAAGGATTGGCTATCAGAATTGTAAACTCAGATGTACCGGATATTCTCGAAGGCAAAAAAATTATTCAGCTTGATATGGGTCTTCTTGTTGCAGGTACAAAATACAGAGGCGAATTTGAAGAACGTCTCAAAAAGATTATGGACGAAATCAGACAGGCAGGAAATGTTATTCTTGTAATTGATGAAATGCACACACTTATTGGTGCAGGTGCAGCAGAAGGTGCAATCGATGCAGCAAACATCTTAAAACCTGCACTATCAAGAGGTGAAATTCAGGTAATAGGTGCAACTACACTTGATGAATACAGAAAATATGTAGAAAAAGATGCTGCACTGGAAAGAAGATTCCAGCCGGTAATTATCGAAGAACCTTCAATTGATGAATCAATCGAAATTATAAGAGGCTTGAAATCTAAATATGAAGAACACCACAGACTAAAAATTTCAGATGAAGCAATAATTGCTGCGGTTTCTTTGTCTGATAAATATATTACGGACAGATTCCTTCCTGACAAAGCGATTGATATTATTGACGAAGCAAGCTCTAAGGTCCGTTTGAATGTAAGTTCACTCCCACCTGAGGGTAAAGAACTTGAAAAAGAGCTTAAAAATATAATTAAGCAAAAAGAGGATGCAATAAGAAATCAGGAATTTGAGCATGCTTCTAACCTTAGAGATAAAGAAGCTGATTTAAAAGAAAAAATCAGAGAAATGTCTCAGCAATGGAAAGAAGAACATGATGCAAATAAGCCTGTAGTAACAGCTGAGCACGTTGCAGAAGTTGTCAGCACGATGACCGGTATTCCTACAACAAAAATTACTGAAAAAGAATCAGAAAGATTACTCAAACTTGAAGAAACTCTTCACCAGAGAGTTATCGGTCAGGATCAGGCTGTTGTGTCTCTTTCAAAAGCAATTAGACGCGCCAGAGTCGGCTTGAAATCACCAAACAGACCAATAGGCAGTTTCATATTTGCAGGTCCTACTGGTGTCGGTAAAACAGAGCTTGCAAAAGCGCTGGCCGAAGCTGTTTTTGGCTCCGAAGATAATATGATAAGAGTTGATATGTCAGAATTTATGGAAAAACATTCTACATCAAAACTTATCGGGTCGCCTCCGGGATATGTCGGATACGATGACGGCGGACATCTTACAGAAACAATCAGAAAGAAACCGTATTCTGTTATTCTTTTTGATGAAATTGAAAAAGCACACCCTGATGTATTTAACATAATGCTTCAGATACTTGATGACGGACGTTTAACAGATGCTAAAGGCAGACATGTTAACTTTAAAAACACTATTATCATCATGACAAGTAACGTTGGTGCAAGCATGATTACAACTACTTCAAGGCTTGGCTTCTCCGTTTCTAATGATGAATCTAAGGATAAATACGAACATCTCAAAGATACGGTTATGGAAGAGATGAAAAAGGCATTCAGACCTGAATTCCTTAACAGAATCGATGATATTATCGTATTCTCTCACCTCAGCAAACCTGAAATCAGAGAAATCGTTGACCTTATGTTTAAAGACCTTGTTAAACGTATTCAGTCACACGACTTCACTATTGAAGTTTCTGATGAGGTCAAAGATTATCTTGCAGATGAAGGATACTCTGAAGCATACGGTGCAAGACCTTTAAGAAGAGTTATTCAAAAGAAAATTGAAGATACTCTTGCTGAAGAAATTCTTAACGGCAAATACAAAGCCGGTGATATAATTTCTGCAAAACTTGAAGACAAAAAGATTGTTTTCGAGAAGGTAGGTGAATCGAATACACAAAAGCAGGAAGAAGCTGAACCTGCAAAGTAGAATTATCATTATAATAGAAGAAGAGTCATGTTTTCTCAACATGACTCTTCTTCTATAAGAGATAATATAAATAAATGTAAATAAATGTAAAAATAAAGCAATATCTCCTAAAGAAAAATTAAAAATTATCGAATATATAAGTGTAACACAAAATAGGAGAATAAGAAATGACTACATTTGACAGCGGATTTGGTACAGGTAAGCTAAATTCTTACGGTTTTAAAATAAATGTCCCTAAAAAAGAGCTTGAGAATAGAGGGCCACAAGAACAAGAGGATGAAAATATCTTAGGTGAATATAATACACCGGGGCAAAATAATTCTAACGAAGGTTTAAAATTAACATTAAATGAAGCTAACTGGGTTGCTGGACAGAATTTAATAAACATTGATAAAGTATTAATAGTAAATAACGGACAAAGAACAGACAAAACAGTAAAACATCCGCAGACTAATCCTAAAGATGACAAGTCTGAAAAAACACAAGAAGAACTGCTGCAAATACTGTTAGAATGGGGTAAAGAAGTAGATAATACATCACGCAAGACCGGGCTTTTTGATAATAATATAATAACAAAAGATAATCCATTTGCTGACTCGGATGATAGTTACTCTGAAAGAGTTGCCCAAATAATAACTAAACAAGAATTGCTTGGTAATATTGCAGAAATGACGCAATCTGGTAATCCTGAAATTGCAGGAATAGGCGGAGTCCTAAAAGCTGTCTTTGATGCACTTGGAATGGATTTACCAGAAGACATAGATTACAACTCGTTTATTAATTCCGTTTCATCTGACAACAATTCATCACAATACCGCTCAATTGTTGTGAATGAAATTTATAATGCAATTTTTAACGCACTTTATCCGGAAGACAATAGCAACCCGTACTTTAAGGCAACGTCTACTTCTGAATTAACAGGATTACATGTGGAAGATTTAGTCAAATTGGATAAAAACGGTGACGGCAGCATTGTAGATGAATTAAAAGACCTGCTAAACAGCCCTGAGTTTATACAAAATTGTCAATACAAAATAAACACAACAAGAATGGAAAATGAAATAAGTCAGCTGGATGCTGATATGGATGGCAAGATTTCAGAAAGTGAACTAATAAAATTAAAATTAGAAGGATATAATAATAGCATTCTGGACTTGTTATTCATGCAAGAGTCTAATAAATTTGATGCACTTGACACAACATTGCTATTTCTCATTGGTGCGGAATACGATGAACAAAATCAAGAATACGTTATTACTCCGGAAGCATTATTTAACGCCCTTATAAAATTAGACAAAAATGGTGACGGCAAGGTAACGCAGGAAGAAGTAGAACAGTTCAGACAGGAAAACAAGGAACATTATGAAGCAAAAAATATTAAAAAGACAGAAATAAATAATTCAAACCAATCATCATATATGGACAAACTAAATGAATTTAAATCAAGTAATTAAACAGTAATTGGGTGCAGCCTCAAAAACAGCAAAAAAGAATATTCTATGTTAATAAATAAACAGAAAAGCAGAACGGTTAAAGTTAATATTCGTTCTGTTTTCCTGTAATTAAATTCAATAACAATAAGCTAAACCAATTTTAATGCCATCAGAAGACCTGCTGGCAGGTCCAAAACTTGTGACTGGTATCTGGTATCATTTTTTATTGTTTCTAAGAAATCCGCCACTTTAGCAGCGTGAGAAATCACATTGTCAGCAAGTATAATTGCCCCTGCCGGCAATTTATCCTTTAGTAAATCAAAGTATTGAATATATTCGGATTTATTTGCATCAATAAAAACCAGGTCAGGAGCAAAGTCTAATTCAGCCAATATTTCAAGAGCTCTGCCCTGTTTAAATGTAACAAAATCTGACAATCCGCATTTTTCTATATTTGCTTTTGCTATAGACTGCCTTTTTTCATAAAATTCAATAGTTGTTAAATGTCCGTTATTGCCCGCATCCTTTAGCGCATCCGCAATCCAAAGAGTAGAATATCCGTTAGAAGTGCCTATTTCCAAAACATTTTTGACGCCTGATATTTTTATCAGCATACTGATAAACTCTGCAGTCTGATGAGATATGTTCCAAAACTCATGCTGTGTAAGTTCCAGTTCATCTGAAAGTTTTTGTGCAACAATATTCATCTAGTCTAACCTTTTATTTAACAACTGCAAATCATTTATGTAGACAGAGGTGTTAACAGATTGAAGTACAGAATTTTTTACAAAGTCATATACATAGTATTTTTTATCTGTAACATTTGTAATTAAAAGAACATTTGAACCGTCTACACGCACCAATTTTTTTGAAAATCCTACTTCCGGAAGCTTTAATAATGTATTGCAGGAAAAATCATCCAAATTAAAAACATCAATCTCACCGACAGCACACAGAATATAAATCTTGTTGTCAATTAACATCATGTCAACAGGCTTTTTCGCTAACGGCTGTTTAAATATTATATCTTTTATTTCTGTATCTATAACCTGTAATTCATTCTCAGTTCTTGACAAAAGGTAGATATTTTTATCTATAACAATCAATTTAGATACGTTAGAAGCGTTATATGCATAACTGTTTAAATACGTTCCGTCAAGATTAAGAGTATAAATATCTCCTGTGTTTTTATCCAAATATACAATTATTTTATCATCACTTGATATTGCTATGTTCTTTGGATATCCTTTGATTTTAATTTTTTCGGCTAACGACATTGTCTTCAAATCAATGACAAATATAGCCTGATCATCTGCAACTGCAACATAAGCTTTAGTTTTATCTTTATTTAAAATGATTTCTGTAGGCTGGTATCCAAGATCAATTTTTTTAGCAAGTACTTCCTGTTTTACATCAGCAACATCAATATAAGTTTTACCGGCAGAAGCAACGAGAATATAATCGTCATTGCAAACAGGCTGTATAAATTTTGGCAAATTATCAAGTGTCAAAGCAAATTTTGGCACTACTGAATCAGATGGAATAACATTTACTATTTTTGAATCTAACGTTGTTACAAGCAAAGTTTTGCCGGCCATATAAGGAACAGGAACGAACTTAGACGGTTTATTGGATTTTGAGGCTTCTGCATGTCCTTTAAAGATATCATTCACGGAAGAATTAGTAAGTTCAATTTTTAAATCACCCATCATAATCTTCATGTCGTCGGGTATAACAAGCCCCGGGGGTACCAGCATATCTTGAGGAAACAGACCGGTTTTTATAACAAACGGTATATTTTTCGAATCAGTAACTGTTATTCTGCCGTTTTTATTTTTTATAACTTTTAGCAATGCAAAATTTGAATCAAAAAGCACAACATCCGGCAATTGTGATAATTTTTTGTTAGCAGGGTATGTACTTACAACTTTGCCGGCCGGATTTTTCTTGGGGTTGGATGGTAATACCGGAAGATATACAGTCCCGTCAGGCAAAGAGACCAATCCGTCAAAGCGAACAGAAGCCTTTGGCAATTCTGATTTTAAAGTATCAATAATATAGTCAGGTAATTTTGTTGCAAAAGCAGAAACAGTCGTTAAACAGTAAACAGCTGCTACCAAAAATAAATTTTTTATATTAAAATAATTTTTTTTCATACTTACCCGATTTAATTGTGAATTGCGCTTTTAAATTTATCAATTAATTTTTCATTAGGCTTCTTATTTTCCGAAAGCTCAAAGAGTTTTCTGTACAAACGTTTTTCTTCATCATTCAATGATTTTGGAGTTTTATATTTTACTACAACTATATGGTCTCCACGTTTTTCAGGATGACCCAGATAAGGTATACCTGCATTTTTTATAGTAAGCATTTTACCATATTCTATACCTGAAGGTATAGCAAGTTCTTTTTCACCGTGTATAGTTTCAACCTGAATGGAATCACCAAGTACAGCCTGAGGAATACTTATATACAACTCAGAATATACATTAAATCCCTCTCTTTTAAATTTAGCATGGGGTCTAACATACATTACAATATATAGATCTCCGCTGGCACCGCCATTTTTTCCGGCATCACCCTCTTTTGCCACACGGATTTTAGCATTATTATCAACACCCGCAGGAATTTTAACTTTAATTGTCTTTTCAACTTCGAGACGGCCTTCACCATGACACTTTTTGCAAGGAGAGCCAATTATATGACCTGTCCCGCCGCATTTAGGACAAACGGTAACCTGTTGAATGCTTCCCAAAATAGTACGAGTAACATGTGCAACTCTACCTTTGCCATTACACTCAGGACAGACAGTAGGTTTAGTACCGGGTTCAGCGCCCGTACCATAGCAATCCTTACACATTTCTAGGTGGTCAATTTTTATTTCTTTCTCAACACCAAAAGCCGCCTCTTCAAAATCAAGTTCAATATCGAGCCTTAAATCATGTCCGCGTTGCGGTGCAGTTGGATCAGCAGTCTGTGATGAAAAACCGCCCATACCGCCAAAAAATGACTCAAATATATCATTAATATTTCCAAAACCGAAATCAAACGGTCCCTCTGTGCTGTAGCCTGCATTTGACAGACCTTCTTCACCGTATCTGTCATACAAAGAGCGTTTTTCTTCATTTGACAGAGTTTCATATGCCTTACCGAGTTCTTTAAACTTTTCTTCTGCATCCGTAGCTTTATTGACATCAGGATGCAGCTCTCTTGCTTTTTTTCTGAAAGCTGACTTAATTTCGGCCTGTGTAGCATCCTTGCTTACACCTAATATCTCGTAATAATTGCTCATATTCCCCACTATTCACTAACTGCGACATTGACAAGAGAAGGGCGCAAAACCTTATCGCCAAGTTTATAACCCTTTTGCATTTCAGCAATAATTGTATTTTCGGGATATTCGCTTGTAGGAGTCTGCATCACTGCTTCATGAAAATTAGGATCAAACTCCTTGCCTTCTGTATCAATAACCTCTAATCCCATTTTGGAAAGCACGTCATATATCTGTTTAAAAACGAGATTATAGCTTTCTTTAACAGTATTTACGTCATCTACATTTTCAACAGAAGTTTTTGCTCGGTCTATATTATCAAGTGCTTCTATCATTTTTTTAAGAGTTTCTTCAGCACCATATTTCAATAAAGCTTCTCTTTCCTGAGCCTGTCTTTTTCTGTAATTATCAAAATCTGCGGCCAATCTGATATACTGGTTATTAATTTTTTCAATTTCATCTTTTAAAGACGAAATTGCATCTATGCACTCTGTATCATCAGAGTCCGGCTCTTTAGAGTCTTGTTGTTCATCTTGCAAAACAGAATTTTGTGCAAAAGGATTATTTTCACTTTTTAATTCTTCTTTTTGTTCCTTTTCTTTATCTTCTTTCCCCATAATATCGCCCTTTTTTAAGAATACAATTTATTATTATTATAGTTTATGAAAACTCATACTCAAGGAAATTTAATGTTTTCTTAACTTTTATTTTTATAATATGACGGAAAATTATACAATTACGTTTCAATTGTTAAGAAATGTAATGAAAATCTCTAAAATTGAATTTCAACAAAAAAAATTGTTTTTATATATGTACGAGGTATATAAAAAATATTGAAGAAGTAAACATTTAGAAGAAGGAGTAAATCTATGAACGTATCAGCAATTGGAAACTTTTTTGCAGCAAAACCGGAAACAGCAGGTACACTGGCACAAAAACCTGTAGAAACAGCTGGCATACTTGCATTTGGCGGTGCAGAAACAGCAGGTTCTTTGGCAAATAATGCAGGCGGTTCATTCTGTGCAATGGCATAGGCAAAGTTATCATCCATAGAGAAAAAGACTACTATTCAATCGGGGCGGATAATGAACGAAGTAAAACTTGCAAATTATACATTGATGACAGTCATGTTACTCACAATGGCAACTTTCTGTCTGTCATTAAATACACTTAACAAATCAACAAATCTGGCAAATGTACCAACATTTTCAATCATAGCAGGCTACAGCTATTAAGCAAAAGAAATAAAGAGGTAAAAAAGACACCATACGGTGTCTTTTTTATTGAACTATTATTTTTGATGCATCTCTGCATAACAATCTTTGCAATACACTTCTTTGCCCATAATTGGCTTAAATGGAACTTTCGTTTGGGCGCCGCACTTTGAACAAACTACATCATACATTTTTTTTCGATTGTTTTGTCTTCTTTTTTTTCTGCAATCAGGGCAGCGCTTTGGCTTATTTACCAATCCTTTTTCCGCATAAAATTCCTGCTCACCTGCTGTAAAAACAAACTCTGCGCCGCAGTCCTCACAGATGAGTTTTTCGTCTTGATACATCTTTGTCTCCTTGTCTAATTGGTAAATAATTACCCGATAATATTTATCTAAACATTCTACTCTTTTTTCAATAAATAATCAAGATTTTTAAACATTCAAAAAAGCTCTTTGATGATATTCAAAGAGCTTTTATATTCATTTCACACACACGAGGAATATATATACTTACTTATTCATTATGCATATTTAGGAGCTGTTCTTTCTATATTCTTGCTTTCCTGTTCTTCAACTTTCTGCAGTTCGGTTTCTGCTGCCTTGAGTTGCGTTTCTATCATAAGTTTTTGATTTGTAATATCAGTTTCAAGTCTCTTGACCTTAGCTGCTTCTGCTTTACCTGCAGCATCCAAGGCCTGTTTAAAGAATGCATTGAAGACGAAGAATTGGTTAGCATAGATAGAAGATGGGTTAGATGGGTCAATAGCCATACCGTACTGACCACCGGATGCAGCGTTCATATTCATAATGTTGGCATTATATATTTGCGAAGATCTTGAAGCTTCAAACAATGCTTTTGGAACACTGTTGTTAAAGAAGTTCATATTAACTCCGAAAATACTTGCCGGAGAGCTCATAAACTCACCGGGTGAAATAACCCCATCCGCTACATTGCCTGCATAAACAGACAAATCTTGAAGCCTTTGAGACAACTCCATCAATCTATATTGAAGCTGGTTGATTCTCTGGGTCAATTGTAGCTTTCGCATTGTGAAAATTGCGTACACTGTTCTAATCTCCTACCATAACCAATTTTTCTAACCTTACATATATATAAAAACAAATTAAAATAAAAAATTGCCTAAATAGAATAAAATAACTTTTTACACACAAAAATAAAGGGAAATGCTTGCTATACAAGGTGTTCCAGCTTTTTACCGATAAAAGATTATAGAAATTATATATATAAATTAAATATTTTAAATAGACCGGATATTTAAAACATACATATTAAGAAAAACATATTATTAAGATATATTAAGAAACTCTTGTAATAACCTTATCAATCAGGCCGTACTCAACCGCCTCCTGGGCAGACATATAATAATCTCTCTCAGTATCCGCCTTGATTTTTTCTAAAGGCTGAGAACAATTTGACGCCAGTATACCGTTTAACATATTTTTCATTCTCAAAATTTCTTTTGCTTCAATCTCAATATCCGTAGCCTGACCTTTTGCACCGCCTAATGGCTGATGAATCATTATTCTTGAGCTTGGAAGAGAAAGTCTTTTGCCTTTAGCTCCGGATGAAAGCAGAAATGAGCCCATACTTGCCGCTTCACCTATACAGATAGTGCTTACATCCGCTCTAATGTGCTGCATTGTATCATATATTGCCATACCTGCAGTAATAACACCACCCGGACTGTTTATATAAAGCATAATATCCTTTTCAGGATTTTCAGAATCCAAAAGAAGCAGTTGAGCAACAATAACATTCGCCAATTCATCATCAATTTCTTCACCAAGAAATATAATTCTCTCTCTTAACAAACGGGAAAAAATATCAAACGATTTTTCACCCCTTGATGAAGATTCAATTACAACAGGCACATAGCTCAATACTTTAGACAAATCAAAATCCGACATTTTTTCTCCTTATATTTCACATAAATTATACTTTCGCACAAAAATATTTTCAAGTTACCAAGGGTATTTTGAATCAATACTCCAATTTTTTGTATACAATAAACCGCTGCAGTACATCGGTATTTCGGCATTTTTATTACACCCGTATTTTTGATCCTGAGCCAATAAATCCGCGCCAACCGAAAGGTTATACGGCAAAAATGCAGCAGCATTTGAATTTACAATAGTGAAAATAAATAAATCCTTACCAAGCATATTTGGAGAAGCAGGACCGTTTAAATCAGTATAAACGAGCACACAAATTTTATTCTTAGACTTACATGAACTAATCGTCTCAAATGCAATTGATATCCCATTTTGGAGTTTTAAAGAAGGAAGTTTATAAAGATTTATTTTTGTATCACGTTTTTCTAAATTCGTATAATTAATATCAGCAAAACATGTACCCGACTTATCCACACAATTTTCAGAAACTCTTAAATAATTAGCCAAATAATTATTAATTGTATTTGCATTTTTATACCCGCCATACCAGCTCCACTCCCCCGGCGGGCCGTTTATATTCATAGAATATTGCATGGTTTGTGTCATATCAGAAAAGAAAAGCCTCAGTTTCATAGCAGTATTTTTCTTTTCACGCTGCTGATAAAATATAAAAAAGATGAAAAATATTGCAATAACTAATACAGCTATCGCACCTACAGCACGAAATTTATTCCTTGAGATTTCATCCATTTCAACTACCATAAAAATTATAATATCATATTTCCTTTAATATAGATACAAATACAAAAAATAAATTAGAATTGCATAAATTATATATTTATCTGATAATTGTTATAAACATGAACAAAATAGAGGGAAGAGATTAATATGAACATTGCTCAAATGATGAAACAAGCACAGCAAATGCAAAAAAAACTTCAAGATGTACAAACCGAGCTTGCAAATACAGAATACAGCGCACAAACAGGTAATGGCGCAGTAACTGTAACCTGTGACGGTCAAGGAAAATTTAAATCTATAAAACTCACGGGTGCAGCCTTAAATCCAGAAAACCCTGAATCTGTTGATCAGGATACAATAGAAATGCTTGAAGATTTAATAACAACAGCAATGAATCAGGCAACAACACAGGCTACCGGTGAAATGCAATCAAAAATGAAAGCACTTACAGGCGGAATAAACATTCCCGGGCTATTCTAATGCAATACACTAAACCATTAGCAAATTTAATCGAATACTTTCAGCGTCTTCCGGGCATAGGTCCAAAGTCGGCTCAAAGGATAGCATTTTATCTATTAAAAATGCCAAAACATGACGTTGAAAAATTTGCACAAGCTATGATAACTGCAAAAGAAACAATACATTACTGCGATATTTGTTTCAATATGTCAGCTAGCAACCCTTGTGAAATTTGTTCAGCAACAAACAGAGACGACTCTATTATTTGTGTATGTGCTGAAACAAAAGATTTAGTTGCAATTGAAAACACAAATGAATATAAAGGCAAATATCATGTACTGCAAGGGCTAATCTCACCTATAGATGGTATTGGTGCAGAAGATATAAGAATCAAGGAACTTCTCACAAGAATAGCCAACAATGACGTAAAAGAAGTTATTTTGGCACTTAATCCCTCTGTTGAGGGAGAAGCAACAAGCTTATATCTAACAAAGCTATTGAAGCCATTCAATATAAAAATCAGCAGAATAGCCTTCGGACTACCAATCGGTTCAGATTTGGAATACGCTGATGAAATTACTCTGGCAAAAGCAATAGAATGCCGCAGAGAGATTAATTAACTATGATGAACTGCCCATATTTACACCGATTGAAGCAAGCTGCTGCTGCATTGCAGTAAACTGAGAGTTCATCTGTGCTATCATCTGGTCCATATAATTAAACTGATTTGTTAATTTTTCCTGATATGAATAAACATATTCTTGCTTTTTATCAATTTTGTCATTCATATTCGAAATTTGTGACGCAAGAGAATCACCTCTAGCCGCAAAATATCCTGATGTACGATCAGTAGCAGCCTCGAGCTGTGTTTGAAGTTTTTGCATCAATCCTTCTTGTGTAGTGCCCGATGAATTATCACCGATTAACAAAGCCTTAACAGATGCAGGATCTTTTTCATAAGCATCTAAAAACTTTTCTTCATCAATAATAAGTTGTGTAGTATCGGCAGACACATCTAGACCCGGTGCACCTGTTGTAATACCAATGTCAGCCAATGATTTATATTGTCCCGAATTTTCAACAGTAGAAGTAACAAGAGTTCTTAAACTATTTTTAATACGAACAAGGTTATTTTCACCGGATAATATACCGCCGTTTTTTTCAGTTGAATCGGAATCAGTATATAAGTTTGTATTAGTAACAATTTTATTAAAAGCCTCAACAAAAGTTTGCAAAGCAGTAAGAGGCTCTTCTGAATCGTAATCTCTGGTTATTTCGATTGTAATAGGATCACCGTCAGTTGTTGTTAAAAGGTCTAAAGACAGACCCAAAATCCCGGTTACATCGCTGGATACAGAATTTGAAGTAGATTCTTTTCTGTCGCCATTAAGATAGAATACTGCATTAGTGCCGCTATCATTATAAGAAGTAAATCCCATTAATTCAGCAAAATTTCTGCTGCCAGCGACATTTGAACCATTCATATCTATAGGATCGTTGCTTCCGTCAGTATTTTCCAAAACCATTATGCCGTTTTGAACAGAAGCTGTTACACCTGCATCAGATGAATTAACTGCACTGATAAATTCGTCAACTGTCATATCAGTTGTTATATTTATCGCTGTGCCATTAATATTTATATTTCCGTCTTGTTCTACTCCCAATTCAGCAAGAGTTGTAGAACCTGTATTTAATAAATCATTTTTCTTAGAATTTTGAGCGGAAGATGTTTTATCGAGCCCCAAGAGTTCTGCAAAATTATGTGTCCCGTCTACTAAATCAGTACCGGTGACTTCAACCTGTTTAGTACCTGCTTCTCTGTTTTCAAGGACTAAACGTCCGTTTTTCAAAGAAGCTTTTACATTTGCCGAGGTTGAGCTGTTAATCTGATATACAAGAGAGTCGATTGTCATATCAGGAGTAACATTAATAGTTGCACCGTTTATCTGGAAGTTACCCGCAGTAGTAACACCGAGATCAGAAAGTTTTTTTGAAGAATCTTTCAAGGCCTCATTATATTCAGAAGTTTTAATGGAAGAAGATGCCAAAGATTCAATTTCAAGTTCTATAGTTGCAGGAGTGGCAAACTGCGTAACAGTCGCTGTGACAACACTTGTATCAGAAGCTGATACAGAGACTTTAGAAAATATATCAGATCCAGCACCAAGTAAAGAATCTGTAAAAGTCAAAGTAGCACTTTGAACTGAGCTATATTCCGAACTCAAACTGTTTAATATATTTTGCTTGTCTGTAAGTGCATCTCTTTCATCTTCCAGAGCATCGACTTTGTCCTGCTCCACCTTCACTAAAGCTGTAACCCACTCATCGATGGGTAATCCTGAACCTACACCTGAAAATGATATTGACATATTATTTCACCTCAAGTTTATGTTACATAATATTTCTTGGTTGGTAATCATTCATTTAGCTTATTTTATACAAAAGTTGTAGATATGTATAATAATGCCCACTTTTAGCTGTTATGAAACAATCGGATTAAACGCGCTATTGTTTTTGTTTAAAACAAGTCTTGTTATAGATGAACTGTATTGTTTATTAAGAGCAATAATTGCCTCATTTATGAGTTGATATTGTTGTTCAAGCTGCAGCAAGTATTCACTGAGTCCTTGCATACCGTTGTCACCGGCTGCAGTATTTTTCAATTCATTCAAATCAAAAGTTGTTTTAGTAATTTCACGTTTAAGAGCCTTTTGCTGTGCTTCTAAAGAGCGCGGAGTAACTTTGAAATATCCGCCTCTGTTATTTTCAAGAGCATAATGTATAGTATCAGACAATCTTGTAAATGCACCTGCTACACTGTAATCAAGCGGATTGGAGTCATCACCGATAATCAAATCCATTACTTTTTGCGGATCATCATAGAAAGCTTCAACATAGTCATATTTGCCGTTAGTTTTTGACAGAGACATCTCGACGGTGCCCATATTTGAATTAGTTCCGCCGGTAACTTTTACTATAATACCGATTTCAGCCAATTTTTGGGTAATTTTGTTCATAGAGCCAATATTGCTTGTTAATGCAGACTTGATTTGATTTATAAATGCAGCAAACTCAGTGTCATCAGACATTATCGGATTAGCGGCTGCATCCATTGCAGTATTAAATCTGTTTACAAAGCTTTGCAGTTTTTCAACACTGTCATTTAAGAGGTTTCTGCCGATGTCTATAGTTGTGCTGCCAGTTTGTTTTACTTCAATTGTGATAGAAGCATCATCAGCACTTGTAACAACATTTCCATCAGCATCAAGATAGATAAGATTATTGCCGTTGTAAACATTGTCATCAGTTATATCTTTAAGATCAAGAGCCATATCATATTCTTTACCGTTAATAGTAAAGTGGGCGTTGTGACCTTCTTCTAAAATACCAAGGTCTGATGAATTTTGATATGAATTTGTAAAATTAGCAATGTCAGTAAAATTAGAAGTACCTCGTTCCACAGTAACTCTAGCTGTAGAGGATGCTTCTTTTGAACGCAGAACCATCTCACCATTTTCATAAGAAGCAGTAACTGCTATACCTTCATACTTAGGATCAGAGAATACAGAATTAATTCTTGAAACAAGATCGTAAATTGTATCACTTGACTTAACATTGATATCAACACCGTTAATCCTAAATGTGCCTGTCTTAACACCTATTGATCCAAGTGTCATAGAATCACTGACCAGTTTTTTACCAAGATCCTGACTTGTTAAAACAGTATGAGTAGCCGCATTACCAGCTTCATATACACCATCTTGCAGGGAACCGCCTGCAGTCAAACCAATTACGTTTGTAAAGTCAGAAGTACCTTTAAGAACTACAAATGAACCTGCATCCAGTGATTCATCCCGTGTCAACACGAGCTTGCCGTTTTCTATAGAAGCCGTTATACCGGCATTCTTAGCATTGATATTGTTTATAATTGTATTAATATCATCTACTGTATTACCGGATTTATTTATGTCAATCTGAATCAATCCGCCTGCCTCGGGATTGCCGTCTTTATCAAGCATTTGTATAAAGAAATTGCCTGATGTATAAGATCCCTGTGCTGTAGATACATCCTGAGTGCTGACTATTTTAGCGGATTCGCCGGCATCATGAATTCCGGAGTATTCATCGCCGCCGGTAGTCAAACCTATATCCGTCGTAAAGGAGCTTGAGCCTTTTACAATTTCTATACCGCCGACTCCTGTATCAGCATCACGTTTTATAACAAGCTTGTTGTCATCATTAAGATAAGCAGTTACACCTGCATCAGCAGCATTAATCTTATTGATAATAGACTGCATAGTGTCGTCGGCAGTAACATCTATAGTTATGCTCGATGCATTGTCACCTGTAAGCCTGATTGTAAAGTCACCTGCGCCAAAATGTTGATTTGCGGCAGCAGATTTTTGTGCAGTAATTTCTGCATATTCGCCATCGTTGAAGGATGCACTTGATGAGCCGCCCTGTGTAAAGCCGACAACATTAGTGAAATTAGACGAACCTTTGACAATTTCTATAGAACCGTCGCCTGTTTCAGCATCACGGGAAATTGTAATAAGCCCTGTAGTGTTGTCATATCTTGCCGTAACACCGGCATTGAGTGCATTGATTTTATCAACGATAGAAATAATAGTATCATTTGTATCAACATTAATCTTTATAGAAGCTGCATTCTCGCCTGTAAGATTAATAGTAAAGTCACCTTGAGTAAACTTCTGTGAATCATTGATAGAGTTTGTAGAAGTAATAGAAGCTTTGCTGCCTCTAATAGCGGAAGAAGACTGTGTGCCGCCGGATGTAAATCCTGCAACTGTCGTAAAGTTGCTTGTACCCTTAATTATTTCAAAATTGCCTTCGCCGCTGTCACCGTCACGGGTGATAGTAATCTTTTTGGTAGTATCATCATAAGCAGCAGTCAAACCGTCGATTTGATTAATTTTATCTATAACTTCATCTATAGTTGTATCTTTAGTAAGCTCAATTACATGATCAGTGCCGTTAAATCTGATAATAAAATCACCTTTTGTAATGGCAGTGTCAGGACCAACCTGATTATTTGAAGTTATAGAAGCAGTATTACCGTTAACTGTAGCGGGATCCTGCTGACCGCCCGATGTAAATCCGACAAGGTTTGTAAAATCAGATGTGCCTTTTATAACATTGATACCGCCTTCGCCTGTTTCTGCATCTCTAGTAATAACGATTTTGTTAGCAGAGCTGTCCCAGGAAGCAGCAACACCAATATCCATAGCATTAATCTTGTCAATGATAGTACCAACAGTATCACCTTCATCAACAGTAATTTTTATAGGATCAGTTGCATTATCACCTGTAAGCTGCAGATAGAAATCTCCTGCTGACACTTTGGTATTATAAGAAGTAACACCTGAGGTAATAGTTGCTGTTGTACCGTCAGTAACAATTGCATTCTGGTATCCGCCTGATGTAAATCCAAATTTAGAAGTAAAATCAGACGTGCCCTTAACTATTTCAATTTCGCCTTCACCAGCAGAAGACTTTTTGGTGAGTACAATTCTGTTTTGATTATCAAGAGTTGCCACTACATCTGTCAATTCTGTGATTCTGTCAAGAATTGTCTGTATCTTGTTTGCGGATTTTAAATCAGCTTCCGTAATGGTGATTTCGGTACCGTCAATATAGAATGTACCTGCTGTAAAGTTACCTGCTGATGATACATTGTACAATGAAGTAATAGAAGCAGTTTCACCATCTTCTTTAACGCCGATTTCATAACCGCCGGATGTAAAGTTCATAACGGTAGTAAAATCAGAAGTACCTTTTTGTATGATAAATCCGCCCTCGCCGGAATCGGTATTACGTTTTATGACCATTTTGTCAGTAGTATTATCAATATATGCAGTAAGCCCGATACCTGCATCGGTAATCATCTGCGCAATTTTTTGCGCGCTATCACCTGAAGAAACTTCAAAAACGTGTTCTGAAGTAACATTGCCGTCTTTGTCAGTAATCTGAATTATAAAGTTACCGTCAGAGAATTTCGCATTTGTAGCAGTGTTTTGAGAGACAAGTTCTGCCTGAGAACCGGCATTGGTTACAACATTCTGTTCACCGCCGGAGGTAAATCCTATTTTGTTAGTAAAATCGCTTGTACCTTTTGTTACGAGCACACCGCCTGCCTGGGTTGAAGAATCACGTTTTATTGCCAGTCTGCCGGTTGTTTCATCGATATAAGCAGTAACACCGAGACCTGAATCATTGATTTTGTTAATAATATCCTGTATAGAATCAGATGCGGCAATCTCAATTCTTGCAGTATCAGTTATATTTCCGTCAGTATCCGTCAGATGGACATAGAAATCGCCGTCAGAGTAGGTACCCTGAGCACTAAGCGCAGTATTAGAAGACATGTAAACAGAATCAGCACCCTGCACGGTAGTACCGGATTGCGCGCCTTCTGACGTAAATCCCGCAAGTTCGGAGAAGTTGCTTGTACCGTCAGTTATATAGATTCTTTCGGAATTAGCTTCATTTGCCGTAATAACGATTTTTCCGTTTTGAATAGTAGCGGTAACACCCAAAGAGGAATTAGTGATTTTGTCCATAACAGATTGAATGGTTTCATTATCACCTACTGTAAATTTTTGTGATTTACCGTTATAGTTGATATAGAAATCACCGCTTGATACATCAGAGTTAACATTAACATTTTTTGTTCCGGTAAGAGTAGAGAACTTTTCATCATATCCAAGAACAAGCTCCGGTCCAGATGAGACAACACCGGATTCAAAACCTATAAATTTAGCTAAATTGCCAGTAAATGAAATATCGCCGTCTGTCTTGATAAAGAACCTGCCCTGTTCATCCAAACCTGCAGTAAAAGCCGCTGCAAAATAATGTCCTGCTATAGGCGTGCCATTAAGGCTTGTTGCAGCTTCATTTATAAGATCAATAACCTGACCTACAGTCATATTAGAAGTGTATTTAATTGTTTTACCGTCTATAGTGATGCTGCCATCTGACAGTCCATCCAATTTTATATCTTCTGTCAGCTTTACAGATCCGGTTGTCTTTGTAATAGAGTGAGATAAGGATGAGTTAAAAGAATTTACAGCTTTGGAATAAAAATCACTGGTTCCTTTTGTAATAGTTACACCCTGGCCTGAGCCTTCTATAGCATCAAAGACAATTCTGTTAGATGAATTTATATAAGCTTTTACCCCTGTTTGATCAGAATACTCATTTATAGTACCTATAGCCGAAGCTATAGAGCCTTCTTCGAGTCTGACAGACACACCGTTTATGCTAATTGTGCCGGACGAAACCTGAGTGTAAGCTGCCTGATAGAATTTTTGACTGCTTGCAGAAGCGGAGTATGTACCGCCGTTATCATTAGAATATGAATTGTTACTATAATAAGAGTCCTTAACGGTAAGAGTTCCGCCATCAGATGTGTCGTTATGACCGACAATAGCTTCAGCAGGGCTTCCATCGTTAGTTGAACCAGTTATTTGGGCAGAGGTATAGGCTTTGGATATAAATACGTCGCCGTTTGCGTCTACTGATGTATCTACTGCAGCCACAATTCCCCCGCTGCCAAAACCGCTCAGACTGCCTCCTGTGCGGACATTGGTTATAACAGCATCTGAGCTGATTGCACATGCAATACCGCCTGCGCCCACAACAAATAATGTGCTCAGTGTAGCATAAGATTCTGCATTTCTGATAATTACAGTAGAGGAATCATATGCAGAAGTTCCGAGTATACCGCCTGCTTGCAAAGTATCCTCTGCTGTAACAGATGAGTCTACATATACATTATTTATGTTTAAAACGCTGTTTTCTGCACTAAAAGTGCCAACAAGCCCGCCCATGTAACTGACATCAAAATAAGTATTTTTTAAGAGAATATTTTCAATATTTGCAGAGCCGTTGGCAGTACCTATCAGAGCACCTGCCGTAGTAGCACCTGCTATAGTAAAGCCGTCCAGAGTCAGGTTTTTGATATCAGCACCGTCTTCCGTAGTAGCAAACAGTCCGTTTTCCGCAGATAGATTTTTTATGGTATATCCGTTGCCGTTTAATGTGCCGCTAAAGCCGGAAATAGAAGTATAAGAAACATTTCTGAAATCAATATTTCCCATCAAAATAAACTTGCCGTCCAGGTCGGCTTTTATCTTGTCTACGAACTCCTGAGCATTGTGAATAACAGTATAACCCTGTGCAGCAGCCTTTGTTTCAGACAGAATTACGGATTTTACAGTCCAGTTGTCATCAAAACCTATATCAGAAGGTACAGTGCTTGATGTCGTAGCAGTACCGATTTCCATAGAATCAGTACCGCCATATGCACCGCCTCTATAGAATTTTGCATTATCTACATTATATATAGTATTAGATAGGTTATTATTATAACCTACATACTGGTTAACAGTGGCGGAATTGGATGGAGATGCCAAACCTTTTGTCATTTTTACTTTGGCATATGTGTCTTTAAAAATAATATTATTTTGTTTTGTGGAAGACAGATATCCGATAAAACCGCCCATATACAGAGTGCCACTACCTGTATATGTTGTGTTAATTGAACCCTCTGATTTTACATTTTCAAAAGTTGCATCAGAATATGCATACCCTATTATGCCGCCGAGTCCCAGATATGAAGATGCTTGAATTTGCGCTGCTGCAGTAACATTTGTCACTACAGATTTTGTATTTGAGAGTACAATTCCTGCCAGACCGCCTACCTGTTGACCGCCAGTAATAGTAACATCATCGCCGATATAGATATTGTCAGCTAAAAATACAGATTTTGAAGCTACCCGTCCTACCAGTGCACCGACCATTGTCGTACCTGTCAGAGCAGAATTTGTTATCTCTATGTTTTCAAAAGTTATTGAACCTTTAGCCTGTCCGACAAGGAAACCTGTATACATAGCATTATTTGAAACATTAGCACCGACGATTTTGAGGTTTTTGATAACTGCACCATCCTCGGTGGAATTTATGAGCATATTATTCATACCGCTTATTGTATAGCCGTTGCCGTCTAAAATACCGTCAAAATTTTCTATAACAGCAGCAGAGCTCATTGTAATATTGTTCATGAGCATTATCTTGTCTTTATTTGCAACAAGAGCGTCTAATAGCTGCTGGCCTGTTTTTACAACCGTATATCCCATAGCCTGAGCTTCTTCAGCAGTATAACGAGTGGAAGTATCAATACCGGCAGTGCCTGTCACCCGGCCGCCTTCTACAGTAGTCGTAGGAGCAGATATTGCATAGCCGGCAGTTCCCGTTACTTCAACAAAGTCGCTTGTACCTGCAGTGATGCTGATTCCGTTTGAGCCGTATTGAGTGTTTTTAAATACAACTTTTCCGTCTTCGACAGAAGCAGTCACTCCGGTTTTAGAAGAGTATTCATTGATTTCATTGATTGCAGTGCCTATATTACCGCCCGACAGAATAATATTCTGCCCGTTAATTTGTATAGTGCCTGCAGAGACCTGCGTAAATTTATTAGATACAAATGTATTTTTATCATAACCTGTCTTACTACCTACGGTTGAAATAGCTTGAGCGCCGTCGGTATTTACAACAGACGGAGTTTTATCCGAGTTGTAGAAAATATATTCACCGGACAAAGAGGCATTGCTTAGAATATTTGCGTGAAAACTTCCTGTTGCAGAATCTGCATCTTCATGCGCTACAAGAAAATCACTGTTTATAATGACATTTGATATATCATCACTTACAGAATTGGATGCGAATCTGCCGACAAGACCACCGGAGTATCCGGACGTGCTGGAAACATTGATTGTTCCTTCAATAAATACATCTTTTACAGTCAAGCTTTTTAGAGTTGAAGTTGCATAACCGACAAGTCCTCCTGCTTCATCCCAGCAGTCAATCTCAGCAGCTGAATATACATTATTGATAGAAAGGATAAGACCGCTCATAGAGCCTATGAGTGCTCCTCCATAGTGAGAGCTTGCTTTAATCAGTGTATTTTCGTCAATGCTTACGTTATTTATACTTACCGTACGTGAAGAATAGCCTATAAGCGCCCCGCTATGCTGGAGTCCGTTTACCTGAGAATTTGTAATATTTACGGAATCGACAGTCACGGTATAAGAAGTATTATCAATCAGCAATGAGTGATAATCGCTTGACGACGAACCGGAAATATTGAAGTTGTCTATATTGAGGTTCTTAATAGTGACAGAACCTTTGGTTGTTTTAATAAGCCCGTCTGTATTTGTATAATTTTTGAGAGTATATCCGTTACCGTCTATAGTACCGGCAAAGCTTGATATAGAAGTACCGAATCCTGACATATCAATGTCATTCATAAGAACAATTGTCTTTGACGTACTGCTGTTGAGCATTGCATTTCTGAGTTCTTGAGCAGTAGAAACAGCAATATAGCCTTTTGCTTCGGCTTCTGCTTTTGAAATGCCAGCAGCTACGGTATTAGAACCTTTAAGCGTAGTATAAGAACCTTCATGACCAACAACAGACTCTCCGCCATAGTTTGTAATAGTAGTCAAACCGCTGACCGTGCCAAAGTTACCCGATACTTCTTTAAGGGCAATATTGTCAGGTGTCTGTTCATCCGTAATAAGTACAATCTTGTTGTTTTCTATATAAGCGCTTATCCCGATGGAAGAAGCATTGATTTTATCAAGCACGGAGTTTATTGTTTCACCCTGATTAACGGTAAAGTTCTGGCTCTTGTCGCCGAGCATCAGAGTAAACGTACCGGCATCCAGAGTTTCGTTGCCGGTAACGGAAGATGAACCCTTTAAGGTCGTAAATATTGATGATTGTGACTTATCTTCATAAGTTGTGGAATAAGAGCCTAAACCTAGAAGGTTTTCAAAATTTGTATCCGAATTATCAACATTAAATACATATTTAATGGGACCACTGCCTATAACCATAGCATTGTTATTATCATAAGGTTTCAAATCTTCTATATAGAATCTACCTTCAGAGTCCAGACCCGCTCTAAAGTAATCAGTTTTGTTTATTTTATCTATAATATCGCCTAATGTGTCAGATGCGCCAATTGTGACATCAGCTTTCTCACCGTGCTGTGACTGCAGATTTAAAGTACCTGCGCTAAGCCCGTCAAGAACAGTATCGCGATTCAATCCGCTTACGGAACTTGTAAGAACATTGACCCCATACATATCGCCCGTTACACCGAGTTGCTTCATAAAATCACTTGTCACGAAAGAACCCGCTGGTGATGTCGCATTGCTCGGGGATTTCAAAGAGAACTTCTCGTCGGAATAAAACTGTATATATCCGTCAACAAGCTCTGCAGTAACTCCGGTTGTAGAGGACTGTTCATTAATTTTGCTGATAACAGTGTTTATATTATCACCGTTTGCCAGAGATATATTTGTACCGTTTATACTTATACCATTAGCATTAGCAAGGATGCTTGGACCCAAACCCCAATCACCCGGGTCTGTATTGGGATTTTTCGTCCAGTATGTCAAATACTGAGAAGAAAAGAATTCTCTGTCTTTTGCCAGCGTTGCGGTATTTGAAGCATATGTTGCTCCAAACCTGTCAGTATATGAACTGTTGGAATAATAGGAACTACTAACATTAACTTCCACATAAGAAGAGTTTGTAATATCACCTGACTGCATACCGACGATACCGCCTCCTGATGTACCGGATGCAGTTGAAAGAGAACCTGTAAAAAATGCCTGACTTATATTAATTTCAGCGGTATTTGTATTAGTGCCTTTATAAAAACTGCCTAAAATTCCGCCTGCATATTTTGCACCGGAAACAGAACCTCCAACACGGACATTTACAATATCCAGGTTCATGGAAGTAGAACCTACTATACCGCCGGCACCATATCTTCCGTCGCCGCCCGCGGAGGTGGTGCTTACTTTTGCGTAAGAAGAAACATTGCTTATATACAAATGAGATCCTGCAGCATTTCTGCCTGTATACGCAGCTGAAGAAACAACACCGCCGGCTGCTGCTCCTCCGTTAATTTCTACTGATTTATCAATATAAATATTATTTATTGTGCCTATTACGGGAATTGAAGCAGTGTAACTTATTCCTCCTATCAAGCCGCCGGCTGAGTGTGCATTAACAGAAGAATTTTTTACTACGATATTATCTATAGTAAAATCGCCCGTAGCCATACCGATTAAAAGCCCTGTGTCTGATGACGAAGATACAGACAAATTAATATTATCAAGTGTAAGATTTTTGAAGGTTGCACCGTCTTGTGTAGCAGAAAACAGGCCATATGCAGTTGAACTTGTAAAATTCTTTATTGTATAACCGTTGCCGTCAAGAGTGCCTTTAAAATTGTATAAAGTACTATACGAAACTGTGCTCAGATCAATATCGCCCACAAGCATAAACTTGCCGTCAAGGTCGGATGCGATTTTTGATCGGAATTCGTTTGCGTTGTGTATAACAGTATATCCGAGAGCAACAGCCTCGTCTTCTGTGAGCGAAACCTTGCGTGAAGACCAGTTTTCGTCAAAAGAATCAATAGTTTTTTCAGTTGCAGTGGCTGTACCAAGTTCACCCTTAGCAGTAAATGCATTGCTGCTAAGATAATATGAATTTTTAAATGATGTAGATCCCTGATAGAGATAGCCGACAAACTGATTTATATATAACGGGTTACTTGCCCAGAGAGTCATATTGGTGCCTGAATTTTCGACCCAAACTTCATCCATCTGCATATCTACATCTGCATAAGAATCCATAAATGTTAATTTTGTGTTTGCATTGGAGGTATAGCCTACAAAGCCGCCTGCAAATTGATTGCTTATTTGTGCATCGGAGAAAATAGAGCCGTTTGACACTACATTATCAAAAGTAACATTACCGGATACAGAGCCGAAAATACCGCCCAGATAATTGTCCCCGTCAATATGAGCACTTACCTGCACATTCTGGACAAGAGCGTCTGCATTGTCCAATGTACCGGCAAGACCGCCGATATTACTTGCACCGGATATAGAGACGGAATCAGCTATTTTTATATTCCTGAAGGTTAATGATGAACCGTTGGTTGCAAGTCCGACAAGGACGCCGCTTTGATAAGGAGCACCGCCTCCGTTTATTTCAGAATTTGTAACTTCTATATTTTCAAATGTAACAGAGCCGTAAGCCTCTGTAACAAGTATTGAATCAATAGCGCTACCGCCGACATTTGCGCCGTCGATTTTCAGGTTCTTAATAATAGTGCCGTTATAAGCAGTACCCAACAAAGTGCTTGTAAGATTTTTGATAGTATAGCCGTTGCCGTTTAATATGCCGGAATAATTAAAATTATTAGATGATCCTGACATATCAATATCATTCATCAGCATGATATTTTCGTTCGCCTGCAATGCGGAAATAAGTTCGGATTTTGTTGTTACCACAGTATAGCCGAGGTCTTCAGCTTCTTCGGCAGAAATTTTGTTAAGATCCTGAGTACCTGTAACAACGTCGCCTCTTGTGCTTGAGGTTACGCTGTTTATCGTATAGCCTGCAGTACCTGTCTTTTGGACAAAGTCGCTTGTGCCCTCGGCAACAGTGAAAGCAGAATCGCTCATAAAGACTACTCTGCCGTCTTTTATAGCAGCAGTTACTCCTGTTTGTGAGGATTTTGCATTTATCTGTGCGATAGCTTCATCTATAGTACCTGCCGTAAGAGTAATCGTAGTACCGTTGACTTTTACCGTGCCTGCAGATATCTGCGTATAAGGCGAAGCATAGAACTGTCTGTTTGAAGTGATTTGTTCAAAAGATTGTCCGTTTATACCGCTAAGATGATTTGCATTTATTAAATCATCATATTCAATGGAATCTGAATCAAAATAGAAATTTATAACTTCAAAATTATGATATTCAACTGAATTTCCAAAGACACTCGCCTTTATTACGCTAGAATCCATAGAGACAAGAGGATTCGACATATCATGAGTAGTTGGCGACAAATAAATATTATGCAATCTGTTTTGCATGTCTTCATCTAAAACTTTTCCAAAAAGAGCACCGGCTTGTACTGAAGTGTTAGAAGAATACAAATCACCATCAAACAGAATATTATCAAATTCAATTATACCTGTACTAAAGGACCCGACTATACCGCCAAGGACTTTCTCTGCTTCTATTTGTGCATGGATTTCAATATTTGAAAAATTCAAATCTGCAGCAACAGATGATCCTATAACAGAACCGGCACCATCGCCATTAAATTTTACATTGCTGTCTATAAATATATTATTAACATTTAAAGGAGTATGCATAGAAGTGTTGAGTGAGCTGCCAATAAGACCGACTGTTGTACCGGTTACAGAAGCATTGGAAACATTTATGTTTTCAACAGTCAAAGCACCTATAGCATTATCAATAAGTATACCCGTTTGGGTATTACCTGTATTATTTAGAACAAAATTTTCAATATTTAAATTTTTAATGGTTGCACCGGCAGATGTTGTCTCGAAAAGGCCGCTGGAACCCGAAAGGCCTTCTATTGTATACCCGTTGCCGTCGAGTGTACCGGAAAAGCCGGATATTGCAGTATAGGATACAGAGCTCAGGTCAATATCGCCCATCAGCATAAACTTGCCTGATTTGTTTGCATTTATTTTGCTGGCGAATTCGCTTGCATTGTGTATAACAGTATATCCCTGTGCTGTTGCTTCGGCTTCCGTCAATTGATGTACAACATCTTTTGAACCTGTTATTGTTTGTTTTACGCCTTCCGTACCAAGAGCTGCTCCGCCGCCTACTGACTGTGTAGTCAAGCCAGCGACTACGCCAAAGTCGGATGTACCGCCTTCTACATAGATAGAAGTACCGGAGCCTGTTTTGGCGGCACGAAGGACAACGTTGTAACTGCCCGAGTCATTCTGCACAAGTTCGGCAACCACGCCTGTTTGGGACGTATAGTTATTTATCTGGTTTAGCGCGTTTTCTATAGTGCCGGAAACTTCTATAGTGACTCCGTTTATTTTAAACGAGCCCGATGTAATTGCCTCATTGCCGTTAGTCAGATTTGCGGAGCCGGTCAGTGTTGTATACTGGTTTGCGTCGCTGCCGGAAGTGAGTATACCTGTATTTTGTACAGCAGATGCCATTCCGACATAAGCAAGGAAATCAGATGAGCCCGATTCTACCTTTATACGGAAGTCAGGGTCTGCTGAGTTTGATGTAATAGTAAATTTCCCGTCAGCCGTTATGGAAGCCGTAACGCCAAGACCTGCAGAGTTAATTTTGTTTATAATATCGTCGATTGTATCACCGTCTTCGACAGTTATTTCGGCAGTGATTTCGTTTCCGCTTGTGCCTGCAGTGATTTTAAAATTACCGGTTGTAAATTTACTGTCAGAGCCGTCCGATTCACCCAGCGTATTTTCAAGAATTGTATTTGATATTCTGTATCCTGATGAAGAGCTGTCATCTTTGACAATTTCTATGCCGGACAAGTCTGTAGTAACAGAAGCAAAATCATTGTATCCGACCTCTTCGACAGCACCGGTATAAGAGTTACCTGAATAATCGTTAACAACCGGATTCAAATTGCTCATTGATACTACGTTTGAAACATTAAATGAAACAATCCCGGGTTCTAAAACTACCCCTGCTATGCTGCCAGCCTGAGATGTATTTGATGATACAAAATTTGCAATACTGTTCGAAACAGAAACATTACCTTGAAAAACTATTCCTATAAAACCGCCAACAGGTCTATTCCCTGAAGGTGTATAAGTAAAGAGAATATCATCAACTGCAGAATTTGAAATTGATAAATTACCGTCGACAACCCTTGCGACAAGCCCGCCCTGATCCGAGTTATTGCCGAAAATAGTAGTGTTTTCAACAACTACATTGTTAATCGAAACATCACCACTGGTAAAAGCGACCAAAGCACTCACAGAGCCAGCTGTAGATGCCACACTAGAGTCTTTTACATAGACATTGGAAATTGTCGAATTGGAAGCAACAGCCGCCAGTACACCTACAGCGCCTGCGGCTTTGATATCAGCATTTACAAATCCTATGTTCCTTACGACTGCACCATCCAAACCACCAAAAAGACCGCCTCCGACAGTAGAATTTACCTTCAAATTGGATATATAGTATCCGTTGCCGTCAAACACACCGCTAAATGCATTTGAAGAATCAGGAGTATAGTCAACACCGGACATGTCGATGTTGCCTGTGAGCATTATCTTATCAGCGCCTGATTTCAGGGCATTTACGAGTTCATCTGCCATAGATACAACAGTGTAACCCATAGCTATAGCGGTATCTCTGTCAATATGTCCTACACCCGCAGTATCTGTGCCGGAAACATTATTTGTACCGGTTATATTAGTATAAGAGCCGTTTGTTGATTCACCTGCAGAAACCGCAGCAGTAAGTCCTACTTTTTCCGTAAAGTTTGTAGAACCGGCCGTAACGGATATAGTGAAACCGCTTCCGCCGTTCAACTGTGAAAGCTGAATCTTGCCATCCGATGTCAAAGAAGCGGAAATACCTATGGACGCACCCTGCTGATTAATCTTATCAATAACATCCTGAAGGGTGTCGCCCTTTGCCACTGATATTGTTGTTGAAAGGAATTTATTCGGGTCGGCAAAGTATCCCTCTTGTGTTCCGTGGGTAACGTCGTTTGTTGTAATAACAAATTCGCCCTCGGTAAATGTCATACCGGGATTGAGATTGCCTATTGTACCCGTCAGGGTAGCATTCTGGGCTTCGTTTGAAACGCCAGTTGTAACGTTTGCTGTAATGCCTACAACCTGCGTAAAGTCTGTATTGCCCGCCTCAACCGTAATAAAGTAGTCAGGACCTGCATTATTTTGCTGGATAACAAATTTGCCGTTATCATCTATATAAGCGGATACATCAATACCCGAGCTGTTAATTTTGTTTATTACACTCTGTATGGTATCATTTGCAGAAATATCTATTGTCACTGTGGCACCTTCGCCGGTTTTGCCGGAAGTGATTGTAAATGAACCTTCGCTAAACCCTTTTTGCGAAGAGGTAACGTTCTTATTGCCTACTATTTTTGTTGCAGTACCGTCTGTGGATGTACCGACAGAGACATCTTTTGTAAGTCCTGCTTTTTCCGTAAAGTTTGTACTGCCACCTTCGATTTTTATGTCAAATCCTGCACCTGCGTTAGTTTGGGAAATTTTAATTTTTCCGTCTTCTATTGTTGCGCTCAAGCCGATAGAAGCAAGCTGGCTGTTAATAGAATTTACAGCTTCCTGTGCAGAAAGACCTGCCTGCAGTTTTACCGTAACAGACTGCATTTCATCAAGAGGATTGCCCTCTGCATCGGTTTTATTTGTTGTAACGGTAAAGTCACCTGCTGTATATCCCGCAGTATTTGACAGGTCATTTTTACCAAGAACATAAGCAAATGTACCGTCGTTTGACACACCTGTTGAAACCTGTGTTGTCAGTCCGAGTTTTTCCGTAAAATCTGTGCTGCCTGCTTCTATTTTGATATCAAAGCCTGCACCGGAATTCAATTGTTCTATTTTAATTTTACCTGCGTCTGCGCCGTCAGCAATAACAGAAGCTGAAAGTCCGATTGAATTTAACTGTGCATTTATAGAATCAAGCTGTTGTGCCAGTGTTTTTCCGGCTTCTATATTTACATCAACCGAAATCATTTCCGAAGAAGCACTGCCGTCAGCTCCAACTTTATTTGTTGTAATTTTAAAAGAGCCCTCTGTAAATGTTCCGTTATAGGTCTTTGTCCCCATAATATAAGATGATGTAGATCCCGTTGAAACTCCGACAGTAACGTCTTTTGTCAGGCCAACTTCCTGTGTAAAATTGGTATCACCGGCTTCTACTTTTATATCAAAGCCTTCGCCGCCGTGTATCTGAGAAATCTGGATTCTGCCGTCTGAAGTAAGAGAAGCTCTTAGTCCTAAATCGACATCATTGCCGGAGGCATCCTTATATGTTGCAGAATTAATCTTATCCATTATATCCTGCAGGCTCATTGAAGAATCTACCTCGATTATTGCCGATGCCATCTCGGATGATGCGGTTTTGCCGTCAGAAGAAAGTTTATTTGTCGAAATTACAAAAGAGCCGTCTTTGTATCCTGTTGTATTTTTATCAAGCCCTGTCACAATACCTGTCAATGTAGAACTTGAACCATCATTTGATACTCCTGTTGAAACAGATGTGGTGAAGCCTACTACATTGGTAAAGTTTGTATCACCTGCCTCAACGGATATCTGATAACCGCTGCCATAGTTATTGTGTGCCAGCTGCAATCTCTGTGTACCATCAGAAGCCGTTACAAGCTGTGCTCTTATAGCAAGACCTGAATTATTAATTTTATCCATTACAGATTGGAGAGTCTCATTAGCACCGACTTCAATTGTTACAGTTTCTGTTTTGTTAGGGTTATTCGCCAATGAAGCCGTAATTTTAAAACTGCCCTCTGTAAATGTTGTCGAGTCAGTAACAGCATTTACACCGGTATAAGTTGTTGCGCTTCCGCTTGTAGATACCCCAGTGCCAACGTCTTTTGTCAGCCCCACATAGCTTGTAAAAGTGGATGAACCTGCCTGTACGGCTATATCAAAATCAGCGCCCTTTGCAGTTTGTCTGATTTGAAAATGTCCGTCTACTATCTCTGCCTGCAAGTAGTTTGTACGTTCTACACCTTCTGAGTCTGTATATTTTTGTGTAGTCTGATTTTTAATTTTCTGAATAATATCATTAATTGTATCGCCGTCTTCTACAACGATTTCTGTTGTAAGCATTTCATTAGTAGCATTTCCAAGATCATCAATCTTGCTGTATGAAATCAGAAAATTACCGGAAGTAAATTTACCGCTTCCGTCAGCCTTGGCTATATCAGAACCTTTTATACCGCTATTTAAACCCTTTAAAGTTACATAAGAACCATCGCTGCCCATTACAAGGTTGCCTGTGTTCATTACACCGCCGGTAGTAAAACCTACAGCATTAGTAAAGTTTGAAGAACCTTTTTCAACATTTATCTCTACAGCGCCTGTTTTGCTGGCAGTGAGAACTATCTGTCCGTCTTTAAAAATTGCGCCTACGCCGTCGTCAGTAGCTTTATTAATCTGATACAGCAAATCATCAATTGTTGTGTCTGAACCGATTGTAAAAGTTTCGCCGTTTATACTGAATGTACCTTCAGAAACTGTAAACCCTGCCGCTGAAGCAAAATTTGTCCCTTCTGTACTTACTTTATTGCCGTTAGAATCTGTTATGCTTAAGACCTTGGATGAAGGATTATTAGTATCAGTTTGAATAGAAGCATTAAATCCCTCTGCCTCAAGTTTATCGATAAGTACGCCGACCGTATCACCGTCAGCAACATCAATCTGGACTCCGCCAACAAAATATGCGCCGCTTTTTATTCCCAAATCTTCAAGTTTAGTTGTTGTGGAAAGATTTCCGCTTACGTTTAAATCTCCTACAGCATTTGTAATAGCTACTGAGCTGCCTGATTTTGCGGATATAGTGAAAGCACCAGTTGCTCTGTCGATTTTTGCAGTGTAGTTAGAGTCAGCATTTATTTTATTAATTAAATCGCCGACTGTTTCATCCGATTTTACTGTTATAACACGTGAGCCAAGCTTAAAGCTGCCGCTTTTAACACCTAGCTCAGAAAGTTTCATACTTTCTGAAATATCAGTACGCAGTGAACTAATTGTGTTGGAAGCACTGTCATAATTACCGGCAAACAGGTCTGTAATTTTAGTATTGCCAGTAATAGATGTTCCGCTGATTATACCGCTCTTTAAGACGGAACAAGTAGCAAGCTGAGAAACAGAAAGCTCTATTCTTTGCGGATTAGCTGAATTATCAACATCAACACCAGCTACATTACCGTTAGAGCTTGAGCCTGAGACTAACGAATCATTTGGATTTGGATTTTTTAAACTCTGTATATAATCATCTAATGTGGATACAGTTTTATTGTAGCTGTTATTAAGACTGTTTATAGTGTTTAGTTTGTTTGCATTGATAGTGTATTGTTCTTTCATTGCATCTATAGAATCCTGCAAAGATGCAATCTGTGAGCTGTACGAATTGTTAATAGAACCTATGCCGAGTGAAGAATTTTGTAAAGTCGCAAGAGCATTTTCAATAGATGCTCTCTGATCAAGCAAAGAATTCATCGAAGATGTTTTTTTCGCAATCAATTGCGAAATCATACTGCTTATATTGGCATTAGTGCCGTTTAAGTTACCTATTGAAAAATCCATTTCGGCTCACAATAACTATCCACTACAACATATCAATAGTATATCACATTGACATAAAGTCTTCAATCCCGTGATAAGTAATATATTAACAATTGTAATAATTACGACTGATACTTAACTAAGGTAAATATATATTACAGGGGGCGTGTAAACAATACACCAAATATATGAAAAATTTACCAAACTTAACGTGGTACTTTTTTATTTTGTGGTTATAATTTTTATATAGGAAGTATTAGAGATAGGAATACGACAATTTCTGTTGTAAAAAATATATTTTCAGTAATATTTTTGTCTTTGGGGTTGATGGTTGTACAGTCACACCCTTCTTATGCTGCTGTTAAGTGGAAATTTTGGGAGAAAGATAAAAACAACAATATTGAACAAACTCTTCCTGAAAATAACTATGACAGCGAAGATTCATTGTGGAATAAAATCCAACCGGATACTCAAAAACTGCAGGCAGAAAAAACTCAAAATACAGACATAAAATTCCATTCTGTCGAGATAGTAGGCAACAACCTCGTTGACACTGCTGAAATCTTGCAAAATGTGTCTATTCACCCCGGAGATCCATACAGCGTGGAAGCTGTGCAACAAAACCTAAAAGCCATTTATGATATGGGTTATTTTAGCGACAAAATGAGAGCAATACCCGTTAAAATAGATGATAAAAGTATTAAAATAAGAATAATCGTACAAGAAAATGTTCCTATCACTGACTTCAACATAACAGGCAATAACTCTGTTGCTACAGGAGATTTATTACAGATACTTGATTCGCTATTAAACAAACCCCAAAATATTCTTAAGCTGAATGATGCTATCACGGAAATTCAAGAATACTATGCAAGCCAGGGCTATATCCTTGCACGTGTAACAAGTATAACAGATGATCCTGACGGAATGGTAAATATAAACATTGATGAAGGGAAAATCGGTTCTATTGTTATAGAAGGCAACAAAAAGACTAAAGAATTTGTAGTAAGAAGAAACATACTCACACAGCCGGGTACTATTTATAATGAAAATCTTATCAAACAGGACTTAATGAGGCTATACGGAACTCAGGCTTTTAAAGATGTAAAAAGAACAATTGAAAGAAGTGAAGACAACCCTGAGACGTACGATGTAACGATACATCTGGAAGAACAGAGAACAGGCACAATATCCATAGGCGGCGGTCTTGATACTGCGACAGGTTTATTCGGTACAGGCGGTTTCACTGACAATAACTTCCGAGGCTTGGGACAGAGAGTTTCATTAAACGTACTTGCCGGTACAGGTATTGTTATGGCAGACAGCTCTATGCTTAACAGAGCAAACTTGCAGGCTGAATTAAGCTGGTTTGAACCCAAGTTTAGAGGCACTGATAATTCTTTAATGATTAAATTATTCGGCCGTGATTACGCCAGCTATCAGATACCTCTGGCTGTCGAACAGAGATTTGGTATAGAATCCACTATCTCACGTGCATTCACTGCTTTCCCTCATCTAACAGGTGCATTTACCGTTGGTTTAGAAAATGTACATGTAAAAGAGGGGGATGCAAATCAGATTGCCGGATTGTATGCAGCTCACAATATTCCTATATCAGAACGTGCAAAACAGCTGCAGGGCGGTTTATTCTTAACACTTTCTCCCAGTCTTGTATATGACACAAGAGACAACAGCACTTTACCGAGAAGCGGTGTATTTGCAAATGTAAGATTTGATGAATCATTTGCTCTTGACGAATTTTCAAACACATTCGGCAAGTTGTCAGGAGGTATCAAAAGATACTATCCTGTCGGCAAAAAGTCATCTGTTTCGCTTGCTTTCAGAGCAGGAGGAAAAATTCACGGAGATATGCCGGAAGTTATGGCATATCGTTTAGGCGGACCTTATACGGTTAGAGGTTTCAGAATGAGCGGTATAGGTACCGGTACAGGATTTATGATGGGTCAGGCGGAATTCCAAACTCCTATTCCTTTCCTCGACAGAATAACGGATGCCAAATTTTTGGATAACATAAGAATTGCGGCGTTTGTTGATGCAGGTCAGATTTACGGCTCAACTGTTACAAATGAAATATACAACAGACCTATTCATGCAATTACTGCCGGTGTAGGTGTAAGGGTATTTGTTCCCGGTGTAGGACCGCTCAGCATAGACTGGGGCTATCCGCTCACAGGTGTGCCTGACGGTACATCCAAAGGTGCATTTACTTTTGGTGTAGGTGAATTCTATTAATATACAATCGTCTACTTTGACAGATTAAAAATGAACAATATAATTAAATAATCGTTAAAAACAATAACAATTAAAATTAGATACGGAGGATAGGCAATGATTAAAATGAAAGCAAAAAAGGTTGTTTCAACACTTCTTTTAGCATCATTAATCACAATAGGAGCAGGTTCCTTTGATTTATATTCATATTCTGCACAGGCAGAAACACAGCAATTTACTCCATTGCAGGGCAAGGTTGTATATGTGCCGTCCGGAACGAGCTTTCCAGCAACGGCGACAATGGAATTATCCTCTGAAAGTTTGTCATTAGGACAAAGTGTGTGTATAGCTTTATCAAATAACTTTTATTATAACAATACACTAATTGCACCTATAGGCAGCTCAGTAAACGGAACTGTAATACAAGTTAAAAAATCAGGACGTGCAGGCATTAACGGTCAATTAATGGTAAAATTCACAAACATTGTCACTCCATACGGACAAATGATTCCTATTTCAGGAAAAATTCAAACTGATGACGGTACAGGATTAATAAAAGGCGGAACAAAAGCAGAATCCGCAACAGAATATGCCAAAGACATAGCTATTGGAACCGCAGCAGGTGCTGTCGCAGGTGTAATATTCGGACCTTTATCAGGCGGAGAAGTAGGTAAAGGGGCAGCATACGGAACAGCTGTCGGCGCAGGAGCAGGTCTTGCAAAATCTATATGGGACAAAGGAATACCTGCAACAATTCCTGCCGGCAGCGTAATAAACATTGTACTTGATCAGCAGGTTACATTTACACCGCAGCAAGGTTACCAATATTAATAGGTAAACCGGGTGATTTGTTTTAGTGTATTGCTTTTGCTAAACTAAAACAAAAGAGATTTGGGGACAAAATGACATTACTAGGCAACATTAATCTATACGAAGACGAAGAGGAAGATCTGATAGATACCAAGTACACCTACGGTATCTATAAAAAAGAAGACGAAAATGATATTTCGTTAAAAAAATGTTTTTTCTTTTCATTTGCTTTACATCCTATTGCGGTAGGAATGGTATGGCTTAGCATTTTTATACTTGCACTTATAGGAATAAGCCTTCCAACATTTGAAAAACCTCAGCAAAAGCCCAAGGATATTGAGTTTGTGCTTGTTAATAAAGAAGGCACACCTATAAATAAAAATACAAAATTCAGAGCAGACAGAAACTCCAGAGCAGGCGGTATACACGATCCCAAAAGGCCTGTATCTCAGCCTCAAGCAGCAACGCAAGCCAGCAGACCTCAGCAGGCAGCATCCGCACCTGTTCAAAAAGCTCCAACTAAAAAGGTTCAGCAACCTGCACAAAACCAACCTAAACAACAAAAAACGGCTCCGAAACAACAGAAAAAAAAGCAAAGTTTACAAATGCCCTGGGCTCCCAAAAAGCCGACACAGGCTCCTACACCTAAAGGCACTACAGTAAAAGCGCCTACTGCAGCACCCAAACCGGCAATTAAACCAAGTGCACCAAAGGTTAATAAACCTAACAGCAGTATGAATATACCTATGCCTAAAGTTGCTGCACCCAAAGTTACCGGACCTACGGGCGGTCCTATATCCGGTTCAAAAACAGGCACAGGTTCCAGAAGCGGCAGTGCAGGTTCCGGCAGCAGAACTCCGGCGCCGAGCTTTTCTCCAAGCGGCGGCTCCTCTGGCGGTAGATTTTCTCCGGGCAGTGCCGGTCGCGGCGGCAATGTAGGTAATCCCGGTCCCGGAAATCCTAAAGGTGCGCCCGGCATAGATGCAATAAAAGAGCCTGATTTCGGCCCTTATATGAGAGAACTCCAAAGAAGAATAAAAATGAACTGGGAACCGCCAAAAGGCAACGAAAGTAAAAGAGTAGTTCTGTTGTTTAAAATTGCAAGAGACGGAAGATTGATATCTCACAGAGTATACAAATCATCCGGACTTCCTGCGGCAGACAGAGCAGCTATGCATGCTGTAGAACTAACAGCACCATTCAAGCCTTTGCCGCCTGAATACAAAGGTGACAGCGTAGATATACAATTCACATTTGACTACAATGTATTTGGAGCAACTACTTATTAAAGAGATTAATTATTAAATAGAAAGAGGATACAAAATGGAATTATTACTAAAAGCAGCTATCGAAGATTTATGGATTATTGCGCCGATTCTTTTATGCTCTGTTCTTACAATTGCAGTAGCAATCAATAGATTTTATTATTACAACAAAAACAAAAGAGATGTTGTTTCTTTTATACCTAAACTGCAAAAAGAGTTAGCAAGAAACAACCTTGACTCCGCACAAAATTTAAGCATACAACTGGGCGGCATTATTGGAGAAGTATCAGAAGAGGCTGTAAGAATCTTTTCAGAACAAAAAAACGGATTTTCTCGTTCATTTGATATTGCATCCAGCTTGGCAACAAGAAAGCTTGAATCTCATCTTACAATTTTAGGTACTATAGGCGGTGTTTGTCCGTTTTTAGGGTTGTTTGGCACTGTAGTAAGAATTTTATACACATTTCAGGATTTAGCAGTACAGGGCAACCAATCAGCCGCAGTAGCTTCAGGTATTGCATCTGCATTGATAGCAACAGCATTAGGTCTTGGCGTTGCTATCATAGCCGTTGTACTATACAACTATTTTCAATCAATGGTGAAAAGATTCGAAGATGACTTTCAGCTTATCAAGCTGCTTTTCTTAAGCTTTGTTGACAGCAACGAAGAAGTTGTAATGAATCAACCTACAAATATCGCACTATAGTAACTAATAAAGAAAATAATTCCATATAAGGATAAAAAAATGGCTTTTAAAACAGCAAAAGGAAAAGAAGCACTTTTTACAGAAATAAATATCACACCGTTAACAGACATTTTTCTGGTCTTGTTGATTATTATGATGGTTATTGCACCGACATTCCAATCAAACGACAGCAGTATCAAAATGCCGGAAATTAACAGCGGATTAACTGTAGAACAGAAAAATGCAACAATTTCCGTAACAAAAGACGGTAAATTTTATATAAACGGAGCTGCTGTTCAAGAAAATGATATTTACAGCCAGCTTATTGCACTAAAGCCAAAACTTGAAAAAAAAGAAATTGTTGTAAAGGCTGACGAAAGCGTAAAAAGCAGAGAAATAATGAAAATAATGAAAGCAGCACAAGATGCAGAGTTTGACAAGCTCATAGTAGCCGGTGAACCGCTTTCTAAAAAAGAGCAGAAGAAACTGCAAAAAAACAGTATGAAAAAAAGCCAAAAGACCACAACTGTTCCGGTTACAGCACCGGACGATCAATACAGAAGAACAGTCGGAGAAATTCCGGCTGAAGAATGAGGATATAACAGTGGCAAGCAGAGAACGAAATACATTTAATGAAATAAACATAACACCGTTAACGGATATTTTTCTTGTTCTGTTGATTATTATGATGGTCATTGCACCGTTATTAGACCAACAGGGGCTAAATCTTGCTGTACCGAATAACGTTGAGGTACAGGATGTAAAACAGGAAAATAAACTCATTTCAGTCACTGTAACAGATGATGACAAATACTACATTGATGAAAACGAAGTGGCTGTATCTCAACTCGAAGGAATAATAAAACAAAAATCAAAAGAATTTCCGGAAGGTGTATTGATACTGGCGCAACCGGATGCATCTCACGGCGCTGTAGTAAAACTAATGGATAAAGCAAGAGATGCGGGAGTAACAAATATTTCTATTTCTGAATCATAAGATTAAAGTATATTTAAGCAAAGTACTTTACGAGTGTCAGGAATAACAATATAATGGATTTATGAGTGAAGGGTTAACAGCAAAATTTTTAAAACAGGCTTTTCAGTTTCAGGAAGAAAAGCATTATAAACAAGCTATAGAAGCTTTGTATAAGGCGCTCTGTATAGACAGCGATAATATTGAAATATTATCACAAATATCGCAGCTCTACTTTTTAATGAATAATTTTGAGCGTTCACTTGAATATGCAGAAAAAATTCTTGAAATTGATCCTGAACACATAGATACGCTCAAAATAGTAGTAAATATTAATAAAATCAATAAAAAATATGCAAAGGCTCTTGAATATGCACAAAAGCTCTATAAACTTTCCCCTGAAATAGAGAACTTTGTCACATATTTAGAAATGCTAAACGAATGCAATCAATACAATACAATTATTGAAGAGATAGAAGCATCTAAATTTAATTATGAAGAGAGGAAAAATGAGACTCTTTTATTGATTGAGGGCTATGCAAGACTAAAGTTAAATCAAATTTTTAAAGCTATCGGCATATTTCAGGAAATTATAAAACTTTATCCGCAGAACACCGATGCAAGATTTTATCTTGGTGTAATTTATTATCAAAAACATCAGGATGCTGATGCAGAAAAGCTTTTTAACAGCATATTGGATGAAATCCAATGCGACAGAACATATAATTATCTGGGGCTTTTAAAACTTGACCAGCACAAAATTGGTGATGCAATAAATTATTTCCAATTTGCAATAAAAATTGAACAGAATAATGCATTCTACCATTACAACCTTGGTACTGCATATTCATTAAACGGCTGGCTGATGGAAGCGGAGCAATCCTTCAAAAAAGCAGTATCTTTGGAGCCGACAAATCTTGTTTATAATTATGCCCTAGCATATCTCTATTATGAAAGGCATGATTATAAAAAAGCCATGGAAAGCACAGATCATATACTTGAGCTTGATGCAAACTATACAGATGCGATTATACTAAAAGCAATGATTAATGCGAGAAACGGAAATATCATTGATGCAAAAAATTCACTACAAAAATTGTCGCAAACTATAACAAACAATGACTTTTTGTATTATGCAATGGCAAAAATATATAAAGAATTTCCTCTTTATAAAGAAGCTGTTGAATGTTTACAAAATGCTCTTAACATCAAGCCTGAATCGCTTGAGTATCTAAGCGAACTTGCAGATTGCTACTGTGAACTGGAACAATACCAAACTGCTCAGGACATAATTACAAAAGTTTTATATCTAAACAAACATTTCATTTTTGCTCATCTTATGCAGGCAAAATTGTACATAAAGCAGCATAAATATTCTGAAGCATTAAAGATAGCTGACAATGCAATCAAACTTGATAACAGCTGTGCTGAAGCATACAAATACAAAGCAGAAATATATGCTGCACAGGGGCTTAAAAATCGCTCTATTGAATGTGCAAAAGTCGCAGTGTCACTTCAACCTGCAGACCACACATATTATGCATTTTTAGCAAAATTATATTTTGATGCACAGGAATACGACACTGCATTTTTGTATTACAAAGAAGCTTCTATGCTTGATGAGCTTAATGTTGACTATTTATACAGTGCAGCACAGGCGGCAGACAAGGCCGGAGACTATTTTAATGCAGCAAACTACTATTCATACGCATTGAGGCAGGAACCTTTTAATAACTTGATAATATATGAATATGTGGATTTTCTGAAAAGGAATAACAAGCTAAAACAGGCTCTCAATTTGTTGAAAAACAAAATTGATACAGTTGATTCACCCAATATAGCAAAAGTCCTGCAGCAGAAATATGACGAACTGAAAGCAGAAAACGCACAACCGTTTATGCAAAAAGTGGAAAATTTTATAAAAAATTTTAAAAAATAAAAAATTGTCATATTGATAATATGTATTATGTAAAAACAAATATTTCGCATTAGAGAGCAGATATTTCATTTTTTCGTTCCAAGAACTCTAAAAAATGATTAATTATCATTTTTTAGAGACTCTGCCGAATAAAAGCAACTAAATGTTGCTTTTATGAGAGGAGGTAGGTTGGGCATACCTGCCCAACTCAACAAATGTCATTCTGAAGCATTAAATGTGCTTTGCTGCAAAAATATTGCTGTGTTCAGAATCTTACCAGTCTGATACACAAATTCAAAGCCGGTAAGATCCTGAGCTCGCTTTGCTCCTCAGGATGACAACTTTTTACATAATAAATAGCATCGCTGCATTAAAACAATAAGGTATCTACCATAAATCAGCGCCGTATTTTCTCCAGGGTGCAATTTTTTCTTTGATAAAATCCTTCATCTCTTTTACTGTTTTATTTCTTTCTTTAAGGACAAAATCATCCGGCAAAAGCTCTAATTCAAGAAGATATTCTTTTAATTTCCGAACAGAAGCTTTAACTCTTTCTTTATGCTGAAACTGCCATCCTTTAAACCCGCAATCAGGAGGAAATAAGGACCAACCGTTTCTTGGAGCCCTGCGGCAGCAGTCAGGGCGTGTAGCATGGATAGAACATTTGTTATCCTCTGTAAGATGAGGACAATGGTAAAACGTAACCTTAGTTTCATCAAGATTGGGATTGTTTTTTCTAAGCTGCTGCAAAATATTTTCTACATGATCCGGCACAGCAGCTCTTGCCTCGTCTACAGAGTTATATCTTACAAAAACCTCAACAAAAACTCTTGCCTCTTCCTGCCCCTGCTTAGCCAAATCCACAAGTTCATCATAAGTATATGGAGTCGTTATTGCCTTGCAGCACTTACCGCACATGTTGCATAAATGCTGGGGGAAATCACTCGTATAAGCCACCGGTTCATTTGAAATATCCACATCCATAAATTTATTATAAAATAAAAAGCAGGGAAGATAAATCCCTGCTTTTTAAAATGGTAGATGTCGTCAAATTATGAACTTGATTTGTTAGCTTCTTCATACAGTTTGTCAAATTCATCAAAGAATGTGTTGGCAATAGAATTTGTATTGATTGTATATTCTGTATGTTTACCACCAAAGAACCAGAATCCATGGTGAGCTGTTTCAGATGGAAGTGACTCAACAGTATTTAAAATTGCCTGATCTATCATTGAATTAATTTTTGTTGAGTTGTATTCTGAACCGAGTTCACTCATCAACTGAGCTTTGAGTTGTGCTGCAATTATTTGTAATTGTGCTTTGGCAATATTTTTAGCGGCTTCGGCATCATTTCTTATAACAGTTTGCGACTTATCCTGATATGCATCCGCAAGTGAAGTATTTCTCATAACGCTTTCACGGTCAACAGGATTTTTGCCTTCTTCAGGACCGGCAGCATCTTTTGCTGAGTTAGCCAACAGATTATTCATAAATGTATCAATTAACTGCTGAGTACTTATTGAAGCTTCATATTTTTTGTTCTTATTTAACAATCTACGATTTGTTTTTTCAACATTTATAGAATCAGTAATATCATTTATAGTTTGATATATAGCATCATCAATTAATTTGTTGGCAGTATCTTCATCATAATCTGCACCCATCTTATCTTTAATCATTTGCAAAAGCTGAGGTTTCAAGTTTTCTAACATTGCTTTTGCTTTATTTTGCAAGTCATTTTTTGCCTGAGTTTTGCCTGAGTTTCCTTTGAACTCAGCAGAAGTAATGTTTGCGTTGTTATCATATCCGGGGATTGAAGATGTAAACTGTTCTCGTTCAACATCAGAGAATGTGATTTCAGGCATTTGTCTGTTTTTTACACCGTCTGCAATCTTATCAGCACCAATTTCTGTCATCATTTCAGTAAGAAGTTGTTTAACTTTTTCAAGATCTTCTTCTGGTGTTGCAGATGATTCAATACCATTTAACAAAGCTTGTGCCTCTATAAACTTATCGTTTGTTGCGTAAGCAGGAGATATTTGCTCCAGAAGAGATATGTCACTTATACCCTGAGCAAGCTGATTCATTATAAAGTCAACTGACGCATCGACGATTTCCTGTTTTTCATCATCACTAATATAACTACCCATACCGTCTACAACATTTTCCAATTTTTCAATTGCATCTGCGGAATCCGTAGAAGTTATACCAGCAAGTTCATTTTGTACTTTTTGAGATTCTCTCATTACATCATTGGCAAAAACTTTAAATTCAGCTTCAATATTTTTACCGCTACCGTCATATGATGCCAAAAACTCATTCATAATATTTGTGAGTTGTGCTTTATATTCTTGTATCTGATCTGTAATTTGAGAGCCATCGCTATTGGCATATTTCATTTGGTTTTCAAGAACAACTGAATAGTTTTCAACCATTTCATCAATAGTTGCAGTCAAAGTTTCAGTGTATTCAGCAGTTTGTTCAGCTTTTTCCGCTGCAGCTTTAGATGCATCAGATGTAGTTACAGTATTGTTAAGTTTAGATGTACCGTCAGCATTCTGCGTACCAATTAAATTACTAAGAGCATTTTTGGCCTGTTCAAGATATTCCTGAATTTTTGCTGGGTCAGTTTCATTATTTATAGAGTTAATTGCGGCCATTGCTATTTTATAATTAGCATCATTTTTGTAGTTCGGATTCAAACCTGCTAAAAATTCGGAATCCTCAGCACCGTTTAACATTGTACCCATGAGATATGCAATAGCCTCTTCTTTCATCTGCTGGAATTCTGCAGATGTCACATAATCATCATCAGCTTTGTCAGTAGTTGCTGAAAGTTTCTCATAATTTGCATCTACGTTATTTTTATAGTCATTTATTGTATTATTAACTTCTGTCGCAGCTTCATTTCTCTGTTGAACAGCAGTATCAAGTGTCTGTATTAAAGATTGTGCAACAGATTGTGTATCATAAGGAACAGCGGAATTGTTGCTCAAATAGTTATTAATAAAGTTCGATCCTTGAGTTTTTATAAAAGTAATTAAAGAACTTTTCTGATTTTGGTCAAGTCCCGGATTTTTTTGCATATATTGTTCAATATAGCTGTCAATAATTGTATTCATATATTGCTGCAATTGAGATGCATCTGCAGCTGAGTCCTTTACACCATTTTTAGCTGCAGCATTATAAATTTTCGATTCATTGTCAGAAAGTGTAACAGACGAAGAGGATTCTTCACCGATTAAAACCTCACCTTCTTCATCTACACTTCCTGTCAGCCATGAGATGTTAGCCTGCATCTCTGCGTAAGAAACTGTACCATTTTTGTCAGTATCAATCTTTTCAATTTCTTCTGTAGTCCAAACCTTGTTTGTAAAGGGGTTAAAATTTACGCCGTCTACCATGTTCAATACTCCTTTTTTATTAATGTAAACTTTCTAACTTGATTTATTGATTGGGCATTTTTTTGTTGAAATCAAAATCCATATTTTCAAGCATCATAATGCCTTCTTCGTCTTGTCCCTGATCCATATTAAGTTCAACCGGAGACAAATCCAATTCCGGGAAACGGAGACTTTGTCTTCTGTCTTGGATTTGTTCAATGCTTTCTGTTCCTGATACGCCTAAGAAAGGATTAAAATTTATTGGTCCTGTCATTTTGAGACTCCTTTTATTTTCCCTGTATTTTGGAATACGGCATTTTTTTTTATAACTTTAGAAATATTTAAAAATTATTTTAAAAAGATTTCACATAATTTCTGAAACACTTGCAGTACCAGCATTTCAAGATAAAATATAAGTTTACAATTCTTAACACCCTATAATGTTGTTAACTTTTCTTAACAGAAAAAGCAAAATATAGCACATATTTCACAGAAAATACGTTTATTTATATAAGGAAATGTGTAAGGTGAAAGTATGCAAAATTATCCTGTAGGTTATCCACAGCAGAATCAATCTCAGGCAATGCCGCTACAAAACAGCGGCACTACAGGTGCTACTTTTAATATCGGGACAAATACCCCCGGAGCAATTCCTGTAAACGGTGCAAGCGGAGTAACGATAAATATTCTTGGTGCCTCTGTCAACCCGAACGGTGCAAATATAAACAATACTTATAATACAGCACAACCGGGACAGGCCTATGACAAGAGTTACTATACAATGCAGCCCCCGCAAACACTACCCCAGCAGCCGACTGTTCCCGTAGGTGCATCACAATTGTCGCAAAATAATGAAACCAAGGATAAAAATTTACCTAAAAAAGATATTGTATTGTTAACGGATGATTATATCAGAACACTTGAAAACTACATTAGAAACGACAATCCGGATATAAAACTTATGGGCGCAAAAGAACTTATGAAACGCTTCCGTGAAGATGAATCAAGAAAAAATGATCCGGCATTAACGGCTCTGTTAAACTTAACATTGCAAAGTAAATACTCTAATGTAAAAATGGTTGGTATGGGTATTTTGCAAAACGGATGGGCACAAGGCGATGCTCTGACTCAACAGCTTCTTGCACAAATCCAGCAGAGCAAATCAGGCTACGGACTGGATGCACTTGATGCAGCACAAGCAACATTAAAGACAGCCGGACAAACTGTAAAAGTTGTAGATCCAAACCCGCCTAAACAAAAAGAAAAAACAGAAAAGAAAGCAGAAAAATTCGACAGGACAAAGTATGAATAAATGGAATGCAGCAGCAAAAATAGCAGGCGCACTTACGGCAGCAACTGTGCTTTATAACGCACACGACGTTGGTGTAAAAACTTCTGCCGAACATATAAAACACAAATCATCTGAACGTCTGACAGATATTTATATGAGATCCAGACGAATGGAAGATTTAAACGAAACAACAAGCCAGCTTAAAGATTTTTATTTCAGAAGCAATGCTGACTGGAATCTGCCCGATAAAATCAATGCAATAACCGGTTATTTTTCGGGAGCATTCAAACAAATGGCATCGGACATTGTGCCTGCTGTGCTAGCAACAGGAGCATTACTAGGTAAGAAAAGCTCAAAATTCTTTGGCATTGGACTTTTAATATACGGTATAAAGTATCTGATTTTTGATGTAATAGATATAGGACGGCCTAATCACCTAAAAGGCGGGCACTAAATATAGTCAACCCTTTATCAGAAATTATATAATCAACCGACCTGTCATGATTTTCTCTTGGTAACTTATCAAATATTAGTTTTGATGATATCGGAACAGCTTTATTACATGAGTCTGAAATATGCTCAAGAAATCTGTCATAATAGCCTTTGCCGTATCCAAGACGAAAGCCCTCCATATCAACAGCAAGAGCAGGAACAAAAATCAAATCCAGAATACTATAATCGCAAAGTTTTTCTCCTACCGGCTCCATGATGTTATATTTTCCTGTTTTAAAACCTTTTCTTGAATCGTACAAAACCGGATACATTGAATTTCCATCAACGACAGGAAAGTAGAAATTTTTATCTGTATCCTTAAGAAGTTCCAGCAGTGAAAATTCTGAACCGACAGGATAAAAGAGCATAACATTTTGAGAAGATTTATATATGTACCAACTCTTTATATATTTAACAATTTGATCGGAACATATTTCTTTTTCAATGTTATTTCTGATTATCTTTGCATTATTTCTCAGGATATTTTTAATATTCTTCATAACAAATAAAAATTATACTACTATACAGCCAAATGAATATAATTCTTTACACATATGTAATTTAACATTATAATAAATAAACTGGATATCGTAAAACAAATGAATAGAAAAGAATTAAGTAAAAAATTAAAAATAGCTAGAATTGAGTCAGGGTTAAAACAAGAAGAAATTGCAGAACTTATGCATCTTCCTATTTCCGGCATTTCAGTTATTGAAAAAGGAAAAAGGAAAGTCGATGTAATAGAGCTCATAAAATTTGCACAATATTACAACAAGCCTGTTGAATGGTTTTTCTATGACGACAACCAGAAAGACAGCAGACGCTGGTATGACAAGGATGCAAAATTATCCGAAGCAATTAATCTTCTTCAAAAAGCACCGATTAAGTATCAAAAAAGCTGTGCTTGTGCAATAATAGGATTCTTGAAAGAAAGCGGACTGATTAAATAATGCACATACCTGACAACAATAAACTGTATAATCCCGAATTTTTACAACATGGTTATATACAGATTTATACAGGAAACGGCAAAGGTAAAACCACGGCTTCACTCGGATTGGCAATGAGGGCTCTTGGCAGAGGCTGGAGAGTTCTTATTGTTATGTTCACAAAAGGAGGCAATGATTACGGTGAACTCATTTCTTTTGCCTCACTGTCTCCCGACTTTAAAGGGAAAGTAAAAATTGTACAGGCCGGATTGGACAGGATTGTTTATTCATCAAATATATCTGAAGAAGATAAAAAACAAGCCCAGCTCGGATGGGAAATTGCAAAAAGAGCAATAAAAAATGACGAATACCAGCTTATAATTCTTGATGAAGCAAATATTGCAATAGATTTAAACCTTATAGATTTATCGGAAATGCTTCAGGTTCTGAAAGACAAACCTGATGATATGGAGATAGTTTTGACCGGAAGAAATGCAAAGCCGGAAATTATAGAAATAGCAGACCTTGTATCGGAAATAAAACCAATAAAACACTATTGGGATAAGGGAATAAAGGCACGTAAAGGTATTGAATTTTAGCAAATTAAAATTTCAAATAATATTGCTATTTTATAATATTTGACATAAATTAATAAATATATAGAGGATTTAAGGAGAAATAAATTATGGCACAACAATTTCCACCCCAGCAATATAAAACAAGACTGGCATTACTTATATTTTTAAAAGGTGCCTCAGCTCCTATGGTTCTTTATTTTGATGATCCCAAAGCAGTATTTGATGAAATTCTTCCTTTGATAAGAACACAGAGCACAGTCGGCAAACTTATAGAAAAAGAACCGACAGGACCAATCAAAAAAGTTGCTATTATGTCTAATCAAATAGCATCAATAGCTCTTCAGGAAGAGGTTTGTCAGCAATAATTTACGGATAGTAATCGGTATAAAATGAAATTAGTTGAAATAAAAAACAGTTTGGCAAAATTATACTATGAACCTGCTGCAAATCAGCTGGTCATTTCAGACTTTTTGACAGTTGATGACGGTAATAAAAAATTGCTGTCTCAAGTCATTTCAATTGAATCTACAAGTAAAAATGACACAAATTGCGCTATTTTAAAATTTTCACTTGATATAAATGAGTCAGGTACTTTTACAGCATACAGCGGTTATGTACCATCTTTGGACGCAAATATATCAAAAACAGATGAACAAATTTTGAAAAACATTTTTTCAAACAGTTCCCAAACTATCAATATTGGTGAATTATCAAATACTTCCAATATTCATCTAGACCTTAATGCATCAATATTAGACAATTTTCTTTATATACAATCTGACGTTGCTGAAAACTCGCAGTCAATATTATCAAAAATTCTTGAAAGCAATTACAGCAACGGACAAAAAACTCTTTTGCTGGATTTTAATAATCTTTCAACATACCAAAATGCCAATATACTCGAACTAGGCAAAGAATTTAAGCTGCCAATAGGAGTTGAAACACTAAATTACATATATGAAAACGACCTGACAGGACTGACTGTAGAACAGAAGGCTATAGTTCAGGACATACTGTTGGAAATTCAGGATTATATAGGTACACTTGATTCCGGTTACATACCTTTTGATACGTTAATAGATGTAGTAAACAGTGTATATGAATCCGACAAATCAGTAGGTGTAATACTTTTAAGAAACAAACTGCTTAAATATAAACAATTTGGTATATTTGCGTCAAAAGATGAAGAAATAAACGCACTGAATGAATCTGTAGAAAATAATACAATTACTGTCTTAAATGTTTCAAAAGCAAGTTCAAACTGGCAAAAAGAAACTACTGACTTTATAATAAATAATTTATCAGACAATTATTACTTTATTATGCAGGTAAATGACGAAAATACCGATAAAGATATTTTAAATAAAATTTATAAAACCACAAATATCAAACCCATACTTTCATCGTCATATGACTGTATTTTTGCCCAGCAATTAAAATCTTTTGCAAAGAATCTCATTCTGTTTAGACCTCTTGAGCAGCAGAAATCTTTTGCTACATATAATTCATTTTTAACAAAACTTTCACAAAAAGAATTTATTGTCTCAGGAGAGGGAACATATTATACACCTCTTATAATAAAAGATATTCCGGAAAATATAGAAGTGTATGAAAATATACCAAAACAAGAAGAAATGAATACTGTTCAATCTGAAGTACTGCCTCTCCAGCAAGAAGAAAATGAGACAATTATTACGGAACCGGAAGCAGTTACCGTAGAAGATATTCCTCAAACTGAAGAAATAGAGCTTCTCGATGCCGGTGAAGAACTCCTGCCGCTTGAAGAAATTGACAATCTTGAAGAAGAACCTAATGAAATCAAGAATATTTTTGATGAATCATTGGAAAATGAAATAGCAAAAGATGTAGATGAAATGTTTTTTGCAAATACGCAGCAGGAAACACAGCCACAGCCTGAGGAAACAGAATCTACACCGATACAACAGGAACCAACAGAATCTGATATAGAAAATACATTGTCAGAATCTGACCTGGAATTGCTTGATGACATAAATGTACAGGCACAAGAACCGGAAATTTCAGAAACCGGCGACGAAACATCAGAGCTTCTGCAGCTTGAAGATCCGCCGGAAGATGAAATACTCAATAACAATCAAGAGGATGGTCTGCAATTAGACAATGACTTGAATGACTTGGCTCTTTCTGAAGATCTTCCTGAATTACCCGATGCAGATGACTTTATTACAGAGGTAAACACAACAGAAACCGTCAATACGGATGCATCTCCTTCGGGGGTACCTGTATATAGTGCAGAGCCGGAAGAGACAAGTCACGACGACTCAATCAAAATTTCAGAAGGAAATATAGTCTATCACGAAAAATACGGACGCGGAGTTGTGGAAGAACTCTTTAACTACGGCAAAAGAACTCTTTGTTCAATACAATTTGATAACGTAGGAAGAAGATTACTGGATCCTAATCTTGCAGAATTAAAACAGATGTAATCTAATATATTCAAACTATTTGCCACGGATTTTGTAGACTTCTCTTTTGTATTATGCTAAATTTATATTGAAAGAGTTAGCCTTATGCCGATGAATCCATATCTAAAACAATACAAAAAAACGCAAATTGAAACAACACCAAAAGAACAGATCCTCTTGATGTTGTATGATGGTGCTGTACGATTTTTGCATCAGGCAAAAGCCGGATTTGCAGAGAAAAATATTGAAAAAATACATAATAATTTAGTAAGAGTTCAAAATATTATTACTGAATTTGAGACAAGTCTGGATCTGGAAACAGGCGGTGATTTTGCTAAAAATCTCTTTGCATTATATGAATTTATGAACAGACAACTTGTCAAAGCAAATATGAAAAAAGATGAAGCAGCACTCGATGTTGTTATAAAACATATGACAGAATTACGTGACACCTGGAGAGAGGCTGTAAAAAAATTCAAGGCAGAAGGAAATTCTCTGACAGAAACTGATATGGATAAATATAACTCTTCATCAAGTACAAAAGTTTATCAAGATGATGACGATGACGATGACGACGAAGATGATGACGAGGACAATATCGGAGAGTATATTTAAATATGAGCAGTGATTTAGATAATCTTGAATTAACATATAAAAAGATTTATGAAGTGTCAGTACAAATAGCCCAGTTAATTGATCGTAAAATTTATACTGAGCTGATTACATTTTTAAACAAAAAAGAACAGCTTTTTAAAGAAGCTGGTAAACTTTTAGAAAGGGTTACTGCTAACGGCGAGGATACATCTAAACTCGAAGAAATCTGCTTAAAAATACAAAAACAAGAGCAGGCTAATATCGTTGCACTTACGGATGTACGAGAAAATATAAAAAAAGAATTGTCCAAAGCTGCTAAAAATACAAAACTTATCAGTGCGTATTCAAATACAGAATTAAAACAGGGCAATATTCTGGATTACAGACAATGATAACAAACTTTTATGAAAATAAAAAATTTGCAGCGTCCGTTTCCGTCCTGTCAAATCTAACACTAATTGTAATTAAACTGATTACAGGTTTTATTTCTGGAAGCGTCAGTATTATATCAGAAGCCATCCACTCGGGAAGTGATTTTCTGGCATCTGTTATAACATTTTTTGCTGTACACAAGTCAGAATCACCTGCTGACAGAGATCACCAGTTCGGCCACGGAAAATATGAGGATGTTGCAGGTTTTATAGAAGGCTGCTTGATTATACTGGCTGCAATGTATATCATTTTTGAAGCATCAAAGAAATTGACGGGAGAAATAGAACCTTTTTCTAATTCAATGCTCGGCATTGCAGTTATGCTAATATCTGTAATCACCAATGTTGCCGTAAGTTCATATTTAATGTATGTGGCAAAGAAAACCGACTCTATAGCGCTCTATTCCGACGCACAACATCTGAGAACGGACATCTTTTCGTCCCTTACTGTATTTATAGGATTAATAATAATTTATTACACCGGTTTACATATAATAGATTCAGTAATAGCAGTAATAGTAGCAATGATAATAATGCATACCGGATACAAAATATGTAAAGAAGCTATGAACGATATATTGGACGGGTCATTACCGGAAGAAGACATTGAAAAAATTAAAATAATATTGAAAAATCACTTAGAAAATGAAATATCCGGCATAAAAGAAATAAAGACAAGAAAATCCGGAAAAGACAAAGATATAGTTATCGCCCTGTATGTAGACGGGAATATGAAGATAAGAGACGCACATAATCTGTGCGATAAACTGGAAAATGAAATAGAGAATAAACTCGGCAACACAAAAGTCACTATTCATATAGAACCTGCTGACTGTAACTGCGTTTGTTGCCAAAATATTCATATATAAGTAAAATTAGTATATGAATAAAAAAAGTTTGGTATTATTGTTCATAATGTCATTTATCAGCGTTATATTTACACTGAACAATCTGTGCTACAAATATATTGATAACAAAATAGATACTCTGTTTATTGAACAAAAATATCATACGAGTAATACCGCAATAATTAATAAATCAATCAAAGCAGAACAAATAAGAATCCTGACAGAACCGCAAAGACTAAGTATAACACTTGGAATGTCGCTGGTATTTCTTATAATCTACGTATATTTTAGCGGTTTGCAGTCAATTTTATTCAGTATTTTCTTTATAATTGCATATTTTGCGGCATATAAAACAGCACTCAACCACTTTGTATTTATCAATATAACGGCAGTATTTCTTTCTTTGATAATTTCAAAATACTTTGCAAACTTTTATATAAAGACATTCAAAGAAAATGTAAACAAGAAAATAGAAACGGTTCTCGGGAAATACATATCAAAAGACATAAAAAATAAAATACTAAAGAACACTGCTGATGTCGGTCTTGGTGGGAAAAGAGCGGAAATAACCGTCATGTTTGCAGATATAAGAGGTTTTACTTCTCTTTCAGAAACAAGAAAAGCAGAAGAAGTTTCACAGCTTTTAAATGAATATTTTTCTGAACTCGAACCCATAATAAACAAATATAACGGTGTAATTAATAAGTTTATAGGTGATGCTGTGCTTGTCGTTTTCGGAGATCCCGAACAGGATAAAAACCACGCAAAAAATGCTGTAAAATGTGCCTATGAACTCAGAAAAAAAGTAAAACAGATTAAACAACGCTGGATAGAAGAAGGCAAGCCTAAAATTGATATAGGAGTAGGGATAAACACAGGTGAAGCATTTATTGGTAATGTCGGAACAAAGAACCGTTTTGAATACACTGTAATAGGCGACACCGTTAACATAGCAAGCAGAATTGAAGACTATAATAAAATATACAAAACACACGTACTGATAAGCGAAAATACTTATAACAAAATATCCCAAATAGTAGATGTTATAAAAATCAGAGAAGTATATATTAAAGGGAAAGCCAATAAAATCAATATCTATGAAGTTTTAAGAATTACGGAAGAATGATAGAAGATACAGAACTGATAAAGCAGCTAAGGCAGGCCATAGAAGTTGAACAAAAAAATTTATATATAGACATCAGGGGAAAAGAAGATAATTTTTCCGGCTTTATATTGAAACAGCTGCATAAATTATATAAAAAATCAAAAAAGAATCCCAAATGGATACTTCTTATAAAAGAATTCGAAACCTATTCAATGTCGACAATGACTATTAGAAAAAAGGCTATTCAACGGCTTGTAAAAACAATAAGAGAAGAAATCAATCCCCAGGGTGAAGTTAAAAAAACAGACCTTTCAACAATAAAAAAGAAACCCGAAGAAACTGATGTTATGTACGTAAAAGGAGTGGGTCCCAGAATAGGTCATCTTTTAAACAGACTCGGCATCTATACTGCAAGAGATCTGCTATTTTACTTTCCTAAACGCCATATTGACTATTCAACAAGAAGTTTTATAAAAGATTTAAAAGAAGGCACAGATGCAACTATTATCGGTACAATAAAATCAATAAGCGCCTACAATTCAAAAAACAATCTCGGGATTATATCAGTAACTATTGCGGATGAAACAGGCATAATTAAAATTAACTTTTTCTACGCAAAAGCAAACCGCTTTATGCTGGAACGATATAAATCGCAATTCATTAAAGGGTCAAATATTATCATTTCCGGCAAGGCTAAGATAGATAAATATTCAGGGATTTATACAATAGACAAGCCTGAATTTCAGGTTTTATCAGGAGATTTTGAAGGTAAGACAAATCTAAATATAGCAAGAATAGTACCTGTTTATCAGCTTGTAGAAGGTTTGAGCATAAAGACACTAAGACGTGCGATATACAATGCAATTGAACAATATGAAGAAGTAATAACAAACGTCATACCTCAGGATATTATGCAAAGGAACAATCTTCTTGACAGACGTATTGCCATAAGGCAAATACATTTTCCTGAAAATGAAGAATCACTTGAAAAAGCCAGATACACACTTGTTTTTGAAGAATTTTTCCTGCTGCAGCTTAAGCTTGCAATGATGCGAGAAGAAAATCAACAAAGAATAAAAGCATTGCCGCTAAAGATAAAAAAAGACGGTCTCGTCAGCAAGTTTATAAACTCACTTCCGTTTAAATTGACAAATGCACAGGACAAAGCAATCAAAGAAATTTTAAAGGATATAGCTTCGGATATTCCGATGCAAAGACTGCTGCAGGGTGATGTCGGCAGCGGGAAAACAGTTGTAGCCTGCACTATGCTATTATCAGCGGTAGAAAACGGTTATCAGGGAGTTTTAATGGCGCCTACAGAGATATTAGCGCAGCAGCATTTTAACAATTTTATACGCTGGCTCACGCCATTCGGGCTGAGTGTAGGATTGTTTACAGGTACAAACAGTACAAAAGTCCGTAAAAAGCTCGAGACCGACCTTAAAAACGGTCAAATTAATATTGCAATTGGAACCCATGCTCTGATTCAAGACAACATTGAATTTAATAATCTGGGAGCAATTGTCATAGACGAACAGCACAGGTTCGGGGTAAAACAACGCTCACAACTTATGACAAAAGGCATAAATCCTCAGGTATTGACTATGACTGCCACACCAATTCCGAGAACGCTTGCACTGACTACGCAGGGAGACCTGGATTTTTCCGTTATAGATGAAATGCCCGCAAACAGAAAACCTATAAAAACATTTGTGATAAAGCCGTCTCAAAGAAATCAGGCATACAAAATGCTAGCCTCCGAAATAGCAAACGGACATCAATGCTACATAGTTTATCCGCTGATAGATGAAAGCGAGACTTTATCAGCAAAAGCAGCTACAAAAGAAGCGCAAAGGATACAAAATGAAATATTCCCGGATTTAAAAATTGGATTGCTGCACGGCAAACTTTCCAACACCGAAAAAGATGAGGTAATGGAAAAATTCAAAAATAAAGAATACGACATACTTGTAAGCACAACAGTAGTAGAAGTAGGCGTTGATGTGCCAAATTCTACGGTAATGATGATAGAAAATGCGGAAAGATTCGGCTTATCTCAGCTGCACCAGCTCAGGGGACGTGTGGGGCGCTCAGATTTGCAATCATACTGCATACTTGTCCCTGCCAATTCAAGCCAGACAACAATGGAAAGACTTCAGATAATGGAGCAGACAAACAACGGTTTTATCATCTCGGAAAAAGATTTAGAGCTGAGAGGCCCCGGAGAATTTCTCGGTACCAGACAAAGCGGTATGGTTAACTTTGCACTTGCTGATATAATCAGGGACACAAAAATCCTAGAAAAAGCACGCAAAGAAGCGTTTGATTTAGTCAACAATACAGAACAAAATAAAATAAGCAAAGCTCTATCAGAAGAGCTGCAGGAAAAATTTAAAACAGTCCAAGATCTCTCAACACTTGATTAGATCTTGATGCAGAAGAACTGTTTATAGAGTCCTTCATCTGTACAATGTACTCAGCATCAGCATATTTCTGCTTTGCTCTTACATAATTTTCTGCGTTATTTCGAGGTAACAAGCTTCGTAAGCGGAAACTTACGTCAATATTGTTGATTTTCATTTAATGTAGCCCAATTCTAGAACTTTTTAACAGTGGAAACACTTTGGTGTATAATAATATACATCATAAATAAAACATTTCAAGTGGGAGAATTGCTAAAAATGGCAGACAAAATTATAATACTTTCCGGAAAACAGTACAGCGGCAAGGATACAGTCGCAAAAATTTTGTTAGAAAACTTAACAGATTTTAAAAGAATAGGTTTAGGCGATGCAATAAAGATAGAATATTCGGAAAAAACAGGAATTCCATTTGAAGAAATAGAAAAAAATAAACACCTTTACAGACAGGATTTAATAAATTTAGGTAATAAAAGAAGAAGTGAAGACAAAGATTACTGGATAAAAAAAGTTATAAAAATGCCAGGTAACATAATTGTTCCGGATGTTCGAGTTAAAAGAGAGCTGGAATATTTTAAACAGGCAAATGCCTACACAATAAGAGTTGAAGCATCAAGAGAGACAAGAAGTGCCAGAGGCAACCTTGTAGGAGAAAATGACGTAACAGAAATTGATCTTGATAATATAAAGGACTGGGATTATGTTATCTCAAATGACTCTACATATGAAAATTTGCAAGCAGAATCAATCAAGCTTGCAAAAGAAATAAAGAGTTTTTTGGTTGGGAAATAAGGTCTTAGGGGTAAAACTTATACATAATTATTTATATAATCAGATAATGTATAATCACCGTATTTGAATGTATAAGGCTGATGATTGTATTCAGGCGTATTATAGATAGAATTACTTGCAATCATAAAAATCTTATTATTCGCAAATAAGAAAGAGTTCATTTCTGAATACTCGCACATCAATTCTTCAAGTTCATTTACACCATCAACAATCTTATTAAGCACTTCGCACATCCCATTAAATTTCACATAATAAATATCGGCATAATATAAACTAAACTTTAGTATTTAAACCAAAATCGTTAACATTTATTTACAAAAAATATGCTATTATTAAGTAAACGGAGAAAAATATGACAATAAAAATTGTAATAGGCAGTGACCACGCAGGATATCGTCTAAAAACAAAAATCTCAGAATATCTGACAAATAAAGGGTATGATTTATATGACGCAGGGACATACAATACAGATTCTTGCGATTATCCGCTTATAGCAAAAAAAGTTGCAAATAAAGTTGCTTCAGCTGAATATGAAAAAGGCATTCTTATCTGCGGTACCGGTATAGGTATGTCTATAGCTGCAAATAAAATAAAAGGAATAAGAGCAGCTGTAGTATCAGATACATGCTCTGCTAAGATGTCCAGATTACACAACAACAGCAACATTCTCTGCCTTGGAGAACGCATTGTAGGCGAAGAACTTGCCAAAGATATAGTAGATATATGGCTTATGTCAGAATTCCTTGGTGACAGACACGCCAAAAGAATAGCAATGATTGAATAGTATTACTCAACCTTGCTTACAGCCATATCTACCGTAGTATAAGTAGGTATCAGTGTATCTAAAAATGCATCAGCAAGAGCGGTTTTTACAGAATCAGAAATCTTCACAAGCATAAACTTACCGCCCTTTTCGTTACACATTTTATAAAGAGTAGTAAATGTACTTGTATATTCGTCATCAAAAATTTTAACATTTTCCATATTAAAAATTATATTTACATAACCTGTATACAAGCTTGTTGTAACATCTTTAAGCAATGCATCGATATGTTTTGGGCTATTAAATTTATTGATAGTATAGCAACATATATTATCGTTTATAGAATATTTAAAGAAATCTTCATGCTGCTTAGATGTAAGAGAACTTGTTATAAACTTCAAAACCTGATCGTGCCAGTTGCTTGATTTTGGTACAAATTCATCTATACCAAGCTTATAGCATTTTTCAATAAGATTTTTATCATCAGTGCCGGACATAACAATAATTTTGTTAGTTTTTTTAGCTTCTCGCAGCTTGATACACTCATCAATAAGCTCTATTCCGTCTTCTGCGTCAGGCAAAAATAAATCCACAACAATATAATCAAATTTTTTCTTTTTAAGTTCTGCAAGAGCCTCTATTTTATTTCTTGCAACTGTAGGAACAATCCCTACCTTTTTTAAAAGTTGGTTAAATTGATATATAGACAATTCCAAATCGTCAACTATGAGAATATTAAATTCCGCAGGAACAGTCATTGTATCCACAGCAAAAGAATTTAATTTGCGCTCGATTAATATTAATGCTTTTGTAATATCATCTTGCTGTGCAGAATCTACATCTACATTTGCACCCGATAAATCAAATAGTTTTTTTAACTGTTCGTTATTAATTTCCATATGCCGAACCCTAATTGTCTAACACCAGACATTTTACACTTTATAATGATTCAAAACCTCATTCAAAAGCTTTAAATCTTCTTTATTATTGCAATTTTTTTGAAATTTATCAAACAAATCTTTTCTTTTTTTTAATGTAGTTATCAACTGCTGCTTGCGGCGCCATTTGTATATCTCGGAATGATTACCGTTCAACAAAACCTCAGGAACCTTCATTCCCTGATAATCTCTTGGTTTTGTATACTGAGGATACTCTAATAGTCCGTCAGAGAAAGAATCAAAATGTGCAGAATCAATTTTACCTAAAAATCCGTCTATATTTCTTGAAACAGAATCTATTATACACACAGCCGGCAATTCTCCGCCTGTAAGTACAAAATCTCCTATAGAAACTTCTCTTGCTTTTGTATACACTTTTATTCTTTCGTCAAATCCTTCATAATGCCCGCAGATTAAAATTATATGAGATTTTTTTGAGAGTTCTACGGACATACTATGATTAAATATTTCACCCTGCGGTGACAATAAAATCACTTCTGTATCATCGGATTTGTCGATGCTGTCAAAACAATCAAAATATGGCTGGCACATTAAAACCATACCTGCACCGCCCCCAAAAGGCGTATCATCAACTTTTTTATGTTTATCAAGTGTATAATCTCTCGGGTTTATAGTATTTACACTTATAATCCCTTTTTCAATCCCTCTTGAAATAATACTGTGAGAGCAAGCCTGATTTACCATTTCAGGGAAAAGTGTCATTACATCAAACTTCATTATCCATCTCCGCTGAATTAGAATTTGGCTCAATACCGTCAATCAAATTAACAACGATTTTATTATCGGCTATATCTACCTTCGGCACCCATTCTTTTACAAAAGGCACCATAAATTTTAAACCGTTATTTTTTTGAATTTCCAATAAATTTGATGCTTTATTCTCTCCAACATCGGATACTTTGCCAATTTCAATACCTGCCGTATCATAGACTTTCAATCCAATTAAATCATTTATAAGAAATTCATCTTTTTGCAGCCCTGCTTTCAAAACATCATCATTGATATGGACAAGAAGCCCCTTTACATTCATAACATCATTTATAGAGTTAAGCTGGGCAAATTTAATTATTGCAGTGTTTTTATGAAACCTGACAGATTGAACATCAAATTCGGTTTTTACATTATTGATAAATATAAAAACTTTTCTGAGATTTTTTATTAAATCTTCTCTGCCGGCAGTAAATCCCATTTTGACTTCGCCTTTAATCCCGTGAAAATTCAAAATTTTGCCAACAGAAATTAATTTACTCATAGCATTTATGATTCTTCAGCAGTTTCAGAAGCTTTTTTTCTGCCTCTTTTTTTAGGTTTTTCTTCTGCAGGTGCCTCAGCAGCTGTAACATCAGTTGACTCTGACTGAGCATCCTTATTAGTTTGTTTAAATTCTTCAGGAGCATCCGGTCTTTCAGGATTCCATCTGTCTAAACCGAGCTGCTTTCTTATTAAACCTATACCTACGTGAACACGCCACTCATCAATCTTTAACTGCGCCGCAATAATCTTATGACAACCGATAGGCGGTAAAGGAAGCAAAGGTTCATAAAGCATTTTTATTGCAGTCAATTGATCAGGAGAAACTGCCAGTTTTCTTTTCGGAAAAGGAAGTTTTGGCAACATCATTTTTTGTCTTACAAGATTTATGCCGAAGAATACTTTTCTTGCTTCTAAACCTATCTGTTCACCGATAACCTCATGTGCATCAGGGTTAGGAAGCGGGAGCATCTTTTTGTATAATTCTTCAATTTGTGCCAATTGCTCCTTATTAACCAGTAACTGTTTCGGTGGCTTTTGAGGACGTCCGCCCATAGGTTTTCTTCCGCCCTGCGGTCTGTTAAAACCGCCCTGCGGTCTTCTGTTTTGAGGTCTTTGAAAACCGCCCTGCTGAGGACGCTGATATCCGCCTCTGTCATATGGTCTGGGCTGTCTTTGATAACCGCCTTGCTGCGGACGCTGATAGCCGCCCTGTTGAGGACGTTGATAACCGCCCTGTTGCGGACGCTGATAGCCTTGATTATAATTTCTCTGAGAATCATAACGTGGTCTGTCTTGCTGATACGAACGTTCTTCTCTTCTCTGGTAATTTTCGGAAGAATAGCCGCCGGCACTGTATGCAGCAGGTCTTTCATATGAAGTACTCTGCTGACCGGATTGATTTTGAGAAAAATCACCAGATCCATTTTCTGATTCTTGATCAGGCTTTTTATCAGGATACAAACAGTTGGGACAAATTACCCTTTTCGGATTTTTAGTTTCAAATTCCGCTCCACATTTAGTACACTTATTTACATACATTTTTTAATACCCTTTTAAAGTAAAAGGCGAAAGGCTATTATCTTTAGCTCCTCGACATCTTATTAATAAACTATAATTCTAATATCAACTTATATTTTAAATGCAAACATAATATAAGGCAAGCTTTTTTAAAAAAATATTAGTTTATTTCTCTATCACAAAGGTTACAGGTCCGTCATTGATAAGAGAAACCTGCATCATAGCAGCAAAAACGCCGGTTTGTACATTTAGCCCCTCCTCTTTTAAAATGCTTATAAATTTTTCATATAATTGCTTTGCGGCCTCCGGATTTTCTGCATTATCAAAACTCGGTCTTGTACCTTTTTTGCAGTCAGCCGCCAGTGTAAACTGAGATACTACCATAATATCTCCGTTTACATCACGTATTGATTTGTTCATCTTACCGTTTTCATCTTCAAAAAAGCGCAAAGAGATAATCTTATTAGATATCCAATCTAGTTTATCCTCCGTATCACCTTTTTCCGCACAAAAAAGAATAAGCATGCCTGCATCTATATGTGAATATATTTTATCGTCAATTGTAACCGAAGCATTTTTAACTCTTTGCACAACTATTTTCATAAATTTCCTCAAGTTTTGCAATCTCTGTTTCCATGTATGAAATAATCTTCTCTGTCTTTATTGAAACCTTATTGAAGTAATCAAAAAATGTTTGAAAAAATTCTTTTGCATCATCATAAGAAGAAATCTTTTTATCGAGGCGCATTAAATAGCTTATTTCACTATATTGTTCAAGTGCAATCATTTTAAAAATTCTATGTTTTAGCATAATATCATTTGTAAGATGAGAATATATTTTAATTAATTTTGCTCCTAATGAAGAAGCTTTTGAACTGTAGATTTTTGCTCGTTCAAGCTCCTTATCTAAATTCTGAACAAGAGAAAGTCCATTATGCAACTCCGGTAATATTGATCTCAACAAATTATTTTCATTTTTTAAATTATTAAGAATAATCTCATAATCAACACTGGTCTTAAATGCTGATGAATCAATAATACCATTTTTATTAAGTTGAACAGGTGCATGCTCAAAAATTGCAGTTTCTAAGGGCAAAAGACTAAACCCTTCAATCTTAGCTCCGCCTATAGAAGAATTTATCAAAGTCCGCTCATCTTTATGACGTTTTGCAAAATCCTGAATATATTCAATAAATAAAGAATACACAGAATCAGTAGGCAGCATATTGCCGTTTTGTCCCTCGACAGAACACAAATTTTTGTTTAATTCTTTCAGTCTATGCTCAACAATTATATTCTGTTTTTCTTCGGAATAAATATCTTTTACAGACTGGCAATAAGCCTCTTTAAACTTTTCAAAATCTTTAAATATTACTTTATATTTTTTCAGATCTTCATCAAAAACACACTGCAGACCATCGAATTTTGAGCCTTTACAATAACAATCGCCGTCAGAATAAGCAAGATCCTGTCCGACAAGAATTATCGGATTACAGCCCAAATAGTATGCACTGTATATAGCATGATATGCAACAGTTCCCTTGGTTTCGAAATCGACAAGCTCTTTATCTGCCATTTCGAGAAACCATCTTGCAGCATCAGTTTCTAAAGAAGCTGTTATAAGATATTTTTTAAAATCCATATTTAAATAACTGGACTCAGTAAAGGTTTCCGCAATAAAAATAATATCTTTTGCCTGTTCCACGTCATAATGCACTTTTGTATTATTACGTTCTATGACATTTACAAAATCAGGAGTAATACCGTTACCGCACAGAGTACGTAAAGCTGTACCTACACAGAATATGAGTGCATGATCTTGATATTTTTTCAGCACATCAATATTCTTATGCAAAGACGGACCTGCGGAAACAATAATTGCCGGCCTATCTTTGTATATATCCTTGTAATCTGTCAATAAAGGAGCTTTATACTTTTGTGCTGAATCGATAAGAGTAGATCTAAAAAATGCACATATATTATTAACCTGAAAAGTATAATTATGATCTACTACATCAACTATTCTCTGCAAACTTTTTTGAAACTCATCAATATCCGGCTTATGATAGAGCTTATAATAATCAAGAAAAGAAAAAGTAACATTTGACTTGTATCTGTAAATAGAATATAAAACCGTGTTAAGCTCTGTCAAATCTGAGGCAAAATACAGTTTGCCGCTTTTAAAATTGTCAGAAAAATCCACTGCAGAAAAAACAAAATACATAGCCTCTATATCAGGTTCGTAAACTATTATTTTCCCCTTTGCATTTTGGATATATTCATCAATATGATATCCGAGTCCGATTCCGTAAATACAGTGAATTGAAGTATTTTCCTTTATTTTTACATCGTTTAAAAGATCTTTTGCTTCCTTATAAACATCAGTAATAGAATGCACCGGCCTATTATCAATAAGAAGATTGTACTGGCCGGCAAGATTTGTGTTTAACTCCAAATTTTTGTTTATAGAGGTTACCGACAATATTTTATCGCATAGAGGTTTATTGAACCTTTCTATAAAAGCAAGATTCTTTTTCAGTACATCCTCCATAAATCCCCCAATAATAATATCAACAAGATATATTATAAATATTATTAATAAAAAATACAGTATCAACAGACACAAAACTAACCGCATGGTCTACAAATTTAAACCTCGGGGATAATAACAAAAAACAAATAAATATTTAGAATATAGTAAAGGGAATATGATTTTACGGGGAAGAGATATTGGGGATAAAATATCAAAGTGTTGTGCATGGTTTGGATTCATTTGTAGTTAGACCGCTTAACTACACAACAACACCTGCTTATAAATTATTTGTAAAAGCTGATGCACTGCGTCTTGCAAACCACTTTAAAGAATCTATTAAGCATTATCTTAGCGCAATTATGATAGATAGAAATAACTACAGATCCTACATGGGACTTGGTATTTCTTATAAAGCGGAACAGAATTATGAAAAAGCTATTAAGGCCCTGGAAACAGCACGCAATATGTCTTTCTTTACTTCACAAATACATTATGAGCTTGGTCTTTGTTATCTTTTTACAAGCCGCTTTTGTGAAGCTATAAAAAGCTTTCATCATGCCATTTCACTTGATAGAAGTAACATCAATGCCCAGCTGCAGCTTGCTGTCGCACATGAATTTATTGAAGAATATGACATGGCAATGCTGATATACCATACAATAATAGAAAATAACCCTGAATATCTTACTGCATACAATCATCTTTCAGCACTTTACATGAACCTTGGTGAGTTTAAAGCGGCAGGATGCATTTTTTCACAGATTCTGAAAGTAAATCCGAATTTTAATAAGGCATATCTGGGTCTTGCAATATGTTTTGATAAAATGTCAAATATACAAAGAGCAATGCACTATTACAAACTGTTTCTTAATAAAAAACCGCATTCTCACCACGGTGAAAAAATAAAGAAAAGAATCGATAAACTTAAAAATCTAAGAATCCGACAAAATGAAGATAGTAAACTTGCCGTAATATAGCTATAACATAGCTATCATCTCTTTATTAACTTTCCTTTGGTTTTCTGTCAGTTTTTCCAGTTTGTCCAAGTCAGGTGCATAAAGCTCCATAGTGCCGTTATAGTATTTAGATATCAATTCTCTGTATCTTTTTGATATATCATCTGATTTTTCTTTTAAATCCTTATATAGCTGAATAAGTTCATACTTATCCGGTACAGATTTTTCTATCTCTGCATTATCTTCTACAAACTCTTTTATTTGAGATTCGTTTTCATAAAACCAGCTCTTTCTTTCAATAATAGAGTCAACCTGACGCTGTGTTTTATCAATATTTTTTAATCTATCAAGCACAGACACTGTCGGATCCGAAGCAGAGCGTTTTATATCAGCAATAGATTTTTGAACTTCAACTGAATCCGAGTATGGTATTGCCATTGCATATACTATACATTCGTCAAACTTATCTTTTAAATGACTATACTTATCATAATTTTCTTTAGAAGCATTTTTAAAAGTTAACGTATATAATTTTTTATTTAACCCATCGGCAGAATCACGGTAAAAATTATAAAAGAGTCTTAAATTATCCATATCCTTGTTGTTAGTGAATAGTTTTTCCGCAGCATTTACTTTTTCCACAAGCCTTGTATTTTTATATTCATCTCTTTGCGACAATTTTTTAATATAGTTATAATTTCCAATATTTTTATCATAATCCGATACAATTTTTAGCGCCCTGCCATATTTAGAATTTTCAGGAGTATTATAAAGCGAAAGACCCAACTGATATTGAAACAAATCATTGCTTAATTTTTTATACGGTTTCATTGCTTCTTGTGCGGCATAACCGATTTTTGCCACAGAGATATATAAATCCTTACTGTCCTTTATAAAAGGCAAAACCTGATTATTAAAAGAATCTTCTAAATTTTCTAAGCTAATATCAACAATATTTTTTCGGGCAGAAAAAGAAACCGTATCCGCACTTGTTTTCGAGTAAACAGGAAGAAAATTTGTATTATTATTGTATTTAAGCATATTTTGATGTCTAAAACTAACAGCAGAAATTTTCATTTTAAATATCCTTCATTTTATTACTCAACTGGCCGCAAGCAGCATCTATATCAGAACCTCTTTCGAGTCTAATTGTAACCTTTTTACCGGATTGTTCCAGTATGTATTTGAACTTTTGTACAGATTCCTTATCAGGCTTTTCAAAAGAATCTTTATCATTCGGATTGTAAATAATAAGATTAATATTTGCCTTTAAACCTATTAAAAGCTTAGCCAGCTCCTTTGCGCATGAGACTGTATCATTAAAACCTTTTATCAACGTATATTCTATAGTTATACGTCTTCCTGTGTCAGAAACATAATTTTTTAAAGCCTGCATCAACTCTGATAACGGATATTTGTTTTCTATGGGCATCAATTCACGCCTCAAGTCATGATTTGGTGCATGCAAAGATATGGCAAGGGTAGGCTGAAAATCCATTTCCGCAAGCTTGTTTATCTGTGGAATAATCCCGCACGTAGAAACAGTAAGGCGGCGTATACCTATAACAAAATCTCTGTTAAAGATTTCAATAGCTTTCAGGACATTATCAAGATTAAGCAACGGCTCACCCTGACCCATAAAAACAATATTTGTAACCTTTAACCCTGTATCACGCTGTATGGTCAGTACCTGTTCAATGATTTCACGGGGTGTAAGGTTTCTTATAAATCCTAATTTTGCAGTGGCGCAAAATTTGCAATTGCAGGCGCATCCGACCTGAGAGCTAACACATGCAGTGAGATTGGCTCTGTTATCAAAACGCATCAAAACGGTTTCAGCACAGTTGCCGTCAGAGTATTCAAGCAGATATTTTACAGTACCGTCTTTGCTGATTTGTTTATGTTTTATTTTTACATCAGTAATCTGAGCAATCTCTGCAATTTTTTCACGTGTCTTCTTTGAAATATCCGTCATTTCATCAAAAGAAGAAACTGATTTTAAATAAATCCAGTTGTGCAGCTGTTTTGCTCTGTATTTTGATTCGTCTATAGAGTCAGTGAATGCGGTTAATTCATCAAGACTCATTCCTGATAATATTTGTTTAGTCATACATATATATTATCAGGAATAAGAGCATACTCTAATTATTTTCAAAAAATATCACAATTTCTTAAAATATTTCCACCTGCAACACATATGATACACAGATATCCACACGATTACTCCAGTCATCCAGAGGAAATGTGCTTCAGGTTGACCATCATCCGTCATCCTGAGGGAACAAAGTGACCGAAGGATCTTTGCACAATAGATTCTTCGGCTGCGCCTCAGAATGACGGGGATATTGTGTCATCCTGAGGGAGTGTAACGACCGAAGGATCTCACAGGCTTTTTGAATACATATCAGATGTGTAAGATTCTGAACACAAACGTTCTTTACACAAGGCACGTCTGACGCTTCAGAATGACATTTTTGTATTGGGCATGTATGCTCAACCTACGTACTAAGAATTACAATCATTTGTCATTCAAGAAACAAATCCGGCTCAAAAATTATCACAATTCCTTAATATATAGAGCTTTAACTAGCAACATTAATTTTTTTTACATTTTAAAAAATTGAGAAGCATTTTACATGATTTTATTCTAATATATTTATTATTGAATGGGACTAAGACATGCAGTTAATGACAGAAAATACAAATGATACGGCTCTACAGAATCAGGCTTCTACATTCCCTATTGTAGTCAAAATTGTGGAAAGTCTGAAAAAAATTCTGGAAGAAGATAAAAAGCAGAAAAACCCGCTTTTTATCAATGTAAAAGAGTCTGTCATTTTTAATATTGCAAGACGTGCATTAAATGAACCCGGCTCGAGATTTTTAATCGGTATTGCCGGTGAATCTGCATCAGGAAAAACAACTTTTGTACAAAATGCAATCCGTTCCTGCATTGCAGAAGAAAGAACGGATCTATACACAATTGTATGCTGCGATGATTACTATCACGATTGGTCAAAAGAGCTAAAAGAAGCCGGTAGTTATGAAGCGTTTTTTGCAAAAGGCTACAGCTTTGATACACCCAAAGCAATAAACCTGAAGCTAATGAAAGAACACCTTGTTTCTTTGAAAAACGGTTCTTCAGTCAGAAGTCCCGATTACAATTTTACAACTTGTGAAAGCTTCCCGCACGGCGTCTTGAAAAAGCCTGCAAAAATCATTGTCAATGAAGGTTTATATGTCTTAAACGAAGGCATAAGAGATATCATGGACATAAAAGTCTATGTATTTACTCCGTTTGAAATAATTAAAGACAGATGGTACAGAAGAGCGGAATCAAGAGGTAAAACAGGTCTTGCCGCGGATATGCAGTTTGAAAACGTAAATACAACAGCACAGACATACATAAGACCCGCTATGCAATGTGCTGATATTGTTATGAACGGTGTTGTATCAAGCACATATATTCAGGAAATGACTGAAAAAATATTCAGAACAATTGACAATATTGCAAAAGGCAGAGAAGTAAGCTTATAGTTTTCTTTATATAATCATCATTGAAAAAGCCCTGCAAATAAGTTTACAGGGCCTTAATATTTTAATGTAAATCTAAATAAACTACACTCTGCGTTTGCGTGCAGCTTCAGATTTACGTTTTCTTTTTATGCTTGGTTTTTCGTAAGTTTCACGTCTTTTGATTTCAGATAAAATACCTGCTTTTTGGATTTTTTTCTTAAATCTTTTTAAAGCGCTTTCGATACTTTCGTTTTCACCGACTTTAACTTCTGGCATCTTGTGTTTTCACCACCTTTGGACAAATTTATTCTTTATAAAGTCATCCTAACACGCATAAATAAAGTTTTCAAGAGGTCTGAAAACTAAAATTTAAGAATATTAAAAGATGTAAAGATTTAAATAATAATAACAATTTATATTATTCAGTGATTTATTGTAGTTAGATACAAATAGCGGCATAAATAATGAAAATAAGTTCCATACAAAACAGCAGAAATTTACACAAAAACTCATTTAAAGGACTACCTATAGGCCGAGTAAAGCTAAACGGAATCCGGTTTAAAGACGAAATAACACTCTATCAGCTTGACAAAACAGATGTACCGTTTTTATTAAAAATGATAAAAAAAATTAATCTTGAAAGCCTATATCCGCAAATAAAAGATAAAATTTGGTTCGACGACTGGAAAAGCATTATATTTCAAGCTATTGCAGATATAAGCACGGATTACAAAGGAATACTTGCCGTAAGAAGAAATAAACCTTGTGGCATTATGAGTTATAATGATTCAGGAGCGCCTAATATATGTTCAATAGAGCATCTTGCAAGCTGGCCGATTAAAGCTTCTGACGGAACCAAAGGAAGCGGAAGAGCACTGATGAGAATGTTTTTTGAAAATATGTGTTCTCTAAATAAAAACTGTGCATTTGTCATACCCAGCAAAATTACTCCAAGAAATAAAACTTGCGAAGATTTTTACAAGTTTGTAGGTTTTAAAAATACTCCTCTGGGTAATATTATGGAGCTAAGAGATCCAACATTAGCAAACCAAAATATCTTTATACAAGCGTGCAAACATTTGGATGAATATATGACGCTAAAGCCGCTTTGTGCAAAAGAAAACAAAAATTTAAACGAAATTTTAAATCTGGGTTATGACTAACAAATTGTTTGTAATAAAATAGTCATACTATGAATAAAAAAGTAGAACTTCTTTTACCTGCGGGAAATATAGAAAAGCTCGACTATGCTATAAACTACGGTGCCGATGCGGTTTATATGGGTATGGTTGATTTCAGTCTGCGTTCCATGAGAAAGGGTGAAATTATCACGCAGGATAATTTAAAAAAAGCTATTGAACTGGCACATTCATACGACAAAAAGGTCTATATGACCCTTAATATTTATGCATATGATGAAGATATAAAAAATCTTTATGAAAACATTGAAATAATAAAAGATGCAAATCCTGATGCATTGATTGTCAGTGATTTTGGTATTTTGAATGTTTTAAGAAACAGACTCCCTAATATAGACATACACATAAGCACACAAACAAATACTCTAAATTCGGAAGCTGTAAAATTCTGGAGAGATTTTGGTGCAACACGTGTAATATTAGCAAGAGAGCTGTCAATAAAACAGCTTAGCGAAATAAGAAAAAATGTACCGGATATAGAACTCGAAGTTTTTGTTCATGGTGCGCAATGCGTATCGCTTTCCGGACGCTGTCTGTTAAGTGATTATATGACTCACGGAGAAAGAAAAGCCAACCACGGCGGATGTTCACAGCCTTGCAGATGGAAATACAAACTCTTAGAAGAAACACGCCCCGGAGAATACTATGAAATCGAAGAAACAGCAAGAGGCACTCATATATTAAGCACAAAAGACCTTGCTCTCATAAATTACATACCACGTCTTATAGAAGCAGGCATGGACTCATTTAAGATAGAAGGCCGCACAAAAAGCCTGTATTATGTATCTGCGGTAGCAAAAGCATACAGAAGAGCAATAGACGCATATTACAGAGGCGAAAAGCTTAGTGAAGAAGAACTGTTTAACGAGTTGTTAAAAATCGGCAACAGGGGGTACACTACAGGCTTTTACCTTGATGAACAGGATCACGAAGGATACAGTTATGATGTATCAAAAGGGCTTGCAGGCGCTGATTTTCTTTTTGAATTCTGGGACAAAGCTCAAAAAGATAACAAAAATTTATACAAAATAAAAATTAAAAATAAAATTCTCTTAAATGACAATGTTGAAGTCATAACACCTGATGAAATGTTTGAATCCAAAATTCTTAAAATATATAATACTGAATTAACGGAAGAAAAAGAAGTCGGCAATACAAACGATGAAATATGGGTTGAACTTTCCAAAGAGCCAAAATGTTATAAATACGCACTTGCAAGAACTATAGGAATTAAAAATACAAGGTGAATTATGTTGATAAAAGCAGATTATGAGGCAAAAACGGTTTTTGAAATTAACTATGATAAACTGAAAGAAGACGGGATAAAAGTTATTGCTTTTGATCTTGACAGCACGGTTATGAAATCAAAGTCCGGTGAATTTTCAAAAGAGATTCTGTCAATGTTTGAAAATCTAAAAAAAGATTTTTCTCTTATTATAATATCTAACAATAACAATCCCGAATATATTGCAAAAGCTGTAGGGCAAATCGATTTTCCTATGATTGCGCCGGCTAAAAAGCCAACTACAGGTATTTCAAAAGCATTTTTGAAAGAACACGGAATAAACCCAAAAGAAATGGTTATGGTTGGTGACAGACCTTTAACGGATATTTTATTCGGCAAATTATTAGGCTGCACAACTATTCTGGTAGATTCAATAAGCTGGCAGGAAGAAAAGCCGATAGTAAGATTTGTAAGAAAACTTGAAAGAATAGTTAATATATAAAAAACGGCTTAATAAGCCGTTTTTTTAACCCAAAATATTAAATCCTGCAATAAATGTGGAAACAAAGAATACAATTGCAACCCACATTGTGAGCTTATTTAATCCGGATTCCGCATTTTTTTGTGATGCAAACACATGCGAAGCTCCGCCTATACCGGCAATTCCATCACCTTTCGGAGAATGAATCATAACCAGCAAAATCAACAACAGTGATGAAATTATTTGTATTATCCAGAATATTGTTGTAATCATATGCAATCCTTTATCTAATAACTATATCAATATTAGCACAAACATCTTTAATTTTATCAATACTACAACCGTTTATATAAAGAGTTTTTAACTTTGATGTATCTCCCGATTTTATGGTAATGGCAGATTTAGGGATTTTCAAAAGCTTTGAAAGAAATTTAACAAGCTCTTCATTCGCTTTATTCTCAACAGCCGGAGCTTTTATTTTAATTTTTAGTACATCGCCGTTCAAGCCGCATATTTCATTTTTGGATGAATTAGGAACAGCTTTAACCTTCAAAAGTATTCCGTCATTTTGTACACAGTAAAAAGAATCCATCGCAAACCCCTTGTTAAGTCTTGTTTAAAAGTGTACAATAATTAACTATGACTGACAATAGTGAAAATAACAAAGAAGAAGAAAATCTGCCAGTAAATGAGCCTATTGACGACAAGGCAGAAAATACAACAATTGAGCAGCAGAGCGATCCGGAGCCGGATTTTAGCATTTTTGAACCGCTAAAAGAAATGCTCAAAGCGCAGCACAGACCGGCCGCAGACATCAAGGAAATAGAAGACGCCTTTATCTTTGCTGCAAAATTACATGCGGGACAATACAGAATAAGCGAAGAACCATACATAATACACCCCGTAGAAGTTGCAAAAATTCTTACGGATCTTATGATGGACAAACATACTATAATTGCTGCTCTTCTGCACGATATTATCGAAGACACGGGGACGCCTCCAGAAACTATTAAAGAAAAATTCGGTGATGATGTACTTAACCTTGTACAGGGTGTAACAAAGCTTGGCAAATACCAGTTTAAATCTAAAGAAGAAAGACAGGCAGAAAACTTCAGACGAATGTTTATTGCAATGGCCAATGATGTTAGAGTTATTTTTCTTAAACTTGCTGACAGACTTCACAACATGAGAACTCTCAACTACATGGCAGCAGCAAAACAGCAAAAAATTGCACAGGAAACTCTTGATATTTTTGCTCCTTTAGCCAACCGTCTCGGTATCGGAAAAATTAAAGCAGAGCTTGAAGATTTGTCATTAAGATATTTAAACCCTGAAAAATATTTTGAAATAGCACAGCTTGTTGCACTGAAAAAAGCAGAAAGAGACGCAACAATACAGGTTGTAATAGATAAAATAGGTCAGCTTCTGAAACAGCACAAAATTAAAGCTACTATATCAGGACGTTCAAAACACTACTATTCAATCTATGCAAAAATGAAACGACAAAATGTTGCATTTCACGAGCTATACGACATTTCTGCAGTAAGAGTAATAGTAGACAGCGTAAATGAATGCTATGAAGTTCTAGGTATAATACATTCACAGTTTAAACCGATACCCGGTCGTTTTAAAGACTATATAGCAATGCCCAAAAGTAATATGTACAGGTCGCTTCACACATCTGTACTTGGACCGAAATCAAAGCCGATAGAAGTTCAAATAAGAACACACGAAATGCATCAGGTAGCGGAATATGGTGTTGCAGCACACTGGAAATATAAAGAAAAGGGTTCACAAAAAGCCAACGCAGATACTGATATCAAATTTTCCTGGATGAGAAAACTTGCAGAAATGGAAAAAGATGTTTCTTCAGCAAGCGAATATGTAGAAAGCGTAAAGCTTGATTTATTTTCTGATCAGGTTTTTGCATTTACACCGATGGGCGATGTTATAGATTTACCCAAAGATGCAACACCTGTTGACTTTGCATTCAGAATACATACTGATGTAGGATTCAGAATAACAGGCGCACTGGTGAACGGACGAATATGTCCGCTGAGTACAAAGCTTCACAATGGCGATATTGTCGAGATTATGACATCAAAAACACCTGCACCGAGGCTCGACTGGCTAAACTTTGTTGTAACAAAGCTGGCACAGTCAAAAATCAAACAATGGTATAAAAAGAATAAAAGAGAAGAGCATATCAATATCGGACACAATATGCTCGAGGCTGAAATCGGCAAGACAAAATTAGAAGAAATCACCAAAAGTCAGGAACTAAAACGAATTGCGGAAGCAATGAATTATTCCTGTGTGGACGATCTTCTTGCCGCATTAGGCTATGGGGAAACCACAGTAAATAAAATAACCAACAGAATTAAAAAACCTGACGAAGAACAAGAACAGCCTATAGTTGCACATACTAAGTCAAAAAAATCTAAAAATGATATTGTAGGGCTTGAAGGAATGCTCTATTACTTTGCAAAATGCTGTACACCCGTTCCCGGCGAACCGATTGTTGGTGTAGTAACTAGAAGCAAGGGCGTTTCTATACACCGTGTCGATTGCGCTTCATTGGACAATGTGCCCGAAGAAAGAATGATCGACATAAAATGGGCAGATAAAGGTCTTAATAAAACTTATGTTGCATCAATAAGAATAGATGTTCAGGATAAAATGGGTATCCTTAAAGACATTATGATAGAACTTACTGATTGCAACACAAACATTGCATACGCCAATATAAAATCTAATCCGGCTAAAAAAATCGGCATTATTGAAATGGGCATCGAAGTTGATAATATCAACAGATTAAAAAGTGTTATAGCAAAACTTCAATCAATACCAGAAGTCATTTCAGTAAAACGCATTCAGGCTTCTGCTAACATCAGGACAGAAAAAGCTTCCATGCCTAAGAAGAAAAAATAGCCAATATCATAAAACATACATGCTTTTAAAGGGATTGTAAATTTTTATTAAATTTATAACTAAAATAGTAAACATTTTTTCAATAATGAATTAATATACATGTACAAATCCCCAAATCTCCTCCCAAGATTATGAAGTATAAGCTGCAAAGCAGCTTTTTTTTTACCCGTAGCAATTTTGTAGTTTGTGTTGTATAATAGTTAAGTTAGAAAGCAGACCTAATTGTTACAATTTTTTAATAATTGATAAAAATTAGGCAATTTTATTTTTGAGGAGACTTATACTAAGTGTAAATGAAATTCCTCGGAGTGTAATAAAATGATACAATCTACTACATCTATTAATTGTTCACCAATCAAACCATCTTTCAAGCAAAGAAACAATAATACTGAATTGATGGCTGATGCTGCAGAAATTATTAAATCAACGGATTTAAAAAATCTTGACGAAGACAAATTACAAAATTTAAAAGGTATTGTAGAAAGAATTGAAGTTAATCCGGAAAGCAAAATTCAGGGACCGCTCAAGACTTTTGTATTATCTCTATTCACACTTGCAACAGGTACATTACTTTCAAGAGGAACAGCAAGCAAAGGTTTTTATCTCATTAAAGACAAAGCCTTTACTCAAAAAATGTTTTCAAAATTAGGCACAAAACTTGCACAATCAACAAAATTTATTGAAGGTAAAGCTGCGGCAGCAGAAACAATGGGCAGATTCAAAAAATATTCTTATAAAGCATTGAACTATTTAATGAATCAAACAAATAAATTCTCAGAAAAAGGTGTTAAGGCAGCTAAAGATTCTGCAGAATTTCTTACACAAAAAGCAGAAAATCTTACTAAAAAAACAGTTCAGGCTGTTGGTTCTGCAGTAGGTCTCACAACTACAGGTGCAGCCCTTTCAGTAGACAAAGATGAAAACGGCAAATCCGATATGCTTGAATTCAGAGAAAAGAAAAAAGAACAAAAAGCTGTAATAGACCTTGCTTCTGCAGTTTTAGATGTTTTATAATCAACAAATAATATAAAAAAAGGCGGTACAAATTCAGTGCCGCCTTTTTTTATGTTAATTTATAACTATGAATCAAGCATTTAAAATAAAACTTATTGATTGCCAAGAGTCTGACCTGAAAGCGATAGGCTTTGATAAATCTTATATATACAAAGGATTAGACAAGCATAGATTTAAAACATTAAAGATATGCGGACTTAATTGTGCACAGGCGAATATTCTTAAACAAACAGCGCTGACATCCGGCACTGATTGTGCAGTCCACAGAGAGGTTATTACAGGGAAAGTAGAAACATCAGACTGTATATTAAGCGCCACAATTGCACAATTTCAAAAAATTTCTGAAAAATTAAAATTTCAACCGCTAAAGTTATCCGTTCTTGGGGAGCAAATTAAAGAGACACTATACCCTAATTTACCGGTAACAATCATAAGAGATATAGCTATTGATTGGACAAAACGTCCTTGTATAATGGGTATTCTAAATGTTACGCCTGATTCTTTTTCAGATGGCGGAGAATACAACACTATCGAAAAAGCTCTAAAACATTACAAAGAAATGATTGAACAGGGGGCTGATATTATAGATATAGGAGGAGAATCAACAAGACCCTATTCAAATAAAATCTCATCGGAAGAAGAAATACAAAGAGTTATACCTGTTATAAAAGAAATTAGAAAATATGATAAGCAAACAATAATCAGCATTGATACAAGAAACTCCAAAACAGCAAAAGAGGCAATCAATTCCGGTGCAGATATTATAAATGATGTATCTGCAATGGAATGGGATAATAATATGCTTCCGCTGGTAAAAGAACTTAAATGTCCTGTTATATTGAATCATTCGAGTGCCGCCCCCGATACTATGCAGGACAATACACAATATACGGATGTTGTGGATGACATTTACGATTATTTTCAAAAAAAATTAGATATATTATATGAAAATGGTATAGAAAAATCACAAGTTATCATTGATCCGGGTATTGGATTCGGTAAAACCACTCAACAGAATTATGAAATTATAAAAAGGCTTCAGGAATTTAAAACGCTGAATTGCCCTATTTTAGTCGGACATTCACGAAAAAACTTTCTAAAAGAAACAATTTTAAGCGATATTAGAGAAGATCTTGATGCAGCGACTATGGTTGTTTCGCAAAAACTGATTGAAAACAAAGTAAATATAATTAGAGTGCACAATGTAAAAGAACACAGAATGCTTTTAAATATATGTCAATCACTTTTTTAAACTGTTAAACACCTCATCAAAAGATTCAATGGGTGTAAACTTATAACCGCAGTTTTGTCCTAGCTCGCCACCCATCATAAATATTTGTTCAACAGGATATCTGCGGCAAATACCGGGTCTTTTTCTATGAATTTTACACTTATTTGTTTCTTTATCAAGATTTTGACATTCAAAAATAAGACCTATGTCATCTTTTCCAATTACCTTCAAATATGTATAAAACGGGTGTAAAAGCTTGAGTTTATTAAATTCTTCTTCACTTTGTACAACATTTCTTACATGCCTGACATAAATCTGTCTGCAGCATTCACCGCAACCTATACAGTGTCCGCTTCTATAGTATTTTCTTCGGAGAATATTTTTATAAAAAAATTTTTTTAAATATTTAAACACCAAATTGTTCTCTTGCAACAATAATACGCCTGCACTCTGCTTTACATTTCATCGCATACATTACTTCTTTAGTATGCCCCTGTCCGAGCAACATAATTCTATCACAAACTTCAACACAGGCATGCAGTTTTTTTCTGTTCATTAAATCAGGAATCTGATTATATAAAACATTAATTACAAAAGGCTCCGGATTTGCAAAAAGTTTATATTTATCAATCGTCTGTTGTATGTCAGGATTTTCCGATTCGGAAAGCAGCAAGTAATTTTCATATTCGTCAATAGCCAGTTCATAATCATTATCTTTTTCTGCATCTCTTGCTTTTTGAAGATGAGAATCAATAAGTTCCGGATCCTTTAGAACAAAGGATAAAGATGCTATCTTCAATTTTACTTTAGAATAATAAGAAGTTCCCTGCGGCAAAAGGTCTATAGCTCTTTTGTAATACACGTAAGAATACGAGTTTTGACCCAATATAAAATAGAGATTTGCTATTTCGAGAAGGATTTTTGTAGTATGAGGATAGTAAAGATACACAAGCAAATAGAATTCGAGTGCCTTCTGATAATTTTTATCAAAATAAAAAATTTCCGCAATATTTGCATATATAGCAGGTAGATTAGCGTATGTAGCAATCATTTTTAAGTAAAGTGCCGCTATTGACTTAAGGTCTTTCTGCAGCTTAAATTCTTCGACTTTTTTAGCATAAAAATCCACCTTTGCCGTCAAATTGGCAAAAGCATGTTTTATTTTAAAATATTCAGGAGAAGTTGTTCTTTTTTCATACAAAAGATACTTTTCAAAATATTTGGTAGCCTTTATTCTGCTGTTTTTTCTGTTATATGCATTTGCCAGATTTAAATTCACTGTAGGATTTTCAGGCATAATTGTACAGGCCAGATGCCAGTTGTAGATAGCCTCATTAAGATTTCCGTCTTTATATAATTCATTGCCAATATTTATATAGGCAGTATACTCCAGAGGCGAAATTTCAACTGCCTTTTTCCAGTGAGCAATTGCCTTATCCTTATCATTTAAACTCCTGTAACAATTCCCTATCAAAACCTGACCAAAAGAAGAAGAAGATATCTGAGAATCTGCTTCCGCAAGAGAAAGAGCTTCAGAATAACGCCCTGTTTCATAAAACTCATAAGCACGCTTTGTCTTATCAGCAGAAACACTCTCGCCATCATTAAATTCAACAGCAGAGAGCCCCATTACATTATTTATATCTGTATTTTCCATACATTACCTAATCAAAAACTTAACCAAACAAGTCTTTTAAAAAAGTATTGTTATTAAAAATGCCCTCTATAAGAGTATTTTCAAATGCGTCGTCCTGAACACCAAAAACATTCTGCAGTACAAGTGAATTATGGCTTAAGTCCTCAGGGTTCGACATTGCAAGCGACGTGAATTTTTTTATATCAAGATCTCTTTGATATAAATTCAAAGCCTCATTTGAAATGTTTGTTTCATCGATTAGAAGATTTTTATCTACGTCCGAATAAGGATTTTTTTTATCTGTACTTAATTTTTCAACATTAGAGTTTTGAATTAAGTTTTTATTAATTAAATCCTGACCGGAAAGTCTGTTTAACATATACTTCTCTCCTCATAATAATATTATTAATATTCTCAATCCAATTTCCACAATCAACAGGTTAATATTTATTAACCACATGGCTAATAGATACTCAAAAAATATAAAACACAGGGCGTCAATAGCTAAAAATCACACATCTGCTGTAGTTGTCTCTTTAATATATAAATATTATAATAAGACGCAAAGGGAAACTTAATGGCGTCAATAGTTGATTCAATAAGATCAGTATATCAGGATAATTATGCCCTGCTAAAGCTGGGTATATTCAGCTATCTGATTTATCTTATATACAATCTTACAGTGCAATCCGATTCATTCAATATAGTAAACTTTATGATGTACCTTGTTGTATTTTATATATATCTTGGTTTCTGCTGTATAATAATAAGCAATCGTATTAACCAGAGAATCCGTTCTCTTCCGACATTTAATATGGTGCAATTTTTTTCTGTTGCAACAAAGGCCTTTTCACTTGCTATTCCGTATCTGATAATAGGATATTTTGTTGTAAACTTTGTGGTCGGACTTTTTAATTTTGAAGGTGTGCCGCAATTAATAGCCATTTGGCTTATAAGGTTTTTTATACTGTCTATACTTGTAACTTCACTAATAAATTTTTCGGGTAAATATAATATAAAAGACGGCTTAAACGTTTCATCAATAATGTCAGGATTAGCAGATGTTCTGGTCTTTACAATAGTCAGCCTACTTTTAGTGGCGTTATATTCCCTTTTTGTAGTTGCCCCCACGCTATACCTGATTTATTCATTCTTTGACATAGGCCCGATATTCAAATATGCGGCTGTATTCTTTACAACCCTGAATATTGCGTTTTTGTCAGATTACTGGGGGCAATTACATTTTGATATCGAAAGTAAAAACAACTATTATTAGCCCTTTTGTTTTACCATTTCCCTCAATTTCTTCAGCTGATCTCTTATTTGCGCAGCTCTTTCAAAATCAAGAACCTTAGCAGCAGAATGCATATCCTTTTCAAGCTTTTGAATAAGCTTTGGTATATCTTTCACACTGAGATTCATCTCAACCATCTCTTCCGCAACAATATCTTCAAGATTTCTGTAGCTGGATACAAGCTGAAGAAGATTGTTTTCAACAGGCTTTTTAATTGTTTTTGGGATGATATGATGTTCTTTATTGTATGCCATTTGAATCTGACGTCTTCTGTTTGTTTCTGATATGGCAGCATCCATACTGTCAGTAATCTTATCAGCATACATAATTACCCTGCCGGTAGAATTTCTTGCCGCACGTCCTATAGTCTGAATCAAACTTGTTTCAGAACGCAAAAAGCCTTCTTTATCAGCATCCATAATAGCTACAAGGGATACTTCCGGAATATCCAAACCTTCTCTCAAAAGATTAACCCCGACAAGAACATCAAATGCACCCAGACGTAAGTCCCTCAATATTTCCACACGTTCCAGAGATTGAATTTCACTGTGCAAATATCTAACCCTTACACCCAGCTGATTCATATATTCCGTTAAGTCCTCAGCCATTCTTTTGGTAAGAGTTGTAATAAGGACTCTTTCATTTTTCTCGGTAATTTTCTGTATTTCGGCAATTAAATCATCAACTTGATTTTCCGTAGGTCTGACAGATATTTCCGGATCAACAAGACCTGTCGGTCTTATAATTTGTTCCACAATCTGATCCGATATACTGCGTTCAAATTCAGCAGGTGTAGCGGAAATGAAAATTTTCTGATGTACTCTTGCCCAAAATTCTTCGTCTGTTAAAGGTCTGTTATCTTTTGCACAGGGAAGCCTAAAACCGTAATCAATCAAAACATCTTTTCTGGCAGCATCACCTCTGCACATACCTTTCAATTGGGGTATTGTTACATGTGACTCATCTATTACAAGAAGAAAATCACCCTTAAAATAATCTATAAGAGTTTTAGGCGGGGTTCCCGGAGCGCGTCTTTCAATAATTCTGGAATAATTTTCAATTCCCGAACAATAACCCATTTCCTTAATCATTTCTATGTCATATTTTACACGCTGTTCCAGACGCTGCGCTTCTACAAGCTTATTCTGAGCATATAATTCACCGAGTCTTACTTTTAATTCTTCTCTTATGAGCCTTATAGTTTCTTCTTTATCATCTTCATCAGACAAATAGTGAACTGCAGGGAATAATACAACTTCATCCGGAGTTTCCAGAATTTCACCTGTAACGTTATCAATTCTTGTGATTTTTTCTATTTCATCACCGAAAAAACTTACTCTTGTAATAACTTTTTCGTAAGAAGGCATAACTTCTACAAAGTCGCCTCTTGCTCTGAAATTTGTTCTGTCCAATTCAAGGTCATTTCTTGTGTACTGAGCAGCAACCAGATGATGCAATAGCTCATCTCTTTCCATCTGCTGTCCGACTTTTAGTGTTACAGAACCTTTATAATAACTTTCCGGCGACCCTAAGCCATAAATACAGCTGACAGAAGCAATTACAATTACATCATTTCTTGTATAAAGACTTCTTGTTGTATTGTGACGCAGTCTGTCTATTTCATCGTTGATTGTTGCAGACTTTTCTATAAAGGTGTCTGTTCTCGGTATATATGCTTCAGGCTGATAATAATCATAATAGCTTATGAAATATTCTACAGCATTATTCGGAAAAAGTTCTCTAAACTCATTGTAAAGCTGTGCTGCAAGAGTTTTATTATGAGCAATAACCAGTGTAGGCTTTTGAATGCGTTCTATTACGTTTGCTATTGTAAAAGTTTTTCCCGACCCTGTGATGCCAAGCAATGTCTGTGCATCACAGCCCGATTGCAGACCTTCCACAAGAGCGTCTATTGCTTTGGGCTGATCTCCTGCAGGCTTATGAGGTGATACAATTTGAAACTTTCTTTCCATAAGAATATATTATCACCAATTAAGAACTATAAATATTAAACCTGCAAATTAAATCTCCGGTTCTTGTTTCGGATTGGTATCTTTTGTATAATCAGAAAAAATAATAGCGAAGGGATATTCCATGACAAATAAGACTGTTGCAGGTGCATTGATAAAAGCACAACAATTTGAAGAAGAAGATAAATTTGAGCAAGCTTATGAATGCTATAAATATGCATACGAGCTAGATAAAAATGATACGGATGTATTGCAAAAGCTTGCAGTTTCAGCACAGATGCTTCAGCATAATGACGAAGCCATTGAATACTGGAAACATTTTATGGCACTAAAGCCGGAAGATCCTATTTCTTACAATCAACTTCTTGATTTGTATTTTCATGATGATAAATATCAATACTATATGACACGTGCAAAGCTAAAAACTCTGGAAAGCAGGCTAGCACAAGCAACAGATGATTACAAAAAAGCTATTAATAATACAACAGAAGAAAAAGAAATAATTTCTGCAAGATATTTGCTTGCACAGACTTATGAAATCCTCAATAAGCCAATGCAAGCAATAGACGAATATTTAAAAATACTGGATTATGACCACAATGAAAATGTATATCTTTCACTAGCAGGACTCTATTATGCAGAAGATAAACATGCCGCACTGGATATGCTCCAAAGAGCAATAAACGAATATCCGGAAAGTGAGGCAGTGAAAGAATTTTTATGCAAAGTTTATCTTGCTCTCGGTGATTACGAAAACGCTGAAAAATATGCAGTAAGCATATTTAATAAAATTAAAGCAATGCTTATGCAGAATAAAAACGATGAAGCCTACAAAGCACTTCAAACTCTTTCCGATAAAGATAAGCAGGATATAAGCTACAGTGCACTAATGGCTGAATATTACTATAATATTGATGACAATGAAAATGCTGTAAAATGGATTGATACATTTGAAAAAATGAATCCGGACAACCCGCTTCCGTACCAAATGCTTGCACTTGTGTATGAAAAACAAAATGATGACTACAATGCATATTTCAACTGGGGTAAATACTATATTAAAAAGAATAATTACGAACTGGCACTTGATGAGTATTTAAATGCATATAATGCCAATCCTAAAGAACCGGAAGTCATCAAAGAGCTAATAAATTTATATTCATCTATCAATGACCATTTTGCATGTGCAGAATTTTGCGAAAAACTTGTGGCAATTGAAAAAGATGACGTTGCGACATTAAAAAGACTGGTTAAATTTTATGAAGAACAGGGATACGAGGACAAGGTAATCGAATACCTCTTTGCTCTGGCGGAGATAAATCCAAAAGATTATGAAACACTTTTACGTCTTGCAAAACATTCTGAAGAATCCAGACGCATAGATGAGGCAATTGACTATTATCAAAAATATCTAAAATTTGCGCCGAATTCTGACGAAAAAGAAGAAGTCAGAAAAAAAGTCGACCTTCTTGCTAACGGTGAAATGATAGAAGAGCAGGGACTTTTGGATAGAATACTGGGATTTTTCTCAAAAAAATAACAAAATATTGACAGAGTATATTTATTTAGTAATATAGTTATACGGCTAAAGCACAAGTCAAACATGGCACAGTTTTTTAGCTCATTTGACAAGATAATGAAGGGTGCGGGCGTTTAGCTCAGTTGCCGAGTGAGGGTTACCTCACGTATACAGATAAAGCTTCCCAAAGGAAGCGCATGAAAATTTAATAGCTGGTGCGGGCGTTTAGCTCAGTTGCCTAGTGAGGGTTACCTCACGTTTACAAATAAAGCTTCCCGAAGGAAGCGCATGAAAATTTAATAGTCGGTGCGGGCGTTTAGCTCAGTTGCCGAGTGAGGGTTACCTCACGTATACAGATAAAGCTTCCCAAAGGAAGCGCATGAAAATTTAATAGCTGGTGCGGGCGTTTAGCTCAGTTGGTAGAGCGCTTCCCTTACAAGGAAGATGTCGGGAGTTCGAGCCTCTCAACGCCCACCATTAAAAAGGACTACTTCGGTAGTCTTTTTTTGTTGAGAGGCATCTCACTCCCGACGGAGTTCTCTTCTCATTCCAAACCTGACATTTAGTCAGCTTTGGAACAAGAGCTCTTCTCAACGCCCACCACCACATAAACCTTGAAACAATTGAGTTTCTAGCTTTTTTGTTTTTTAGTGTGTCCATTCTGTGTCCGTTTATAAATTTGAATTAAGGCTAAAGTTATAACAAAATCCATACATAGCATAAAAAACGCATATTTACATAAACGTAATATCAACTTTTTGTAAATCATTATAATAACCTTAATTAAAAAATTGAGGTCGTTATGAAAAAAATATTGATTGGTTTGTTTTTGTTTCTCTTTTGTTCCTGTGCTTGCTACGCAATTGTAAATAATCTGAATACTGATTACAGAAGAGGCTGCTGCTCACACCATGGCGGAGTCTGCGGTTGTTCCGGCGGGAGAGCTGTATGCTGCGACGGATCATACAGTCCGACATGCGGGTGCAATTAATGCATAAATCAATTTTGCTTCTATTAACATTTATATTAACAACATCACAATGCTTTGCTGCACACCAGTATTTGGAAAAAGAATATCAGAACAAATGGTGTAAAGCTAATAATGGTACGACAGAATACATTTTAAGCGATAAAACGAGAGTTGATTGCCTTACAGAAGATTATGCCATTGAATTTGACTTTGCAAATAAATGGGCGGAATCAGTAGGTCAATCCCTCTACTATGCACTATGCACAAATAAAAAAGCCGGCATTGTTTTAATAATGGAAAATCCCCCAAAGGACCAAAAATATCTTTTGAGGCTGCAAGAAGTTGCAAAAAAATACGATATAAGAATTTGGACAATAGAACCCCAAGATATGCTTCAGATGAAGCCTTGCAGCAATATTAATTAATATATAAAATTTACAATTGTTACAAAATCTTTACAAAAAATAAATTATTTAGGCAATTATTGAATACTAAATGTTTTTATTTATATACGAGGAATAATTACAAACACGAGAGGACGACCAAACAATGGGCTACGCAATTTTCACAGCACGAAAATTGATGTTGACCAACCGCGTTAACCAGCTAAACTTTAGGATAATGCAGTTGAGCCAGCAGCAACAGACCTTAGCCAACAACGCGGCTAATATGGAACGTTCTATGGCTAGCATGAAAAATCTGTTTAGCAACATCGGTAATATATTCCAAATGGGCATGACAATGCAGCAAAATGCTGTAAGTTATGCATTGATACAAAAATTGCAAAGTACGAACGGTGATTTCAAAAATTCAGAAATTGAGGCCGGATTAAAGTCAATGATTGGTACATGCCTGGGCGGAGGTGCAAACTTCTTCACCACGGGCTTAGGTATGCAATTGCAGGTAATGAACCAAGCAATGGAAACTGTAAACCAGACAAAGCTGCAGCAGATAAAAGATATGGAAAATCAGATAGAACTGCAAAGGAAGTCGTTGGAAACCCAACTTGCCGCAGCACAAGAAGAACTCAAGGCGGTCGAAAAAGCGGAAGAAAAACAAATCGAAAGTTCCGCACCGAAGTTCGCATAAACGATATAAGGGATATAAAAAATTTACACAATCAAAAACCGGATTCATTGAATCCGGTTTTTCGTTTTAATGATTAAAATATTTTTTATCTTTTAACTCATCAGGCATAAACTGCTGTACATAATCAGGATTATCATGCGTGTATACATACCCTTTGCCAAAGCCGTATTTTTTTGCATCCTTATAATGAGCATCACGTAAATGCATCGGAGGAGGAAAATCCAAACCGCTTCCGATATCAGATAACGCTTCATCCACAGCACAAATAGCCTCATTTGATTTAGGAGCATCCGAGACATAAGCAACAGCCAGTGCAAGGGGTATTCTTGCTTCAGGAAGGCCGAGGAGCTCCGAGGCCTTATATGCATTAACAGCAATATTTAGTGCATTAGGATCAGCAAGCCCAACATCTTCTGCGGCACAAACAATTAAACGTCTTGCAATAAAGCGAGGATCTTCACCGCCTGCAATCATTTTAGCCAGCCAGTAAATTGCAGCATTTTTATCGCTTCCTCTCAAACTTTTTTGAAAAGCAGACGCACAATCGTAATGCTCCTGTCTTGAGTACTTGATTCTTTTTTCCTGTGCAAGAGTTTCTAAGAGCTCTAAAGTAAGATTACGTTTGTTATCAATTAAATCAGCCGCATAATATGCATTTTCAACAAGATTTAAAGCAAGTCTTGCATCTCCGCCGGCATATTTTACAATAAAATCGATAACTCGCTGTTTAAGGACAATAGGACCGTGTTTATCAGACAGATATTTAAAACCTTTTTCAACAATAGAATATAGATTGTCATCGTCAATCGGCTGGAGCATAAGGACCTGAACCCTTGATATCAGAGCAGGAACAACCTGAAAAGATGGATTTTCCGTAGTAGAGCCTATAAGATAAAACGTGCCGTTTTCCAGATACGGAAGCAAAGCATCCTGTTGTGTTTTTGAATATCTATGGATTTCATCAATAAAAATAATCGTTTTTTTATTGTATCTTAAATTTTCTTTAGCTTTTTCAACACAGTCTTTTATATCCTTTATACCTGAATTAACCGCACTCAATTCAATAAAAGAGCTGTTAGTATTAGAAGCAACAAGTCTTGCAAGTGTAGTTTTCCCGCACCCGGGCGGTCCCCAGAATATACAGGAGAACAAATGTCCCGAGCGCAAAAGATTTATAAAAGCAGAATTTTGCCCCACTACATTATTTTGCCCCAAAAACTCATCCAAGGTCTTTGGTCTCAGCTGTTCCGCAAGGGGTATTTGCTTATTTTGATTTGCGTATGAGTCAAATAAATCCATACAATTATGATAAACACCTGATAGAGCAAAGTCAAAATTATGACTTCATAAAAAATTCAGTTATAATTATTACTATGAAAAAGGTTTTCAAAAGTTTATCCATATTTTTACTGACAATATTATTCTGTACAGGCTCAGGATATAAAGGAAGCCTGCCTGATATAAATGCTCAGTTTGAAACATTAAGGACAACTCCACAGAAAACCAAACCTATATTTAATACCTCCGGTCCCTACAGCAATCCTCAATACAAAAAAGCGCCGAGAGAAAACCCTCAGTATATTGATATTATTTTAAAAAGAGATAAGACATCTCCTTATATAAATGATCTTAATGACGTTATTGCACTGCTTGAAAAAATGAAAAAATGTATAGATAACAACGGAAGTGTGCAAAAATTTAATGCAATAGCAAGTTCAATAATAGATCATGCGGACTTTATGGCTGAAAAATACGCAAACAGACCTGAGAGATACTACATTTCATTCGTAAAGCTTCAAAATATTGCTGCAGAAGCACGTACGCTGGCAACACTAAGATGCGAGTCTCAGGTTTACCTAAAATACTTAACATATCAGGGAGAAGGGCAGATATACAGTCCTAACAGCATAAATGCACAAATCGAACTGTTCAGAGAACAGCTTGATATAACTATTCATATTTTAAAAGATGCAACATAATCCCGAAACGCACTTGTCTGTCTAATGCAACAAATAACAATGAGCTATATTGTTAAAATATTCAGGCAAAAGACAGAGGATATTATTATGCGTAAATATGTTATGCAGTTTGTTTTATTACTATCATTAGCAGCTGTTTCATTACCGGCAAACGCATATAAAGTAAAGACCTTTAAACCGCTTAGTATAGCGCCTCTGGCGGCGCCGTACAGTGAACCCGGAATCAACGAAAATTACCCCAAAATTACGCAAATAGAATTTAATCTATTCAAAAAAACATACGAAAAAGAAAATATATATAACAGGTTAAGCCGTATAGAAAAAAGAATTTTTCGAAGAAATTTTGACTCGATGCCGCTTGCAACAAGAGTCGACAATATATTGGCCAATATTGATCCCGGCGTAATGTACAATATATCAACACGAGAACTTGCAAGACTTGAGACCAAGGTACTCGGGCGTACTTATCCCAATGATGATACAGATTCAAGAATTACACGTTTAGAAAAAGAAATGCTAGGAGCAATGCAAGGCGGAAATCTTTCGGAAAGATTTGATACAGTAAAAACAGCAGCAAAACATTACAACTCGTTTCCCGAAATTGTTCAAAGCCAAAACGTATATCCGCAATACAATAATATGAGTCCATACTATACACCTAATAGCAGCTGGAGCGGATCAAATATAAACAGAGGTGTCAGCGGCATGCTTCAAAACTTGCTTGGGGTTGTTTTCGGGAACTTTGGCTCAGGGTCATTAACGGGCTTTACTCCGCCTATATATGATCCATACAACCCGTATATTAATGGTGTAGGCTCACAGGACTACTATATGGGTACACATGGCGGACATATGCTCAACAGAAATTTAGGCAATCATTCTACGGTAAGAATTTTAGACTAACTGACAGATTTTGCTTGTTTTGATATAATAAGACTTATCAGTTTTATTGTTCAGGAGGATATTATGGCAAAAGAATGCAGTTTTGATGTTGTATCAGAATTTGATAAACAGGAGTTGGTAAATGCTGTAGATCAAGCAAAAAGAGAATTGACTTCAAGATTTGATTTAAAGAATACTAACTCTGATATAAATCTTGAAGCTGACAAAGCAATTACCATAACAACAAGCGATGACATGAAGTTGAGAAATATACTGGATATTTTGCAGACAAAACTTGTTAAGAGAAATATAAACATAAAAATTCTGGATCCTCAGCCTATAGAAAATGCACTCGGCGGAAATGTAAGACAGGTGTTTAATTTGAAAAAGGGATTGAGCACAGAACTTGGTAAAAAAATAGTCGCTGATATAAAAGCTTCTAAAATAAAAGTTCAAGCCTCTATCCAGGGTGATCAGGTAAGAGTATCCGGCAAAAGTAAAGACGACCTGCAGGATGTAATAAGACTTTTAAAAGAAAAAGAAGACTCTTACGACATACCGCTACAATTCCAAAATTACAGGTAGATTTGTCATTATCATTACATTGCCCACAACATATGTTAACTTATGTTGCATTATTGTCATGCACTAGCAAAAAAAAACTCTTATTAGTATTAAAGCAATAGAAGTGTAAGGATTTCTATTTAATATTAATTAAAGTTAAAATTTTATGTGTAATTATTGCAAAAGTAAATAGCTTATGAGACATTACACATGGGCAGGAAAAAATGATAATTAATCAAAAACCAAACATTTTATATAAAGAGCCGAACATTCGCAAGAAAAAAGCTTTTGCGACTAAAGAACACTTTTCAAATAATAATTTTGTTGAAACGCCTTTAAAGAGAGAATCAGATGACATTTCCTTTAGAGGCGTTTCTTTTAAAGGTTTGGCAACGCTGAGAAAATCACTCGCGCTTTACAATAACAAAGAATACAGACTAAGAGACAGCCTTGCTTTTCTTAAAAAATACATAGGTAAAGCACCAGTAGTGTTAGAAGAAAATACAAGCAGCTGGGAAGAAATACAAAAATATATCACAAAAACAGCAGACGGCTCGGAAGTAAAAATAAAAGAAAAAAACTGGACAAAACAGTTATTTGATGCAGCTATTTCACCTATAACGGATATACCTTTCCGCATTGTGGCATCACTAAAGAAATCTTTTTTCAGTAAAAGCAGTGCAGCCCAAAAAACAGCACAACATTCAGGCAATATCTTAAAAAATCATATGGACACACTTGATAATGCCGATATTGTTAATTCATTGATAGGCTATATGGATTCTGCATCAAAATATAAATATGACGCAGATAACATCAGATCAGCAGGCTTAATGTCAAATGCACTGAAAATGTTTGACCCAAAATCCGGAAATTACAATGCAGTACATGAAAGAGCACTGACAAGAATAGTTACAGGGTTTATTCCGGCATTTTTCCTTGCAAATGATGCTTATAACCTCTCAAGAATATGTGATGATGACCAGCAAAAAGCTGATAAGGAAAGAAAATTACGTTTCAATCAGGAAACAAAACGTGTATTATCAAACGCATATCTGCAGCTTATTACACTGGGTGCACTGTCTAAATGGATTAATAAGAGCAAAGCTACATTCATTGGCGTAACAGCCTTAACTGTATTAATAACTGAAGCATTTTCAAGATTATCAAACGGCAAAAAGATTCACATGATAAATAAGGAAGAAGCCATTGAAATGAACAAGAAAGAAGGCACACTTCCTGCTGATTATCAACCTGAAAAAGAAACCAACAATGACATAAAGCACAACTCCAATCCGGCATTCAAAAGCTCTCAAGTATTTCAGGGTTTTGGAATAGCTTCCGACATGCCTTTAGCTCAGATGTCAGATGCGAACTCTCCTAAAAAATCCGTAATTTCTTCAGACTCAAAACCTTTGCTCTCGCCGGGAACGATAGCTAAATGGTTTGTAGGAACGATTGTGCTTGCTTTTGCCCTTAAACATGGAAAAAATATAAAACTTCAAAATGGTGCAAAAATCGGAGACTATTTAAAAGTCATTTCAGCAAAATATAATAGTGCATTTAATTCAATTACAAGACGTGATTACACACTGGCAAAAGATGAATACCAGAGAATAATTAACAAGCTTAAAGAATATGACACAACTGTAGGCGAATATTTTGAACAGGTAATAAACCGCTACCAAAAAACCAAAAAGGTAGAATCGCTGTCCGGAGAATTTGCACAGGTGTTAAAGGAAGCGGGACTAAATGAATTAGGACAGAAGTTTGAACATATTGCAAATGCAAAATTGAACAAGAACTTTAAAGATATTCCCGTATACAATGAAGCTCAAGCCTTCCTTAAAAACAGAAAAAAAGATATTATAACTAAGAATTTAAATGACTTATTTAAGTTGATGGAGAATAATAACTTATCTGATGAAGCAAGACAAATTAAAGAAATAATCATTGATAAAAACGGTATTGTAGATACAAATAACTATAATAAGGCTAAAAAGCTTGTTAAGAAAATAGCTAAAGATTATGAATTTACATTTGAAAACCGATTTAAAGTTGATGATGCTGCAGAAAATCTATCCTTGTTTGAAAAATCAATAAAAATGCTTAGGGCTAAAAATCCTGAAGCAGCGGAGAAATATAAAAATCTCGTTGAGAACTCAGTTAATGCAGAGCTCATCAATTTGGGCAAGAGAGATATAAGCGGTGCAAAACAATTTGCAGATCTTGTTACAGAACCATTTAAGTTTATCTGGGGTACAATTACCCTTCCATATAAACACTTTGCTAAGTACATTGCAAACTGGATAAAACCTGAAGTTAAACTTCCTGAATATATAAAAGAGCAAGAACTTGTTGCAAAAACAATAGACAGAATAACTAAAGAGCCGATGATTAAGTTGCCTAAAGTATTTGGTGAACATAAAGGCATTGCAAAAATTGATTACGCAAAAAATGACTTTGCAGATTATATGAACAAACAGTTCAATAAAGGCTTTAATACAACGACAATGTCGAGCATTTCCAATTCGGATTTGTCAGCACTTGCCAAAAATACATCAACTGCAGCGACACTTTGGTTCTTAATGACAGATAACCACAACATGGTTATGCAAAAATCAAACGGTGAAAACAAAGAGCAAGCTGTTACAAAAGCAAAAGAAAGACTTGTACAAGAAACATCAAGAACCTTCTTTAATGTAATGATTATAAACCTCTTTAACAACACTTTTAGAAGCTTGTACAATTCCAGCCTGTTTGGAGCACAAACCGTTAATACTGCATCCACGCTTGTTGGAGAATATGTAAACAGAACTGCCATAGGAATGCCTGTCTCACCAATGTCCAGAAAAGAAATACTCGATAAAGAATACAATAATATTACTGACCCGGGCATAAAAGGTAAATTCTTCAGATTTATGTCGAGACTGACAGGCAAAAAAGTTCTTTCACAGAGAACACCGAATGAAGCTCAACAAAAGCAAAATAACAAATAAAAAAAGACCAACTTAAAGTTGGTCTTTTTTATCTCTCAAATATCCTATAAATGTTTTTCAATATTAGAAACAATAGTTGTTTTGGGCATTAAGCCGACAAGTCTTTCTACTGCTTTGCCGCCTTTAAAAACAAGCAATGTAGGCAAACCGCTGACAGAGTATTCTTTAGCGGTTTTAAGATTTTCATCGGTATTCAGCTTTACTATTTTTACTTTGCCTTCATATTCTTGAGCTACTTCATCCAAAACAGGTCCAAGTTTTCTGCAAGGTCCGCACCATGGCGCCCAAAAATCAACTATAGTAAGCTCTGATGAATTTACAACTTCCTGTTCAAATGTTGAATCATTAATATCCATAGCATTTGACATAATATCTATCTCCTCCTTAAATTACATCCTATAATGTATAAGATAATTCTATCAAAAAGTCAATTAATAGGCTAGTTATATATAAATACAAAAAAATTATTGACTCTGCAGCTTTTTTTGATATGCTTAAGTAACAGGTTAACTTTCCGGTTTGAGAGATAAAATCTAATTAGATTAGTAGAGCTTGCTCTACCAACTCTAAAAAATTGAATATTATATGCCACGTTAGCTCAGTTGGTAGAGCAAGGGACTGAAAATCCCTGTGTCCTTGGTTCGATTCCGAGACGTGGCACCACTTTTTAAAACACCTTCGGGTGTTTTTTTATTCCTCGGAATCGAACCCTTGGTTACCTCTCAATAAATGTGTCACCGGCACATTTATTTCGGCAGAGTGAGACGTGGCACCACTTAAAAACTGTTTTACGCAATCTATTCAAAATATTAAAATAAATTTGAACAAAATGATAAGTTTAGTTAAAAATTTTTTTATTATATAGCAGATTTTAAATACACATGTAAAAATAATAAAAAAGAAAAAGGAGAAAAAAATGAAAAATATACTTATCATAATCATGCTTATTGGATTAGCAGCACCCGCTTTTGCTGCCGTAGATACCTGGTTTAATACAAATCCCTACAAAAAATACGACAAATCAATACAACTTCAAAAGATACATAGTGATGTTTATGACAAAGACGGTATAAAAATAGAAAAAAACATGTACAAATTCGAATATTCATACAAGGAAGGTAATCCTTATGAATATATAATTACCAACAATACAGACCAGGATTTATTGTTGAAAGGAGTTGACTCAGAGTATCACGCAAATAAGAATATTACGAGAAAAAGCCACTGGACACGTGTAAATGCAAGATATCTTAAATATTGGCAAACATATATACCGCTGGTTGGAGAATACAACGGCGTTAAAGGAGATATAGAAAAGAATCCCTACTTGTACGATTTTCCAAAGAATTACACAATAAAAAAAGGAGAATCTCTAAGAATTCTGGCTATGGGATTAGATTTAAACAGAATACAATCTGTAACATTCATTTTTAAAGATAATTTAAAAATAACATTTTAAAGATATATATCAAATTTATTTTCTTGCTTTAAAAAATGTATAACTGCCGGCCATAAATGCTAATACACTATTTATAAATAAAGAATTCTTAGCAGGAGATTTAAAAATACTGCATTTACGGCCTACAAAATCAAGCCCTACACCAAAAGCGAACCACCCTAAGGCAGTTTGAGCAGCCGGCTGTATAGACAACTTATTTGAGTTAACTTTAGAATTTTTTGCACAAACAAAACTTTGTGTAAAACTAACATTTTGTACACGCATATTAAAACCATAATTTAGCTAGTGTATATTCATATAGTAAAACAAAAAACAATATACTCAACATGCGAGATTAAAATAAATAGTTAACATTAAAAATTAAGTGATAAAATAAATATATAAATTGCGGATGTAATTCAGTGGTAGAATGCAACCTTCCCAAGGTTGACGCCGCGGGTTCGAGTCCCGTCGTCCGCTTGTTTTCTTTTCATTGTTTTTTGCCTCTCCCTCGCATCTGTACGCAAAACAAGTTTGCTACATCTGCGGTTTACGTGTTCGATTTGCTCCGCAAATCGCCAGCACTCCGGCTCTCTACGGCTCGTTCCTCGCCTAGATTGCCGTTGCGAGTCCCGTCGTCCGCTTGTTTTCTTTTCATTGTTTTTTGCCTCTCCCACGCATCTGTACGCAAAACAAGTTTGCTACATCTGCGGTTTACGTGTTCGATTTGCTCCGCAAATCGCCAGCACTCCGGCTCTCTACGGCTCGTTCCTCGCCTAGATTGCCGTTGCGAGTCCCGTCGTCCGCTTGTTTTCTTTTATTACCTTAATTTAACAAATTTAACCGCTCTCAGAGGGAATATCGACTTATTTGTATATACTTTATACATACATAGTATGTAACAAAATGTAAATTGTTCCTTATATTTCCTAAAGAAAAAAAAAAAAACACGATAAAGATACTGTTAACATAAAAAAGGAGATATAGTGTATGTCAGGAATCAATTTTAGAACAAGCAGTTTTCAAGTAAACACAAAATTACAGAGAGCTACAGTAAACAATCAGAAGAATGAGCAGGAAGAAACAAAGGCTGCTGAAAAAGAGACAAAGAAGCCCGAGGTAAAACTTAATATACAGACTTCAGGATTAAATGCTCTTGGCAGATACAATATGGTTAGTGTAAACACTACTGCTAAAAGAGCTACTTTGAAGCCTGCTTCTACAAATTTAAAACCTGCTTCTAATTCCGGTGATGGCAAGGTTAATAATGAGCGGGAGAAAAAATGGAATAGTCTAACAGAATTAAAACTTTATGGAAAAGCTGGTGATTATTATGTATCTTATGACAAAGAATTTGATTGTTATTATTTATGTCAGCTGGACAATAAAGGAAACCTTCCTCAGACTCTTTATCCTATGACAAAAGATGAAGTAGATAAAAAGGAACAAGAGATAAACGGACAGAATTAATAACTAAGCCATTTATACCAGCAATCAGTTTGTATTCATATACAAATATTCAACACAGAGCACCTGTTTAAATAATCTGACAGGTGTTCTGTTTTATTAGTTATAAAAGAATAAAAGATTGTAATAAGTGTTCTCATAGTGTAAACTTTATATGGTTTTGATATAAAAAAGAGCGGACAGATTATGAATATAAAAGACATCAATATAACTTTATCAGGCATAGATGAAAACGGAGAAGAAAAAGAATACAAAATATCTGACCTGACAGGCAAAACAACAATATTATATTTTTACCCTAAAGATAATACATCTGGCTGCACCCAAGAAGCCTGTGACTTTAGAGAAAATAAAAACAGATGGTGTCAAAAAGCCCAGGTCATAGGCATCAGCCCTGATAGTATAAAAAGCCATAAATCATTTAAAGAAAAACAGAGTCTAAATTTCCCTCTGCTGTCAGATACTGAACACCAACTGGCTGAAATTTTTGGAGCATGGGGCGAAAAATCCATGTACGGCAGAAAATATATGGGAATTATCCGCTCAACATTTCTGATTGATAAAAGCGGAGAGGTTATAAAAGAATGGCGCAAAGTTAAAGTAAAAGGTCATATAGATGAAGTGCTGGAGGCATTGGAATCATAATGACCACAAAATTTAAACACCTGAAAACAGGAGACACCTACTATATGATAAGAGACGATGTCAAAAACTGTACAAATGCCAATGACAAACAGATAATGGTTCTGTACAAGCGTGAAGGTTATCCTGATTTATTGTTTGTAAGGGAAAAAGAAGAGTTTTATAAAAAATTTGAAAAAGCAGAAGAATAAAAGGCCCGGCTAAAATTAGCAGAGCCTTTTATTGTTGAAACACAAGTTAATTTAAAAAGCTTTGTGTTTCACTATATATGTATGCGCGTATGTCAGTAGTGGAAGCAGCTTTCGAGCAAAGCGTTGCAAAATCAAGATTTGAATAGTATGAATCCAATTTTGCAGCAAGCTGCGGATACTGTGCTTTTAAAGTATTAATATAAGATAAAGCCTCAGATTTAGCAGTATCTTCTGTAAGAGTTGTTGTTTGAGCAGTATTTGTCAAAGTTTCTTGATTGTTATCCATAGAAAGCAAGCCTTCTTCTTCGGCTTTTTTCTTTTTTTCTTCTTCAGACAAACCGCTGGTACTTGTAGATTGAACACTTGATGTGGAAATTGAATTTACTGAATTAACCATTTCTTTCGACTCCTTTGCAAATTAACCTTTATATTTATAATATTCCCTTCAGAATATACCTTACACTAGCTCTTTAGAGCCTAATTTATCAGTAATATTTTAAACAAATATTGAAATTAATTTACATATTTCTATATTTTTTAGATTAAAGGTCAAATTTATAATATAATCGAATAAAGATTAGCAGTTAAGGGATAAAAATGGAAAATTTATTAACATCAAATAAGGTTTGGCAGCATTGGAACATAGGAAGCGACTTAAAAAAAGTTTTTGAAAAATCGAAAAATGTTATACTTCCGGAAAAGCGAAGCGAATTAATAGATCTGGCGACAAACGGTGCTGGCAATTTAACCTATGATGTAAGCTACAATGTACCTGAGAAAGGAAACATTGTAGAAGCGACTGTTGTAAGATGCAAAAACGGCATTGCAATAAACTATACAGATCCATACATGAGACGAAGAGACCCCAATTGTATGGTAGTAAACAATATAGAAATGACAGATAAAATAACGTTTAATGAACGTTTTAAAAAAGATTTTGCACCTATAAGACAGGAAACCTTTGACTGGCTGGCATCAAACGAGTTAATCTTAGTACCTTTTATGGCAGGAGGAACAGAGTACGGTTATCCTGCACTTATGGTAGCTCCAAAAAATGCAGCATTTTTCGCAGCAAGCATCTATGACTTACAGGGAATGATACCACCGGATAAGCTGGAGAAAGACTTTGAACCCAAAGCTATAATATACGTAGCCCCGCCATTCAGACATTCTCATTTTGAAGGAAAACAGGTTGTTGTACACAACCAGCATGGGAAAGTACACGAGGTATTTTCATACAACCTCTACCCCGGTCCGAGTGCAAAAAAAGGCGTATACGGAGTACTTCTTGCGCTTGGGTTGAAAGAAGACTTTGTAACAGTACACGCATCTACTGTAAATATTACAACCCCGTATGACAATGATATCAGTATACTCCATGAAGGGGCATCGGGAAGCGGCAAGAGCGAAATGCTTGAATACGCACATCGTGAAGAAGACGGACGTCTTTTACTCGGAAAAAATGTTGTCACAGGTGAAGAAAAATATCTTGCACTTCCTCAGGGTTGTAAACTAAAACCCGTTACCGATGACATGGCATTGTGCCACCCTAGTTTTTACAGGGACAACGGGCGTCTGTGTGTAGCAGATGCAGAGCGTTCCTGGTTTGTGAGAATAGATCACATAAAAAAATACGGAACAGACCCAAATCTTGAATCTGTAACCACTAACCCCAAAGAACCGCTTATATTTTTTAATCTCGAAGCACATCCGGATGCAACATGCCTGATATGGGAACACGTTGAAGATTCTCCCGGCAAAAAATGTCCTAATCCGAGAATTATTATTCCCAGAGAACAGATGAAAAATATACAGGACGGTCCTATTGAAATAGATTACAGAAGTTTCGGGCTAAGAACACCGCCTTGTACAAAAGAAAATCCGTCCTACGGTATTTTCGGAATGCTGCATATACTTCCGCCTGCGCTTGCATGGCTGTGGAGACTTGTTGCACCGAGAGGATTCGGCAACCCGAGTATTACAGGAGAAGGGAAAGACTCTTTTAAACTCCAAAGCGAAGGTGTCGGCTCCTTCTGGCCTTTTGCAACCGGCAAAAGAGTAGACCTGGCCAATATCCTGCTTGAACAATTTATGAGAACAACAAAAACCAGAAATATCCTGATCCCAAATCAGCACATAGGTGCCTGGGAAGTCGGTTTTATGGGAGAATGGGTTATAAGAGAATATCTGGCAAGAAGAGGACAGGCTTCATTTAAAAAATTAAACCTAAAGCCTGCACGCCACCCGCTTGGCGGATATATTCCGGAAAATATTCATATTGAAGGTACTCCGATATCAAAGAAATTCTTTGATGTTACAAAACAGCCGCAAATTGAGGACGAAGGTTATGATAAAGGTGCAAAAATGCTTGAAGACTTCTTTAAGGAAGAACTCAAATTGTACCTTAAATCAGATTTACACCCGCTTGGCAAAGCAATAATACTGTGCTGTATGGATAACGGTACAGTGGAAGATTACGATAAATTGATACCCGGTACATATTAATCACATTAATCAGAGGCGGCCTCGCTTGTACTCAAGAGCATCCTGATATGTACGGCTTGTAAACTCGCCTGCATCTCAAGCTAAAAGTGGTACACACTCTGTCGAATAAATATGCCGGTGGCATATTTATGAGAAGTAGCGAGGACGCATAAGCATAGATATAGCTAAAGTGCCCCCATGCACTGTCTTGAAATCAGACGTTCGGGAAAAGCGTGGTTTTCCCTCACAAGGGGCGTTCGTTTCAGTCAGCCCCGTCCGATTTCGCTGTTGCCTGTGCCGGACTTGTTGATAAAAACGGACTTGTTTTATCGCACAGGTTCAAAAAATAGAGGAGTCAGTAGACAATATGAAATAAATTAGTTTTTTATTGATTCCTGCTTTTTTAGTTTAAAATTGCAGGAATCATCATTTAAATCGATTTTGTCGTCAAAATCATTATCAATACCGTCGTTACAAGAATTAATCGAATTATGTGATTCGGCACCGGGATTTTTATATAACCATTTGTCAGGAATATCATTATAAAAATACAAGAATTTTTCTCTAAATTTGGAAGCAAGTTCCGTATTTTTTATTATCAAAACATTTTCATCATTATATTTCTCTCCGCTTTTTGTGTAATTCATAGAACCAAGTACAACGTATTTTCCGTCAATAATTATGGACTTCATATGCATTTTGCCGGCACGATTTTCTGTTTTTACTTTTATACCGCTTGAGCGCAAAAATTTTACTGAAGAGTATTTCGAAGAAGCAGATGTAGCATCAACAATCATCCTCACATCAACGCCTCTGTTTTTTGCATTAATCAACGCGTTGTTAAAATCTCTGTGTGTAACAACAAACACGGGCACGTAAATATATTTTTGCGCAGAATTTATCAAAGGAATTATATGCTGTGTAATAACATTATCCTGAGGAGAAAAATATACGGAAATTTCCGATTTTGCAACTGTTGCAATGTTCTTATCCGTTGATTGTTTAAGCTGATGAAATTTACCGGCAAACATTTGCTCAAATTCCTTTTCAAAAATAGATGCAACAGCCTTTGAATTAATAAGTACAGCAGAATTTGCATTAAAGCCGGCCAGATCCGTATGAGAAATATTGGCGGAGCCCGTCCAGACTCTTTGATTGTCGAATATAAAAAATTTATTATGCATTATGGAATCTCGCATCTTCTTTCCGTCAGGTAAAAGAGCCCCCGCAGCCGAAGAATCTGTTTTTGCCGATGAAAGGTGCTTTGCAAGTTTAAGTGAGTCATTATATATTGTAGAACCTTTACTATCCGTATCATAAACCCATCGTATTTTTACACCCCGCTTTTTAGCATTAATTAAAGCATTTATTACGGCAGGCTGCTTATCTATTCCGTATATTGCAAAATCAATGGTATTTTTTGCATTATTAATTTCTTTTACAAGAGACATACAGGCAGTAGTTAAACATTTTTGAGAAGGGTAAAAATACTTTGTATAATCTGTAACGTAAAATTCTATACCAGAATCCCTGTATACGGGAGAATATTTTTCATATACATCCCTCGGATATACGGCAATACGTGTATTTGCCGTTTTATTTTGCAATTTCTTATCAACATTATTTAAGATACAAAGTTTACACGGCACTGCTTTGTCCGGCAGATTTGATAACTCAATTATTTCTATTACAGGTGAATTCAGTGCGTATTTACAGTCCAATTTATGATATTTATTTGTGTTCTTGTTATAAACTATAAGATTTAATTTTTTGGCACTATTTATATTATTATTTACAAGTAGTGCGTTTTTTGAAGACAAAAAATACCCTTTGTTTTCAAGTAAAGTTTTATAATCAGAACCGTCAGGCAATACAATTTTATTCTTTTCATAAAAAACATATTTATTTAGCAAAACATTTTCGGCATACCTTTTCCCCAGATAATTAAGACGTGCAATATCGATTTTATTAAGAGATTCCGGTTCGATATCAATATCAGTAAGTATTACGAGTTCTTCTGTGTCAGCTGTGTTATTATCATTAAAATCAATATAAAATTCATTTTGCGAAATAACTTTTAGAACCTTGTGCGAAGAAGGTCTTTTAAAAAAGCAAAATGCAATTATCAAAAATATAACAACTAGAATGATTATAGTAATAATTTTTTTCATAACAGAATTATAATTTATATTACATATATGTAAAACAATTGTATGAAAAACGGGTAAAGATACTTTAATATTTTGGCAGGATAAGACAGATGGTTTAATATAATAACTATGAAGAAAAAAGTTTATGCATATATCCATACTCACTGGGACAGAGAATGGTACAGAGAGTTTGAAGAATTTAGAATACGACTCGTAGAAGTTTTTGATGACATATTAAACAAACTCGACAAAAACGAACTTCCGTCTTTTTACTTTGACGGACAGACTCTGGCATTGGAGGACTATTTTGAGCTTCGTCCTGAGAAAAAAGACACAGTTAAAAAATTTATTAAAGAAAAAAGACTTTTTATAGGCCCCTACTATTGCTCGACAGACAGTTTTCTCGTTGATGCGGAGTCACTGATAAAGAATTTACAAAAAGGCATAGCTTATTCAAAAGAATACGGTTGCAGTGATTTTATTGCATATCATGCGGATACTTTCGGTCACAGTGCACATATTCCGTCCATAATAAAATATTTTGAAATACCGTATGCAATGTTCTGGAGAGGATTGGGAGAGCTTGACTCGGAATTTAAATTTAACGGAACTGATTCCGTATATTTAATAGAAGGATACTTTCATGACTATTTCAGCATAGATACTACATACGACAAAAAAGTACAAATGCTCAAAAGAACCCTCGACAGAATTGCAAAATACTCGTCTGATGCAATTCTTTTGCCGCTTGGAGCTGACCATCTGGCAGCGGCAGACAATATAAAAGAGCAAATTAAAGAAGTAAACAAGCTTCTTGATGATTACAAAATTATTCTGACAACACCTTTTGAATACCTTAAAAAGGTTAAAAATAATTTTAAGAAAAATATAAAACAAGAATTCAGAAGTACAAAAAGAAACTTTATTCTTCCCGGAGTATTATCTTCAAGAATAGATTTAAAACAATTAAACAGCAGATACCAGTGGCAGCTTTCAAGGGTATACCAGCCTTTGCAGGCAGTAACTGCATATTTAAACAAAACAAACTCTTATCAGCCGCAAATAGACTATGCATACGACCTGCTTCTTCAAAATCAGCCTCATGACAGCATATACGGCTGCAGTATAGATAATGTACACAAAGAAAACAAAAGCCGCTTCTTAAAGCTTGCAGAGACCTTACATGCGGTTTCTAAAAGTATTGAAAGAGATTTATATAAAGATAACAAGCTGTCTGTTATAAATCTTTCGAATTTTGATTTTGACGGAGCATTGAAAATTATAACGGATAAAAAGCTGCCAGCAGCATATAATGCACAGCTTATTCAAACTCTTAAAGGATTCCCTGACAGCAAAGTATACCCCATAAACAAAATACCGGTTACAGAAGATTATACAAGGCTTTATGAATACCTTATTGACGTAAAGAACATAAAAGCTCTTTCAACAAAAACAATTGAACCGGAGGATATAAATAACTCCGGCACTTTGAGCATAAAAAACAACTCAATAGAAAACAGTTTTATAAAACTTGCTGTAGAAAAAGGGAAAATATTTGTTACGGATAAAAAATCCGGAAAGACATACAATGATTTTATACAATTCATAGACAGAGCAGACATAGGCGACAGCTACAATTTCGGCGCATTAAAAAATGATGCACCGCTTAAAGCGGATATAAGAAAAACAAGAATAAAAGAAAAAGGCAGAATAAGAAGTATACTGGAACTTCAATTCGAGCTGTTTATACCGCAGCAATCTTCTACAAAAGGCCGTTCTTTGAAAAAGAAAAGACATATAATAAAAACTGATGTTATTTTGGAAAACAGGAATGATTATCTGGAATTTGATATAAATTGGAATAACAAATCAAAAGATCATATACTGCAAGTTCAATTTAATATGGAAAATTGTATAGAAAAAACCGTCTCTGATGATCTGGCAGGATATGTCACAAGAAAATTTGATGCAGAGTATGATATTTATCAATACATACCGGCACAAAGAGGTATAGAACTAAAACACAACACTGCACCGATACAAAAATGTCTGTGGGCGCAGGATACCGGATTTATCACAGAAGGTTTACAAGAGTATGAAGTTTATAAAAATAACTTAAGACTCACACTGTTAAGAGCAACCGGAACAATTTCAAACCCTCACAATCCGACAAGAGGAACACCGGCTGGACCGCCTTTGCCGACACCTGATTTACAAATGACAGGAGAAAACAACGCAAAATTTGCAATTTGCTTTACAAAAAATATTAAAGATATGCAAAAAGCTGCAGAAAAATTTTATAATACAGCAAAGCTTCTGCAAGCTGACTTTGGGAATTACAAACTTTTTGACAGCGGGAATACAAATATCTTATTAAGCACTGCAAAGCTGGACAAAAAAGGAAATCTTATTGTCAGATTTGTAAATAAATCTGATAGGGCTGAAACGATGAAATTCTCTACACAGCTGCCTTATAAAGCCATTTATTTAACAGATGCAATGGAAAATAAAAATTTATCCATAGTAAAAGAACTTGAACCGATAAAAATCGATGCAAATTCTTTTATAACAATTAAAATTGAAAAATAGCTTAAGCCATATATTTTATGCTTGGTTCTAAAACAGAATTAAGAAAATCAGCTGCCTTAGCTGCGTTTACCTGAGCAACCAGCATTTTTTCAGAAAATGTTCGTTCCTGAGGCGGAATCTGCATAATTCTTTCATATTCTCTTTCCACTTTAGCAGCCTGTTGTAACTCATAATCTTTTTTGATTTTATCAAAAAATTTTAATTCCTGATGATAAATTCCGGGATTTTTTCTGTACGGAGCAATACCGCAAGATCCAGATGTTTCAGCCATAATAAATAATCCTTTCACACTATTTATACCTTCACATATATATAAAAACAATTTGGACATAAAAATTGTCTAGCTTCCAAAGTTGTAAAGGAAATTGGAACATGCAACATTAAAAACTACATTAAACATATACAATCAAGTAATGACTAATATAAAAAATGAAGCAATGGGTTTGTTCAAAAAATCGAATGTGAGCAAAATATGAGCAATTTAAATTTACAGTAAGCAACACCCTTGATATTTAAACAAAACAAAAAATCGGGATGATAGGCTGACGTTGGCGAAGTATGAGCCCTACGGCAGCGAATCAGAACTGCTAAAAGATAGCGTAAGCGTTATCTTTTGCAAGTTGTGACAAGATGTAATCTTGTCCTTGATTTACTAACAAAAACAAAAATCGGGATGATAGGCTGACGTTGGCGAAG